>NZ_JBVIGN010000007.1:422702-437374 GCF_055570785.1 Streptomyces sp. NPDC031100
TCCACCCACCCTCCGCTTCTGGACTTATTCGTGCTGCTCTTGGGGGGGGGGGGGGGGGGGGCACCCCCCCCCCCCCCCCCACCAGGGTGTGCTCCGCCTCACGCGGCCAGCCGCAGTTGCCCGACCGCCCGTCCGGGGGCTCCGTGACCAGGTGCCATGTACCGAAGCGGCGGCTCTTGCAGGTGATGTAGGGGCTGATAGTGGCCAGGTCCACCGGGTCGATCTCCCAGGGCCCTCGTCGATGAGCTCGTTGACGACCCTCGTGATGTCCGCGGCCGTATGAATGCCACTCCGAGCACCGAAGTTGGTCGCCCCGAGCCAAAAGCTGAGGGGTTCATCGGTCGCTGGGAGTAGGTCCTGCGCCTCAGGCGCGCTTCGCGCCTGCTTGGCTAGGGTCGGTCCTCATGGAGACCACAGGAATCATTCGTCGCCAGACGGCGGAGCGTGTGCGCGACGCTCTGGAGCGGCTCGTTACCGAGCGGGATGTATGGGTGTCGACGGCTCACCCTGATCACGGGCCGCACCAGGTGCCGCTGTGGTTCCTGTGGGATGGGCGAGCAGTGTGGATGTGCACCAGCGCCACCTCCGTGACTGCGCGAAACGTCCGCAAAGAGCCGCGCGTGCGCCTGTCGCTACCAGACACCTTCGACGTGGTGCTCCTCCAAGGTGAGGCGGAGTGCTTCCCGGACCAGGAGGTGCCCGGAGGCGCAGCGGAGGCGTTCGCCGACAAGTTCGGGTGGGATCCGCGCGTGGAAGAGGGTTCCTTTCTGTATGTACGCGTAGTCCCGGGGACTGTGCGCGCTTGGCGCGGCGAGCCAGAACTATCCGGGAGAGTCATCATGCGCGACGGGATGTGGCTGGAATAACGGCCGTCCCTCGCCGACGCGCCTCTCTCGAAACTCGCTCAGGCAGTTCGACACATAGGAGTGGCGCCTGCCATCCCCAGAGCATCATTACCAGGTCGGGCTGCCGACCAGGGCACATGGTCTCAGCTGGGGCGATGGCGTCTCGCCGCACGCCACATTCCGAATCCCGCCGCCGACGTCACGCTCCGTCGATGTCCGGCCGGATCTCGACCGTGAAGGCCGCGTCCTCGGCGCCGGCGCCTTCCTCGTCCTCCCAGACGATCACGCGCACGTGCCTCCGGACGGCGCCGCTGCGGTCCCACTCGGACACCAGGTCGGTGACGACAAGGGCGGCGACGTACTCGGCGTCCTCCTTCGGATCATCGGTCGTGATGGTCCCTCGCCAACGTCCGGGATGGTCGCCGTAGGGGCGCCAGCCCTCGGAGCCGTGCGGCTCGTCCACCCGGTACACCCAGTCCGTCTCGGTGCTCATGGAGCCGATCCTGTCACCTTCCCGGCGGTCGCCCGGTAGCCGGCTGCCCGGCTCTGCGCCGGGCACGGCGTCGGCGCCCATCCTGCCGGAGCATGTGGCGACACCCTCCCTCACGTCTGGTTCAGGAGGTGTGACCGAACCCGCTTGAGTGGATGGCACGCCCGTGGTGGTGGCGGCGGTGGCTGTCGGGCTCGCGGTGGAGTGCGACGAGAGCCGCGTCGTCGTTGAGGCGTCCGCGGGTATGGGCGAGCAGATCGCGTTGGATGTGGTGGAGCAGTGATGCGGGGCCGGCCTTGCTCCACTGGGCGGCCCGGGTCTCGAAGGGGTAGAAGCGGCCGGCGGCGTCGCGGGCTTCGATGACGCCGTCCGTGTAGAGCAGGAGGGTGTCGCCAGGCTCGAAGGAAGCCACGTCGATGGTGTATGCATCCGGTCCCGTCTCCGTGATCCCCAGGGGTGGCGCGGGGTGCAGGCTGGGGATGGTCAGGGCGTTACCGGGGCTGAGCAGCAAGGGAGGGGGGTGTCCGCAGCTGATCATGCGGATGATGGGGTCGTCGTCGGGGAGTTCCAGCAGCAGGGTGGTGGCAAAGCGTTCGCCGACCTCTGCGGGCGGCTCGAAGTCGGCCAGGTAGCGGGTCACGCTCTGCTCGAGGGTGGCGGCCAGATCGGGGAGAGTGGCGTGCCGGTGGGCGGCCTCGCGGAAGGCTCCGAGCAGGAGAGCGGCTTCACCGATGGCGGACAGGCCCTTGCCCCGCACATCTCCGATCATGATGCGCACGCCGCCGGCGATGCGGGTGGCCGCGTACAGGTCACCGCCGATCTGTGCCTCGTCCTCGGCGGCCAGATACAGGCAGGCGATCCGCAAGGAGCCCATCCGCTCCGGCAGCGGCCACAGCAGGCCGTGCTGCGCGGCCTCTGCGACCGACCGCACCTGAGCCAGCTGGCGCTGGTGTCGCTCGCGCACCATGCAGAAGAACACGATCAGGGCTGACAGCACCGCCAGGGCGAGGATCTGCACCAGCACATTGCGCGAGAACAGCACGCCGAAGTGCAAGCCGATGTATGCCTGCGCCGCCACAGCCAGGAACCCGATCAGCCCCGTCAGTCTGGGGCCGGCGAACGAGGCGGTGATCGCAGGGGCGATGACCAGGAGCGGGCCGAGATGGACGTCCTCCGGGACCAATTGGTCCACCATCGTGATCACCAGGATGAGCACGATCGGGATCAGCAACAGCGCGTGGCTCGACTGCCGTAGCTGCCGCACACCAGCCAAGCCGTGCCCGGCGTTCACATCTTCCAGATTCCCACCGTCGAGGACGGCTGACGAACAGGGACCGCTGTGGCCATCGCTGCGCCGAGTCACTCGCACGGCTGCTTCTGAGTGATCGTCCACGGTGGCCCGGATACGGCTTGCGGGGGTCGGTCGGCTGGCGCAGCAGGTAGCCGTCGACCGTGCCGTACTTCTCGGCGTACCACTCGATCGTCTCCCTGACCCGCGCGGGCAGGGGGACATCGCGGTCCCCCGCCTTCCATTGCTTGAGCGGCCCGTACTGGCGCGTTCGAGAGGACGACCTGCTCGGTGATCCGATACACGTCGTCGGCCACGATGTTGTTGAGGTTCACCGCAGCCGCCTCGCCATTCCGCAGGCCGCAGCCACTCATCAGGTCGACGATCGGCATGAACGCGTCGTCGCCTGACCGGAGCGGACCCTTGACGCGCCGGCCACTGAGGCGATGCGGCCGGGCATCCGGATTGGTCGCAGTCAGGTCCGCCGGATCCTGCTGGCCGAGGGGGTGCGAGCCCGTCGCCTGTGTGGACGCATCATCACCCGCGCGCACGACGGCGGCTGCCGTATCCTCCGGGCCGATGTCGGTGGTGACCTTCACATGTCAGGGTTACGCCGCTCGGCGCGCGTCTCCGCGGAAGCCACAACGTACTCTGCGAGCACCTGCTCGGCGGGGCACACCAGGCCTGCGGACGGCACGGCACCTCCGGAGCGGTCCCAGAGGGAGGCGTAGACAAGCCTGAGGACTACTCGACGGCGTCAATCCGGTGGCAGGTCCGCCGACGTGCCGAACAGCACCTCGGCGGCGACCTCCCATTCCCGGACCAGATCGAACCTCTGCGGCGCGCGCAACCACTGGATCTGCAGGCCGTCCATCATCGCCACGATGTGCCGGGCGAGCGCTTCCGGACGGTCGCTGAAGTCCCTGGCCAGGGATGCGAAAGCAGATATCGCCTGCTCTTGTCGCTTCACGAAGTAGGCGTGCGCGGGATGGCTCGGTGCCAACGACTCGGCCTCCAGCACGGTGAAGAGCCGTACGATCTCCGGCTGCTCCGCATTGCGCCGCATCGTCGCCGAACACAACTGCCGCAGACTGACTCCCTCGGGGCCACCGGCGGACCATTCGTCCGGGATCTCGTCCTCGCCGACGCCGAGTCGAGCGCGAAGCGATCGGGCGTCCTCGACATCCCGGTGTTCCAGCACCGCGACGAGCAAGCCGGTCTTGGAGCCGACGTGGCGCAGCACACCGGGAACCGTGAGCCCGCAGCGGTCGGCAACGTCCTGCATCGACAGGCCCCAGAAACCCCGGTCGGCGATCAGCGCGGAGGAAAACTCGACGATCTGGCGCCGTCGCTCGGCGGCCGGCAGTCGTGGTCGGTCACGCCGATATGCGGGCGCCCCCTCAGGCATCTTCGCCAAGGCCCTTCCTCGGACGTCATCGTTCGTTCCCGGACAACGCTGTGTCTGTTACTTGAGGACGCGTCATCACATCCACCGTCCCCTCATGGGTTCATCAGGCACTCTGCCGGTGGCTACCAGGGCGAATTAGTTAGTAGCTACTAGCTGGTGACTCATCTGGGAGGGGACCCTAGCCCTACCCGGCCGCCTCTACAAGAGACCCGTTCGCATCACAGCACCGAGGGCGACGTCCACTGCCTTCACAAAGTGAACGAACGCAGACTGCTTGACAGCCAGTCAGCTGCGCTGGCTTCATGTGTCGCGGCGTCAGCAAGCTGGGCGAGCTTGCACGCCGCGTTCTGGTACCCCCTCGGGGCAGGACTTCCCCCTGGGAGCAGCACCGACAGGCCGTCTTGGGCCGAGAATCCCTCAATTCATATCCGGAAGGAGCCCGGCGTCGGCTCTGCCGACAATGGGAGCGCTCCCAAGTGCCTGCAATGTCCCGTGCGCGTGCCGCAGACACCACCCGACCACCCGACCACCCGACCACCCGACCACCCGACGATCGAAAGGCTTCCGATGACCAGATCACACCTGATGCCGCGCCGTGGGGCCGCGGCAGTAGCGACAGTCGTGGCCTCCCTGTTACTGGTCGCCCTTTCCCTGACCGGCGCTTCGCCGGCGGCCGCGAACACCACCCTCTGCGGCAGGACCGACAGCATGACGGTCTCGGGCGGCAAGTACGTCGTCCAGAACAACGAATGGGGTGACACGATCCGCCAGTGCATCGACGTGTCGGACGACAGCTTCAAGGTCACCACCGGCTGGCACGACGTGGGAACCAGCGGCGCGCCGGCGGCGTATCCGTCGATCTACGCCGGCTGTCACTACGGCAACTGCTCCAGCGGCAACGGCCTGCCACTTCAGGTGTCGGCGTTCGGCAACCCGCAGTCCAGCGTGGACTTCTCCACCGCTGACGGGCAGTGGGACGCGGCGTACGACATCTGGTTCGACACCAGCCCCAACCCCTCGGGCCAGAACAACGGTGAGGAGATGATGATCTGGGCCAACCACGCCGGGTCACCCAGACCGTTCGGATCCAAGGTCGCCACGGTCTGGATCGAGGGCGCCAACTGGGATGTGTGGTACGGCCGCCAGGGCAACGGCATCGCCTGGAACACCGTCTCCTACGTCCGCCAGCAGCCCACCGACTCGATCACGGTGAACATCAAGGACTTCACCAACGACTCGATCAGCCGAGGCTATCTGTCGTCGGCGTGGTACATGACCAGCGTGCAGTTCGGCTTTGAACCCTGGGTCGGCGGCCCCGGACTGGCCGTGAACTCCTTCTCCTACGACTCGGGCGGCTCCGGCGGCGGTGGCGGTACGTCCGGCACGATCATCGGGCAGCAGAGCGGCCGCTGCCTGGACCTGAAGGACTGGGGCACGGCCGACGGCACCGCCGTCCAGTTGTGGGACTGCGGAACCGACTGGAACCAGAAATGGACGCGCACCGGCGGCACCGTCGTCAATCCGCAGTCGGGTAAGTGCCTCGACGTGACCGGCGGTTCCACGGCCAACGGCGCCAAGGTGCAGCTGTGGTCGTGCAACGGCACTGGTGCCCAGCAATGGCGCTTCAACACCAACGGCACTATCACGAACCCCCAGTCCGGAAAGTGTCTGGATTCCGGCGGCTCCGGCAACGGCGCGCTCCTGCAGATATGGGACTGCTACGGCGGCGGCACATCACCCAACCAGGTCTGGACTCCGCAGTAACACCATCCCGGTTTGGCGGGGCACCGGCATGGGCGTGAAGACCGTCCACGCAGGCGGGCGCCCCGTGACCACCCAGTGCGGTGGTCACGGGGCTCGCTCACGCCGCACATCATGCATATTGACAAACCCGCAAGTCAGGTGGTCTATCGCCGACTCTCACTCATTCTCGTCCGTGCTGGCACTGGCGGCGAGGGCACTGAGCCGTCAACGAGCCGCACACCCCGTGCACGGGACGGGGGCGAGCGTTTTCTTGGAATGCAGCGACGGAGAATGCGTGACTATGCTGGATTCAGCTTCATCGGGGACTTGAACCAGGGCGCAGGCTCCACCGGCCGCCCCACAGCCCGAGCGCACCGCGGCGCTCTTCAGCCTCGTGCGCTCGTCACCATGCGCTTCACGGACTTCCCAGGGAGTATTCCCATGGCTGCTCAGACCGCCTCAATCGTTCTTGAGCCAGAGGCACAGGAGCTCGCCGAGGCAACCTCGCAGCATCCTTTCCTGTACGAGCTGGATCCGACCGCAGCGCGCAAGGTTCTCGACGACCTGCAGGCCGCGCCGGTCGACAAGCTGCCGATCGACGAGGAGTGGGTCACCGTACCGGCCGCGGTGGGCGATGTACGGGTACGCATCGTCAAGCCGCAGGGCGTCACCGGAACGTTGCCCGTCGTGTTGTACATGCATGGCGGTGGCTGGGTCCTGGGCAACGCCGGCACTCACGACCGCCTGGTGCGCGAATTGGCGGTCGGCGCACGTGCGGCAGTGGCTTTCGTGGAGTACACGCCGTCGCCCGAGGCCCACTACCCCGTGGCCATCGAGCAGGGTTACGCCACCGCGCAGTGGATCGTCCGCGAGGGAGCGTCCAAGGGACTGGATGCACAGCGCATGGCGGTGGCCGGGGAATCGGTCGGCGGAAACATGACCGCTGCACTCGCCCTCATGGCCAAGGAACGCGGTGACGTCACGTTCGTACAGCAGTCGATGTACTACCCGGTCACGGACGCGGCCATGAACACCGGTTCCTACGACGAGTTCGCCACCGGGTACTACCTGAGCCGCAAGCTGATGGAGTGGTTCTGGGACGCCTACACGACCGACCCGAACGAGCGCGCGGAGATCACCGCGTCTCCCAACCGCGCTACCGTCGAGCAGCTCTCCGGTCTGCCGCCAACCCTGCTGATCGTCGACGAGGCCGATGTGCTGCGCGACGAGGGTGAGGCGTACGCCGCCAAGCTCCGAGCAGCCGGCGTTCCGGTGACCACGGTGCGCTACGACGGCACAGTCCACGACTTCATGATGCTCAACTCGCTCAGTCAGTCCAAAGCCGCCCGTGGAGCCATCGACCAGGCCACGCTGTTCCTGCGCAAGGCCCTCGGAACCGGCCAAGCCTAGATGCTGCGGCCAGGATGTCGTATGCGACGTCACGGTGAGATTTTGATCGGCCGGTCGCCTGGTCGTATTCGGTTGTATTCAGCCAGGTTGGAAGAATGCGAGCATTTGCCGGCTGGCGTTCGGCGACGCCAGGATTTCCTGGACGTGCGCGGACTGCCGGCCGGCAGCGCTGGTGCGTTGGAACATCTCGCGTTCGTATTCTTTGACGGCGGCGGGAAAGTCGTCCGGGTGCGCGGCCAGCGCGAGGCCGAGCAGAGCGCCGTCGAGCAGCGCCATGTTGGCGCCCTGCCCCACCGGCGGCATCAGGTGGGCGGCATCGCCGAGCAGCGTGACGTCTGGCGTCGACGGCCAGGTCAGGCCGACCGGGAGAGTGGTGATCGACCGCGGCAGGACCGTGTCGTCGCAGGCTGCGATCAGTGCGGTGAACCGTGAGTCCCAGCCGGTGAACAGGTCGATCAGCCGCACCCGGGCGGCGGGTGGGTCGCCGAACGGGATCCCACTGGTCGCGAACCAGTCCTCGGCGGTGTTGTAGAAGCTCAGGTAGACGCGTACGCGGCCGTCGCCGTTCCGCTGCGCCGACAGGGATTGTCCGTTGCCAAGTACCCAGTAGTTGCCGCGCCCGACCATCGCCGCGAGGTCGGGGTGGGTGCGATCGATGTCGGGAATACCGAGCTCAACGACGTTTTGGCCAGTGTGCGCTGGTCGAGCGTCGGTGAGCAGCGCGCGGACCCGGGAGTTCGCGCCGTCGGCGCCGACCAGCAGGTCATACGTCGCACTGCTGCCGTCGGCGAAGTGCAGCAGGCCATTGTCGGCGGATTCGAACGCGCACCCCCAGCGCACCGCGTGTTCGGGGAGAGAGTCCAGCAGCAGGGTGCGCAGATCGGCACGGTCGACCTCGGGTCGCTCGAGCGGGGCGTCGTCGGGCGTATCCTCCTGCAGCAGCAGGGTGCCGTCCGGCTCGAGAAGTCGCAGGTCCTGGCCTGCACGACGGGCAATCGCGTGGAACTGGTCGGTCAGGCCGGCCTCGCGCATCGCCCGCTGCCCGGTCCCGGAGTGCAGATCAAGCATGCCGCCCTGACCGCGCGCGCCGCGCGACGGTTCCCGTTCGTACACGACGGCGTCGATGCCGTTCATGTGCAGCACCCGGGCAAGGGCCAGGCCGCCCAGTCCGGCTCCTACGATGCTGATGGTCATGGTTGCCTCCGTTTCACCGTATTGCCTGCTCGCGGGAGATCGACCCGTGGTGCGCGCGGGCCACCACCGGCGGGGCGCCGAACCCGATCCCGGACTCGCCGATCGCCTCGGCCGGGTACCTGGCCAGCCGGCCGGCTCGGCGACCAGTTCGTTCAGCCGGGCGGTGAGGTGCTCGGCAAGCCGGCGGGAGTTGTGGAACTGAGCAGCAGGAGCAGCGACTCCGGAGTGGGTCGTCCGGCGGGGTGCGGAGGCACGCCCCGCGCTCGGTGGCCGGAGTGTCGCCGGTGTGGACGTCGGCCAGCGGCGCCCGCAGGTTGTGCTCGACGTCCACCGCCAGTGCCTTCAGCGGCGAGACATACAGCACCCGGCAGCGTGCCGGGGGATCCGCCGCACCGGGTCGGTGGCCGGCCGGTGCGGTGCCCAGAGCAACGCGGCCGATGTCTTGCCGGGGCCGGTCGGCGCGACTACCAGCGCGTGCCGGCCGGCGGTGACGGCCTGCCAGGCGCCGCGCTGCGCCTCGGTGGGCGCGACGAACCCGCCTGTGAACCACGCCCTGGTCGCCGGTTAGCGGCGACGCCATCGCGTCGTCGCTCACCACGCACCCGTCCTCGCCTGTCCCACCGACAGTTTCCGGCCCGCTGATCAGGCGGTTCACCGGCGGAGCCGGGGCGCGAGCACCGTGCGCACGGCCTTGGCCACGTTGCTCGCGGCGGATCCGCCCTCGTCCTCGGGCTCCGGTTCCAGCATGCGCTGGATCTGCAGCAGCAGCTGGTTGGTCGACCGCCAGAGCGGGACGAACAAGCCGGCGACCGGCCCGACGCCCTGGATCGGCCCGCCGGTCAGCTCGGTGACCTTTTTGGCGGCCGTGACCGTTGCCGTGTCCCGCAGGATCAGGTGCACCTCGTCGTCGACCAGCCGGATTTCCATCTTGCGCGCGGCGGCCTCCTCCGGGTTCGCGTCCGTGGTCGTCTCCGGATCCAGTTCGTCGATCTTGGCGGCGACCGCGTTCGGGTCGACCCCGAGTTCGCGCAGCACCCTGGCCGCCATGCTGTTCTCCGCCCGCAGCATCGCCTCAAGCAGGTGATGGCTGCCGACCGGTGCGCCACCGGCCAGCGCGCTGGCGGTGGACACGGTCTCCTCGGTGGCAGGTGTGCCGGTCGGCCATGGGCCGGCCGCGACGTCCTGCGATCCCTCCACTGAGGCCAGCACCGCGGCACGGATCTTGCTGATCGGATTGATCCGCTCGGCAAGCATCTTGGCGCCCAGACCCTCACCTTCCCTGACCAGGGCGAGCAGGATGTGTTCCGTACCGATGTAGGTGTGGTGCAGCTGCTGGGCCTCGCGCAGGGCGAGGTCCAGCGTCTTCTTCGCGCTCGGCGCGAACGGGATATGGCCGCTCAGGTCCTGCGTGCCGGGCTTGACCACCGCGGCGATGTCGGCCTGCGCCGTCTCCTTGTCGTACCCGAGCTGGTGCAGAACTTTCGCCGCCATGCCGTCCGGCGCATCGAACAGCCCCAACAGGATGTGCTCCGTGCCGATGTAGTTGTGCTTGAGCAGCCTCGCCTCCTCCTGAGCCGTGACGACCACCTTGCGGGCTTCCACGGTGAACCTTTCAAAGGGCATGGCTCCATGGTCTCAACCATGTCAATACACTGTTATTGATAGGGTCAGTGAAGGGAGGGTACGATGGAGACACCGTCGGACTGGGAGGGCCGGCTCGCGCGCTGGCAGAATGAGCTGGAGCTGTTCGAGCAGCTGGACGAGACGCCCTGGGTCACGCTGGCCAAGGCGGAAGCCGAGACCGGCGTTTCCCGCTCGACCCTGCGGTCCTGGTATCGCAATGGCGAGATCCACTCCCGACTGGTGGACGGCCCGAACGGGCCGCAGCGCCTGGTCCAGCTGGACGCGGTGATCGAGCGCGCCGCCGCGTCACCGCGCATTCAGCGCAGGGCGGAACGGGAAGTCAGCCTGGAAGCCCAGGTCACCTTGCTACGGCACCGGGTTGACCAGCTTGAGCTGCGGCTGGCCGCGCTGGAGCGCAGGTGACCGGCGCGACCAGCACCGTGCCGGCACCGAGCTTGGAGTGGGCCAAAAGCGACTGCTGCCTGCGGGGTTGATGCTGGACGGCGGCCGTAAGTCCATCCAGGCCATGGCCTCGCGGCCGCCGGACGGCAACGAACAGAGGCTGCAGCAGTTCGTGAACCAGCCCACCTGGGGTCCTGTGCCGGTGCAGGGGCGGATCTGCGAACGGATGCTGCCGCTGATCGAACCGGCGGCGTGGGTGATCAGCGATGTGTCGGTGCCCAAGGACGCCCGGCGCGGTGATCCCCACGCCCGCCGAGGAGGTCCTTCCGGCGAGTGCCACTTCCTGGGACGCGAGAGCAGGACGAAGGCGAGAGCCCTGTCAGCGGACGACGTCGAAGACCTGCTTCTGCAGACCGTTGGCGTAGGCCTCGTGCTCGACCAGCTTCAGCTTCTGGGTGTCCTTGTCCGTAGTGCTGAAGAGGCGCTTGCCCGCGCCGAGCAGGAGCGGGAAGACGAGCAGGTGGTAGCGGTCGATCAGGCCGGCGTCCGAAAGGGCCTGGTTCAGGGAGGCACTGCCGTGGACGATGATCGGGCCACCCTCGGTCTCCTTCAGTGCGGCGACCTCGTCGAGCGAGCGCACGATCGTGGTCTCGCCCCAGTTCGACACCAGGTTGTCCTTCGTGAGGGTGGTGGAGACGACGTACTTCGGCATCGCCTTGTAGTCCGCGAAGTCCTCCATGTCGGGCCACACGGGGCTGAACGCCTCGTAACTGACGCGGCCCAGCAGCATCGCGGTGGCTTCCTTCTGTTCCCGGCCCTTGATGTCGAACGCCTCGGGAAGGAACTCGATGTCCTTGAAGGTCCACCCGGAGTTCCGGTAGCCGGGCTCGCCACCCGGACCCTCCACTACGCCGTCGAGCGAGATGAATGCGGTGCTGATCAGAGTACGCATCTGAGGTTCCTCGGTTTCTCGTGTCCGGCTGGCAGCAGATTCGGTCGGTGCGCGCTTCGACCGCACTCGCGGCTGCTGCGCGCCAACCATGATCTATGACTGTGGATCACGGAGAAACTCATCGGCCGTCGCCGGTCCTTTCCGGCGGCCTTGGCCTCGGCACCCGGATCGCTTCCACGACAGACTCGAACTGAGGCGAATCACCGCTCTGCCGGGCAGTGATCACCACCGACAACGGCTTCTGTCCGTGGTCGGCCGGCGCCCGTCCGGGTCCGGTACCGTATGCGAACCTGACTCATCGGTGACTGCTCGTCAACCGCCGCCGGGATCTGTGCAGGCGAGCAGTAACTCCCCATACAGCATCAGAAACCCTGCCTTGGTCATCCCTGCGCAGGAAGCGGTCCGTCCGTGCACCCGACTACCTTCACGCGAGTTGGAAGATCCGTTCGAAACGGGGAGGGTGCATGACCAGCACGCTCAAGAAGTTCGCCACCATCGCGTCGTCGTCAGGTCTGCTGGCCGCAGGCCTGGTGTTCGGTGCCACGACCGGGGCCCAGGCCGCACCGGGCGGCCCGACCGGCTGTACCGCGTGGATCTCGCAGAGCGACGTCCACACGGCCGTGGCCATGTGCAAGAAGGGCAACGGCTACTGGAACGTCCAGGCCATCTGCAACAGCCCGGGCGGCGGCCACGGCCCCTACAAGGGGGACCCCGGCTACCGCACGCGCGGGATGGAAAAGGCGGCGACGCTCAACTGCGGCTCCGCCTACCCGGGCAACCTGAAGGTCGTCGACATCAAGGTCTGAGCCCACGGCCGGAACGCCCCTGCGCCGACGAAGGCTTGGGGTGGCCCGGGATGACCTGAGGAGCGGGGTGGCGCGCGGAAACATCGCGGGCCACCCCGCTCCCTCAGCAAAAGACGTGCACCAGAAGGCTCATGAAGATCTTGCTGGGGGGCCGTCCGGCCGTGGGCCGGGCGGCTCCTTTGGCTATGCCGGGGCCGTTGTGAGGCTCTGAAATGCAGAGCCGCCCGCGATCAGCAGCAGTCTGCGCGCCAACGTCCGCCGCTGCCGAGCGAAGAGAGCCCAGGCCTCGAGACTGCTCACGACGACGCCTGATCCGCCGTGGTTCCAGGGGTTCGGAACGGGGATGCAAACCCCCATTCGGGTGCGGCCATTCGCGCCCGGCAACCGGCGAAACGCACCGCCTCATCACTCACCCGAACAGACCAACCACGGAGCGCTGTCCCCTTGTCCCCACTGGCCTGTGCCCCATTCGGAGTTGCGTCCGCACGGGGGACATGAGTCCGTAGGTGTCGTGTCCTGCCGGATCTCACCATCAGGAGGAGACATGGGCACCAGGAACAACGGCCAGCCGGCCGAAAAGCTGAGCGTCGTTTTCACCGTCCGTGTGATCGAGGGCGGCGAGCAGGGATTCCTGGATCTGTACGACCAGCTCCGCAAGTCCGTGGCCCAGACCCCCGGCCACATCGTCGAGAGGCTGGGAGCACCCGTGGACGACTCCCGTCAATGGGTCATCACCAGCGAGTGGCAGACGGCCGAGCACTTCTTCGCCTGGCAGCAGAGCGAGGAGCACCGCGCGATGGTGGCTCCGCTGCGCCAGTGGGTCGACTCGACGCAGTCGCTGCGGTTCCGAGTCGTCAAGGAGACCCAGGGGGTGGCGTCATGACGCGCACCGCCCACGGCCCCGTCGCCGTACTCGGGCTCGGCACGATGGGCACCGGCCTGGCCGGTCGCCTCCTCGACCAGGGAATACAGGTCCGGGTCTGGAACCGTACCGCGGAGCGAGCCGAACCGCTCGCCAAGGCCGGCGCCTCCGTCGCCCCTCACCCCGCCGACGCCGTCGAGGGTACGAGCGCCGCCATCTGCGTCGTCGCCGACGGCGAAGCCCTCGGCTCCGTGCTGCACGGACCGAACGGCGTGCTGGCCAAGGGCCCCTACCCCGGCGCCCTGATCTGCGCCAGCACCGTCTCCCCCGAAGAAATCGTCCAGATCGCCGGGGACATCCCCTCGGTTCTGGACATCGGGATGCTCGGCAACGCCGACCACGCCCGCGACGGAGAGCTGCGGCTGTTCGCCGGCGGCGAGGAGCGGGCGTTCGACGCCTGCCGCCCGCTGCTGGAGATGCTGGGCAAGCAGGTCGTCCATCTGGGCGCACTCGGGTCAGGCATGCGGATGAAACTGTGCCTCAACCTGCTGATGGGCATAGAGGTGCAGGCACTGGCCGAGGCCACCGAACTGGCGGCCGCCTCCGGACTCGACCGGCAGCTGGTCCTCAAGACGATCGCGGGCAGCGGTTTCGCCTCGCCGGTCATGGCGTTCAAGTCGAGGCGCCTGGCCTCCCGGCGCTTCGAAGAGCCGGACTTCCGGCTGCGCCTGATGGCGAAAGACCTCATGCTCGCTTCCAAGCAGGCAGCAGCAGCCGGCCTGAGCCTGCCGCTGGTGAACGCCGCGGCAGAGACCCACGTCCGCGCCACCGAGCAAGGACTGGGTGACCAGGACTGTGCCGCGGTCACCCGCGCACTCGCACCGAAACCGGGAAACACGTGATCATCGACATCCACGGGCATCTCTCCCCACCGGAGGCGGCCAAACGCTTCCCCATGCCCCCGAGCCTGACCGACGTCGACGGCATGCTCGCCGCTCGTGCCGAGGCCGGGATCGACCTCACCATCATCGGCAGCCCCGTCGGCGCCGGAGCGATGGCGCGGGTACCGGGCGTGGACAACTACGCGCAACCACGCGACCGGCTGCGCAGTTTCCACGCCTGGATGTCGGGGCTGATCGGCAGGTTCCCGGACCAGTTGCGCGGCTATGTGTACGCCAACCCGTTCGGTGACGACGATCACCTCGAAGGGGTGCGGGAGACCCTCGCGGACCCGGCTTTCGTCGGGTTGATCACCACGTCCAGCGTCCACGGAGAGCTCCTCGGCTCCCCACGCGCCGACTCCTTCTTCGCGCTGGCCGCGGCGGCCGGGGTGCCCGTCCTGGTGCACGCGCCGGCCGAACCGGTCGGCACGGAAAGGGTCGACGAGATCGGCTTCGTCGAGCAGATCGGCCGGTTCGGCGACGTCACCATGGGTATGGCCATGATCGCGTTCGCGGGATGGCTGGACAAGTACCCGGATCTACGGCTGATCGGCGCGACCGGCGGCGGCGCGATGGCGCTGCTGCCGGAGCGCCTGCAAACGGCGGCGCGCCCCCGGCACTGGGCCGGGGGCGCGCCGCCCCCCGGGCGGGACCAGGGGCGACATGCGACGCCAGGGGGCAGAAGGGCGGGGGGTGGACAGGGAGTGG
>NZ_JBVIGN010000008.1:0-103722 GCF_055570785.1 Streptomyces sp. NPDC031100
CGCCCGGTTACATTCCGAACCCGGAAGCTAAGCCTCACAGCGCCGATGGTACTGCAGGGGGGACCCTGTGGGAGAGTAGGACGCCGCCGAACAAACTTTGAGAAAGAGCCCCAACTCCGGGTAGGCACCCGTGAGTTGGGGCTCTTTCGCGTTCACCCTCTGGTCATGTTCACGTCACCGAGGGTCCATGGATTCGTTGACGCTGCGTGTCAGAGTCGTGACCCATGGTCCTCAGACGCAGAAATCGACGTCGAGTTGTCACTGTGCTGGCAGGTACCGCCGTGCTCGCCACCGGGGCCGCCGTCGCTCTCGCGGCCGTCGGCGGGCAGGGCACCGCGGGACCCAAGGGCGACGGGACCGCCATAACTCCCGTCGGCTACAAGGTCACGCCGGCCGGGCACCAGGCCCAGCTGGGCAATCTCCCCCTCAACGCCGTTCTCTCCCCCGACAAGAGCATGCTCCTGGTGAGCAACGCCGGTCAGGGCACCCAGTCCCTCCAAGTGGTCGACCCCGACGACTCGGAGGTCGTCCAGACCATCTCGTACCCGAGCCCCCAGGCCGTGTTCACGGGGCTCGCCTTCAGCCCGGACGGAAAGCGTGCCTACGCCAGTGGCGGTGGGCGCGAGATCATCCACACCTATGACGTGAGCGGGGGCCGGCTCACCGAGACCGCCTCCATCAAGCTGCCCACGAAGAACCCCGACGGCCAGGCCGTGAACATGTATCCCGCAGGGATCGCGGTGACGCCCGACGGGAAGCGGCTGGTCGTCGCCGACCGACTGGCAGACGCCGTGACCGTGGTGGACCTCGGCGACGCGTCGATGAAGACCGTGGCCGTGGGGCATGCGCCGTACGGTGTCCAGCTCGCCGAGGACGGGGAGACCGCCTTCGTCACCAACCAGGGCGGCAACACCGTCAGTGTCGTCGACATCAGCGGGGCCGCGCCGGCGGTCGAGACGGCCGTCGAGGTCGGGACCCATCCCAACGCCGTCATCGCCGACGAGGGGCAGGACACCCTCTATGTGGCCAACGGGGACAGCGACCAGGTGAGTGTCGTCGATGTCGCCACCCGGAAGGTCACGCGGACCATCTTGCTCGCGCCGTACCGGCACGCGCCCGTCGGCAGCAATCCGGATGCGCTCGCCCTGTCCGAGGACGGGGGGCGGCTGTACGTCGCCAACGCCGGGAACAACGACATCGCTGTCATCGAGCTGCGGAACGGGCGGACGGCCGGGCTCATCCCCACCGCCTGGTATCCGACGGCCGTCGTGCCGCTCGACGAGAAGCTGTACGTCACCAACGCCAAGGGGCTGGGCGCCGGGCCGAACAACGGGCCCGGGTACCCGAACCCCACCTCCACCGCGCCCACCTCGCCCGACCAGTACTCGGGATCGATGATGAAGGGCACGCTGTCGACCATTCCGCTCGACGGCGGGGACAGGCAGCTCAGGCGTTGGACGCGGACCGTCGTCGCCAACAACGGGTTCGACGAGGGCAACAGCCCGCGGGCCGTCGGAGCCGTCGTACCGCGGCGGGTCGAGGAGAAGACACCGATCAAGCACGTGATCTACGTCGTCAAGGAGAACCGGACCTACGACCAGGAGTTCGGGTCGCTGGGCAGGGGCAACGGGGATCCGTCGCTGAACCTGTTCGGGGACGACTCGGCGCCCAACGCGCGCGCTCTGCAGCGGAAGTTCGTCACCCTCGACAACTTCTACGCCGACGCCGAGGTCAGTGCCCAGGGCTGGAACTGGACCGTGGCCGCCAACTCCAACCCGTACAGCGAGGAGGGCTGGCCCGCGAACTACTCCGGGCGCAACCACCCGTATCCGTCCGAGAACGGTGACCCGGCGATCGCGCCCAACAAAGACCCCGAGCAGGCGTACATCTGGCAGCGGCTGAACGACAAGGGTGTGTCGTTCCGCAACTACGGGTTCTACGTCAGTCCCGACGCGAGCGGGAAGTCCGTGGCTCAGGACCCGGTGCTCAACGCCGGGACCGATCACGACTTCGGGCCGTACAACCTGAGCTGCCCGGACTCGGCCGGCACCTTCACCGCGCGGGCCAAGACCTGCGGCAGCCCGCGGATCGAGGAGTGGAAGAAGGAGTTCGCCCAGTACGAGCAGGACGGGAACCTGCCCGCCTTCGAGATGGTGCGGCTGCCCAACGACCACACCTCCGGCACCAAGGCCGGCATGCCCACCCCGCAGGCCTACGTCGCCGACAACGACTGGGCGCTCGGCCAGCTCGTGGACACCGTCTCGCACTCGAAGTACTGGAAGTCGACCGCGATCTTCGTGACTGAGGACGACGCGCAGAACGGGCCGGACCATGTGGACGCGCACCGGACGATCTCGCAGGTCATCAGCCCGTACACACAGATCGGGCGGGTCGACTCGACCTTCTACTCCACGGCCTCCATGGTGCGCACGATCGAGCTGCTGCTGGGGCTGCGGCCCATGACGCAGTTCGACGCGTACGCCACCCCGATGGTGAACTCCTTCACCGCCGAGCCGGACGCCACCCCGTACACGGCTCTGAAGCCGACGACCGACCTGTCGGCCGTGAACACGGTCAACTCGCCGATGGCCGCGGTGTCGGCGAAGCAGAACCTCACCAAGGAAGACCAGATCGACGAGCGCACCTTCAACGAGGCGATCTGGAAGAGCGTGCGCGGGGCGCGGAGCGAGATGCCCGCACCCAGGCACGAGCTGTACGGCGCCGTCCCCAACGATCAGGAGGAGCAGGACGACGACTGACCGCTAGCCGGCGGTCGTGAAGTCGACCTCCGTCGTGTTCACCGTCCCGCCCCGGCGGCCGGGTGCATGCTGACCGTTCCAGTAGAGGTTGGTGTGGGCTATCACCTGCTCCGGGGCGGGCGCGCCGTACGCGGTGAGGTCCTCCGTCGTGTGGGCGTCGACGACCAGCATCGCGTCGTAGCCGCGGGTGAGGGCGGAGTGCAGTGTGGAGCGGATGCAGAAGTCGGTCTGGGCGCCCGCGACCACGAGCCGGCCCACGCCGTGTCCGGCCAGGACGGACTCCAGGTCGGTGTCCTCGAAGGAGTCCCGGTAGCTCTTGTGGACGAGGGGCTCGGTGTCGAGGCGCTTGAGCTCCGGGACGTACTCCCAGCTTTCGCTGCCCTTCTTCAGCTCCTCGTCGGCGTGCTGTACCCAGACGACCGGCACGTCCGCCGCGCGCGCCTTGTCGATCAGGGTGTTGATGTTCGCGATGACGTCGTCGCGGTGGTGGGAGCCCGCCATCACGCCGTTCTGGACGTCGATGACGAGCAGTGCGGTGTTCGGTCGATCGGGAAGCGTGGTCATGCGGCCACAGTAGGACCCGGCACTGACAACAGGGGCCCGTATATGGGGTGATGGGTGGCGCGGGCGCGGGCTACCGTGGCGCCATGAGTACCGTGACCAGTGACGACTACGCCGTACGCGCCATACGACCCGACGAGTGGGCCGCCGTGAAGCAGCTGCGTCTGGAGGCGCTGCGGGACCCGGCCGCGCCCATCGCCTTCCTGGAGACCTACGAGGACGCGCTCGACAGGCCGGACTCCTTCTATCAGGAGCGGGCCGTCAGATCCGGTGAGGGGTCCGGCTCGGCGCACCAGTTCATCGCCGAGGCGCCGGACGGGAGCTGGGCCGGCACCGTCACCGTGCTCCTGGAGGAGGCCGGGACGGAGGACTGGGCGGGGTATCCGGTGGAGCGGCGGCAGGGGCATGTGGTCGGGGTGTTCGTCCGGCCGGAGCACCGCGGGAACGGGCTGATCGAGGCCCTGCTCGACGCCGGGGTGGCCTGGGCGTGGGAGCAGGAGGCCGAGCGGGTACGGCTGTTCGTCCACGCGGACAACGCGCGGGCGCAAGGGGCGTACCGCAAGGCGGGGTTCGGGCCGAGCGGGGTGGTCGTGTCGTTCGTGAAGGACGAGGCCGAGAACGAGCTGGAGTTCGTTCTGGAGCGGTAGTTCCCGCGCGGGGTCAGGCCGGTAGTTCCTGGTGGGGCCAGCGGGATCTGGCCTGTTCGCGGGAGCGGAGCAGGGCGAGCGTGGGTAGGCCCTGGTCGGCTCCGGTGGCCAGCAGGTCCGGCAGTTGGGGGAACGGCGCGACGGCGGCGATGTCGTCGAGGACCAGGGTGAGTGGTGGGTCGAGCCGACCGGAGGATGACCGTTCGGCCATGCGCCGGCCGCGCTCGACCACGCTCGAGACGAGGGCCGTCAGGAGGGGCATTGCACCGGGGTTGGTCCTGGGGTCCTCGATGGATTCACCGACCACATAAAGCGTGCCCCCTTCGTGGACAAAGGAATCCAAGGCGAGCGCATCAGTTCGGTTTGGGGTGCAGGCCTCGCGGACGTTGACCGTGAAGAGGGCGGCCAGGGCCCGGCTGGTCAACTCCTGTGCCATGTCCCGGCGTTCGGGGTGCGCGGTGAGGGCGGCTTCGAGCTCGCCTGCGGCGCCGGGGGCGGCCTTGGGGTGGGTACGGAGGGTTCGTACGGCGTCCTGGACCTGGGTGCCCTGGGACCAGCGGTGGACGTGGCGGATGGTGCGGGATTCCAGGGCGGCGGCGTGGAGGTAGCTCCTCAGGAGCGTTGTCGCCGTGTCGGCTACCGCCTGGTCGATCTTGGCTGTGGGTTGGACGGGGCTGAGGAGCGCTGCCGCTCGGCTCAGCGCTGTCTGTTTGTCCTCGCAGCCTGTGGTCGGAGACCAGTGGAGGCGGGCGGGGGTGTCGCAGAGGTGGGTGGGGTCGTAGAGCAGGGTGGGGCCCAGTTTGGCTCTGGCGTCCTTTGTGTCCTGCCAGAGGGCGGGGTTCGAGGTGACCACCAGGGTGGGGCCGGGCGCGTCCTGGATGGCCTGGGTTGCGGTTGCGTGGCGGCTTTCCCTGGGTGCGATGAGGAGCTTTTCCCACCCGCTCGCCTGTTTGCTGTCAGTTGGGAAGGCGCCCAAGGGGGCTGCAGGCTCCGGTTCGGTGCGGGGGGCCGGTACCTCGTAGTGCAGTGCCGGAGCCGGAGCCGGAGCCGGAGCCGGAGCCGGAGCCGGAGCCGGGGCCTGAGCCGGTACCGGTGTCGGTACCGGTGACGCTGTCCTCTCGCCCGCCCGCTTCGCCCTCCCCGCTCGCCACCTCGCCACCGTGCCCATCACGAACAGGGTGAGGACGAGGAGGATCATCAGCTGGCCGATGAACAGGCCCCAGAACAGGCCCCAGCCGGAGAGTTGGGGCGCGGGGGTGTCCGGCCAGGCGCCGGTGATGTCGTGCGGCCCTCCGATGAGGTGGCGCATGGCCAGGGGGCTGCGGGTGAAGGTGACGCCGTCGGGCCAGGCGCCCTTGGAGAAGAGGCCCGCCAGGCCGGTGGCCGTCCACACCAGGACGGTCATGCCGAGGAGGAAGGCGAGTATGCCGATCAGCAGGGCGTCGGGGATGCCGCCCTGGCCTTCCCGGCGGGTGTCGCGGCGGTCGTCCGGTCTCACGCTCTCCCCCGATCCCTCTACGCCACCGTCGATTCGGAGTCGCCCAGGTGCTGCTCCACGAAGGCCGCGGCCCGCTGCTCGGCCTCCAGCTCGGCCGCGCGCAGGGCGTCGTCGAGGTCGCTGGAGGATTCGGTCATCGCGCGGTCGGTGAAGACCAGCGGGCGTTCCGTCTCGGTGACCAGGTGTTTGACGACCTGGACGTTGCCGTTGACGTCCCAGACGGCGATGCCGGGGGTGAGGGTGGGGATGATCTCCACCGCCCAGCGCGGCAGGCCCAGGACCCGGCCCGTCGCCCTCGCCTCGTCCGCCTTCTGGGCGTAGATCGTCCTGGTCGACGCCATCTTCAGGATCGCCGCCGCCTCCTTCGCGGCCGCGCCGTCCACCACGTCGGACAGGTGGTGGACGACCGCCACGAAGGACAGGCCGAGCCGTCGGCCGAACTTCAGCAGGCGCTGGAACAGCTGGGCCACGAAGGGGCTGTTGATGATGTGCCAGGCCTCTTCGACGAGGAAGATGCGCTTCTTGCGGTCGGGGCGGATCCAGGTGTGCTCCAGCCACACGCCGACGATCGCCATCAGGATGGGCATGGCGATGGAGTTGCGGTCGATGTGGGAGAGGTCGAAGACGATCAGTGGGGCGTCCAGGTCGATGCCCACCGTCGTCGGGCCGTCGAACATGCCGCGCAGGTCACCGTCGACCAGGCGGTCCAGGACCAGTGCCACGTCCAGGCCCCATGCCCGTACGTCGTCTATGGCGACGTTCATCGCCTCCGCCGACTCCGGCTCGGGGTGCCGTAGCTGCTCCACGATGTCGGTGAGGACCGGCTGGCGGTCGAGGATGGACTCGTTGACGGTGGAGTGGGCGACCTTGAGGGCGAAGCCGGAGCGTTCGTCCAGGCCGTGGCCCATCGCGACCTCGATGATGGTCCGGAGCAGCGCGAGCTGGCCCGTGGTCGTGATCGCCGGGTCCAGGGGGTTGAGACGGATGCCCTGGTCCAGGGCCGCTGTCGGGTCCAGCCGGATAGGCGTTATCCCCAGCTCCTGCGCGATGAGGTTCCACTCGCCGGCCCCGTCCTCGCCCTGTGCGTCCAGGACGACGACCTGGCGGTCCCTGAAGCGCAGTTGCCGCAGGACGTACGTCTTCTCCAGGGCCGACTTGCCGTTGCCGGACTCGCCGAGGACCAGCCAGTGGGGGGCCGGGAGCTGCTGGCCGTACAGCTGGAAGGGGTCGTAGATGTAGCCCTTCCCGGAGTAGACCTCGCGGCCGATGATGACGCCGGAGTCGCCGAGGCCGGGCGCGGCGGTGGGCAGGTAGACCGCCTGGGCCTGGCCCGTGGAGGTGCGCACCGGCAGCCGGGTGGTCTCGACCTTGCCGAAGAGGAAGGACGTGAAGGCGTCGGTGAGGACGGACAGCGGGTCCCGCATCAGCGCATCAGCCCCTACCGTCGAATGCCGGTGGCGAAGGGAAGGGTGTTCACGAAGGCGCGGTGGTGCTCGCGGTCGCACCACTCCAGCTTCAGGTACGACTTTCCGGCCGAGGCCCTTATGGTCCGCTTGTCGCGGTTGAGGGCCTCCGGGGAGCGGGAGGAGACGGTGATGTAGCCGACCAGGTTGACGCCGGCCGCGCCGCTGGCCAGGTCCTCACCGCGCTGGTCGAGGCGGTTGTGGGCGGCGACGTCGCGCGGGTCGACGGTGCGGTTCATCTTGGCGGCGCGGGAGGCCTCGGCCTCGTCGTTGGTCTTCTCGGTCAGCATGCGTTCGATGGCCACCTCGGTGGGTTCGAGATCCATCGTCACGGCGACCGTTCGGATGACGTCCGGGGTGTGGACGAGCAGGGGCGCGAGGAAGTTGACGCCGACGGGGGTCATCGGCCACTCCTTCACCCAGGCGGTGGCGTGGCACCAGGGGGCGCGGGTGGCGGACTCGCGGGTCTTGGCCTGGAGGTGGGTGGGCTCCGTGGCGTCCAGTTCGGCCGGCCAGGCGTTGCGCTTGGTCATCGCCTGGATGTGGTCGATGGGGTGGTCGGGGTCGTACATGGAGTGGATGAGGGAGGCGAGCCTGCCCTGTCCGAGGGGCTGGCGGACGCGGATGTCGGCCTCCTGGAGGCGCGAGCAGATGTCGGTCAGCTCACGGGCCATGACGACGGCCAGGCCCGCGTCCCGGTCCAGCTTGCGGCCGGCCTGGGAGCGTGCGGCGCGCGCCATGGCCTGGGCCTCGGCGGACAGTTCGCGGGTGTAGTGCATGCAGGCGACGAGGTAGGCGCGGTGCTGCTCGCTGCTGGTGGAGACCATGGACTGGAGCTGGTCGTAGGAGCGGGCCAGCCAGTCGGGAGCCCGCTCGTCTCCTCGTACGGCGACGTCCTTGGCGTGGGCGTCGGGGTCGGCGGGCAGGGTGCGGGCGAGCATCTGCAGGCGGGTGACGAAGCCGTCGCCGTTGGCCACGTGCTTGAGCAGCGTGCCGAAGCGGTCGACGAGGGCCTCCTGGTCCTCGGAGTCGCGCAGGCCGACGCCGGGGCCCTCGATCTCGATGGCGGCGGTGACGGTCCTGCGGTCGGCGTGCAGGAGTACGGCGATCTCGTCGGGGCCGAAGGGGGCGGCGAGCCAGTTGATCCGCCCGATCCCGGGCGGCGGACCGACCTCGACCTCGCGTCCGTCGAGCCCGGTCCCGGCCTCCATGGCCCCGGACCGGTACGCGGCTCCGCGCTTGACGGTCCGCTTGTACGAGCGGTTGATCTCGAACCACTTGTAGAACGTGCGGCGCTTGTACGGGACGTAGACCGCGGCGAGCGCGAGCAGCGGGAAGCCCGTCAGCAGCGCGATCCGCAGGGACAGGGTCGGGACGAGGAGGCCGCACATCATGCCGAGGAACGCGCCGGCGATGATCAGTGCGATCTCGCCGGTCTCGCGGTTCCGGCCGACGATCGCGTTCGGCCGGGCGCGGCCGATCAGATACGTACGGCGGGGCGTGACCGGATGGGACAGGTGGGACTCGGTCGTCAACGCCCTTCACCTCCCGTGCGATTGCTGCTGATGTTGCGGGTGTTGCCGGCGTGCGGGGTGTTGACCGGGCTGGGTGCGCGGGGCGCGGGTGCGGCGGAGGGGACTGCTCCGCCGCCGCCCTGGGGGGTACGGCTGCTGTGGGCGGCGACGCCGCCGGAGGCGGGGTTGGCGGGGCGGGGTGCGCTGGAGCCGCCGCCTCCGTTGTTGTCGGCGCGGGAGCTGTGGGTCTTGATGCCCTGGGCGACGAGGGTGGCCGGGGAGCTGATGACGGCTGCGGCCTTGCCCTCGGCGCCCTGCATGATGCGGTTGTTGCGGCCGCTTGCGATCTCGTCGCCGAAGCCGGGGACGAAGCGGTAGATCATCGCGCTGGCGAAGATGGCGAGCAGGATGATGGCGAGGCCGGAGACGACGGCGGAGAAGGAGTCGGGGCCGCTGTCGCCGGAGAGGGCGCCGGCGAGGCCGAGCACGATGACGATCACCGGCTTGACGAGGATCACGGCGATCATGATCCCCGCCCAGCGCCGGACATGTCCCCACAGGTTCTTGTCCACCAGGCCCGCGTAGACGACGGTGCCGAGGAGGGCGCCCACGTAGAGGAGGGCGGCGCGGATGACCAGCTCCAGCCAGAGGACGCCGGCGGCGAGGATGCTGACCAGGGAGACGACGATCAGCATGATCGGGCCGCCGCCGATGTCGTTGCCCTTCTTGAGGGCGCCGGAGAAGGTGCCGAAGAACGTGTCGGTCTGGTCGCCGGTGGCCTTCGCGAGGACGTCCGTGACGCCGTCGGTGGCTGATACGACCGTGTAGAGGATCAGCGGGGTGAAGGCGGAGGCGAGCACGGTGAGCCAGAGGAAGCCGATGGCTTCGCCGATCGCAGTGGTGAGGGGGACGCCTCGTACCGCTCGCTTGGCTACGGCCAGCAGCCACAGCAGGAGCGTCAGGATCGTGGACGCGGCGAACACGACGGCGTACTGCTGCAGGAACCTGGTGTTCGTGAAGTCGACGTTGGCGGTCTCCTTCACGGCGTGACTGAGCTTGTCGATGGTCCAGGAGGCGGCGTCGGCACAGCCCTTGGCTAGGGAGGAGAGGGGGTCGAGGGTGCTGCCGAGGGGGCTGTCGGGGGTGAGGCTGGTGGAGCCGCCCTTTGAGCTGTTGTCCTTTTGGCAGAACTGTTTGGCGGCGCCGTGGATCAGGTC
Organism: Streptomyces sp. NPDC031100; assembly: GCF_055570785.1. Lineage (NCBI taxonomy): Bacteria > Bacillati > Actinomycetota > Actinomycetes > Kitasatosporales > Streptomycetaceae > Streptomyces > Streptomyces sp. NPDC031100. Next base: position 9,660 of record NZ_JBVIGN010000008.1, read on the forward strand.
GCAGGGGTCGTTGCTCTTCGTCGGTGAAGGCGAAGGGGTGGGTGCGGCGAAGGCGCGCGTGGCCAGGAGGACCGCTGCTGTCTGTACGGCCGTGATCGCGCCGGCCAGGGTGAGCACGCGCTGGTTAGCGGGCATAGGTGAACCCTCCGTACTCCTCGACGGCCTTCGACATCTCGTCCGAGCTGGAGGCCCTGTCGTCGCCGGGAACGGGCGCCGGGCCTTCCTTCTGGGAGTGCGTGATGATCTTCCAGTCGCCGGCGGTCCACGCGAGTTTCATGGTGATGGTGAACCAGCTGTTGGTGACCGGGTTGGTGGACTTGTCGCCCGCGAGACCGAGGAGCCCGCTGCACCAGACCTCGACCGTGGCGGCGTCACCGCTGGACTCGGTGGCCTTGGTTCCGATCGGGCTCGTACGTGAGACGAAGGTGTAGCCCTGTGGAGCCGACCCGTCCGTCTTCAGGCCGAGGCTCTGGCTGAAGGCCGGCGTGTACGCCTTGTCCATCGCGGCCTCCGAATTGGTCACCTCGGACGGAACCATGAGCGCCTGGAGGATGAAGTCGCGCTTGGCCTTGTTGAACATGTCGGCCGAGCCCAGGGTCACCGCATAGTTCGCCGCCGCGCTCTGCGCCCCCTGCTCGCTGTGTGCGAAGCCCGATGGGATCACCCCGGTCTTCGTCTCCACCGGCTTCGTGCCGGTTGCCGCCGTGGAGGAACTCTTCGGCTGCTTCCCCTTGCCGGCGGAGCCCTCCGCTGAGGAACCGTCTCCTCTGTTCGCGAAGGCGATCGCGGCGATCAGGAGGACGACCACGCCGACGACCGTGATGAGGCTGCGGGAGGAGGAGCGGCCCGTTCTGCGGGGTGCGCCGCCGTAGGGGTCGCCGCCGGGCAGGCGGGTCCGGGTCCGGCCTGCTTCGGTGTAGCCCTGCTCGTCTGTGGGACTCATGCCGCGAACCGCCCCTCCACCTCGTAGACATACGACGGTAGCCGTGCTGGTTCCCGCGCGGGCGCGGTGTGGTGACTCGACATCAGGGAAACGCAACCTCTGCCGGTGGGCACGACGGGTGGGTGGGGTGGAGGGGGACGACCGGGCGCACCCGGGAGCAGAAGGGGCGTCAGACCGCCATGCCGTACACGATCGTGAACAGTGTGCCGAGGGAGCCGATGATGAAGACCCCGGTGAGACCGGCGATGATCAGGCCCTTGCCCTGTTCCGCGCTGAAGGTGTCCCGGAGGGCCGTCGCGCCGATCCGCTGTTTGGCCGCACCCCAGACCGCGATGCCGAGGCAGAGCAGGATGGCCACGGCCATCACCACCTCGATCATCACCTTGGCCTCGTTGCCCAGGCTGCCGAAGGGGCCCCAGTCCGGAGCGATCCCGCCGATGATGGTGTTGATGTCTCCCTTGTCGGCCGCAAAGAGCATGTAAGTCACCGCCCCTGGTGGGTAGTTCCGCAAGGCCCCTGCCGTGTGCAGAGGTCAGGTCTCATTCTCGCCGACAACCTCGCCGTCGTATGTCGACTTGACGTCATTGACTGGCGGGTTTCGTACGCATATCTCGTATGGTCACTCTGTGTATCACGGCAGGTCACGCCGGGCAACGAGGCCTGAGCGGAACCTGTCGTGTGGTTCCGTCGTTGACCCCCTTTACGACCCGGCAGGGTTTCTGGCGGGTGGTCGGGCAGGCAACGATTGGGCGCGGCCGGCCGTCATCCCCCTCTTACGGGTGAATGAGGCCTGGCCGCGCCTATGGCAAGCCCTACAGAAGGTACCGCTCACGGCGTCCGGCCGCGCGGCCCCCTGGCCTTGTGCGACACGCTTCAGCCCTGGGCCGGGAACACGAAGAAGCCCTTTTGCGTGCTGATGTAGCCGTACCCCGACGGTTGCGAGAAGAGCGGGATGTTCTCCTCAGGCAGGCTCTTGGCGAGCACCTTCTTGGTACGTCCGTCGACTGCGAGGAACACGCTCGGGCTGAAGTCGTCCTTCGTGGTGCCGTAGAGAGTGCCGTTCGGGGAGAAGCGCAGCGGCTGCATCGCCTTCTCGCCCTCCTTCTGCGCCCAGACCTCCTTGCCGTCGGCGGGCTGCCACACGGCGGTGCCCTGCTTCGTGTGAGCGGCGGCCAGGGTGTGGTCGGGCGTGAAGACGGAAGAGCCCTCGGTGTCGATGGTGTCGGCAGGGCTGTCCTCGTACGAGTACTTCGAGGAGCCGCCGATCTGTTTGCCGCTCGCGATGTCGTACGTCGCCGTCACCCAGGTGTCGGGAGAGAAGGCGCCCGCCCCCCAGGCGGTGAGGACACGGCCGTCGCGCACGTCGAGGACCCGGAGGGCGTTGCTGGTGCGCTTCCCGTCCTTGTCCAGCTCCACGCCCGCCGGTGGGGTGACGTCGGCGGTGCTCCAGGCCTTCTTGCCGGTGGCGAGGTCCGTCATGACGAGCTGCTCGGGATCGTCCTCGTAGGTGGACGCGTTCTCCACGTAGAAGGCGTACTTGCCGGTGATCAAGGGCGCGTGGTCCTGCCCGCCGTCGATCTCGTTGGTGCGCGAGTCGAAGGAGCACCTCGCCAGCCGTCCGGTGCAGGTGACCTTGCGGGCGGCGCCGCCGTCGATGGGCGTGAGCTTCAGGCTCGCGTCACCGTCCTGCTCGATGATGTACCCCTCGTGGACGTCGAACTTGTCGCCCTCGATCGTGGCCTTGCCCAGTTCGGTGCCGTCACTGCCGTAGACGGTGACCTTGGTGGTGGTCTTCTCCTCGCTCAGACCGTCCGACTCCGTCGTGGCCTCGGCGAACACTGCGACCGCCCGGACGCCGTCGTGCCAGGTCGTGGCGGCCACGCGATCGGTCTTCACCTTGAGGGTCTTGCGCACCTGGCCGGTCTTCACATCCCGGAACTCCAAGGTGGCCGGTTCCGGGTCGTTGGTGGAGTGGAGGGTGCCGACCGAGCCGTCGGCCGGCTCCTGCGCGTATCCCTCACCGGTGTCGTACTTGCCCTGGGCATCCTTGACGAACAGGAGGGTGTCACCGAGGTCGATGGCGTGGGCGGGCGGCAGGCTCCATGCGGGCTTGGCGGCAAGGCCGGGTATCGCGGGTCCGCTGTACGCGGGTCCTGTGGGCTTCGCGGCGTCCGGGCCGGCCGAGCTGCCGCCCTTCGGTCTGGAGGCGGAGTCGTCGTCGGAGGAACCGCAGCCCGCGACCAGCCTGAGCGTAAGGACGAGGCCGATGGCCGTCACTGTGTACTTGTTCATGTCCCCGTGAGTTCTTGCGGATGATCTTGAGATGCTCAGTGCAGCATAGGCGCGCGGCGCCTGGGATCGCTGGCAGGCTCGGAGCCTTCCGCTCTTACCAGGCCCTATACGAAGTGGTCGAACTCGCCCGCCTGGATGCCCAGGACGAAGGCGTTCCACTTGCGGCGGTCGGTGGTGACGGTGGTGTTCGGGGTGCTGGTGTCGCGGAGGTGGACGGCGTCCTCTTCGCCGAAGGCGACTTCTATCGGGGTCGCCTCTATCGGGGTCGTGCGGTGCGGTTCTCTCTTGAGTACGGCTATGAGGGCGCCGAAGGCGGCGGGGGTGGTGGTGAGGATCGTCCGGGTGGGGTCGGAGGACTCGGTGAGGTGGATTGTTTGGGGGGTGGCGGCTACATGGACGCATGAGTCGCCTTCGGAGCAGTAGGACGATTTCTGCCAGGGCCGGTTCATGGGCGCTCCTTCACAGCTCGCGCATCACGTTGTGGATGAGGTCCCGTGTCTTGTCCGGGTCGAGGGCAACGGCCTCCATTCGTTTGAAGAGCGTTTGGTACTTGTGCAACTGTGCCTCCGCATCGAGGAACACGAGCCCGTGAGATTGGTCAAGGTGGACCGTGTCCAGTTGTGGTACCGAGCCGTGTGCGTAGTAGATCGACTGCCCCGACCCCGGGTAGGCGCCGACATCGAAGGTAATGGCGCGAAGGTTGATGTGATTGCGCTCGCTCATGTCGAGCAGATGCTGTAGCTGTTGTCGGGCAACGGTCGTGCCGCCGACCCTCATGCGTAGGGCCGCCTCGTGGATGATCGCCTCGTACGGAGTGGGGTTGTCCTCGCGGAAGAGGACCGCCTGCCGTTTGATACGGAACGACAGCCGGTGCTCGATGTCGGGCGGTGAGAGTTCAGTGACTGCCTGGCGGAAGATTTCGAGGGCGTACTCACGTGTCTGGAGCAGGCCAGGGACGCGGGCGGTGGTGGCGCCGCGCAACGACTCGGCGTGGTACTCCAGTTCGGCCAGGTCGAGGAGGGTGCTCGGCAGGAACTCGCGGTACTGCTCCCACCAGCCGCGGGTGCGGTGGGAGGTCATGTCGCAGAGGGCCTGGATGAGGGAGTTGTCGGAGCAGTCGTAGTGACTGGCGATCTGACGTACCCGTTCGGCGCTCACGCCTACGCGACCGGCCTCCATGTTGCTGACCTGTGCCTGCTTGATGCCCAGGAGTTGACCGGCCTCGGTGGCGTTCAGACCCGCACGTTCGCGCAGTTTGCGCAGCTCAGCTCCGAACCGTAGTTGGCGACCCGTCGGGTATCTCACGGGCTTGTCGTCTCCTCGCTGTCACTCACATGGGTGGCAATGAACGCGATTTCTGGGAAATCGTGAATGCATTCACTGCATGCCACTACCTTACAACTGGGCCCCCGCCCAGAAGTGCCCCGCTCGACGGAGCGGCGACGGTCACTGGGCAACCGAACGCAAGTTCCCAACTCTCCATGCTGATCGGAGACTTCCGATGCCCACCGTATCCCCGCCCTGGACCTACACCCTCCGACTCCCGCACGATCCACGCTCACCGGGGATCGCCCGCGCTACCCTCCGTGCCGTACTGGCGGCGCGCGACCTCACCGAGGTGGCGCCCACGGCCGAACTCCTGGCCGCCGAACTCCTCACCAACGCGCACCTGCACACCACCGGCCCCTACGCCCTCCGCCTCCTCGGGAGCGAACGGGGCTGGCTGCGCATCGCCGTCTGGGACAACGACCCCCGGGTCCCGACCGGCTTCGCCGCCGACGCCCCCCCGTCGCCGTACCCCCGACCGACAGCGAAACGGGACGCGGCCTGCACCTCGTACGGGCCTGCGCCGACTCCTGGGGCGTCTCGGTGCTGCGGGAGCTGGGCGCGTCGAAGGGCGGGAAGCTGCTGTGGGCCGACTGCCAGGAAGGCACCCGGCGCGTGCGGTGAGCGCGGCCGTGATCATGGCGGCGCTTCGCCCGCCCTGTGCCCAGGTTGACGGAGGACGACGAGCCGCTGCTCCTCGCGATCGAGGCCCAGGGAAAGAAAGACCCGGACAAACCCGCGAGCTGGGCGTACTACGCCTCGTTCTTACTCACGAAGTACCGGCTGCAGCCGATGCTGCTGGTCGTCTGCCAGGACCGCGCCACCGCGGAATGGGCCGCGCGACCGGTCTGCTTCGGCCCTCGCCAGTGGCCCCTGCTCACCCTGCGCCCGCTGGTCGCGGGACCGCACAACATGCCGGTGATCACCGACCGGCCGAAGTGCGCAAGGACCTCGCCCTCGCCACGCTGGCTCTGATCACACACGCCACACATCCGGACGCCGGGGCCATACTCAAATCAATGACGACCGTTCTGCGGGAGACACCGCAGAGCATCGCCGGCCCGATCATCGAACTCGTCGCACAAGGCCTGGGCAAGCACCCGGCCGCACAACTGTGGAGGAAACTGGTGGCCGTGGACCTCTCTTTCTACAAGTCGTCCCTTTCCGAAGAGATCCGCGACGAGGGTCGGGCTCAGCGCGCGGCAGAGGACGTCCTGGACGTCCTGGACGTGCGTGGCATCGACGTCTCGGAAGAGGCCCGTGAGCGCATCACCGGCTGCGGCGACCCCGAGATCCTGCGCCGCTGGCATCGGCGCGCTGTCACCGCCGCCTCCGTCGACGAGATCTTCGCGGACGAGTAGCCCCCGTCCGCCAAGCTTCGGTCGGCCGTGGACGGGCCCCGGCTGCTGCCGAGGCTCGTCCCATCTTGGCCGGGTAGGAGCTGCTGCTCGGGGTGCCGGCGAGGGCGTAGACGCCGGCGATGATGGGCGAGCTGGCGCTGGTGCCGCCGAAGGTGTACCAGCCGGCGGTGACACCGTAGGAGTCGTAGACCGAGACGCCCATGGCGGGGTCGGCCACGGCGGCCACGTCCGAGACGGTGCGCTTGGTGCAGCCCGTGTCGGTCTGCCAGGTCGGCTTGGCGTCGTAGGAGGAGCAGCCGGAGCCCGTGCCCTCGGTGCTGGAGGTCTTCCAGACCGTCTCGGTCCAGCCGCGGGTGGTGGAGGTCGCCTTGGAGAGGGCCGTGCCGCCCACCGCCGTCACGTACTTGGAGGTGGCCGGGTACTCGGCGCCGTAGCCGCTGTCGCCCGCGCTGACGGTGATGGCGACGCCCGGGTGGTTGAAGTACGAGGAGTCGTACGTGGGGCAGTTGCTCAGACAGTAGCGCTGCCTCCGGCGGGGCGGCGCGCGTCGGTGACGTCTTCCCCTCGCCCGATCGGGTGAGCCGTAGGCATTGTCCCTGGTCCGCCGTATCGCCGTACGTACCGTGATCGCTTTGCTTGTGCCTTGTGCACGCCCGGCCCACACTTGAGGAGGAGGCGCCCCCTTGACCGCTCTCGCACATGAGAGGCCCCAGGCCATGTCCGAGGCTCAGACCGAATTCCCGAACGAACCCGACCTGGACGAGGTCCTGTGGCAGGCATGGAAGGCCATGGAACTCCCCGAGGGCTACCGCGCTGAGATCATCGAGGGAGCCATCGAGGTGTCGCCCACCGCTCGCCGCTCGCACATGCAGATCGCCAACCGAGTGCGAAAGGCCCTGGACAAATTCCTGGACGGAGGCGAGTACACCTGCTACCAGGGTGGGAACGTGATTCACAACCTCAAGGCGTGGATCCCGGACGTCTTCGTCGCCCCGGAGGACACGGAGTCCTGCAGCGACGAGGACGACATGGGGGTCAAGGCCGACTCCGTGCACCTCATCGTCGAGGTCGTCTCTCCCGGCAAGCGCAACCAGGACCGTGACCGTGTTCGCAAGCGCCGCGAGTACGCCCGAGCCGGCATCCCCGTCTACGTGATCATCGACGACTACGACAACCGTGGCACGGTGAGCATCCTGACCGCACCAGTGCCCGAGCGTGCTCGCTACGAGGATGAGCACCGCGTTCCTTACGGCACCGACGCCATCATTCCCGAAGGCCCTGCCAAGGGCTTCGTCATCGGGGAGGGCATCACGGGACCGAAGCGGGCCTGATCCGGAACCGCTAGCGCGTGGTGCACTTGGGGTAGTTCGAACCCTCGACGCAGTTGCCGTAGGCGCTGCTGCTGACGTCGACCTCTTCCTCGTCCCCGCTCTTCGTGCGGACCTGCAACTCGTACTCGGTGTGGCAGCTGCGGGTCTTCTTCGTGCCCTTCTTCTTCGTCTTGCACTCGTAGTCCGTGTCCTTGCTGACGACAGTGCCGGTGACGGTCTTCGAGTTACTGCTGCAACCGGCCAGTGGCGCGGTGAGTACGACGACGGTGGCAAGGACTGCGAGAGTGCGCTTCATGTGGTCTCCCCCGGAAACGTCGCGGAACGGGCGGCATTCTGCCCTGTGCGGCGTCATGGCAGAACGGCGGGGGTCCGGATGCGAGAGCCGGAACGGGAAAACGGGCCGCGGCCGGATGCCGTGACCCGTCTTCCCTCTCCTGCCGCCGAGGGAACCCCACGTCCCCCTCAGATGGCGGCTCCCCGTGACCCGACGGGGTGGTTCCCATGCGCGTCAGCCGGTGAAGGCGTCCGTGCCCTGAGGGGTGCCCCAGCCGGTCGGGCCGTCGTAGCCGGACTTGGCGGTGCAGAAGTAGCTCGTGGAGCAGGTGCCGTTGGTGCCGCTGGTCACGTCGTTGAGGGCGGAGGTGCCGGCCGCGGCGTACGGGTAGGAGGCGGGGGAGTCGCTGCTGCCGGGGGTGCCGGCCAGGGCGTAGACGGCCGCGATGATCGGGGCCGAGGCGCTGGTGCCGCCGTAGGTGTTCCAGCCGGTGCCGTCGGAGCCGTAGGTGTCGTAGACGGAGACACCGGTGGCCGGGTCGGCGACGGCCGAGACGTCGGCGATCATGCGCTTGGTGCAGCCGGTGTCGGTCTGCCAGGTCGGCTTGGCGTCGTAGGAGGAGCAGCCGGAGCCCGTGCCCTCGGTGCTGGAGGTCTTCCAGACCGTCTCGGTCCAGCCGCGGGTGGTGGAGGTGGCCTTGGAGAGCGCGGTGCCGCCGACGGCGGTGACGTACTTCGAGGCGGCCGGGTACTCGGCGCCGTAGCCGCTGTCGCCCGCGCTGACGGTGATGGCGACGCCCGGGTGGTTGAAGTACGAGGAGTCGTAGGAGGTGTCGGAGGAGGACTCCGAGCCGCCGTAGCTGTTCGACACGAACTTGGCGCCGAGCTTGACGGCCTCGTTCACGGCGGTGCCCAGGTTGGCCATGCTCGACGACTTGGCCTCGACGAGCAGGATGCTGCAGTTCGGGCAGACGGCGGAGGCCATGTCCACGTCGAGCGAGATCTCGCCGGCCCAGCCGCTGTCGGCGGTGGGGAGGGAGGTCGTGGAGCCGGTCTGGCTGACCTTCTTGAAGCAGCCGTTGGAGGTCGTGCAGTCCGGGAGGCCGTAGTGGTCGCGGTAGGTGGCCAGGTCCGCCGCGGCGTTCGGGTCGTCGTACGCGTCGACGATCGCGATGGTCTCGCCGGAGGCGTTGGCGGAGGCGGCGGAGGTCAGGCCGTAGGCGTCCTGGAGGTCGCTCGGGCCGTAGCCGGTCGGGGAGTCGGACGCCGCCCTCGGGGAGATGGTCCTGGGTGCGACGCCCTTCCTGGCGGCCTGCTCCTCCTGGAAGGCGGTGGTGCCGCTGGTCACGCGCAGCGCGTGGCAGGACGCGTAGCCCTTCTTCGGGGTCGCGGCACACGCGTTGGTGTAGTGCACATGGGCCTTGGCGACCTGGGCGGCGATGGCCTGGGCGCTGACCTTGTGGGGTGTGGGGGTGGCCGCGTCCGCGTGGGCGGCGGTGCCGAGTCCGGCGAGGAGCAGCGCGGCGGTGGCCGCGGTGGCGGAGCCGATGCGGCGCCATCTGCCGCGTATGTGGGGGGTGGTGGGGGTGGGCGTACGCAACGTACAGCCTCCTGTGAGTGGGTGACAGAGGCCTGCGGGTGGGGGACCGCCGGTGTGGTGGCCGGCGGGGGCGGCCCTGGACGACCCTCGCTTGTTGAGTACGCGACAAACAAGGCGGTCGTCGGAATCCTGACTCCCGCCTTACCCAAGGGGGTTGGGGGTTACTGATCAATGGCGCTGTGCTGGCTCTGTGCTGGGCTGTGCTTGACCAGGGGCACAGGTGCCGAGCGGTGGCTACCTGGGCCTGAGGCCGTGCAGCAGCAGGTGGACGTGTGCGTCCAGGCCGGCCAGGGCCTCCTCCGCCTCCAGGGCGCAAGCGGCGATGAGTGCGGCGAGGCCGTGCAGGTTCGCTGCGGCGACCATCGTGATCCGCTCGGGATCGCCCTGGACGATCTCGCCGCGCTCCTGTGCCTCGGCGAACATCCGGGTGAGGCCGCCGAGGGACTGGTCGACGGCCGTCGCGAGCTGTGCCGAGCTGTCGGGGTCGTGCTTGCGCGCGAACATCAGCTCCAGGAGTTCCGGGTTCTCGACGGCGAAGCCGAGGTAGGCCCGGGCGAGTGCGGTCAGCCGCTCCTCGAAGGTGAGGTCGGGGCGCTGGGCGGCGGAGCCCAGGGCCCGGTTCAGGCGCTCGTACCCGTCCAGTGCGAGGGCGTCCAGCAGAGCCTGCTTGTCCTTGAAGTGCCGGCCCGGGGCGGCGTGGCTCACGCCGATGTCACGGGCCAGCTCGCGCAGCGAGAGGGCGCCGACCCCCTTCTCCCTCAGGGTGCGCTCGGCGCTCTTGAGCAGGGCGGCGCGCAGATCTCCGTGGTGGTAGGGGCGGCTCGTGGGCGACGGGGACATGCGCGACATGCGCACCATCGTATCCCGATGTAGACGACGTCAATATAGTTGTCGTTGCCATCATTGTTGTCATTGACAGCATTGTTGGCGATGCCTACATTGGGGCTCATGGCTGATACGACCGAAGCGCGCCGTGCGCGCAAGTGGAACGCGACCCACCTCCCCGACCTGACCGGCCGTACGGCCGTGATCACCGGTGCCAACAGCGGCCTCGGCCTCGCGACCGCCGAGGCGCTGGCCCGCGCCGGTGCGCATGTGGTGTTCGCCGTACGAGACCCCGCGCGGGGCGGCGCCGCGGCGGCGACGGTGAGCGGCAGCACGGAGGTGCGCCGCCTGGACCTGGCGGACCTCGACTCCGTGCGCGACTTCGCCGCCTCCTGGGACCGCCCGCTGGACCTGCTGATCAACAACGCGGGCGTGATGATGCTGCCGGAGCAGCGCACCAAGGACGGCTTCGAGATGCAGTTCGGCACGAACCACCTCGGGCACTTCGCGCTGACGAACCTGCTGCTGCCGTACGTCACGGACCGGGTGGTGACGGTCTCCTCGGGCCTCCACCGTGGCGGCGACGGCGTGATCCACTTCGAGGACGTGAACCTGCGGGGCCGCTACTCCCCGACCCGCGCCTACGCCCAGTCCAAGCTGGCCAACCTCCTGTTCACCCTGGAACTCCAGCGCCGCCTGACCGAGGCCGGCTCACCCGTGCGCGCCCTGGCGGCCCACCCCGGCTACGCGGCGACCAACCTGCAGAGCCACCATGCGAACCCGTTGGCGCGGGCGTTCATGGCGGTCGGCAACAGGGTCCTTGCGCAGGACGACAAGTCCGGCGCACTTCCGACGCTGTACGCGGCCGCCCAGGATCTGCCGGGCGCGGCGTACGTCGGCCCCGACGGCCTGGGCGAGATGCGCGGAGCCCCCACGCTGGTCGGCCGCAGCGCGGCGGCGAGCGATCCCGAGGCGGCGCGGAGGCTGTGGACGCTGTCGGAGGAGCTGACCGGGGTGAAGTGGGGGCCGGCTTCGGCGGCGAGGCCGGGGGCCGGGGCGGAGAGGGGGCGCTAGGTGTGCTGTCCGGGCAGGCGCACCCGGGGCTCGTCCGTCCCGGGGCAGGCGCACTCAGGGCCCGTCCATCCCGGCGGCGGGGCCGAGTCCTCCTGCCCGTCGGGTTCAGTCGGGTTCAGTCGGGTCCAATCGGGTCCCGTCGGGTCCGCGATGCGACTGGGTCCTGGGTTCCGTCGGGTCCGCGATCCAACTGGGTTCGGGGTTCCGTTGGGTCCCCGATCCGACTGGTCCGGGGTTCGTTGGGTCCCCGATCCGGCCGGGTTCGGGGTCCCGTTGGGTCCCCGATCCGACTGGGTCTATCGTCGGAATCCTGGGGCCAGGACGAGGAGGACGGCCGGTGATGCCGCAGGACGACGCCGTGATCGGCTGCACGGGGAAAGTGCTCATCGGAACCCGCGGATCCGCGGGCCCCGGCGAGGTCCTGGTGCGGGTCAGGGGCGGCTCCGAGACCTTCCTCGCCTGGTCGGAGAACCCCCTGCCCACGGGCGCGACGGTCCTCGTGATCGAATCACGGGGATGCCGCGAAGTCGGCGTCATCGAGTGGGCTGACCCATTGGATGCGCTCGGCGGGGACACCGCCGACGCCGGCTGAGGAGTACAGACATGTTCGGATACCGCGTCCCCGCCCCCGACGAGGCGATGTTGATCTCGGGAGGCCGGAGGGGACTGGGAGGCGCGCCGTTCCGAGTCGTGACGGGCCACGGCAAGTTCGTGCTGCCCATCTTCCGAAAGGTCCGGTTCCTCACCCTGTCGATGTGCGAGTCCGAGGTCACCGAGACATGTGTGACCCGGCAGGGCATCTCGCTGCACGTCCGCGCGGTCATCGCCTTCAAGGTCGGCAACGACCACGAGAGCATCATCAACGCGGGCCAGCGGTTCCTCTCCGACCAGGAGCAGATGTCGGTGCTCACCGGCCGGATCTTCGCCGGCCACCTGCGGGCCATCATCGGCTCGATGACGGTCGAGGAGATCGTCACCGAGCGGCAGAAGCTCGCCGCGGAGGTCCTGGACACCTCCAAGACCGAGATGGCGAAGATCGGTCTGATCGTGGACTCGTTGCAGATCCAGTCGATCGACGACGGCGACACCGGCTACATCGACGCGATGTCCGCGCCGCACAAGGCGGCCATCCAGCGACAGGCGCAGATCGCCCAGGCGCAGGCCACCCAGGCCGCGGTCGAGGCGGAGCAGGCGGCCGCCCGCAAGCAGGCCGAATACGCTCGGCAGACCGCCATCGTCAAGGCGGAGTACTCGGCCGAGGTGGACCGCGCCCAGGCGCAGGCCGCGCAGGCCGGACCGCTGGCGCAGGCGCACGCGCAGCAGGAGGTGCTCGCCGCCCAGACGGAGCTGGCCCAGCGGCAGGCCAAGCTGCGTCAGCAGCAGCTGGTGGCCGAGGTCGTGAAGCCCGCGGAGGCCGACGCCGAGCGGGTCAGGATCCTCGCGGCCGCCGAGGCGCAGCGGATGAAGATCCAGGCGGAGGCGGCGGCCTCGTACGACCGGGTCGCGCTCGACCGGATGCTGATCGACCAGCTCCCGCAGATCGTGAAGGAGGCCGCCGGCGGCCTCGCCGGCGCCAACGTCAACGTCCTCAACGGCGCGGACGGCCTCGGCGAGATCGCCGCCGGCCTGGTGTCCCAGGGCCTGACCATCCTCGACTCGGTCCGGCAGAACCTGAACGGGCAGGAGGCCGATGGCCGCCGCGCCGAGGAGAGCAGGGGCGACGGCCTGATCCAGCTGTCCGCGAGCAAGGAGAAGAAGTCGGACGACGGTCCGGTGGACGTCGACTAGATGATCGATTCCAAGGGATCGGCTGCACGCATGAGGTGAGGGAGCCCAAAGTGCGGTTGTGACGCCAGACTTGGACTCCCTCGCCACGGCGCTGTACGTGAAATCCGACGACCTGCTGAAGGCATCGCCGCATCTCGCGCCGTGGCGACCAGCTGTCGGGATCACCCCGAAACTCACCGACGCCGAGTTGGTCACCCTCGCGGTGATGCAGGCCATGCTCGGGTTCACCTCCGAGGCGAAGTGGCTCCGCCACGCCCGCGCTCACCTGCGGCATCTGTTTCCGTACCTGCCCCAGCAGCCCGGCTACAACAAGCGCCTGCGCAAGGCCGTCGAGCTGCTCCGCCGGATCACCCGGCGCGAGGGGGGTCTCGCTGTGACCGATTCGGTCACAGTCCGGCCCGGAGTGATCGAACTGCTGCAGGCTGTCCTCGAACACGGCAATCCTCCGCAGATCACCGTGCAGCACGCAGCTCACCAAGCCGTGCTCAGCGGCAGCGGCACGGTGAGCGTACTGGCCAGCGACGAGGATCCCGCGGTGCGGGCGGCGGCTCGCGACCTGGCGGCAGCGATGGACAGCCACACCTGCGATGCCTGCCGTCCATCCTGACGGCCGTTGACAGGCCCCGGCTCTCCCCGTGCAGCGCACAACGGCCGTTCCGAAGCAAGCCCCCAGGTGCTTCCAGAACTCGCCGAGTACGGCTACTGCGCCAGCCACGGCCGCTTCTTTTGGGGCCTGCGCCTGCACCTGGTGTGCACGCTCCAGGGACTGCCCGTCGCCTTCGCCCTGACCGGAGCGAAGGCCGATGAGCGCGAGACCCTGCTGGACCTGCTCGACGCCGAACCGGAACTCCTCGCCACCCGGCCGGGACAGACCTTGATCGGCGACAAGAACTACTTCGGCCGTTGCAGCGCATCCTCACGCTGACCACCGCCATCTGGCACAACGACCAGAGCGGACAGCCCGTCCTGCGCTCACTGACCGGCTACGACCACTAACCCTCGGGAGTGACCATCCAATGGGACGGTGCCAGGGAGCGCACGACGTCGAACTCGTTGCCCTCGGGATCGGCCATGACCACCCAGCTCCGGTCAGGGCCCTGGCCCACGTCCACCTTGGCGGCGCCCAGGCCAAGCAGCCTGGCCACCTCGTCGTCGGTACTGCCGTCGATCGGGCTGACGTCCAGGTGGAGCCGGTTCTTCACGGTCTTGCCCTCGGGCACCTGGATGAAGAGCAGGGTGGGCGGCATCTGGCGGGCCCGGACCTCCTCGACGGTCGGCTCCCAGGAGCCGATCTCGACCTTGCCCTCGCTCCGGTCGATCACCTTGAAGCCCAGGACCGCGCACCAGAAGGCCGCGAGCCGCTCCGGATCCTGGCAGTCGACGACCAACTCGGTGAACCTACTGGTCATTACTCCCCCAGACAGTACGGACGGGGGCTCAGCCTATGGGGCCGCGCCACCCCTCCGGACCAGAATGGCTACGACCACCAACCCTTGGAATCGATCATCTCAGAGCCCACGCAGGTTCGAATGCTGCCCTCTCCGCCGGTACGGATCGTCAGCCGACCTTGATGTGCTGATCCATCCCGAGCTGCTTGTGTCCGTCGATCGGGCAGTACAGGTCGTACGTGCCTTTCTTGAGGGTCACCGTCACGGTTGCCTCCTGTCCGCTCTGGACGTTCTTGGTCTTGGCGTCCTCCACGCCGGGGCCGTCGATGGACAGGGCGTGTGGGATCTTGCCGGCGTTGTCGGCGACGAAGGTGTAGGTGCCCGGTGTGAAGGCCGACCGGGACAGTTTCAGCGCGAACTCGGTCTCGGTGACGGTCACCCGGGTGCCCGAGCCTGCGTTGGGCGTGCCGGAACTCGCTGAGCCGTTCGCCTGCCCGCCGCCTCCGCCGGAGCAGGCGGCGAGGACGAGAGCGGCGGAGAAGGCCACGGCCGTCGCGCCGAGTGTCGTACGGGTCAAATGTGCCGTGTGTGTCATGCGGCTCACCCCTTTCTGGGAGAGGGGCCGCCTATGGGTGATACGTATGCACCTGCCCAAAAGTTCAGTGCCGGGTCAGAGGTCGAGCTCTCCATGTTGCTGACCTGCGCCTGCCTCATGCCGAGCAGTTGTGCGGCCTGCGTTGACGTCAGGCCTGCTCGCTCGCGCAGCTTGCGCAGTTCGGCCCCGAACCGGAGTTGACGCCACGTCGGGTGGTTCCTCACGGGCATCCCGTCCTGCCTCTGCGCGCTCTGGTCACCCACATGGGTGGATGGTCTTACTCTCCCCCGATTTCGGTGAAGAATCGCGCACCGGGGATCGCCCGAGCCACCCTCCGTACCGTCCTCGCCGTACACGACCTCTCGGCGCTTACCCTTGCCAGCGGGATGGCCTGACGTGAGTGAGAGTGCACGGAGAGTGAGGGGGTGTGAAGCGCCTGTGCGGAGCGTGACGCGGAGGCGGGAGCGGAGGCCGCACAGTACGGTGGATCCGATGCCGAGCGGGATGTCGTTCCTTCCACCGAACCCGCATACGCAGCCATAGGCGCCGCCGAGGCGGAGGGACGGAGGCAGCCCTAGGGACGGTTCACAGGAAAATCTCGGTGAAGTCAGGGCGCGTTTCTCACCTTCGTGGGAGAGAGTGAGGCCTGATGAAGCGCATCTCACGCATCTGGCTCACCTCGCGCCCCGCTCTGGGATGCGCCGTGGTGACGCTCGCCTTCACCTCGGCGTCCGTGGCCGCCGCCGACGACGGGCCCGGACCCTTCGGGGTCACCGCCGCCACCCTTGCGACACGGCACAGCGTGCGGGTCGGCGCGCTGTTCGACGCGGACCAGGCCGGCAAGCCGGCCGGCGGGCACTTCTGCTCCGCCTCCGTCGTGCACAGCCCGCAGCGCGATCTCATCGTCACCGCCGCGCACTGTGTGGGCGGGGACGAGGGGGATCTGGTGTTCGCGCCGGGGTACCGGGACGGGCGGGCGCCCTTCGGGCTGTGGAAGGTGGGGAAGCGGTTCCTGCCCGACGGGTGGGCCAAGGGGGAGGACGAGGACAGTGACATCGCCTTCGCCCGGGTCGATGGGGCGGATGGGCAGCGGGTCGAGGACGTCGTCGGGGGGAATCGGATCGCCACCGGGACCACCACCGGTGCCACGGCCGTGACCGTCACCGGGTATCCGGACGAGCGCGAGGTGCCCATCAGCTGCACCAACAAGCCGTCCCTGCACAGCCGTACGCAGCAGCGCATCGACTGCCCGGAGTTCACCGCCGGCACCAGCGGCAGTCCCTGGATCAACGGCGACCAGCAGGTGGTCGGGGTCCTCGGCGGGCACGAGAAGGGCGGCTCCACCGCGGACACCTCCTACAGCGTGGTGCTGGGTGCCGAAACGGCCGGGTTGTACAAGGACGCGACCGCCGATCCCTGAGTCCGGCGGACATGGCAGCGCGGCTGCCGTGCGGGGCGTACCCCCACGGCAGCCGCTTGACTGCGGTCGATCCGGTCCGGTCAGCGAGCCGCCGTCACCGGTGCCGCCTTGGCCTCCGCCGACGCCACCTGCGCCTTCTCCGCCGCGGCCTTCGCCGCCGCCTCGGCCGCCGTGCGCTGGGCGACCTTGCGCAGGTACAGGTTGTTGAGGACCAGGGCCAGCGCGGTCAGGGAGGCGCCGACGACCTGCATGCCCGCCGGGATCACGCCGGTCAGCGCGGAGATGATGAACGCCGTGATCGGGACGACGTCCATGAAGAGGACGCCGTTGAGCGGGCCGAGGTACTTGTTGCCGAAGTTCCAGCCGAGCACGCCCACGAAGCCCGCGATGATGCTCATGTAGGCCAGCTCGGGGAGGATCGAGGTCACGGCGTGGGCGGTCGGGACCGCGACGCCGCCTGTGGCCAGGATGATCGCCGTGATGACGGTGGCGCTGGCCAGGCCCAGGACCGTGGTGATCGCGGTGTACTTGATCGGCGACCAGGTCGGGAAGTAGGTCGCACCCGAGGTGTAGATCACCCAGCACAGCGCGGCGAACAGCAGCAGCGCGTCGGGGCCGAAGTCAGACGGGTGGGCGAAGAGGGTGCTGAGGCTGCCGTCGGAGACCACCAGGATGACGCCGACGAAGGACATCGCGATGAAGGCCAGCGCGCCCTTCGGCGGAACGACCTTGCGCAGCACCCAGTTCACCAGGAAGCCCATCATGGGCATGGTCGCCATCATGATCGAGGCGTTCAGGGCGCCCCGCGCACCGATGAGGTCCTGTCCGAAGAACACCAGGAACTGGAAGCCGGCGAAGCCCGCCGTGCCGAACAGCCATGCCAGGCCGATCCGTTCGCCCTTCAGTTTGAACCCGGCCGCACCCTCGCGCAGCTTGAGGAACACCAGGAACATCGCGCCGGCGATCGCGTACCGCAGGCAGGTGAAGGTGAACGGGTCGATGTGCTTCAGGGTCACGTCCATGAGGGGGAACATCGCTCCCCAGGACACGGTGGCCAGGAGGCACAGCAACAGGCCTCGGCCGTAGTTCTTCTGATCGTTCATGACTCTTCCTGTCGAGTGGGGGGGACGGCGGGGACAGCAGTGGTGGGTCAGGCGGGGACGAGTTCCGTGCGGCGGGCCGCTGCCTCGGCGCGGACGAGCGGCAGCACCGTCTCCAGCAGGCGGGCCGCCCGCACCTTGCCGGTCGGGCTGTACGGGATGGCCTCCACCGGGATCACGTACGCGGGCAGGCACGGCACCCGGCGGGCGCAGGCGGCCGCGACCGCGCGCCCGCCGCTCTCCAGCCGCTCCGGGGAGACCGGCGCGAACGGCACGATCAGCACCTCCTCGCCGGTGTCCTGCAGCTTGGTGCGCAGTACGGCGGTCTCGCGGACGCAGGGCAGGTCCATCAGGTCGTTCTCGAGGCCGAAGATGTTGACGTCGAGCGGCTTGCCCTCGGCCGCCTTCGACACGCCGTCGTTGCGGCCGGTGAGTTCGAGCCGGCCGGCCTCGTCGATGAAGCCGCTGTCGCCGGTGAGCAGGAAGCGCTGGGTGCGGCCGCCGTAGTCGAGGTCGAGGAACTCCGGCTCGGCGGTGGCGTAGGAGTCCATCAGCTGGTAGCTGGCGATCGCGACCCGGCCGCGGATGCCCTTGGGCACCGGGCGGTTCTCCGGGTCCAGGACGGCGATGGTGTTGCCCGGCATCGGACGGCCCGAGCGGCAGGGCGCCACATGCAGTTCCTCGGGGCCGATCATGACGTTCACACCGGTCTCGGTGGTGCCGTAGTAGAGGTGCAGGACCGGGCCGAGGCGGTCCCAGGTGTTGTTGACGACCCAGCGGTTCAGGTGCCGTCCGCCGGAGAGCACGAAGTGCAGCCGGGAGGTCTTGTGCAGGTGCTCGGAGTCCGGGTGGGCGACGACCCGCTTGAGGACCGGCGGGACCATGAGGGTCGTGGAGACGCCCTCGTCCTGGATCAGGCGGATCAGGGCGGCCGTGTCGTCGTAGGGGCCGAGGACGACCGTGCCGCCGAGGGAGAGGAAGATCCTCGCCCAGCCGGGACCCGAGGCGTGGTACAGCGGGACCGTCACCAGGTGGACGTCGTCCTCGTCGAAGGAGTACTGGTCCACCAGGTCGGCGAACCGGCGCGCCTCGAAGGAGGCCCGGCGGATCACCAGCTTGGGGATGCCGCTGGTGCCGGAGGTGAAGGAGAACGCCTCGAACGGCTGCTCCACCGGCCGTGGTTCGCCCGGCTCCGACAGCAGCAGGTCGGTGAAGGAGACGCCCTGCGCGTCCTTCGGCGGGTCGCTGTCCAGCCGGATGTCGAGGACGTCGCGGCCCTCGGGCCAGCCGACCTCGGTCAGCACCGCGCGCTGGGCGGAGGTGCTGATGATCACGGTCGGCTGGAGCTGTTCCAGCGCGCCGGCGGTGGCCTCGGGTCCGGCGGTGTAGTCGAGTCCGACGCACGGGATGCCGAGCGAGGAGACCGCCGCCATGGCGACGACCAGCTCCCAGCGGTTCTCGGCGACGAACACCGCGCGGGCGGGCCGTATGTCGGGCAGTCTCTCCTCGATGGCGCTCGCCACGCGGGCGACCTTGTCGGCGAGGTTGGCCCAGGTCAGCCGGACCTCGCCGTCGACCACGGCGACGTGTCCGGGGCGGCGCTCGGCGTGCTTGCGGATGTCCGAGAGCTTGATCATTGACGTCACTTCCTTCCGGCGGAAACTGCGGGGACTGCGGGTACTGCGGGACCTGCGGGGACGCCGTAGGCGGCGGTGGAGGCACCGGGCTGCTGCAGCGTGTAGATCTCGCAGCCGCTGGAGCGCAGCGCGTCGATCTCGCCGAGGGTCCGGTCGCACAGGCGCTCACCGGGCACGGTGATGGGGATGCCCGGCGGGTAGGCGATGATGAAGTGGTCCGAGGTGCCCTGGGTCAGGGCCTCGGACGCGGTGCGGTAGGTGCGCTGGATGGTGCGCAGCGCGTCCAGCAGCCTGAGCAGCGTGGCCTCGTCGACGCCGATGTGGACGTGGAAGAGCACGGCGTCGCCGCTCTCCCGGGCCACGTAGAGCGCGTACTCGTCGAAGAGGATCCGGCGGAAGTCGGCCGCGGTGATGCCGAGCGCGCTGATGTCGACCAGCACCCGGGTCGGGTCGTCGCTCACCAGCAGCGCCGGGTCGGTCAGATGACCCTCCGGGCCGAGCGCGCGGTACGCCGACAGACGCGGGTCGGTGCCGAGTTCGGTGCGCAGGGTGCGGGCCAGGTTCAGCGACCGCTCCAGCAGCTGCTCGCCCTCGGTCTCGGCCTGCAGCCGGGCCAGGTCCAGGCTCGCCAGCACCGGCCAGCTCGGCGAGGTGGTGTGGTGCTGGAAGAGCGCCTGTGCGGTGCGCTCCTGGGCCTCGCCGTCGCCGATCAGGTGCAGGTACGAGCCCTGCCGCAGCGCCGACATCGACTTGTGCGCCGAGTGCGTCACGGCCACGCTCAGGGGCAGCGGGCGCTCGGTGCGGCGCAGGGTCTCCACCGCGTGCAGCGCGGTCAGCGGCCGCAGTTGGGGGTGGAAGCGGTGTACCGCGCCCCAGGCCTCGTCGACCAGAACCGACACCGTGGGGTGGGCCGCGGCCAGTTCGGCCAGCACCGTCGGCAGGTCGTAGCGGACACCGTCGTACGAGACCGCCGACAGCACGACCGTGTCGTACGGCCGGCCCTCGGCCACCGCCGTCCGGAACGTCTCCAGCAGCCGGGGCAGATCGCCGAAGGTGCGGGGGCAGCCGGCGCAGCACTTCTGCATGGGCGCGTAGGTGACGTCCACGCCGAGGGCGCCGAGGGCGAAGTGCACCGACTGGTGGCAGCTGCGGTCGGCCAGGACCCGGCTGCCGGGGCGGGCCAGCGCCGAGAGGGCGACCCGGTTGGCGGTGCTGGTGCCGGTCGACAGGAAGAACGTCGCATCGGCGCCGAAGCTGTCGGCGGCGAGCCGCTGGGCCTCACGGAGCGGGCCGCGGGGGCGGAAGAAGGAGTCGAGCATCGTGCCGCTGTACGACACGTCGGCGGCGAGCTGGGCCGCGCCGAAGAGGGCCTCGTAGGACTCCCGGATCCGGGAGTCGCGGATCGACCGCCCGTGGGAGAGCGGAAGGGCGTGGAAGGAGGCGATGTCCCGGCGGGCCACCGCGAGCACGGCATCGGCCAGCGGTGTCCTGCTCGCCCCGTGACGCCCCGGAAGCGGTGCCTGCGCGCCCTCCCCGGAGGCGGGAGTGGAGCTGGTGGGTTCGGTCATGACTCCATGAAACAAAACCTTCGCGAAGGTATCAAATATTATCGAGAAGGCTGATGGAACGGGGGCCGGGGACATGGCGCAGGGCCCGGAGCAAGGAACTGCTCCGGGCCCTGTGACTGCCCGCCGCCTAGTCGGTGGCCTGCGGAAACACCGTCGTCGCGTACGCCGTTGCCGCCGGGCCCGGCTGCAGGGTCGCGTGGGCCGCCACCGCGTGGATGTCGCGCCAGGCCCGCTGGAGGGGGCTCGCCTGGCTCAGGGCACGGGCGCCCCCGGTGCGGAACAGGTGCTCCACCGCGCCGGTCAGCAGGTCGGCGGCGAGGGAGGCGTCGCGCTGGTTGCGGGCGGCCGTCTCCGGCTCGAAGGCCGCAGGGGGCGTGAGTGCGGCCCGGTCCGCGCGCTGCGCCGCCGTCTCCAGCAGCAGCGCGGCCGCCTCGATCTCCCCCGAGCAGCGGGCGAGGGTCCGCTGGAGGCCGGGATCGGTGGTGGCGCCGCGCTCCTCGCTCAGCGCGGTCCACGCGTCCAGGGCGCCCCGGGCCGCACCGAGCGCGGGCGCACAGAACAGCAGCGCGGCGACCAGGGGGTACGGCACCCGGTGGCAGGGCGCCGCGTCCGGCTCGCGTACGCCCGTCATCAGGGCGTCCCGCAGGCAGGAACGGTGTTCCGGTACGAACACGTCCTCGACGCTCACCGAATGGCTGCCCGTGCCGCGCAGGCCCACGCTGTCCCAGGTGCGGTGCACGCGGACGTCCTGGCGCGGGAGCAGCAGGATGCGGTAGGCGGGCGGACCGGCCGGCTGCTCGTCCAGGGTGGCGAGCAGGATCCAGTCGGAGTGTTCGACGCCGCTCGCCCACCCCCAGCGCCCGGTCAGGCGCCAGCCGCCGGGCACGCGGGTGAGCCGGCCGGCGGGCGGGACCACCGCCGCCGCTATCGCCGTGTCGGGCGAGTCGGCCCACAGCTCCGCCTGGGCCTCCTCGGGCAGATGGGCCGCCAGCCGGGCGTGCCCGGCCAGCAGTGCGCCGCACCAGGCGGTGGAGGCGCACGCCTCGCCGACGGCGGCCACGGCGCTCACCAACTCCGTGAAGCCGCCCGCCCGTCCGCCCCGGCGGCGCGGCACGAAGTGGCGGGCGAATCCGGTCGCCGGCAGGGCCGCGACCACCTCCGGGTGCAGTCCGGTGGCCTCCTCGGCGGCGCGGGCGTGCCGGGCCGCGAGCGCGGTGACGGCCGTCGGGGCGAGGGGCGGGGCAGGGAGGGCGGTGGTCATGGCTGCCTTTCCGGTCGCGGAAGTTTGCGGGGAGCAATGCGGGTAGAAAAAGATTCGATCGAGAAGGTATTTTCTTGCTGGTTACATCGGTCGACAGTGGGGGACGGACGTGGTGAAGCAGGACAGGGCGCGGCGCACGCGCGAGCTGCTCCTCGATTCGGCGGCGGTCGAGTTCGTTCTTCACGGCTTCGCGGGCACGAACCTGGCCGATGTCGCGGCCCGTTCTCGCGTCACCAAGGGCGCGCTCTACGGTCACTTCGCCTCCAAGGCGGAGCTGGCCGACAAGCTGACCGGGGCGTTCGAGGAGGAGTGGGGCAAGGTGCTGGCGGCGGCGGGCAGTTCCCTGCGGGAGCTGACCGTGGGGTTGGCGCGCAGGATTGACGACGATGTGCGGTTCGCGGCGGGGTTGAGGCTCACTGCCGATGCGGCTCGGGTCGATCACCGTGAGCCGGCGCCCTTCGATGAACTCCGGGGCCGATTGCTTGAGTTGATCCGGGACGCTCAGCGGGAAGGGCGAATCGATGCGGCGCATCGGCCCGAGGCGCTGACTCGGTTCGTGGTGGCGCTGCTCATGGGGGCGCACGCGACTCGGTGGAGCGGCGAGGAGGAGACCGATGAGCTGTGGGATGTCGTGTTGTGGGCTCTGGAGGCGTGAAAACGCACGCGGCGGAGCCGCATATCGACACAGCCCCGCGCCCCTAGGGATGTTGGAGCGCGGGGAACTGCGGCGTAGCCGTTTCTCAGGCTGCCTTTGCCAAGAGGCCGTTGAGGGCCGGGCCCGGCAGGCGGGGCCAGTTCTCCCTGGTCGCGTGGATGGTCAGGGTAGGGTCGCTGCCCACGATCACCGGGTGGCCCACGCTCGTCAGCAGGGGCAGGTCGCTGGCGTCGTCCGCGTAGGCGTGGCAGTCGGACGGGTTCAGGGCGAAGGCCGTCATGATGCGGTGGGCCGCGTCCGCCTTGGCCTGGCCGATCATCGGGCGGTCGGTGAGGTCGCCGGTGAGGATGCCGTCGGTGACCTCGGGGGTCGTGCAGACGAGGAGGTCGGCGCCGACCGCCTGGCCGATGGGGGCCAGGCATGCGGCGAACGAGCCGGAGAGCAGGATCGTGAGGTCCCCGGCGCGGTGGTGCTCTCGTAACGCCTCGCGGACGGGCGGGTGGAAGAGGTCGCGGGCGTTCTCGCGGGCGAACCAGAGACGGCCGCTCTCCTCCAGGTCCGCCTCGCGGCTGCCGCGCAGCAGGCGGTAGTAGGCGCGGTTGACCTGTTCCCGGGGGACGCCCGAGCGGAGTTGATGGCCGAGTGCGGCCCGTGCCGCGGTCAGCCGGGAGGGGGCGCGGCCCTCGCGGCCCCAGTGGAAGGCGAGGAAGCTCAGCATGCTCTTGCAGGCGATGAGCGTCTCGTCGACGTCGAAGAACGCGGCTCTGACGGGGTCGGTCGTCATGAGGATGGAAACCTTTGCGGGTGGTGTGCGGAGTGGCGGGCCGGTGTCACCGGCCGGCGTGCAGCTCCGTGTGGGCGGCATCGACCAGGTCCAGGATCCGGTCGGCGTACGGGCACAGCCGGGCGCCCGCCGAGGTCAGTTCGACGGCGCGGTTGCCGCGGCGCACGAACAGTGGCGTGCCGACGGCCTCTTCGAGTCCCTTGATCTGGGCCGTGATGGTCGGCTGGGAGTAGTGCAGGTTCCGCGCCGCACGGGTGAAGCTCAGCTCTCGGGCGACTTCCCGGAAGGTGCGCAGACGCTGGAGATCCATGGTCAGTCCCGGATGAAGAAGGCGTCGGCCTCGGCGAGGGTGCGCTCGTCCTGTACGGCGGTCAGCCGCAGCAGTCCGTCGGGGCCGGTGGCCGAGCGGATGACGATGGGCTGGAACAGCTCCCCGAAGGACCGGAACCGGGCCTCGAGCGAGGTGAGGACGCAGTTGCTGGCCGCGGTCAGATGGCCGGCCTGGCGGAACGCCTCCAGCAGCATCATGCCGGGCACGTGGTCCGAGGGGTGCTCGAAGTAGCCCGGGTGCTGCAGGTCGACGTGCAGCAGCCAGGTCGAGGAGTCGTCGTCGGCCGCGGTGCGCAGCAGCACGTTGGCGTCCTGGCGGCCGGCGATCACCGGTGCCGTCGTGGGCGTCGCCGGGCACCTGGCCCGGATGCTGCCCGTGAGGTCCCGGCCGCGGTGCCTGAGGGCCTCGTAGCGGCGTGCGTCGACCACGACCACTTCGACCGTGCTGTACGCGCAGGGCTGTCCGTCGACCTCGATGGTGACGTCGAGCCGGGCGTCGAAGCGCCGCGCGTCCGGGTGGGGCGTCGCCGTGACCGACACGTCCAGGACCGCGCCGAGCGGAGTGGCGCCCACCCGCAGGGCGGCGAAGTCGTCGACGCGCAGATCGAGGGACTTGAAGACGAAGTGGTGGCCGAGCGGAACGTCGTGGAAGCGGTGCAGCAGGAAGATGCCCGCCTGACGGACCGTTTCCGCAAGCAGCATGAAGTCGCAGCGGCCCGACTCGTCGGGGTGGTAGAGCGCGTGGTGGCGCGGCCACTGGGCGCCCACCAGGAAGCGGTCGGAGGTGACCTTGGCCCCGTCGGTGAGGAAGACCTCGGTGACGGAGGCGCGGTGCACCAGTTGGCGCGGAACCGTGCGGTCGAAGGTGAGAGCCGCCCGGACGTGCTCCATCGGAACAGTCGAAGCGGACCGCAGCGTGCTGACAGACATGCCTGTTTCCCCCCAAGGCTGTATGCGTACGCGCAGATGCGGGGGTGCCCGTCTGGTCCTTGGGCCCCCCGGCACCAAGAAATATACCTTCGGGAATGTATATTGCAATGGAGATCCTCGGGAAGGTGGTGGCGAGATGCCAAGCAGCAGGGCGGAGCCGAAGCAGGAACGGGCACGGCGGACGAGGGCCCACATCCTCGAGATGGCGGCCGAACTCTTCGCCGAGCGCGGCTACGCCACGGTGACGCTGCAGGACGTCGCCGAACGGGCGTCGATGACCAAGGGGGCGGTGTACTTCCACTACAAGAACAAGGAAGACCTGGCCGTCGCCGTGGTGCAGGAGCACTACGCCCGCTGGCCGGTGATCCTCGAGCAGGTCTCGGCCCGCGAACCGGCGCCGTTCGACGCGCTCGTCGCCGTCCTGGACCGGGTCACCGAGGCCTTCCGCGACGACGTCGTCGTCCAGGCCGGCGCCCGGCTCCAGATCGAGCGGTCCCTGATCGACGCCGACCTGCCCGAGCCGTACATCGGCTGGGAGGACTACCTCACCGGCCTGGTCGAGGCGGTCGAGAAGGAGGGCCGCCTGCGCGCCGGTGTCACACCGCGTTCGGCCGCCCGGGTCATCGTCTCGGCGTTCTTCGGCATGCAGCACGTCTCCGACGTCCTCAGCCGGCGGGCCGATCTCGCCGAGCGGTACGCCGAGTTGCGGACCGTCGTCCTGGAGGGGCTGCTGGATTAGGACGGTTTCCGACTGGACAGGGTCCGGCCAGGGCCGGTTGCGACCGGCTCCGGGACCTGCGGCCGTACACTGACGTCCGGCGTACTCCCGGGCGGCGAGGGGCGGTTGACGGTGCGTAGGGCATGGATCGCGGCGGGGGCCGGTGTCGGCGCCGCGCTCGCGTTCGTGATGCTGCTCGTCGTCGGTGTGTACGTCGTCGCCGGGAACCTCGTCAACGGCCTCACCACGGGCAGCCGCGGGCTCGCCAAGGGAGCCGTGCCGGCCGCCTACCAGGGGCTCGTGCAGCAGTGGGGCAACCTGTGCCCCGCGCTCACCCCGGCCCTGCTCGCCGCCCAGCTGTACCAGGAGAGCGGCTGGAATCCGACGGTCGTCAGCCCCGCCGACGCGCGGGGCATCGCCCAGTTCATCCCGAGCACCTGGGCGACGCACGGCATCGACGGCAACGGCGACGGCAAGCGCGACATCTGGGACCCGAGCGATGCGATTCCGTCGGCCGCGTCGTACGACTGCGAACTCGCCAAGTACGTCAAGGACGTTCCCGGCAACGTCTCCGACAACATGCTCGCCGCCTACAACGCGGGTGCCTACCGCGTCATAAAGGCGGGCGGCGTGCCGGCCATCAGCGAGACGCAGAACTACGTCCAGCGCATCCAGAGCCTGGCGAAGAGCTTCGCCGTGCCGGTCACCCGGATCGACCCCACCCGGCAGGCGGCAGGGGCCATCGCGTTCGCCCAGAGCAGGCTCGGCACGCCCTATCTGTGGGGCGGCAACGGCACCGCCGACCAGGGCGGACGCTTCGACTGCTCCGGTCTGACCAAGGCCGCGTACGAGAAGGTCGGCATCACCCTGCCGCGGGTCGCCAACGACCAGTACAACGCGGGCCCGCACCCCTCGCGGGACCAACTGCTCCCCGGCGACCTCGTGTTCTTCTCGGACGACCTCACCGACTCGCGCGCCATCCGGCACGTGGGGATCTACGTGGGCGGCGGGTACATGATCGACGCGCCGCGCACGGGTGCCGTGATCCGGTTCGACCCGGTCGACACCCCCGACTACTTCGGTGCCACGCGGGTCACCGAGGATGGCGCAAAAGCACTCCCCACGAAGGTGTGAACCGTCCGTGAACCTGCCCCCTGAGCTGGGGTGATGAGTCTCTCTTCGATAACGTCTGAGTGATCATTCCGTGGAGAGTGGAACGTATTGATGGGGGCCGTGCGTTCCTGTTGACGTAGCCGAGCGGACGTCAGTGCGGCAGTGCAACGGAAGCGGATCTACACACCACGGGGGGATGGAGCGACGCACACGAGGTGCGTCCGGGAAGACGACGAAGGGGCCACAGCACCATGGCTGTACTCGCCGAATCCGGATCGAACCCCGACGTCGACCTGCTCTACGACATCAACGGCCTGGCCAAGGACGCGCCGCACTGGTTCGACCGGGTCATGGAGTTCGTGGGCGAGTACGGACTGCTCGTCGCGATGGTGCTGCTCGTGCTGTGGTGCTGGTGGTCGGTGCGCCGCCGGGCCGAGGAGGACGCCGCGTCCTCCGTCGCCGCGCTGGTGTGGGCCCCGCTCGCGGCGGCCCTCGCGGTCCTGGTGAACGTACCGATCCGGGGCTTCGTCGAACGCCCCCGCCCGTTCGTCGACCACCGGGGGCTGGACGTCCTCGTCACCGGCAAGACCGACTTCTCCTTCGTCAGCGACCACGCGACGATCACGATGGCCCTCGGCGTCGGCCTGTTCGTCGCCAACCGCCGCTTCGGCCTCGCGGGCATCGGCCTGGCCCTGCTGGAGGGCTTCTGCCGGGTCTACATGGGCGTCCACTACCCGACCGACGTCGTCGGAGGCTTCGCGCTGGGTACGGCGGTCGCGCTGCTGCTGTCGCCGCCGGCCATGGCCCTGCTGACCCCGCTGATGAAGGCGGTGGAGCGCTCGCCGCGGGCGGGGTGGCTCGTGCGGCGCCAGCCGGGCGGGGCTCAGGGGGATGCGCTGGTGCCGGGTGCGCGCCGGCCGGTGGAGTCCGAGGAGAAGGACCTGGCTGCGTAACCGGCCCGCAGCCGAGACCCCTGCCGAGCCACCCCCCTGCTCACAACCCCTGCGCGTAGGAGAAGAACCTCTCCGGGTCGTACTGCTTCTTCACCTTGCCGAGGCGGGTTGCCGCGTCGCCGTAGTACGCCTTGCGCCAGTTCGTCAGCGTCGGGTCCGTGTAGTTCTGGTACGCCGCACCGGAGGCGTACGGCTGCATCGCGTTGTGGGCGGAGGTGAGCCAGGACTGGGCCGAACCGCCGGAGGCACCCGCACCCCAGGAGGCTATGTACTGGGCCAGCATGCGCGAGCGGCGGTGGACGAAGGCCGTGGCCGTGGGGGAGACGCGGTTGACCGCGCCGCCGAGGGCCGTGAAGGCGATGCTGCCCGCGCCGCCCCGGACGGAACCGATCTGCTTCAGCAGGGTCTGGATGCCTGCCGCGGAAAGGGAGCGGTCGAAGAAGTCGGAGCGGGCCGCGTAGGTCTCCCGGCCCAGGCGGCCCTGCGGGGAGCGGCCGGGGGTGGAGCCCGGGAGGTGGCACTGGGCGTCCGTGGAGAAGGAGGAGCAGCCGGCGTAGATCTCCATCGCCTCCTCGTAGCCCCGGCGGCGCAGGGTCACCGACCGGGCGTCGGCGCCGGCCTGGTGCGCCAGCCGGTCCACCGCGTTCTGGAGTTCGCCGTAGGTGCCGAGGGAGAAGCAGGCCACGGAGATCGCAGGGGTGCCGCCCGGGGTGTTCGACAGGTGGAGCGAGGACCAGATCTCGTCCGGCTGGGACGGGCCCCACTCCTGCCAGGCCTTGATCACCGCGGCCGCCTTGGACCAGGACCAGGTCAGGTACGCGGTCACCGCCTGCGGTGCCGCGTGCGTCTTGAAGTGCAGCTCGGTGACGACGCCGAAGTTGCCGTTGCCCGCGCCGCGCAGCGCCCAGAAGAGGTCGGAGTGGTTCCTGGCATCAGCGGTCACCTGGGTGCCGTCGGCGGTGATCAGCGTCGCCTGGGTGAGGCTGTCGCAGGTCAGGCCGTAGGCGCGGGAGGCGACCCCGTGGCCGCCGCCGAGCACCAGGCCGGAGACGCCGACCGTGGGGCAGGAGCCCGCGGGTATGGTCACGCCCTTCGCGCCCAGCGCCCGGTAGACGTCGATCAGCTTGGAGCCGGCGCCGACCACCGCCGTCCCGCCGCTCACGCGGACGCGGTTCAGCTTGGACACGTCGAGGATCAGCCGGTTGTCGCCCGAGGAGTAGCCGGCGTAGGAGTGGCCGCCGTTGCGTATCGACACCCGTATCCGGTGGGCGTGGGCGTACGCCAGGGTCGTACGGATGTCGTCGGCGTGGGCGACATAGGCGACCGCGGCGGGCTTCAGGCCGTCGAAGCGGGTGTTGTACAGCTGGTGGGCCGTCTTCCAGCTCGCGTCCCCGGGGCGCAGCAGGGGTCCGTCCAGGTCGCGGGCGAGCGCCGCCCAGTTGGCGGCGGCTGCCTGACTGGTGGTCTTCAGCGCCGTACCGGAGGATGACAGCGTGCGTGCCGAGGACCTGGCGGCTGTTCCCGAGCCAGTACTGCACCCGGCCAGCGCGGTCGCTGCCAGTGCGGCCGCGCCGCCCGAGATGAACGTACGCCGTTCCATGTTCGTCGCCTTTCCTCGGCTCTCCTGGAACGAGACGACGCCATGCGCACAAGGGTTCCCGCGGACGGGGGAACGGCCGTCGAGTGAGGGTTCGTATCCCCCTGTAGTCGGAACCCCTATGTGCTCTCCCCGTAAGCATTCCGTGACCTTACCGGGCCGACGGCAGGGGTTCACCCTCCGTTCATTTATGGCCATCGGCGGCTTCACCTGTTCTGCCTAATTTCGGCCCTACCCGGTGCGTGGGCGGCCATGGACGCGCTCATGCACGCAGTACTTCGCACGCCGCCGACTGCCTGCGGCGGCTCCTGGAAGGAACTTCCGAAAGTGATGCTTCAGCGCAAGAACCGGCTGCGCGCCCTGTCTCTCGGTGCTCTCGCCGTCTCCGGCGCCCTGGCCCTGACGGCGTGCGGCTCCGACGACAACGGCAACGGCAACGCCACGGGCAAGCCGTCGGGCTCCGCCAGCGCTAGCTCCATCAAGTGCGACAACGCCAAGGGCCAGCTCCTCGCCGACGGCTCGTCCGCGCAGAAGAACGCGATCGACGCCTGGGTCAAGAACTTCTCGCAGGCCTGTGGTGTCCAGATCAACTACAAGGGTGCCGGTTCCGGCGCCGGTGTGACCTCCTTCAACCAGGGCCAGATCGCGTTCGCCGGTTCGGACTCCGCCCTGAAGCCCGAAGAGGTCACCGCCTCCAAGAAGGTCTGCTCCGGCGGCCAGGGCATCGACCTCCCGATGGTCGGCGGCCCGATCGCCCTCGGTTACAACGTCCCGGGTGTCGACAACCTGGTCCTGGACGCCCCGACGATCGCCAAGATCTTCGACAGCAAGATCAAGAAGTGGAACGACCCGGCGATCGCCGCGCTGAACAAGGGCGCGAAGCTCCCCGACCTGAAGATCCAGGCCTTCCACCGCTCCGAGGACTCCGGCACCACGGACAACTTCACCAAGTACCTGATCGCCACCTCGGGCAACTGGAAGTACTCCGGCGGCAAGGCCTGGCAGGCGCAGGGTGGCCAGGCGGCCTCCGGCTCCGCCGGTGTGGCCCAGGGCGTCAAGCAGAACTCCGGCGCGATCGGCTACTTCGAGCTGTCCTACGCCAAGGACATGAACACGGTCGCCATCGCCACCGGCGCCAAGGCCCCGGTCAAGCCGTCCACCGACTCCGCCACCGCCGACATCGCGGCCGCCAAGGTCGTCGGCACGGGCAACGACCTCACCCTGAAGCTCGACTACAAGACCAAGGCCGAGGGCGCCTACCCGATCACCCTGGTCACGTACGAGATCGTCTGCGACAAGGGCAACAAGGCGGACACCCTGCCCGCCACGAAGGCCTTCCTGAACTACATCGCCAGCGAGGACGGTCAGAAGGTCCTGTCGGAGAACGACTACGCGCCGATCCCCGCCGAGATCATCGCCAAGGTCCGCACCACCATTGCCGGCCTGAGCTGACCTGATCCGAGAGTGCGGCCCGGTTCCTCGGAGACCCGGGCCGCACCGTCCGGTGCACCGCCGCCCGGAGCCGCGACCCTGGGAAGGGGAGCGGCTCCATGGAGCCGCCCACCCCGCGGCTCCGCAGACCGGAGAACCCTGATGGACATATCGACCCAGACAACTGACGCATCTCCTCCCACGCCCGAGCGCGGCGTGGCCGCGCAGAAGCGCATCGCCCGCGGCGCGACCCGCCCCGGCGACCGCATCTTCCTCGGCCTGTCCCGCGGCTCCGGCATCCTGCTGCTGGTGATCATGGCCGCGATCGCGGTCTTCCTCACCTACCGCGCCTCGCTGGCCATCAGCAAGGACCACGGGAACTTCCTGACCACCTTCGAGTGGAACACCAACCTCACGCCGCCGACCTTCGGTATCGCGGTGCTGGCCTTCGGCACGATCGTCTCCTCGATCATCGCCATGGTCATCGCGGTCCCGGTCGCCGTGGCGATCGCGCTGTTCCTCACGCACTACGCCCCGCGCCGGCTGAGCGGCCCGATCGCCTACGTGATCGACCTGCTCGCCGCCGTGCCGTCCATCGTCTACGGCCTCTGGGGCGCCCTGATCCTCGTCCCGCACATGCAGGGCCTGTACGGCTGGCTGAACGACTACCTCGGCTGGACCGGCATCTTCTCCTGGGACGGCGGCGCTCCCCGCGCCATGCTCACCGTCGGCATCCTGCTGGCGATCATGATCCTGCCGATCATCACCAACGTGAGCCGCGAGGTCTTCCGCCAGGTTCCGCAGATGCACGAGGAGGCCGCCCTGGCCCTCGGCGCCACTCGCTGGGAAGTCGTCCGCATGGCGGTGCTGCCCTTCGGCCGCTCCGGCGTCATCTCCGCCTCGATGCTCGGCCTCGGCCGCGCCCTCGGCGAGACCATGGCCGTGGCCACCGTGCTCTCCCCGAGCTACGACATCCAGGCCAGCCTGCTCAACCCGGGCGGCGGCACCTTCGCCCAGAACATCGCCAGCAAGTTCGGTGAGGCCACCGAGCAGGGCCGCGACGCGCTGATCGCCTCCGGTCTGGTGCTCTTCGTCATCACCCTGCTGGTCAACGGCGCGGCCCGTGCGATCATCGCCCGCCGCAAGGAGTACTCGGGGGCCAACGCATGAGCCACGCCGTCGTCGACAAGCGGCCCAGCACGCTGCGCGCCGCCAGCCTCCCGAAGTGGACGCCGTGGGCCATCGCCGCCGGCTCCCTCGCCCTCGGGATCGGCATCAGCTTGGCCGCCGACCTGCAGAGCAAGATCCAGTGGGGCCTGATCGCCGCGATCCTCTTCATCCTCGGGACCTACGGCGTCGCCGCCCGCGTGGAGGGCCGCCGCCAGGCCAAGGACCGGGTCGCCACCTCGCTCGTGTGGGTCGCCTTCCTGCTCGCCGTCGTCCCGCTGGTCTCCCTGGTCTGGGTGACCATCTCGCGCGGCGTGAAGGTCCTGAACGTCTACTTCCTCAGCCACTCCATGGGTGTCGTCGCCGACTCCGAGCCGGGCGGCGGTATCTACCACGCCATCATCGGCAGCCTGGAGCAGGTCGGTCTCGCCACGCTGATCGGCGCCCCGATCGGCGTGATGACCGCGATCTACCTGGTGGAGTACGGCCGCGGCCGCCTCGCCCAGGCGGTCACCTTCTTCGTCGACGTCATGACGGGTATCCCGTCGATCGTCGCGGGTCTGTTCATCCTCAGCCTGATGCTCATCTTCAAGATGCAGCCGTTCGGCTTCGCCGGTTCGCTGGCCCTGGCCATCCTGATGATGCCGGTCGTCGTCCGCTCCACCGAGGAGATGCTCAAGCTCGTCCCGAACGAGCTGCGCGAGGCCTCGCTGGCGCTCGGTGTGCCGAAGTGGCGCACCATCCTGAAGGTGGTCCTGCCGACCTCCATCGGCGGTATCACCACTGGCATCATGCTGGCCATCGCCCGAATCGCGGGCGAGACCGCGCCGGTGCTGCTGCTGGTGTTCGGCAACCCGTTCATCAACAACAACCCCTTCGAGGGTGCGCAGGCGTCGCTGCCGCTGTACATCTATCAGCAGTACGCGCAGAGCGCGGGAGCCAACGCGGCGTACGACCGTGCGTGGGCGGCGTCCCTGACGCTGATCGCCTTTGTGATGATCCTGAACCTGGTGGCCCGCGGCATCGCCCGCTGGAAGGCCCCCAAGGCCGGTCGCTAAAGCATCAATCTGCGGCTACCGCCGCGTGGGGCCAATCGGCAGCCCACCAGACTTTTGGAAGTGAAGTAGACAATGGCCAAGCGAATCGACGTAAGCGGACTCACCGCCTACTACGGCTCCCACAAGGCGATCGAAGACATCTCGATGACCGTCGAGCCCCGCTCGGTGACGGCGTTCATCGGCCCCTCGGGCTGCGGCAAGTCGACGTTCCTGCGCACGCTGAACCGTATGCACGAGGTCACGCCCGGTGGCCGCGTCGAGGGCAAGGTGCTCCTGGACGACGAGGACCTCTACGGCACCGGGGTCGACCCGGTGTCCGTCCGCCGCGAGGTGGGCATGGTCTTCCAGCGCCCGAACCCGTTCCCGACGATGTCGATCTTCGACAACGTGGCGGCGGGACTGCGGCTGAACGGCAACTACAAGAAGTCCGAGCTGAACGACATCGTCGAGAGGTCGCTCAAGGGCGCGAACCTCTGGAACGAGGTGAAGGACCGCCTGAACAAGCCGGGCTCCGGTCTCTCGGGTGGTCAGCAGCAGCGGCTGTGCATCGCCCGTGCCATCGCGGTCGAGCCGAAGGTCCTGCTCATGGACGAGCCCTGCTCGGCCCTGGACCCGATCTCGACGCTCGCCATCGAGGACCTGATCGGTGAGCTGAAGGAACGGTTCACGATCGTCATCGTGACGCACAACATGCAGCAGGCGGCGCGTGTCTCGGACCGCACGGCGTTCTTCAACCTCTCCGCCGTCGGGCAGCCGGGCCGTCTGATCGAGATCGACGACACCGAGCGGATCTTCTCGAACCCCTCGGTCCAGGCCACGGAGGACTACATCTCCGGCCGCTTCGGCTGACAGGCGCTGCCGCTTCGGCTGAGCTGACGGCGGTGTCACAAGACCCCTCGCGGTGCTGCATGGCGGTGCCACCGCGAGGACGCAAAAAGGGCCCGCCCCTGGCTCCCGGGGGCGGGCCCACTGCGTTCGGCTTCGGCAGTCGTTCCGGGGGCGGGGGGCGCCCGGTTACGGATTGAGGTCCAGCACGCGGACCGGCTCGCCGACCCACCGGTCCGAGGCGGTGGTGGCGATGATCGCTCCGTCGGGGCGGTCCGGGGTGGGCTGAGCGGCGTACTGGCAATGTGCGGCGGCCCACGCGCTCTGCCGGGCTACCGCCAGGGCGGCGGGCAGGTCCAGGCCCAGGACGGTGATTGCGGGCAGGGCGGCGAGATGCTCTGCCGTACCGGGACGGGCCCGGTCGGCTTCGACCAGTGCGCACGCCGGGGCGTACAGGTACCAGCCGGCTTCCACGTGGGCGCGGTGGATCAACCGGGAAGCAAGGACATTGCCCATTCCGGCTGCGGCCATGGCGGTGTCGTCCAGGACGATGTGCATCGCGTCGCTCACCGGGCCGCCGCCTGGGCCAGCCGGCGGTCCAGCTCGCTGTCGAGATCCCGTTCCTCCGCGGGACTGGGTGCGTAGCCGGTCCACTCCTTCAGGGCGGCGCGGGCCTGCTCGGCCCGCTCGGCCCGCTCGGCGGGGGTGAGCAGGGTTTCGGCGAGCCGGGCCAGGTAGGCGCGCAGCGACATCCCTTCGGCTGCCGCTATGGCGGCGAGCCGGTCCCGGGCTTCCTCAGGGATACGGACGTTGGCGTCGGACATCGTCGGGCTCCTCTGCACACCAAGGGTACGGGTACGTACCCGTACCCTACGGGACGAGATGGCGCACGCCAACTCCCCGGAGACGGGCGGAAGGTGCTGTCAGGCATCGGCCGCCCGTCCGGCTCGCTGCTCGCCTGGGCGTCATTCCCCTCGGCACGCCCCGTGGCGCTGGATGGCCCGTCGAGTCGTTCACCATGTACGACGACGCGCAGGTCAACGTGGAGCTCGTCTCCGCTCACCTGACGGTCACCCAGCCGGGTGAGATCGCCGAATACACCAAGGCGTTCGCGGAGCTGTCCGCAATCGCTGTGTACGGCGCGCAGGCCAGGTCTCTCGTCACCGCAGCCATCGATGCCCTCGCGTAACCGCGGCGCAAGTCCGTAGAAGCACGTGGACCACAGGGCAACCGGGCTTCCAGCCTGGGCACATGGCAAGAGACCAGCAAACCTGCCCCGACCCGTGTCCCGTTGAGCTTCCGATCGGCTTCAACGCCTGGCCCTTGGACTGGGCTCCTGTCGCTGACTGCGAGATCTGCCAGTCCGAGTGGCAGCACCTCAACGAGGCCAGGAAACTCGGCGACATCACGCAAGCCGCCAAGTGCGCCACGAAAATCCGCGATCACGCCTCCGGAGTCCACTGATGACGTGGACCTGGCCGGGATCACCATCAGGGGCATCGCTGATGCAGAACGGAATCTGCCTATACGCGCGCCGCATTTCGACGCGCTGGACTTCGTCCAGGCCTGGGGCGGGCCGTGCACCGAGGGGTGCGTCGTGCGCTGGTACGGCGGGACTGGACCCCCGCCCCATCGGGGCGGGTCAGCAAAATGTGCATCAGATCAGGTGGAAGAGAGGACTTCCGAATGACTGTGGCACCTGAAAGGCCGGCCGTCGCCCTGCGGCGCGGCCGGGACCTCGTGGCGCCCGAGCTGTTCTCGCGGCTGACGGACTTCTGCGCCGAGGAGTACGGGCACGAGCGGTCCATGGCCGACCGGATCATGAACGAGGCCATCACCCTGTGCTACGTGATGGAGCCCGCCGGAAACAAACCCGACGGGCCCTCTGAAGCTCAGCCCGACCCCATTACTCCGTCCCGAGCCGGCCGGTACCGAGGAAGGTGACCCTGCTAGCCATACGGACGCCCCACGTTGAGGAACTGCCGATAAACGAGGTCGAGCAGCGCCGCGTATGCGTGTTGCGAGCGAGCTACTGCCTGGTCGCCACCCGGTACTGAGTCACCAAGCCGATCGATTCGCTGCATCAGCTCTTGAAGCATCGCGAGGACGTCGACCGGCGCCGGCTTGAAGATTCCGCGCTCCACAAATCGAATCACTGTCGTCACGTACTCGTCGGCTTCTGCCAGATCGCTGTGCGTCAGAATCAGGTCCTTGCTCGAGCCACTCCGAGGGAACGGCAGGTTGCGCCAAAGAGTGTAGGCGTCCATGAAACTGAGCATAATGTCTTCTCCGGCTCCTAGTGGGCTTCGTCGTACCAGAAGGAAACGACTCGTCCGTCCGGACCGATGATCCCTCCCATACCCCCGTTGGGATCCGAGTACATCACGCCCCATTTGCCGTCGTCGAAGGGAATCCTCTGGGCATTTCAGCCCTTCTTTTAGGGCCCGGATATGACAGTCGCCCTTGAGGGGCCCGAGCCGCTGTACGAGCAGATCGCCGCGATACTCAGCGCACGCATCGCGGACGGCGTGTGTGCGTCACCGTGCGCGGGAAGGGCTCGTTCGTCGTCGAGTATCCGTCCGCCGACGCGTCCGATGGTGACGAGTCCGGCAACTGACGTGCG
The DNA here is from genome assembly GCF_055570785.1 of Streptomyces sp. NPDC031100. Lineage (NCBI taxonomy): Bacteria > Bacillati > Actinomycetota > Actinomycetes > Kitasatosporales > Streptomycetaceae > Streptomyces > Streptomyces sp. NPDC031100. The sequence continues at coordinate 45,626 of NZ_JBVIGN010000008.1, forward strand.
GGGTCACGGGTGGGTCCGTCGGCTCGGAACCGAGGGACCCACCCATTTCTCCGCCAAAGCGGCCCGTTCGAATTTGGCTACTGCAAGAGCATCCTCATTCGCCGCGCGATCTCAGCCGCCTTCTGGCGAATCTGATCATCGCTCAGTAGATCCGGCATGGCAGGCCCTAGTAGCCGAACCGCAGATCGGGCAGGCTGCCGGGGCATTGAGACCACGATCTCTGCACCACGATCCTCCACCTGCATGGTCAAATCCTCCTCTTCTGGCCTGAAGTTCGTATCCCTCGCGTCCTTCAGCCGCGCGTCACTCCGACACGGAACTCATCGAAGATGCTCAGCAAGGACGTCATGTACTTCTCTCCCAGGGCTTGGTGGGAGGTGGCAAAGTCCGTCCATTGGATACGGAAGGGTGGCTCTGCGCGGCTCGAACGAAGACAGTCGTAGAGTGCGTCGAGATTGGAGCCGAAGTAGCCTCCGGGGCCGTTGACGGCCTCCCCAAGGGCGCAGTACAGCCCGGCCTTGGTGGTGATGCGACTGCCGTCGAGGGTAACGACCTCTGAAGTTCCGCCGAGCGTGCCTTGATGGCGGGCCGTGAACCACGCGTTCTGTACGACGTGCAGCCAGCTCTCGTGATACGAGACGGGGTAGCTGGCCCACTCCCCGTACGCGACAGGCTCCGCGGATGCCCATCTGCGCCAGATCTCCCCGGCTTTCGGGTATTCGCACGTGTAGCCGGAGAAGGAGAGGGAGCCATCCTCGGCAGGGGGATTGAGACGCACCAATCCGAGGTAATAGCCGCCGATTGGCTGCTGTCTGTGCCCGAGTACCTCCAGGTGTCCGTCCTCGGTGCTCCGGAGGCGGGGGTGAATGGACCGGACCCCGGTGAAAGTGAGTGTCCGCTGCGTGTCCAGGTCGACGTCGATGAAGAAGCCATGCAAGTTGTCGGCTGTCAGGAGGACGTCCTGCGTCTCCTGGACAATGAGGCGGTAGAGGGGCGGGCCAAGGGTTTCGTGGGTCAATTGCACCAGACCAATCAAGGTGGGCTTGTTGTGCGCAGATCGGGACTCGCGGTGGGACGTCGGACACCGATGGTGTCCGACGTCCCCGCCCAGCGTATGCGCGGTTACTTGGGCCAGCCCCAGTCGGGGAAGTGCGGCGCCTCAAAGCGCTGGATCTTCTTGTAGTGGGTGGATGTCCACCCGATGATCTCGATTCCGTTGGGCAGCGTCTTCACGAGGATCCGCTCGTTGTTCGGGGAGCCAGGAACAGCGTATTCCTTGGCGCCGGCCCACTTCGGCCACTCACTGCCGCCATACGTGTCGTGGGAGACCAGGTTGCCCATCTTGTACTCGTCGTACGCCTTGGCGATGTTCGGCGACATCCCCTTCGGAAGGGGCGCTGACAGTCGCAATGGACAACTGCTGTTGTGGACGAGCACCGCAGTCTGCCCGGCCAGCACGTAGTACGTGTGGAGGTCGTCAACGGTGAGGTTGTATGTCCGGGCGGTCTTTTCGAAGGAGCGGTTGTTTTGGACGGTGACGGTGGTGCCGTCGACGGTGCGGAGGGTCGCCCCTGCGCGCAGATGGCCAGCCTCTACCCAGGTTCGGGAGGAGGGTGACCAGAAGGGGTGTTCGTTGGTGGCGGTGATGTGTTCGGAGCCGCGGCGGGTGTGCAGGGTCAGTTCGTCGAACTGCTTGTCGTGCTCGGTGACGATTTTGTCGGTCACGTTCCGCGGCCCGGTGACTCCGGTCAGGGGATCAGTGGCGGTGACCTTGTCTCCGACCTTGACGGACTCGATGTTCTTGGTCGAGCCGTCGGCCATGAGGACCTTGGTGCCGGCGAGGAAGCACTGCAGGCACTTTTCGGCGGCCTTTGCGGCGCGGGAGGCCTCGGCGATGTCCTCGACGCCGTCGGCGGCCTTCTTGAGCAGTTTCAGCTTGCCGATGGGGAGTACGCCGACCACGGCGAGGGTGCACTTGCCGAGTGTGGGTTCCTTGGCGCAGTCGATGAGGTCGTTGACGCCGAGGACTTCCATGCCGCCCTTGAGCAGGAGCTTGGCCAAGTCGGGGGATGCCTCGGGCTGTTCGACCGGCTGGCCGGCCAGTCCGCAGGGCGGGAGGTTGTCCCGCGACATGTAGGCGATGCAGTGCTTCTCGTTCTTTGCCTTTTCCTCCTTCTCGCGCTGCTGCTTGCGCAGCTCTTCCGCCTGCTTCCTGGCCGCGGCCTCCTCGGCCCGGCGCTTGGTCATCACATCCGACCAAGCCTTCGAGGCCTCGGTCTTGGCTTCCGCAGCGCTCTTGCCCGCCTCGACGGCAGACGTCCGAGCATCCTGAGCCGCGTCGTTGGCGGCGTAGGCCGAGTTCCGTGCGTACTCTGCGGAGAATTCTGCCTGGGCTGCTGATTCGTCGGCGTTGGCGGTGTCCTGGTCGGCGCGGTCGGCGGCGTTGCGGGCGGTCTTTGCGGATTCGGCTGCCTGGTCGGCGCTGGTCTGTGCCTGGTCGGCGGACTTCTTGGCGTTGGCGGCGTACTTGTTTGCCTGGTCGGCGTTCTGCTGTGCCTCGGCCGCTGCCTTCTTGGCTACGTCCTTTGCGTTCTTGGCGTCCGCGGCGGCCTTGGCCGCCAGGGCGCTGTCCTTGCGCGCGGTGGCGGCGATGCCGTCGGCCTCGTCGAGCAGCCGTTGCATCTGCGCGGTGTGGGTCTGGGCGAGTTTGTCCTTGCGGTCGGCCATGTACTGGTCGACCTGGATGAACTCGTGCAGCTGGTCGGCGGGGCCGGTCAGCGCGATCTTCGCGGCCGCCTGCATCTCCGGTCCGCCGTCGTTGACCAGCTTGGATGCGAGGACCCGTTCGTCCTGGTTGCGGGCCTGGTACTGGCCGCCGTTGAGGAAGGACTGCATGGCCTGGGGGCTGCCGTCGGCGAGGGCGGCCTTGGAGGCGTCCTTGACGGCCGGGCCTCCGGCGTTGTTGATCTGGGAGACGAGGACCCGGTAGTCGGCGGTGGCCACCGTGTACTGGCCGGTGGTGTAGAAGTCCCGGATCTGCTGGTCGCTGCCCTTCAGGGCCTCCGCCGCGCCGGTGCGCACACTCTCGTACGGGCTGGACTGGGACAGGTCGGTGACCTGCTGGCGGATCTCGTCGGTCTCGGCCTGCTTGGCGCCGGTGCGCAGGTAGTCCAGGACCGCGGCGTCGTCGCCGGAGAGGGCTCGGGCGGCGGCTTCCTGCCGCCAGGCGCCGTACTGCTTCAGCGCTCGCAGGGCCACGGCGCGGCCCTTGACGGCGATGGCCGCGGTGTCGGCCTGGGGCTTGTCGGCCTCGGCCGCCAGGGCGGCGGTGTCCTGGCCGATCTGCTTGTCCTCGAGCGCGACCTTGGCCAGCTGGGAGGTGAAGGTGTCGGCGGCGTCCTTCTGTGACTGGGCGGTTTCCATCGACGCGCCTGTCCGGGTCGCCAGGTCCTCGGCCTCGGTCTTGCGGGCGATGGTGAACACCTTGTGCGCGGTGGCAGCGGCCGTGGTCGCGGTGTCGGCGGCTTCCTTGGCCTTGGTGGCCTGCTTGGCCGCCTCGTTGGCCGCGTTGGTGGCCTTGCCCGCCTGCTTGGCGGCTTCCTCGGCCGCGTCCGCCGCGTTCTCGGCGTGCTTGGCCGCGGAGTTCGCCGCGTCCCGCGCATCGTAGGCGGCCTGGGCGGACTCGCTTGCCAGGGCCTCGGCCGCGTTCGCCGCCCGGTTCGCCTCACGGGCGTGACGACGCGTCTCGGCCGCGGCGGCCTGCGCCTCGGCGGAGTGAGCACCCGCGGCATCCGCCTGGCGGTTGGCCTCGTCGGCCGCGTCCGCGGCCGCGTTGGCGTCGCCGATCGCGTTCAGCGAGGCCTTGGCGGCGGCCCCCGCGGCCAGCGAGGCCCGGCCTGCCTGCTCCGCGGCGGCAGCCGACGACTTCGCCAGCGCTCCGGCGGCACGGGCTATCCGGGCCGAATCCCGCGCGGAATCGGCCTTGTTCTTGTCGTTGGCCGCATCGGCGGCGGCCTTGTAGGCGGCTCCGGCCGCGTTGGCGGCAGCGGTCGCCGCCGCGGCGGTCTGCGCGGCGGCCAGCGCCGCGATGCGAGCCGAGCGGTCGGCGGCGTTCGCGGCGCTGATCGCGGTCTGCGCCGCTCCCGCGGCGGCCCTGGCTGCCTCGGCTGCCTGCCGGGCCTTGGCCGCGGCCCTGATCGAGTCGTTCTTCGCGGCCGCGGTCTCCTTCGCGGCCGTCTGCGCCGCCTCCTTGGCCAGCGCGGCGGCGGCGACCGCCTTGGCCGACGCCTCCTGCGCCGCCTTGGTGGCGTCGTCGGCCTGCGCGCCGGCCCGTTTGGCCTGCTCGGTCAGCTGCGCGATGGTGGCATGCTCCTGGTCACGGTTGCGCGCAGTGAACTGCCCGACCTCCAGGAACTCGACGATGTCCTCCGGCGTCCCCTGCAGGGCGACCTTCCCGGCCGCCTTCATCGCCGGACCACCCGAGCCGATCAGCTGGGAGACCTCGACCCGGTTGTCCGCCTCGCGCGCCGTGTACTGGCCCTCAGCCAGGAACTTCGCCACATCCTCGGGTGAGCCCTTGAGCGCCGTCTTGCCCGCGTCCTGCACCCCGGGGCCGCCGAGGTTGATGACCCTGGAGGCCTCGACGCGCTGGTCCTGCTCCAGGGGAGCCTTCCAGCCGCCGCGCAGGAACGCGGTCACATCGTCCGGGTTCTGCGACCCGAGCGCGGTCTTCGCCGCCTCGCGTACCGCCGGACCACCGGTGTTGATGATCCGGCTGGCATCCACCCGGTCATCCACCATCTGAAGAGTCGGCTTGTCGTGGATGAATGCCCGGATGCCGTCGTCCCCGCCGAGCAACGCCCGCTCAGCGGCCTCCTTCACGCCACTGCCACCGTTACGCCAGTACTCGACGACGAGCCCGCGGTCGAGGAGGAAGTCCGAGTCCTCATCGGCTGCCGTGGCCGGCGAGGCCCCGAGGAGTCCCGCCGCCAGGGTCAGCGGCAGCAGTCCGGCAGTTGCACCGTGCAAGGCAGTGCGGCGGCCCCGAGCCCGTATGGACTCAATGGCCCTGCCGTGCGACGCCCGCTCCGGGCGCCAACGTTTCTTCATGCGAAGTCCTTATTCATACCGAATGAGCTCCACGACGTCTTGGCGCGATCACCGGATTGCCCATGCGCCCGCCCTGCCTTTAGCGCGAGTGAATTTGCATTCCGTCCGGAATGCGATCATCCGTGCAGGCGGCCGGTCGTGATGGCACGTCAAGTAGGTTGAAGCTCGAAGCAGTTGGGGGGTGCTTCACGGGTACTTTACATATGCTTCACTTGTGCATTGTTTCGAGGATGACCAAGTCCTCGCCTGTCGAAGGGAACTCGTGACGATGTCTCGCGCTGGGAAGGCCCTTGTCGCTGGCGCCATAGCGGCCGTGGTGAGCTCTGTGGGTTTTGCCACCCTGGCCTCGGCCGTGGGCAACTCGCCGGCCGACCCCGGACCCACCGACACCGGCATGCCGTCGGCCGTCGAGACCTACGACTATCCCGGAGCCGCGAAGATCCAGGCGGAGCAGAAGATCACGCTCAAGCGCGGTGACGGACACATCATGCTCACCGACTGCTCCTCGGCCTTCAACATCAAGGTCGAGTCCCGCTCCGCGGGCATGTACTTCTGCTTCAAGGTCAGCGGCAAGCAGGGATACCTGACGATGGAACTCCCCGACGCCTACGGCATCTGGACCCAGGACCACCCGGTCCAGGCCACCCTCACCACTAACGGCAAGCAGACCGTCGTCGACGCCGCCAAGAACGACTACACACCGGTCGGCGAGGCAGGCGACACCAGCAAGCGATCCGTCCTCGTCGAGCTCCGCGTCACCGGCTGAGCCGACTGCGCGTCACAGGCCGGCCGACTCGCCTGCCTCCCACCCCCCATCCCACATGCATCCCGCATGCATCTCGCAGTCTCAAGGAACTTCATGTCCGGCTCCCGTCCGCACACCCCGAGGACCAGCGGCCTGATCGCCGCCGCAACCCTGGCCGCCGCCGCCCTGTCGGCCACGCCCGCGACCGCCTTGTCGGGCCCGCAGGCCCCCGACGCCATATCCACCACCACCGCAAGGCTTGATGTCGGCGGCCAGCGCGGCTGCTCGGCCGTGCTGGTGGCTCCGCAGTGGCTGCTGACGGCCGCGAGCTGCTTCGCCGACACCCCGGGTGGCACCCTCGCGTCCGGCGCGCCGAAGCTGAAGACGACGGCCACCATCGGCGGCGCCGCCCAGCAGGTGGTGAACCTGGTGCCGCGCACCGACCGCGACGTGGTGATGGCCCAGCTGGCCACGCCGGTCAGCGGCATCACCCCCGTTCCGGTGGCCGGCACCACGCCTGCCACCGGGGACGAGGTCCAGGCCGCCGGGTATGGGCGTACGCGCGACGAGTGGGTGCCCGACCGGGTGCACGCGGCCACCTTCACCGTCCAGAACGTGGGCGCCACCACCGTGGATCTGGCGGCGAAGTCCGACGGCGCCGCGGTCTGCAAGGGCGACACCGGCGGCCCCGCGCTGGGCACGGCGAACGGACGCACTGTGGTCGTAGGGGTCAACAGCCGGTCCTGGCAGGGCGGTTGCCTGGGAACCGACCCGGCGGAGACCCGCACCGGAGCGAGCGCCGCCCGGGTCGACAATCTGGCGGGCTGGGTGCAGCAGGTCGCCTACGGCCCCACCTTCGCGAACGCCCCGTGGAAGCACGCCGTGCAGATGACCGCCGGCTACTACACCGGCGGCTCGGCGGGCGGCAGCCGCCACATGGACCTGATCGTCGTCTGGGACGACGGCGAGGTCACGCTCTACCGGGGCGGCGAGGCCAACGACCCCGCCCACCCCTTCTCCGCCGAGTACCAGCTGGCGCCCCCGAAGAGCATCTGGGCCAAGGCGCTCTCCGTCACCAGCGTCAACACCGGCGGCGGCACGGACGGCCTCGTGGTGCGCTGGATCGACGGCGAGATGACCCTGTACACCACCGTGGATGCCAAGGGGTTCCACGGCGAGAAGCAGCTCGCCCCGGCGAAGAACGAGACCTGGAGGGACGACGCCTTCCAGCTGGTCGGCGGCCGCTTCACCGCGGGCGGTCACCGCGACGACCTGCTGGTGGACTGGAAGGACGGCCACGTCTCCGTCTTCAACGACCTGGCGGTCAACGGCCTGAAGAAGCAGACCCAGGTCGTCGCGAAGAACACCACATGGCCCCACGCCACCCAGCTCACGACCGGCTCCTTCACCGGCAAGACCACCGATGACCTGCTGGTGCGCTGGTCCGACGGCGAGACCACCATCTACCCCGGCATGAACGGCAAGTCCCTGCCCGGCGAGATCAAGATCCGGCCCGCCAAGCCCGACAAGTCGAACTGGGCCGACGCCACCGTCGTCGCCGCGGGCGCCTTCACCACCAACACCGCCGCCGACGACATCCTCGTCCGCTGGAGTGACGGCCACGTCAGCCTCTTCCCGGGCGTGGACGCCAAGGGCCTGCACGACGAAGTCCGGCTCGCACCGGCCAACTGACGCAAGGGACACAGCTCCCGAGGGCCGTAACTGCACACCTATTACCCGCAGTACCAACGAAAACGCCCACCCCCTTGGCCGGCATTTCAGCCGACCGAGACGGGTGGGCGGGTGGGCGGGTGGGCGAAGAAAAGGGCGGTTACAGCACCGTCAGGTTGAGGAGGCCGAAGGACAGGGCCGCCACCAGCGCCGCCGCCGGCATCGTGATGAACCAGCCCAGGACGATGTTCTTGGCCACGCCCCAGCGGACGGCGTTCACTCGCTTGGTCGCGCCCACGCCCATGATGGCCGAGGTGATCACGTGGGTGGTGGAGATCGGCGCCTTGAAGAGGAACGCCGTGGTGAACATGATCGACGCGCCGGTCGTCTCCGCCGCGAAACCCTGCGGCGGGTCCAGCTCGATGATCTTGCGGCCCAGCGTGCGCATGATGCGCCAGCCGCCGGCGTAGGTGCCGAGGGACAGCATCAGCGCGCAGACGATCTTCACCCACACCGGGATCGGGTCGCCGTAGGTCGCGTGGCCGGAAATCACCAGGGCCATCACCACGACACCCATCGTCTTCTGGGCGTCCTGGAGGCCGTGTCCGAGGGCCATACCGGCCGCCGACACCGTCTGCGCTATACGGAAGCCCCGCTTCGCCTTGTGCGGGTTGGACCGGCGGAACAGCCACAGGATCGCCGTCATGACCAGGTAGCCGACGAGCAGGCCCACGACCGGCGACACGAACATCGGGATGACGATCTTGTCGAGGACGCCGTTCCAGAGCACCTCCGTGCCGCCCGCGAGCGCCGCCCCGACCAGGCCGCCGAAGAGGGCGTGGGAGGACGAGGACGGCAGGCCGAAGTACCAGGTCAGGAGGTTCCAGACGATCGCGCCGAGGAGGGCGGCGAACAGGATGCCCATGCCCTTCGAGCCGTGGGGCGTCTCGATCAGGCCTTCGCTGACCGTCTTGGCGACCCCGGTGCCGAAGAAGGCACCCGCGAGGTTCATCACCGCGGCCATGGCGAGAGCCGCCCGCGGGGTCAGCGCCCGCGTCGACACCGACGTCGCGATCGCGTTCGCGGAGTCGTGGAAGCCGTTCGTGTACGTGAAGAAGAGCGCGACCAGGATGGTCACGACCAGGGCGAAGGTGTCCATCGACGCCTCAGGACTCCTTGACGGCGATGGTCTCCACCGTGTTCGCCACGTGCTCGAACGCGTCCGCCGCCTCTTCCAGCACGTCCACGATCTGCTTGAGCTTGAGCACCTCGATCGCGTCGTACTTGCCGTTGAAGAGGTGCGCCAGCAGCTTGCGGTGGATCTGGTCCGCCTGGTTCTCCAGACGGTTCACCTCGATCCAGTACTCGGTGAGGTTGTCCAGCGTCCGCAGGTGGGGCATCGCCTCGGCCGTCAGCTCGGCGGCCCGCGCCAGCACCTCGATCTGCTGCTCGACGCCCTTCGGAAGTTCCTCGACGTTGTAGAGGACGACCAGGTCGACGGCCTCCTCCATGAAGTCCATGATGTCGTCCAGGGACCCGGCGAGGGAGTAGATGTCCTCGCGGTCGAACGGCGTGATGAACGAGGAGTTCAGCTGGTGGAAGATCGCGTGCGTGGCGTCGTCACCTGCGTGTTCCGCGGCCCGCATACGCTCTGCGATCTCGGCCCGGGCAGACGCGTCCGCCCCGAGCAGTTCCATCAGGAGTTTCGAGCCGGTGACGATGTTGTCCGCGGATGCGGCGAACATGTCGTAGAAGCTCGTCTCCCTGGGGGTCAGACGAAAGCGCACAAGGGTTCCTCGGGGTGCTTCGGTTTCAGTCAGGCTGATGCTAGGCGCATCATCCGGCCACGGCTACGGGCCGTCCTCCAGTGTCGCCCATGAGGCACAGTGATCAGCACGGGGGCGTTCCAAGGGCCCTTTACCCAGCAGAATTCGTTACCATATACCCGCTAGGGGTATGTATCCGCAGCTCGTCCCGAGATGGAGGCCCGCGATGACGACGACCGAGGCCGGCGCCACGCACGGTTACCACAAGCAGAAGGACGAGCACCTCAAGCGGCTGCGCCGGATCGAGGGCCAGATCCGCGGCCTGCAGCGCATGGTCGACGAGGACACCTACTGCATCGACATACTCACCCAGGTCTCCGCCTCCACCAAGGCCCTGCAGTCCTTCGCCCTCCAGCTGCTGGAGGAGCACCTGCGGCACTGCGTCGCGGACGCGGCCCTGAAGGGCGGCGACGAGATCGACGCGAAGGTGGACGAGGCCACGAAGGCGATCGGGCGGCTCCTGCGCACCTGAGCTGCAAGGGTCTGCTGACTCACACCTCGGCGGCTGCCCGCTCCTCATCCACCCGCAGCACCTCGTCGATGCTCTCCAGGCTCAGCCGGTCCTCGGCGGCCGAGGCGGCGATCATCAGCTCTCCGCACAGCTCGATCTCGGCGAGGGCGACGTGGTCCTGAACTGCCGTACCGCCGACCGGAGCCACGTGCATCACCTCTTCTCTGCCGTCACCGACTTCCTAGAGTAGGGAGCGGCCTACACACCGCGCATGGCACGGACGGGCTAGTTCGGGGGTGGTGTCCCGGACTAGACGACAGGGCCTAGTGCGATGGCTGATTCTCGGCCCCGCTCTCGGCGATGCGGCCCGCGTAGATGTCCTTCGGACTCGGCAGGCTCACGTTCGCGGGGGCGCCGAAGTCGTACAGCAGTGTGGTCGAGGCGACCGCCACGGCGGCCTTCTCCCGGCCGTTGACGAAGCTGAAGCGCTGGCGCAGCTTGCGGATGCGGCCCTGGTCGTCCAGGTAGGCGTCGAACGGAACCTCGGCCGTGGCGAACCCTTTCGCCGCCGCTGCCAGTGACGCCCGGTCGTCCGGCGAGGCGTGCTGCGACGCCTGGGACAGGTCGGCCGTGCCCCGGTAGTGCCGTACCGGGGTCCCGGCGACCTCCGTCCGCCCCACGTACGTCGCCGTACGCGTCCCGCGCAGTACCTCCGCCGCGGCGTACGGGTCCGTCGCGCCGCCCGTGACGAGGTTGCCGTCACTGAGGCTCGCGGTCTCCACCCGCACCCATTTGTCGGCGGGCACGCCCGCGCCCCGGTTCTTCATGAACAGGGCGCCGGGGGAGAGCAGTTCGGTGATGGGCCGGTGCTCGGCGGTGCCCGCCGGGTCCTCCGGCAGGACGACGGTCAGCTGCCCGAGCCGGCGCCGGTAGTCGTAGACGCCCTTGCCGCGGATGGTGACCCGGGTGCCGCCCGTCGCCATCTCCATGGAGGTGGTGGCCTTCGAACTGCCTGCGTCGCGCAGGGTGTCGGCGGCGCGCTGCAGGGTGGCCACCGGGTCGCCGCCCGCGCCGTTCACGCCCTCCGCCGCGGCCCCGCTGGTGGAACACCCCGTGGTGCCCACTCCGAGGCCGACCGTGATCCCCAGGATCCCCACCGCGACGACTGTCCTGCCTGCGCGCCCTTGCTGCCGCCGATCCATGGCCTGCCTACCCCCAGCCGGTACGTCCGTCACGGGCCCCCTGTCGTTCCGGTTAACGACGGGTAGGGGGTGCCGTCACGCGCTGCCGCGGGCTGGGAAAGGGCATACAACCCCTTTATCCGCGCGGTCGGTAACGTTGTCACCGTGGCAGAGCAGGAGGGGCCGGAGCGAGTCCGGCAGGCGCAGGAGCACCTCACCACGACGATCGAGCAGGGCCGCTTCTGTCTGGCCCGCTGCATCTGCGGCTGGCGCGGCCCGGCCCGCCGGGCGCGCAGCCAGGCGAGAACGGACGCGCAGGGGCACCTGACGGGCCTGTGAGGGCCTGGAGGCCCGCCGGGCCACCACCCCCGGGAGCCCCGAGAGCCCCGGAAGCCCCGGAAGCCCCGGAAGCCCCGGGAGAGGAGCCCCCCGCGGACTCGTCGCAGGGGGCTCTGTCGCCTGTCCGGTCGGCCAATGCGACGCTCAGAAGGCGCTGCTGTTGCAGCCCATGGTCGATCCGATGTGAGTGCTCTGTGCGCCCGGGTCGCCCTCGCCGTTCAGCGCGTTGCCCAGCGCGCCGTTGATGAGTCCGAGCTCGCCGATGACGTCGAGGTTCAGGTCGTGCGACTTGCAGTTGGCACTCTGCATGGCACTCCAGCCCCCGCCCCCGTGCTCGCCGCCCCCGCGCTCGCCGTCGGCGTGAGCGGTGCCGGCGCTCACTAGTCCGACACTGCCGAGGGCGGCCACCAGGACGGCGGCCTTGCGAAGCTTGTGCATGTCATCTCCATGGAATGAGTCGATACGATCTGCCACAGATCGACCTCTTACAGTCACGGAGATTAGTGTGAATCTAGTATCAAACGGACAGTGACACGCCGATTCTGCGATCTTCGTAGCGGCAGCGCCCAGACGTCTCCCAGACGGAGCCACGCCACAGGTGCTGTTGGGTGATACGAGGGTCACCCGGCCAACTTCTTTGTGTCATCTGTCAGTACGGCGGTCAGACAGGGGCGGAGGAGACTCTCTGCCACGACCGTGACCGGACGAAGCACAGAAGGGGGCGGCACGTGAGCGTGCAGCAGTATGACGAGATCGGCGAGGCATTCGAGGGATTCAAGTCCCTGCCGCTGATACGTTACGGGGAGGTGCCGAGCTTCCTCGGCATGGTCGGGGACGTGACCGGCAAGTCGGTTCTCGACCTGGCGTGCGGCACCGGTTTCTACAGCAGGGAGCTCAAGCGGCGCGGCGCCACGGATGTGCTCGGTGTCGACATCTCCGTCGAGATGATCGCCGCCGCGCGGGAGATCGACCGGCGTGACCCGCTGGGTATCCGCTACGAGGTCGGTGACGTGACCGAGCTGCGGCCTGTCGACCCGCGCTTCGACATCGCGCTGGGCGTGCAGTGCCTCAACTACGCCGAGGACATCGCGGCGATGGAGCGGATGTGCCGCAACATCCACCGGAGCCTCGTGCCGGGCGGAGAGTTCTTCGTGTTCGCCCAGAAGCCCGACTACCGGTTCGACTGCCCGTCCCTGGACAAGTACGGGTTCCTCTGCGAGCCGACCGGCGAGGAGATCGAGACGGGTCCGCGGGTGCGGGTCACCGCTCTCCTCGACCCGCAGCCGATCAGCATCGTCTCCACGGCCCCGCGCCGCGAGGTCTACGAGAAGTGTCTGCAGGCGGCCGGGTTCACTGCGGTGGAGTGGGTTCCGCTGCAGGTGTCCGAAGCGGGCATCAACGAGTTCGGCGAGGACTTCTGGGCGGACGTCCTCGCGCACCCGCCGCTGGAGATGCTGCGCTGCCGCGCCTGATCGGCCGGGGAAGGCCCCGCTAGGCCCGTTCGTCGAGGCCGATGACCGCGAGCGCCGGAGAGATCAGCTCTCTGTCCCGCTCATAGGTCAGGCGTTCGCGGGCCTCGTCCGGCGGTAGCCAGACCAACTCGCTCACCTCGTCGGTGGGCGAGAAGGCTCCGCCGGTCGACTCCGCGGTCCAGTACATGACTTCCTTCTTCCGGCCCGCGTTGTCGACGTAGCGGAGGGTCGGCAGGTCCGATCCGAGCCGGCAGGTGTGGCCGGTCTCCTCCTGCACTTCGCGCAGGGCTGCCGCGCGGGCCGTCTCGCCCTTCTTCAGCTTCCCTTTGGGCCAGGACCAGTCGGACCACTTCGGCCTGAAGACCAGGGCCAGCTCGACACCGCCCGAGAAGGAGCGGCGCCACAGCACGCAGCCGGCTGCCTGGACCAGGGTGTTGTTCACACCGCCTCCTCGGGAGGGTTCAGGGTGCGTTGACCGTCTGCTTCTGCCACGCCTGCTGGAAGGCGAACCTGGCCGCCTCCACCTCGTGCCGCTGGTCGGCGTGGAGCACGCCGAGCGCGTACGCCGTCGCCGGCGCGATGCGGGGCGTGCGGGCCGCCTGCGCGGCCGCGGCCGCCGCCTCCGAGGCGTCCCGGTGCCGGTTCAGGGCCTGGCCCGACGCCAGCAGCCGTACGTCCACGGGCGTGCTGTCGCCGTAGAGCACCTCGCGGGCGTAGCGGTGCAGGCGCAGCAGCAGGCGCACCTGGTGCCAGGGGCCGTCCTGGGGGTGCGGGGACGGATCCGGGGACAGGCCGTGGACCAGGGCCTCCGCGTTGTAGGGGTGGCCCGCGGTGAGCAGCGGGAGACCGGCGATGGCGTCCGTGAGGCGTTCCTCGGCGGCCGCGGCGAGGGGACGCAGGTCGGTGGTGGGGGCGGCGGGGGTGAGGGGGACCTCGCTGGCGAGTACGGCGACCTTGTCGGCGACCGCGTGGAAGCGGGAGGAGCCGAGGGCCTGGAGAGCGGTGGAGTGGGCTCGGGTCCGGGCCAAAGTCAACTGGCGCTCCAGCAGGGCGCCCGCTTTTGCCGCGCCCACGGTGAGGTTGCCGCGTTCGGGGGTTGCCGTCTGCTGGGCAGGGCCACTGGTGCTGGAAGCTGCCGCCGCGCCCACCCGCGCCGCCCCGGCGGCCACCGCCTGTGCGGGCAGGGTGGTGGAGCCCGACAGCCGGTGCAGGGCCAGCAGCAGTCGTTCCAGGCGGGACTCGTACGCGTGCTCAAGGCCCAACGTGCCGGAGAGCCAGGCGAGTTCCGGGCGCATCTCCTCCGACCAGTCCGCCTCCAGGAGGGGGCGGAAGGTGTGCAGGCTGCCGCTGATGCGGCGGGCCGAGCGGCGCAGGGCCCGGGCGGCGTCGACGGACTCCTCCGTGCCGCCGGCCGGGCCGCCGCCCGTCTCGCGGTGCAGCCGCAGCGCGCGCAGGAACTCCGTTGCCTGGGCGCGCAGATAGCCCGCGAGGGCGTCCCCCGTCACCGCCGAGGCCGTGGGGTCCGTCGGGTCAAGGTGTTGCTGTGCCACGCCGGCGCCTCCGGGCGTCTATGAGCATCTCCTGAACGTTGCGCAGGGGCTGTCCGTCGCCGTCGGTCGCGCGCCGGGTCCACTCGCCGTCGGGGCCGAGGTGCCAGGAGGCGGTGCTGTCGGACATGCCGGTGTCGAGCAGCCGGTTCAGAGCTGCCCGGTGGCCGGGGTCGGTGACCCTGACCAGGGCCTCTATCCGGCGGTCGAGGTTGCGGTGCATCATGTCGGCGCTGCCGATCCACACCTCGGGCTCGCCGCCGTTGCCGAAGGCGAACACCCGGGAGTGCTCGAGGAAGCGGCCGAGGATCGAGCGGACCCGGATGTTCTCCGACAGACCCGCGACGCCCGGGCGGACGGCGCAGATGCCCCGCACCCAGATGTCCACCGGTACGCCCGCCTGCGACGCCCGGTAGCAGGCGTCGATGACCGCCTCGTCGACCATCGAGTTGACCTTGATGCGGACGAAGGCCGGGCGGCCCGCGCGGTGGTGCTGGACCTCCTTGTCGATCCGCGAGACCAGGCCGTCGCGCAGGGACTTGGGGGCGACGAGCAGCCGGCGGTAGGTCTCACGGCGGGAGTAGCCCGACAGGCGGTTGAAGAGGTCCGAGAGGTCCGCACCGACCTGCGGGTCGGCCGTCAGCAGGCCCAGGTCCTCGTACAGGCGCGCCGTCTTCGGGTGGTAGTTGCCCGTGCCGACATGGCTGTAGCGGCGCAGGGTCTCGCCCTCCTGGCGGACCACCAGGGACAGCTTGCAGTGGGTCTTCAGACCGACCAGGCCGTACACGACGTGGCAGCCGGCCTCCTCCAGCCGCTTCGCCCACTTGATGTTGGCGTGCTCGTCGAAGCGTGCCTTGATCTCGACCAGGACGAGGACCTGCTTGCCGGCCTCGGCGGCGTCGATGAGCGCGTTGACGATCGGGGAGTCGCCGGAGGTCCGGTACAGGGTCTGCTTGATCGCGAGGACGTCCGGGTCCTCGGCCGCCTGCTCCACGAAGGCCTGCACGGACGTCGAGAAGGAGTCGTACGGGTGGTGCAGCAGGACGTCCCGGCTGCGCAGGGCCGCGAAGATGTCGGGCGGGGACGCCGACTCGACCTCGGCGAGGTCGCGGTGGGTGCCCGCGATGAACTTCGGATACTTCAGCTCGGGGCGGTCGAGGCCGGCGATGCGGAAGAGACCGGTGAGGTCCAGGGGACCCGGCAGCGGGTACACCTCGGCCTCGCTGATCTTCAGCTCGCGCACCAGCAGGTCGAGCACCTCGCGGTCGATGGACTCCTCGACCTCCAGGCGCACCGGCGGCCCGAAGCGGCGCCGCATGAGTTCCTTCTCCAGGGCCTGGAGCAGGTTCTCGGCGTCGTCCTCCTCGACCTCCAGGTCCTCGTTCCGGGTCAGGCGGAAGGCGTGGTGCTCCACCACCTCCATGCCCGGGAACAGCTCCTCCAGGTGCGCGGCGATGACGTCCTCCAGCGGGACGTACCGGCCGGGCGCGGCCTCCAGGAAGCGGGACAGCAGCGGCGGCACCTTCACCCGGGCGAAGTGCTTGTGGCCGCTGACCGGGTTGCGTACGACGACGGCCAGGTTCAGGGACAGGCCGGAGATGTACGGGAACGGGTGCGCGGGGTCCACCGCCAGCGGGGTGAGGACCGGGAAGATCTGGTGCCGGAAGAGCGTGAAGAGGCGCGCCTGCTCCTTCTCGGTCAGCTCGCTCCAGCGGACCAGGTGGATGCCCTCCTCCGCGAGCGCGGGGGCGACGTCCTCGTGGTAGCAGGCGGCGTGCCGGGCCATCAGCTCGCGGGAGCGGGCCCAGATCATCTCCAGGACCTCGCGGGGCTGGAGGCCGGAGGCCGAACGGGTGGCGACGCCGGTGGCGATACGGCGCTTCAGACCGGCCACCCGGACCATGAAGAACTCGTCCAGGTTGCTGGCGAAGATCGCGAGGAAGTTGGCGCGCTCCAGCAGGGGCGTGTTCGGGTCCTCGGCCAGCTCCAGAACACGTTCGTTGAACGCGAGCCAGCTGCGCTCCCGGTCGAGGAACCGGCCCTGGGGCAGTGGAGCACCGTCACCCTGCGACTCCTCGTACGCGTCGAGGTCCGCATCGATGTCGGGTTCCAGGTCGGAGACGTTCGCCGCCACGGTGTGCGACCGGTGCGCGGCGATGGAGCCCACGGAGGGCTGGACGTGCTGGATCTCTGCCTGGGTGTCTTGCTGACTCATGACCCCATTCTTCCGCGCCACGAGCGAGACGGGCGCGTCGGAACGTGCGGGCGGGAGCGACACTGTCCCGTTTATCGCGGCCCGCTCGGGGGGCGGCGAAGGCTCTGGCACGACGGGGTTCATTGGGTGAGGGTCGCAAGACCGTCTGAATCGATGGTTACGGAGACATGACGTGCGGGAAATCGAGGGGCGGCTCGAAGGCGACCTTGACGCGGAAGTGACGATCGCGTACCCGAGTGAACGACGGTCCCGCCGAATACGACGATCCCGTACGTCTCTCCCCCCGTGGAAGGGACGTACGGGATCGTCGTGCGCCGGTCGGCCAGGTGGCCGGCGCCGTCATGGTCAGGACGATGCCGGTTTCCACCCACTGCGGCGGCCAGAAGTGGGACGCGGGGTGGTAGACGGCGAAAGAGCCGTCGGCGTTCCGTCTTCACCCGCCAGGCGCTGCGGGTGGCGGGCGCGGTGACCTCGCCCAGATACACAACCCGGCCGGTCAGCGCGGCGGCCTCGACGGCCTCGCGGGCCGTCGGCAGCCGGTCGCGGGGCCGCAGCAGGCCGAGGCGGCCGCCCCTCCTGTCGGCTCCCGTATGTCTACGTCACGTCTCGGTGCGGTACATCAGGTCGGTCTCGTGCGTCATGAACCCCAGCCGCTCGTAGACCGTCACCGCCGCCTTGTTGTCGGCGTCGACGTAGAGCATCGCGGTCGGCAGTCCCTGCGCGGCCAGGTGGCGCAGGCCGATCGTGGTCAGGGCCTTGCCGAGGCCGCTGCCCTGCTCGCGGGGATGGACCCCGAGCACGTACACCTCGCCGATCCCCTCCTCGGCGTGCACCTTGGTCCAGTGGAAGCCGACCAGCTCGCCGCCGCGCTCGGCCAGGAAGAACCCGGCCGGGTCGAACCACGCTTCGGCCTTGCGGTCGTCCAGGTCGCGCTGGGTCAGCGAGCCCTGCTCGGGGTGGTGCGCGAAGGCGGCCGCGTTCACGGCGAGCCAGGCCGCATCGTCCTTGCCGGGCTCGAAGGTGCGCACGCTCACGCCCTCCGGCAGCCGCGGGTCGGGCAGCTCCAGATCGGTCAACGACCGCCGCATCTGGCGCAGTTCGCGGAAGAGGGTGAGCCCCAGGACCTGGGCGAGGTGCCGCGCCGCGGAGTGCCCGCCGTGCGCCCACACCCGCAGCCGCTTGCCGGACGCGGCGAGCAGTGCCGCGCCCAGCGCCCGCCCGTGCCCGTGCCCGCGGTGCGCGGGGTGGACGACCAGTTCGGCGGCCGGCGCCTCCACCGGGTCGGTGTCCTCCAGCTGGGCGTAGCCGACGAGTTCGTCCCCGAGGGTCAGCAGCAGATGCGACACGCCGGGGCGGGCGCCCCCGCGCAGCTGGAGGCGCCCCTGCTCCGACACCGGCTGCTGGCCGTCGACGCGGACGGCCTCGGCGAGCAGTCCGAGCACGGCCTCGACCTGCCCCGGATCCAGTGCGGAGTGGGTCTCGATGGCGCGGGAGGAGAAGGACCGCAGGGTGTCGTCGCTGCTCATGCGTACGAGGGTACGGGGCGGCCGGGGTGAAGTGTTGACAGCGCAGCAGGTAAAGGAATCGGCAAAGGGAAACCAGGATGTAACCCGGAACCTCCTGTTGCGCTACGCGCGTTGACCCTAGGCTGCGCCGCGCACGGGCCACGTGCCCCAGTCGACCCACAGGGGGGTTCCCATGCCAGCCGCGCCCCGGCGCACCAGACGTCGTACGTATGCATTCCTCGGGACGGCCGCCGCTCTCGCCACGGCCGCCGCCCTGGTCGCCGCGCTGCCCGCACAGGCACACGCCGACCAGGGCGGGCACGGGCGCCCGAGCCGTTACCAGGACGTCCAGCTCCTCTCCTTCAACGACCTGCACGGCAACCTGGAGCCGCCGTCCGGTTCCTCCGGCCGGGTCACCGAGCGCCAGCCCGACGGCACGACGAAGACGATCGACGCGGGCGGCGTCGAGTACCTCGCCACGCACCTCCGCCAGGCCCGCGAGGGCCACCCGTACTCCATCACCGCGGCCGGCGGCGACATGGTCGGCGCCTCCCCGCTGCTGTCCGGCCTCTTCCACGACGAGCCGACCATCGAGGCCCTGAACCAGCTGGACCTGGACGTCACCTCGGTCGGCAACCACGAGTTCGACGAGGGCGCGACGGAGCTGGCCCGCCTGCAGAACGGCGGCTGCCACCCGAAGGACGGCTGCTACACGGACGAGGAGTTCCAGGGCGCGGACTTCCCCTACCTGGCCGCGAACGTCCTGGACGACAAGACCGGCAAGCCGATCCTCAAGCCGTACTGGATCTGGAAGAAGAAGGACGTCCGGATCGGCTTCATCGGCGTCACCCTCGAAGGCACCCCGAACATCGTCTCCGCCGCCGGCGTCAAGGGCCTGACCTTCAAGGACGAGGTCGAGACGATCAACAAGTACGCCAAGGTGCTCCAGCGTCAGGGCGTCCAGTCGATCGTGGCCCTGATCCACGAGGGCGGCTTCCCGGCCTCGGGCGCGTACAACTACGACTGCGACTCCCCGGCCGCGGGAGGCGGCATCTCGGGTCCGATCACGGACATCGCGAAGAACGTGACGCCCGCCGTCGACGCCCTCGTCACCGGCCACACCCACGCCGCGTACGTCTGCACGATCCCGGACCCGTCGGGCCGGCCCCGCATGGTCACCTCGGCGGCCTCCTTCGGGCGTCTTTACACGGACACCACGCTGACGTACGACCGCTACACCGGCGACATCGCGCGTACGGCCGTGAAGTCCGCGAACCACGTGGTCACCCGGGACGTCCCGAAGGCCGCGGACATGACGGACCTGATCTCCCGCTGGAACACCCTGGCGGCGCCCATCGGCAACCGCGCCATCGGGTACATCTCGGCCGACATCAACAACACCGGCACCGAGTCCCCGATGGGCGATCTGATCGCCGACGCGCAGCTCGCCTACGGCCGGGAGCTGGACCCGAGGACCAGCCTCGCCCTGATGAACCCGGGCGGCGTCCGGGCCGGCCTGACCTACCAGGCCAAGGGGGCCGAGGGCGACGGAGTCGTCACCTATGCCGAGGGCTTCACGGTCCAGCCCTTCGCCAACACCGTGAACCTCCAGGACTTCACCGGCGCCCAGCTGATCCAGGTGCTCAAGGAGCAGGTGAGCGGGGCCAACGCGGCGGCCCCGAAGATCCTCCAGCCCTCGGCCGGCCTCACCTACACCCTGGACCTCACCAAGACCGGCGCGGACCGCGTGGTCACCGACTCCATCCGTCTGAACGGCGCCGCCATCGACCCGACGGCCACCTACCGCGTCGCCACCAACAGCTTCCTGGCGGGCGGCGGCGACGGCTTCCCGACGCTGGGTAAGGGCACGAACGACCTGGTGGGCGGCGACGACCTGGGCGCCCTGGAGAAGTACCTGACGGCACACTCGTCCGCCACCTCGCCGCTCGCGCCGCCGGCGGCGAACCGGATCGCGGTCGTCCAGTAAACCCGCTGCGGTTCCGAAACAGCCCTGAGAATCTCTCTCAGGGCTGTCCGGGCCAGGGCACCATGATCACGAACGAGGCGACCAGAGCCGCCACCACCCCCACGACGGTCACCCACATCCACGCCTTGCGCTGCCTGGCCCGCCGCAGGATCCGCTGTTCGACCTCGGGCCGGTGCTCGCAGGCCATGCCGTGCCGCCAGGCGGCGCTGCGCAGGTCGGCGACCTCGGCGTAGGGGTCGTCGACCTGCCAGTCGTTGAGGTGGGGGAGGAGGAAGCGGCGGCCTTGGAAGTCGTAGAGGTAGGCCGGCCGGCGGGGAGCGATGTTGAAGGGGTCGTCGCCGGTGGACTCGATCCGGATGTCGTAGACGTCGGGCCAGGCCCAGGTGCGGGTCCGTACCGCCCCCTGTTGCGTGATTGCGTCGGCCGTCACCAGAGTGTGTGCCCGCAGTTCGTACACCGCCTGCCGGCCGATGCCCACCACCAGGGCCACGCAGAACGTCGGTAGCCACCAGTGGGGAATGACGTCGTGGGTGCGATACATCTGGAACACGGCGTTGCCCAGAAGGAGGAGAGACAGCAGCGCGGCCTTTCGGGGCCGTTTCCTTGCTCTGCGGTACTTCCGGGCCAACGCCAAGCCGCTCTGGTCCATCGAAACCCTCCCCCCCGGCGCACCGAACGGGTGCGCGACCGAGGAGAGGGTACTCCCGTCTCCGCCCAGCTCAGGAGGCGGTCGGGGTCCAGTCGCCCAGCCGGTCCGCGGGCCGGAGCAGTGGGCGCAGCCCTTCGGACATGGTCGGCAGGGCGGTCAGGGACAGGGATCCTGCCCGTGTTCCTGACCGCCCTGAGGGTGGGTGGACTTCTTCGATGTGCGGTTGTGCGGTTGTGCGGTTGGCGGGCAGGAACTGCCGTCGCTTGTCCGTCAGTTGCAGAAGTTGAGGAGGTTGAGGATGCCGGCGCCACACATGTTTTCGTCCCCGCCGCCACCGCCGTAGGCGGGGGCGGCTTTTGTGGCGACGTGTGTGACGGGGGTTGCGGCCATGGCGGATGTGGCAGTTGCCAGCCCCGCCGCACAAGCGATGCCCAGGGTGGCACTCACCGCGAATACTCGCGGAAACCGGGAAACAGCCTTCTTGGGGTGAGGTGTAGTGCTCATGAACTCACCATGCACACCCGCACAACCAGCCGCTCGCCGAGCGCATCCGGGCGGGTGAGGCGCCTGCCTTCGAAGCCCTGTCTCCGGCTACGGCGCATGGAAGACCCCCAGATCGTGGTGGAGCAGATCTTCTGGCTCGGCGCCGAACCCCCTACGGCACCTCCGGCGGAGCCGTAGCCGCCCCCGGCAGCAGTACCGTCGCCACGGTCCCGCCGCCCTCCGCCCGTGCCAGGGTGACCTCGCCGCCCGCCTGCTGGACCGTGCGGGCCACGATGGACAGGCCGAGGCCCGAGCCCGGCAACGCACGCGCACTCGGGGAGCGCCAGAAGCGGTCGAAGACGTGCGGGAGTTCGTCCTCCGGGATGCCGGGGCCGTGGTCGCGGACCGTCAGTACGCCCTCGCTCAACTGCACCTCGATCGTGCCGCCCTCGGGGCTGAACTTCACCGCGTTGTCGAGGATGTTGACGATGGTCCGCTCCAGTGCGGAGGGCTCCGCCCGGACGAACCAGGGCTCCAGGTCCGCGGTGATCGTCAGCTCCGGGCCGCGCAGGCGGGCGCGGCGCAGGGCGGCTTCTACGGTGTCCTGGAAGGAGACCACCTGGACCCGCTCACCGCGCTGGCCCTCCGAGCGGGACAGCTCCTGCAGGTCGCCGATCAGCGCGGCCAGCTCCGTCATCTGCGCCTTCACGGAGGCGAGGAGTGCCTTGCGGTCCTCCGGGGGGAGCGGGCGGCCCGTCTCCTCGCTGCGGGTGAGCAGTTCGATGTTGGTGCGCAGGGAGGTGAGAGGAGTGCGCAGCTCGTGGCCGGCGTCGGCGATCAGCTGCTGCTGGAGGTCGCGGGAGCTGGCCAGGGAGGCGGTCATCGAGTTGAACGACCGGGACAGGCGCGCGACTTCGTCCTCGCTGTCGTCGTCGACCGGGATGCGGATGGTCAGGTCGTCCGTGCGGGCCACGTGCTCCACGGCCTCGGTGAGCTTGTCGACCGGGCGCAGGCCCGCGCGGGCCACGGCGAGACCGGCCGCCCCGGCTCCGACGACTCCGATGCCGGAGACCAGCAGGAGGACGAGGGCGAGGTCGTTGAGGGTCTTCTGGGTGTCCTTGAGGGAGAAGGCCGCCATCATGGCGATGCCCGGGTAGGGCTGGATCGTGGGGCCCAGTCCCACCGGGACACCCATGGTCATGACCCGGACGTCGTTGCCCTCGCTGTCGGTGCTGTTGTGGAAGATGCGCTTGTTGAGGTCGAGGCCCTTCGCCGCCTCCCGGTCCGTGCTCGTCACCTTCACCGTGCCCTCGGACTGCGTCACGACACAGGTTTTGCCGTTCACCGTCACGACCTGGAGGTACACGAACGACTGGCGGCTCTGTGAGCCGTTCGGGGACTGCGGGCACGTGGCCAGCAGATCGGTGACGTAGTCGGCGGACAACGGACGGATGCCCTGGAGCCGGTCGTCCACCTCGTCGTACAGCTTCTGCTCCACGATGAACCAACACGTCACCGAGACCGCCGCCACCGCGAACGCCACCGCCGCCGCCACCAGCAGGGCCAGGCGGGACCGGATCGGCAGCGTCCGGTAGCGGCGCACCAGCTTGCTCACTCGGCGCCGCCCTGGCGCAGCACGTACCCCACACCCCGGACCGTGTGGACGAGGCGCGGCTCGCCGCCCGCCTCGGTCTTGCGGCGCAGGTACATGACGTAGACGTCGAGGGAGTTGGAGGAGGGCTCGAAGTCGAAGCCCCAGACCGCCTTCAGGATCTGCTCGCGGGTGAGGACCTGGCGCGGGTGGGCCATGAACATCTCGAGGAGCGTGAACTCCGTGCGGGTCAGTTCGACCTGACGGCCGCCCCGGGTGACCTCGCGCGTCGCCAGGTCCATGCGCAGGTCGCCGAAGGTCAGCGCCTCGTCCTCCTGGGCCTCGGGGGAGACCGCCACCGCGTAGGAGCTGCGGCGCAGCAGCGCGCGGATGCGGGCGAAGAGTTCGTCCAGTTCGAAGGGCTTGACGAGGTAGTCGTCGGCGCCCGCGTCCAGCCCCGTCACGCGGTCGCCCACCGTGTCGCGGGCCGTCAGCATCAGGATCGGGGTGGTGTCCCCCGCGCCCCGGATACGGCGCGCCGCCGTCAGCCCGTCCATCCTCGGCATCTGGATGTCCAGGACGACCAGGTCGGGCTTGTACGCCGCGGCCTTGTCCAGCGCGTCCGCGCCGTCGACCGCGACCTCCGTGTCGTACCCCTCGAAGGCGAGGCTGCGCTGGAGCGCCTCGCGGACGGCGGGCTCGTCGTCGACGATCAGGATGCGCTGGGGGTCACGGTCGCCTTCGGCGGGGCTCATCGCTCGCGATTCCTCGGGGTGCGGTGGGTCGTGCGGTAGGGATGTCTCTCAGCGTCGCATGTTTCCGGTCCGCCCGGCGTGCGTGCCGCAGGCGCTTCAGACGGCCAGATTGGTCAGCTCGCGGATCGCCGAGAGGCGGTGCAGCGGCACCTTGCGGCGGTGCGGCCGGTCGGCGGAGGTGTGCAGGCCCATCAGCTGCGGGACCGGAGGGATCTCCGGGGCGCGCGGGGCCGGGGTCGGCGCGTGCAGTTCCTGCACGACCGAGAGTGCCAGGGTCACGTCGGCCGGAGCGGTGCCGGCGACCGGGTGGGAAACCTGCTTGATCATGACGTACTCCCTCTTTCGCCCCGCAGGGGGTGTCAGCTGGTGGAGCCCGCCCGCAGCTTGGCCAGGTCGGACTTGACGGTGTTGATCGGGATCGCGAAGCCGAGGCCGATGCTGCCCGCGGCCGAGGACGACGAGGCCTGCGAACTCGACGAGTACATCGCGGAGTTGATGCCGATGACGTTGCCGCTCGCGTCGATGAGCGCGCCGCCGGAGTTGCCGGGGTTCAGCGAGGCGTCCGTCTGGATCGCCTTGTAGGTCGTCGTGGACGAGCCCGTGTCGCCGTTGAACTGGCGGCCGCCGAACTGGAACGGCCACTGCCCGTCGCCGCCCTGGCCCTGGCTCTCGTCCGTGGAGACGGTCACGTCACGGTTGAGCGAGGAGACGATGCCGCTGGTGACGGTGCCGGTCAGGCCCTCGGGGGAGCCGATCGCCACGACCGTGTCGCCGACCTGGACGCCCGAGGAGTTGCCGAGCGAGGCGGCCTTCAGCCCGGAGGCGCCCTTCAGCTTGATCAGCGCGAGGTCCTTGGAGCTGTCGGTGCCGACGACCTCGGCGGTGTAGCTCTTGCCGTCGCTGGTGCGCACCTTGATCGAGGTGGCGCCGGCGACGACGTGGTTGTTGGTGACGATCTCGCCGCCACTGGTGATGATCACGCCGGAGCCGGTGGAGGAGCCGCTGCCGAGGGTCGCCTGGATCTCGACCACGCTCGGGCTGACCGCGGCGGCGATCGCGGCGACGTCGCCCCTCTTGCTGGAGGGCACCACATGGGTGGTGGTCCCGGCGGAGGCGACCGTGTCCTTGCCGGTCAGCTCCTGGAAGGCGAAGGCCGTGCCGCCGCCGACCGCGGCCGCGACGATCGCGACCGCCGCGAGCAGCCCGATCGGGCCTCGGGTGCGCTTCCTCCTGGGCGCGGGGCCGGGCTCGGGGGCCGGGCTCGGGGCCGTCACCGGCTCGTACGGCGGCGGGGGCGGCCCCTCGGGGTTCACGGGAGCGGAGTAGCTGTGCTGCTGCTGGCTGTATGCGCCCTGGCTCTCGGTCATGACATGAGGATGTCCCGCGACCATGAGAGCTTCCTGAGTGCTCCCTGAGAAGCCCGGCAGAACCTCGTTTGCCCGATATAAAGATCTCAGCCGCAGCCGCAGCTCGTGCGGACCACCAGCCGGGACGGGAACGTCTTCAGACGCTCGCGCCGCGAGCCCGCCACCCTCAGCCCGTCGTCCAGGACCAGGTCCACCGCCGCCCGGGCCATCGCCGAGCGGTCCGAGGCGACGGTCGTCAGGGGCGGGTCGGCGAGCGCCGCCTCCTTGATGTCGTCGAACCCGGCCACCGCCAGCTGGCCGGGCACGTCGATGCGCAGCTCGCGCGCGGCCCGCAGCAGGCCGATCGCCTGGTCGTCGGTGGAGCAGAAGACCGCGGGCGGCCGGTTCGGGCCGGACAGGACCTCCAGGGCCACGCGGTAGGCGTCGTAGCGGTTGTACGGCGCCTCGAACAGCCGGCCCTCGGTGGTCAGGCCCGCCTCGGCCATGGCCCGCTTCCAGCCCTCGACGTGGTCGGAGACCGGGTCGCCGACGGCCGGCGTCTCGGCCGTACCGCCCATACAGGCGACGTACTCGTAGCCGTGCTCCAGCAGGTGGCGTACGGCGAGCTGGGCGCCGCCCAGGTCGTCGGTGACGACGGCGACGTCGTCGATGGCCTCCGGGCGCTCGTGCAGCAGCACCACCCGGGCGTCCCAGGCGTCGATCTCGGCCGCGGCGAGGTCGTTCAGGGCGTGGGAGACGAGGATCAGGCCGGCCACCCGCATGCCGAGGAACGCGCGCAGGTAGTGGACCTCGCGTTCGCCGATGTAATCGGTGTTGCCGACGAGGACCATCTTCCCGCGCTCGGAGGCGGCCTGCTCGACCGCGTGCGCCATCTCGCCGAAGAAGGGCTGGCGGGCGTCCGGGATGATCAGGCCTATGAGGTCGGTGCGCCGGGACGCCATCGCCTGGGCGACCCGGTCGGGGCGGTACCCCAGTTCCTTGATCGCCGCGAGGACACGCTCGCGCGTGGCCGGGGCGACCGGCCGGGGTCCGTTGTTGATGACATAACTGACGACGGCGGTGGAGGTCCCAGCCAGCCGTGCCACGTCATCCCGAGTCACCTTGGCCACGCGCGGAGTCTACGCGGATGGACCCGCTCTGGGCAGGGCGTATCGCATCACGACTGTGCGGAAGCAATGCCCCGCCCGAGCGGTGGCCATGCGTGCCGTGGGCGTCTCTTATGCGTCCGCGTGGAGCTCGGAGCCGGCCGGCACGGCCGATGCGTCCGCATCCTCCGCCTTTGCCCGGCTCGCCTTGGCCTTGGCGTCGTCGCCGGACCGGTCACCCTTCTCGGGCGTAACGAATCGATAACCGACGTTTCGGACGGTGCCGATCAGTGACTCGTGCTCGGGGCCGAGCTTGGCGCGCAGCCGCCGTACGTGCACGTCCACGGTCCGGGTGCCGCCGAAGTAGTCGTAGCCCCAGACCTCCTGCAGCAGCTGGGCGCGGGTGAAGACCCGGCCCGGGTGCTGGGCGAGGTACTTGAGCAGCTCGAACTCCTTGAAGGTCAGGTCGAGGACCCGGCCCTTGAGCTTGGCGGAGTAGGTCGCCTCGTCCACGGAGAGGTCGCCGTTGCGGATCTCCATCGGGGAGTCGTCGCTGACGATCTGCTGCCGGCCCATGGCCAGCCGCAGCCGGGCCTCGACCTCGGCCGGGCCGGCGGTGTCGAGCAGCACGTCGTCGATGCCCCAGTCCGCGGTGACGGCGGCCAGGCCGCCCTCGGTGACGACGAGGAGGAGCGGACAGCCGGGGCCGGTGGAGCGCAGCAGCTGGCACAGGCTGCGCACCTGGGGCAGGTCGCGGCGCCCGTCGATGAGGATGACGTCGGCGCCCGGGGTGTCGACGAGGGCGGGCCCTTCCGCCGGGGCCACCCGCACGTTGTGCAGCAGCAGGCCGAGCGCGGGCAGCACCTCCGTCGACGGCTGGAGGGCGTTGGTCAGGAGCAGCAGAGAACTCATACGTCTGGTTCCTCCTCGGTCCCTGCGAGGACGTGTGCGGTGCGGCACTGCTCTGCGATCCCGGCGCCCCGTACACCTGCGGTTTCCCGCCTCGTATACAGCGCTTCCGAAAGCACAAAAGGACCCGGGGGCTGCGCTGCCCGAGTCCTCTGCCCAGCAGAATAGCCCACATGAGCATCCGTCCGGCAGGTCACGCGGCACGTTCCACCGTTCGTCCGAATCCCGAGACGGGCAGACAGGGCTCTATCCGGACGTTTCTGTGCACGGCCGATGGAGTTCCGGTCGATTCCGTATACAACCCGACCGCGGCCGTATACGAAGCGGCGCCGGACGCCTCCCGTCCACCCTCCCGTGACCTGGCGTTCGTGATCGCCCACGGCTTCACCGGGGACGTGGACCGGCCGCATGTACGAAGGGTGGCGGGCGTGCTCGCCCGTTACGGCGCCGTCGTCACCTTCTCCTTCCGGGGCCACGGCGCCTCGGGCGGCCGTTCCACGGTCGGCGACAAGGAGGTCCTGGACCTGGCCGCGGCGGTGCAGTGGGCGCGCGGCTTCGGGCACGCGCGCGTGGTGACCGTCGGCTTCTCGATGGGCGGCTCGGTGGTGCTGCGGCACGCGGCCCTGCACGGGAAGGGCACGGTGGACGCGGTGGTCTCCGTATCGGCCCCCGCGCGCTGGTACTACCGGGGTACGGCCCCCATGCGCCGCCTGCACTGGCTGGTCACCCGCCCCGAGGGCCGCCTGGTCGGCCGCTACGGCCTGCGCACCCGCATCCACCACCGTGACTGGAACCCGGTACCGCTCTCTCCGGTCCAGGCCGTCCCGAGGATCGCCCCCACCCCCCTCCTCATCGTGCACGGCGACCGCGACGGCTACTTCCCCCTCGACCACCCCCGGATGCTGGCCGAGGCGGCCGGTGACCACGGCGAACTCTGGGTGGAGCCCGGCATGGGCCACGCCGAGCACGCGGCGGACGACGGCCTTCTGGCCCGGATCGGGGACTGGGCGGTCGCACGGGCGGGCTAGCCTGACACCATCCAGTCCTGTTGTTCTCCTGCCGTCGATTGAGGAATCAGATGCCCAAGGTCACGGTCCGCTACTGGGCCGCTGCCAAGGCCGCGGCCCAGGTCGCCGAGGAGCCGTACGACGCGGCCACGCTCGCCGACGCACTCGCCGCGGTGCGTGAGCGACACCCCGGTGAACTCACGCGCGTCCTGCAGCGATGCTCCTTCCTCGTCGACGGTCACCCCGTCGGGACCCGCGCGCATGAGACGGTACGGCTGGCCGAGGGCGGCACGGTCGAGGTGCTCCCGCCGTTCGCAGGAGGGTGAGGATGAGCGACCAGCCGTATCAGGGCGGCCCGTACGAGGGCGGCTCCTACGAGGGGTACGACCCGTACCAGCAGCAGGCGCCCCAGGCGTGGCCCGGCCATCAGCAGTACCAGGGCTACGACCAGGGGTACGACCCGCAGCACACCCAGCAGTGGCAGGGCCAGACCTGGGAGACGCAGACCCACGCGTCGCTGCAGACGCCGGTGGACACGTCGTACCTGCCGCCGCGGGAGGCGTACCAGCAGCAGGCGTACCAGCAGGAGCAGCACCAGCAGCAGCACTACGCACCACCGGCACCCGAGCCTGCACCGGCGCCTGCGCCCGCACCCGCGCCGCAGCCCGAATCGGTGCCCGAGCCGGGGCCCGGCTACGGCCCCGCCACCCTCGCCGGCAACTCCCGCGTCACCGACGCGCAGCGGGCCCGTCTCGAGGGCCGTTCCCCGATCATCGAGCCCGGCATGCAACCGGCGCTGCTCACCGCCGTGCTGGGCCTGCTGCTCGCCGCGACGGCCCCGGTCGCCTCGTACGCCCTCGTCGTACCGCTGGTGCTGCTCCAGGCCGTGACGGCGGCGGGCTGGTTCCGGCTGAACGGCATGTGGCCCGCCCGGCAGGGCATCGCGCTGGCCTTCGCGGGCGGACTCACCGCGGACGTGGCGGTCCTGGCCGCGGGCCGCGACCACGCACCGGCCGCGATCCTCGGCCCCCTCGGCATCTGGGTCCTGCTGGCCCTGGTCCTCCAGCTGCGCTCGCACGCCTCGCCGGACGAGCGGATGTACGGCCTGATGGCGACGGTCGCCTCCTCGTCCCTCGCGGTCCTGGCGACGGGCTACCTGGCCGCCGACCCGCACGCGGTGTCGGTGGGCGCGGCGGCGGTGGCCGTGGCGATCCTGGCCCGCGCGCTGCCGTTGCCGACCCCGGCCTCGGTCGTGGTCTCGGTGCTGGCCGCCGCCGGCGCGGGCATCGCCATCGGCGGCATGACGGACCTCGGCGCGAAGGGCGCTGCCGCCCTGGGAGCGGCAGCGGCGATCTGCGCCCTGATCGGCCACAGGGTCGCCAGCTACGACTACCCGTCCCGCTTCGTGCACTTCACGGCGGGAGTGGCGCTTCCGCTGTCGGCGGCGGCGCCGGTGGTGTGGGTACTCGGGCGCGCCCTGGGCTGATCCAACCGTGCTCAGCCGAGCGGCTCCTCGTGCTTGACTCCGTCCACGAAGGCCGACCAGGCGCCCGCGCCGAAGAGGAGGATTCCGCGGGCGGGGTCCTTGCTGTCTCGGACGGGGACGACAGGGAGGTTGTCGGCGATCTCGATGCAGTTGCCGCCGTCCGAATTGCTGTAGCTGCTCTTGCGCCAGGCCGCGCCGCTCAGGTCGATGGCTCGCACTACATTTCCTCCAACATCCGCAGGATGAGCTTCAGCGACTGGGCCGGGGACATGGCCATGTCGCGCACGGCATCATAAGTGCGCTGGAAGCGCTCAACCCTGCTTGTTTCCTCGATGAGTTCACCGCGTGCGTCGTTCTCTACATAGGCCACCGTACGGCCGTCCAGCAGCCGCAGGAACATCACGTCGGTGCTGTCCAGGCCGTGCAGTCCGGTGCCGAACGGCAGCACGTGAAGGGTGATGTTGGGAGACTCAGAAACCGCGGCCAGGTGCTCCAACTGCCCCTTCCACTCCCTGGCGTGGCGCAGCGAGTTCCGTAGGACCGTTTCGGAGAGCACGACACGGAACGGTGGCGGGTCGTCCCCCTCCAGCACCTTTCGCCGCCCGATGCGCGCCTCGACCTGCTGGTCCAGCTCATCGCCGTTCAGGCCACCCGCCGCGAGTGCCTCGCGTGCGTACCCTTCAGTCTGGAGCAGCCCCGGCGGCCTGCTCACCGAGTACTGCCACAAACTCGCGGCCTCCGACTCCAGGACCATGTACCGCCGGTACTGCTCCTTGAACTGCGTCGGGTCCCCCACCGCCAACTCCCACAGAACCAGCAGGAAGCCCGGCGTTCCGTAGTACTGGTCCAGAGCCTGGACGACCTCGGGCCCGCCCACCGTGTGCCCGCGCTCCATCTTCCCGAACTGGGACGGGTCCCAGCCGACCGCCTTCGCCAGATCCCGCAGGCTTAAGCCCCGCTCGGTCCGCAGGCGTCGTAGTTCCTCGGCGAACCGCACCCTTGGCTCCTGGCTGCGTCCCGTGACCACCCTTCGCTGCGGCATCGCGCTCCTCGGCTGTGGAATTTGTGGAATTTGGAGGGGCTGGCGTTGAAGTTGGGCCTCTCAACAGCCCAAACGCCTCTTCCGTGCGCCATGCTCGAAGTGCCCGAACACGCAGCGTAGTTCAGTGCTTGCGCTGCGCACAGGACTTCACGGAAAGGAGCGGAACCCGATGACAACGACGTCGGAGCCCCTCGAACCGGGATCCCTTCTCTACGACCCGGCGACGAGGAGGGTGGGCGAGTACCAGGACAAGTCAGGCCCGTACGCGATGCTGCGTCCCCTCGGCGGCGGCCGGGAGTGGCAGGCCGACCCCGCCTCCTTGCGCCCGGCCACGCCCCGGGAGCGGCTGAGCGCGGGAGTGCGGGCGGCGAACCAGCACACCCGCGCGGCCGGCGTGAGCGCGCCGCCGGACCCCGAGGACGTCGGTCGCCCGCCCACGCCCGTCCCCGGCTGCACGAGCTGCGCGGAACTGGCCGGGCGGCGCGAGGAGGCCCGGGCGGTGTACGACCGCAGCGCGGAGACGGACGCGAACGTGCTGCTGCGGCAGCACCAGCGGAGGGAGCACCAGCGCAAGGAGCACCGCGCATGACGAACGACGCAGGTCTGCCGTACGAGGAATGCAAGCGGCTGCAGGAACAGGCGCCGCGGCGAGACCGGACGCCCATCGACCCGGGCTATGCGATCCCCCCGTTCCATCCCGGTATGCCGCCCGGGAGCCGCCGGCGCAGGCGAACGGTCCAGGGCGGCGACACCGTGAGCGCGGTCCTCACGGCCCTCAGCGTCGCCGGACTCTTCATCGAGGCCGTGCTGAGACGCTGAGTCCTCGGATGCCAGGTCGAGGCCGGCGCGGTGGCCGCCGGCCGGCCGCTTCCGGCGTGGCGTCAGGCGAGGGCGAGGGCGCCGAGGGCGAGGGCGGCGGCGCCGAAGACGATGACGTGGCGGGCGTTCTGCAGGACCCAGACCCGGCGGGGGAAGCCGGACTCGGCGGCCTTCAGCAGGGCGGCGACGTCGATGCGGGCCAGCTCCGGCTCGCCCTTGCGGGCGAAGGCGGCGCGGACCGAGGCGGTCGCGGTCAGGTTGCTGTAGAGGATCACGCAGTTGATGGCCAGGACCAGGCCCAGGACGATCCAACTGAGCAGCCCGGCCCAGGAGTTGCCGATGAGGTTCAGCGCCGCGGTGGCGGCCAGGACCGCGGCGATGGACACCGGGGCCCAGGTCTCGTGGCCGCCCGCGTCGAAGCGCATCCCGTTCTCCTCCAGCACGGTGGTCCGCACGCCCTGGCGGCTCAGCTCGGCCTGGGCGGCGGCGGTGGCGGTCGCCCCGAAGCGGGCCCGGACGACCGGGATGCTGACGAAGGCGCCGGCGACGGACAGCTGCAGGGCGGCGACGAAGACGTTCATGACTGGTTCCCCCTCGGAACGGTGCGCCTGCCTCGGCGCCCGGCTTCTTGAACTAAGTGCAAGTACAAGTTAGCCCGGGACTTGAACTACGTGCAAGTGGGTTCCTGAACTTTGTGCAAGAGGCTGGGGTCGCCCTATGGTGGGCCCATGCCGCGCACCACGCTCACCCGCGATCAGATCGTCCGCACCGCCGTCGAGCTGCTCGACGAGGAGGGCCTGGAAGGCCTGAACATGCGCAGCCTCGGCAAGCGCCTGGACAGCGCGGCCACCGCGGTCTACTGGCACGTCAAGAACAAGGACGATCTCGTCCTGCTGGCCGGAGACCTGGTCTGGCACGAGATCGAGCTACCGGAACCGGGCGCGGCCGACTGGCGCTCCGCGGCCGTGTCGCTCGCCCTCGACCTGCACGCCATGTTCGAGCGCCATCCGTGGCTGGTGCAGGCCTTCGGCTCCCACCTCTTCTACGGCCCGGGCAAAGCGCGGTACGACGACCACTGCCTCGCCCTGTACGAGCAGGCCGGGTTCACCCCCGCCGACGCCGACCAGGTCGCCGCGGCTGTTTTCACCTACGTACTCGGCAACGCGCTCGGCGGAGCGGCCATGGTCTCCCTCAACCGGCGTCTGGGCCGGGACGGCCAGGACCCGCAGGAGCTCATCGGGGCCACCATGGCCAAGGCGGCCGAGGTCGCCCGGGAATTCCCCCGCCTTCGCGCGCGCCTGGCGGAGCCCTCCGCCGCCGACTACGCCGCCGCCCCCGAACAGACCCTCGAACGCGGCCTCCGCGCCCTCCTCGCCGGACTGGAAGCCCAGCTCCCGACCGGCGGCAGCGCAACCACTGCCGTGGCCGACCGCTGAACCGAGCCTTGTCACAAGTGATCCACAACGCGCCGACGGCCCGGTGCGTCCGGTTACCGTGGCGTACAGGTACACCACCGCACACGACCACCGACCCGGGGGAACCACCACATGCGCGCCCTGCGAATAATCCTGATCCTCGTCGTGATTCTGGGCGGGCTCTTCCTGATCGTCGACCGCGTCGCCGTGCACTTCGCCGAGGGCGAGGCCGCGGACAAGCTGAAGTCGACGGAGAACCTCGCGTCGACCCCGGACGTGAACATCAAGGGCTTCCCGTTCCTCACCCAGGTCGCCGGCGGCTCCCTGGACGACGTCGAGGTCGGCATCAAGGACTACCAGGCGGCCACCGCCACCAACGGCAAGACCATCCGCATCGACGACCTCAAGGCCGACATGAAGGGCGTCGGCTTCTCCGGCGACTACAGCTCCGCCACCGCGGCCACCGCCACCGGCACGGCGACGATCGCCTACGACCAGCTGCTGAACGCGGTCAAGGACGAGCCGGTCGACCTGCCCCTGGGTGTCACCGGCAAGGTGACCGGCCTCGCCTACGGTGGCAACGGCAAGGTCAGGGCCACGGTCGTGGTCGCGGGTGTGCCGCTCCCGGTGCTCGGCACGGTCACGCTCCAGGGCGACACGGTGAAGGTGCACGCCGACGGGCTGCCCAGGTTCGGCAACCAGGCCGTCGACGTCTCCGAGGTGAAGATCGGCCAGCTGCCCGGCGGTATCAAGCTGGACAGGGTGCAGGCCGCCCAGGACGGTGTGGAGGTCAGCGTGAAGGGTTCGAACGTCAGGCTGGCGGGGTAGTACGACAGCCGTGCGGAACGGCGGTTGTCCGACAGGCGAGACGCCCACGTCCGCACCGTAGATGCACCGACCCACGCAAGCGCCCGGAGGCCGTCCCGCGACGCCTCGGGCGCTTTTCTCATCCCGCTATCCGGACGATCGCATCTCAGAATCCGACACACCGGTGACACGCCCCCCGGACGTCCCTACGATCGACCGCATGAAGCGACAGGCGGATCTCACAAAGCGGCGGGCAGTGGACCTGTGCCGCGTTGCCGCCATGCTCTGTCGCCCCTTCTGAGCGAAAGTCCCCGACTTCCGCGTCTCACCCCCTGCCCTGCTGGAAGGGCACCCGTGCGCCTCCGGACGAACCGGAGCCGTACCCGTACGCACTCGCACGCCCCGCCGCAACTGCCCCGGAGGAGAAAGAGCATGAGCCGCAGCGACGTCCTCGTAGACGCCGACTGGGTCCAGGACCACCTGGACGACCCCACGATCGCCATCGTGGAGGTGGACGAGGACACGTCCGCCTACGAGAAGAACCACATCAAGAACGCGATCCGCATCGACTGGACCAAGGACCTCCAGGACCCGGTCCGCCGTGACTTCATCGACCAGGAGGGCTTCGAGAAGCTCCTGTCGAAGAAGGGCATCGCCAACGACACGCTGGTGATCCTCTACGGCGGCAACAACAACTGGTTCGCGTCGTACGCCTACTGGTACTTCAAGTTGTACGGCCACGAGAACGTCAAGCTCCTCGACGGCGGCCGCAAGAAGTGGGAGCTGGACGCCCGCGAGCTGGTCGACGGCTCCGACGTGCCCGAGCGTGCCGCGACCGACTACAAGGCCAAGGCCCAGGACACCTCCATCCGCGCCTTCCGCGACGACGTGGTCGCCGCGATCGGCTCGCAGAACCTGGTCGACGTCCGCTCGCCCGACGAGTTCTCCGGCAAGCTGCTCGCCCCGGCCCACCTCCCGCAGGAGCAGTCGCAGCGCCCGGGGCACGTCCCGACCGCCCGCAACATCCCGTGGTCGAAGAACGCCAACGACGACGGCACCTTCAAGTCGGACGACGAGCTGAAGGAGCTGTACGCCGAGGAGAGCGTCGACCTGGCCAAGGACACGATCGCCTACTGCCGCATCGGTGAGCGCTCGGCCCTGACCTGGTTCGTGCTGCACGAGCTGCTGGGCGTCCAGAACGTCAAGAACTACGACGGCTCCTGGACCGAGTACGGCTCCCTCGTCGGCGTGCCGATCGAGCTCGGCGCCAACAAGTAAGCACCCAGGCAAGCAAACCCCGACCGGCCTTCCTTCCGGTCAGACCCCTCTGGAGAAAGACATGTGTGGAGCGAAGGCCGGCGGCCCCGACGCCTCGACGATCAAGCCCGGTGAGACCACGATCCAGGGTCAGGTGACCCGCGACGGCGAGCCCGTGACCGGCTACGTCCGCCTGCTGGACTCGACCGGCGAGTTCACCGCGGAGGTCCCCACCTCCGCCACCGGGCAGTTCCGCTTCTACGCGGCGGAAGGCACCTGGACCGTCCGTGCCCTCGTCCCCGGCGCCACCGCCGACCGCACGGTCGTCGCCCAGCAGGGCGGCCTTGCCGAGGTCGCGATCGCGGTCTGAGGAACCTCAGTACCGGCTGAAGGGCCGCACCCCCCGGGTTGGACGCCTGGGGTGCGGCCCTTCGGCCTGACCGGACCTACCCTGGAGTTGTGCTCGCGAGGCGACGTCATCTGTATCTCGCCATGATGGGGACCTGCATCGGGCTCTTCGTCCTGGCCTGGGCGGTCGTGCGCCTCTGGTCGATCCCCGTGGCGGTCGGGATGTGCGTGGTCGCCATGATCATCCCGCCGGTGGCCGCGATGGTGGCCAACCGGCGCGGCCCCGACGACCGCTGGTGGGACGACCCCTCCGGCGACCCGCAGTCCGACGAGTGGTGGGACGAGCTGGACGGCAAGAAGCGGCCCAAGACGTGAGACGGGCTGCTCAGTGGACGAGCGCCTGTCAGTAGACGAGCGCCTGCGTCTCGTCCGCCAGCGCCTCCTGGACGAAGACCTGCGCGCCCGCGATCCGTACGCCCTCGATGACGTCCTTCTCGGTGATCTCCCGCCGGGCCGCGCACTGCGTGCACAGCGTGATGCGCCCCGCCGCGAGGACGGACTCGATCAGGTCCGGCAGCGGCGCGGCATGCGGCAGCTCGAACTCGGCGGCCCGCCCCGGCAGCGCGAACCAGGACGACTCTCCGGTCAGCCACAGGGACACGTCCACCCCGCTGGCCACGGCCACCGCCGCCACCGTGAACGCCTGCGAGCAGCGCTCGGGGGCATCGGCCCCGGCCGTCACCTTGATCACGAGCTTCTTCGCCATGGCCGCATCGTAATCCGCCCCCTGCGGGCCGACCTCGCCAGGAGAGCCCGTGAGCGGCCGCGTAAGCTGGGGCCCGGCTCTGTCGTACGCCCACCCTCGCTCAAGGAGCACCCGTGGAGATCTTCTTCGAAACCCTGCTGGTCCTGGTCTGCGTCGGCGTCCTCGCCTTCGCCGGGCTGACCGTGAAGAAGCTGTACCAGGGCCAGCGCTGACCCACACCTAGGAACTGCCGCTCATGATCGAGATCCCGTCCGACCTCCACAAGAACCTGGTCCCCCTCGCCTTCCTGCTCGGCAACTGGGCCGGCGCCGGCGTCCACGACTTCCCCGGCTCGGAGAAGTGCAACTTCGGGCAGGAGGTCACCTTCACCCACGACGGCCGGGACTTCCTGGAGTACCACTCCCACACCTGGATCCTGGACAACGACGGGAACAAGGTCCGCCCGCTGGAGTCGGAGCACGGCTTCTGGCGCATCGACGCCGACCGCAAGGTCGAGGTCACGATGACCCGCGACGACGGCGTCATCGAGATCTGGTACGGCGAGATGGCCGCCAAGAAGCCCCAGATCGACCTGGTCACGGACGCCGTGGCCCGCACGGCCGCCTCCGGCCCCTACAGCGGCGGCAAGCGCCTGTACGGCTACGTCAAGAGCGACCTGATGTGGGTCGGCGAGAAGCAGACCCCCGAGGTCGAGCTGCGCCCCTACATGTCGGCCCACCTGAAGAAGGTCGTCACCCCGGAGGACGTCGAACGCTGGGCGAAGGCCCTCCCGGACGACCTTCCGGACGACGGGATCGCCTTCTTCAAGTAGGCCTCCGGGCGGGTGGCTCTAGACTTTCCGGTGTGGTGAGCACCGACTGGAAGAGCGACCTCAGGCAGCGCGGCTACCGGCTGACGCCGCAGCGGCAACTCGTGCTCGAAGCCGTGGACACCCTTGAGCACGCGACCCCCGACGACATCCTCAGCGAGGTGAGGAAGACGGCGTCGGGGGTCAACATTTCCACCGTCTACCGCACGCTGGAGCTGCTGGAGGAGCTGGGCCTGGTCAGCCACGCCCACCTCGGCCACGGTGCGCCCACCTACCACCTCGCCGACCGCCACCACCACCTCCACCTGGTGTGCCGCGACTGCGAGAACGTCATCGAGGCGGACGTGGACGTGGCCGCGGAGTTCACGGCCAAGCTGCGGCAGCAGTTCGGCTTCGACACCGACATGAAGCACTTCGCGATCTTCGGCCGGTGCCGGGACTGTTCTCTGAAGAGTTCAACTACCACGTCGTAGGCTTGCCCGTATGAAGAGCCCCCTGCTGTCCCTGCCCGGCGCCGTCCCCGCCGAGGGCGTGGACGAAGGCGTCGCCGCCCACTACGGCGACCTGTTCCGCGAGCAGCGCGCCCTCGCCGACGGCACCGGATTCGTCGATCTCTCGCACCGCGGGGTGATCACCGTCTCCGGTGAGGACCGCCTCAGCTGGCTGCATCTGCTGCTCACCCAGCACGTCAGCGACCTGCCCGCGGGCGAGGCCACCGAGGCGCTGATCCTTTCCGCGCACGGGCACATCGAGCACGCGCTGTACCTGGTGGACGACGGTACGACGGTCTGGGCCCATGTGGAGCCCGGCACCCAGGAGGCACTGATCGCCTACCTGGAGTCGATGAAGTTCTTCTACCGGGTCGAGGTCGCCGACCGCACGGCCGACTTCGCGGTCGTCAACCTGCCGGCCGGCTCGATCGCCGAGGTGCCCGAGGGCGTCGTCGTGCGCGAGACGGCGTACGGCCGTGATCTCTTCCTGCCCCGAGCCGACCTGGAGTCCTTCGCCGCCGAGCACGGCCCCGCGGCCGGTCTGCTCGCCTACGAGGCGCTGCGCGTCGAGCACCACCGCCCCCGCGTCGGCTTCGAGACCGACCACCGGACCATTCCGCACGAGCTGGGCTGGATCGGTACGGCGGTGCATCTGCAGAAGGGCTGCTACCGGGGGCAGGAGACCGTGGCCCGGGTGCAGAACCTGGGCAAGCCGCCCCGCCGTCTGGTCTTCCTGCACCTGGACGGCAGTGAGGTCCACCTGCCGGTCCACGGCACCGAGATCCGCCTCGCGGACGAGGGCCCCGAAGGCCGCAAGATCGGCTTCGTGACGACGTCGGTACGCCACCACGAACTGGGCCCGATCGCCCTGGCCCTGGTGAAGCGCAACGTACCCACAGACGCGCGCCTGGTGGCGGGGGAGACCGCCGCCGCCCAGGAGACCGTCGTAGAGCCCTAGATTTCCAGCAGCACGGTGAACGGGCCGTCGTTCGTCAGCGACACTCGCATCTGCGCCCCGAACCGGCCCGTCGCCACCGTCGCGCCCAGCGCTCGCAGCTGGGCGACCACCTCGTCCACCAGCGGCTCGGCGACATCGCCGGGGGCGGCGGCGTTCCAGGTGGGGCGGCGGCCCTTGCGGGCGTCGCCGTAGAGGGTGAACTGGCTGATGACGAGCAGCGGGGCGTCGATGTCCGAGCAGGACTTCTCGTCCTGCAGCATCCGGATCGACCAGAGCTTGCGCGCCAGTTGGGCCGCCTTCTCCTTGGTGTCCTCATGCGTCACGCCGACCAGGACGCACAGGCCCTCGCCCTCGATCGCGCCCACCGTCTCGCCGTCCACGACGACGCTCGCGCCGTCCACCCTCTGCACCACCGCACGCATGAGGACCATCATGCCGGGTGCCCCGCCCCTGGTCACAGGCGGTGCATTATTGATCCTTAAGCCCCCATCTGGGGCCGTTCGGGGGCACTCGGTCACATAGCGGCCACTTGGGGTGGCACGATGCTTCCACACGCCGGTCGAGGGGACGGTCACAAGCACATGAGCACACCGAGTACCGGGCGGCTGGAGACGTACCGGCCGCCCGCGCAGCGCGCCGAGGGCCCGTCGGGCCCGGCACTGCCCGCGGAGCCGCCCGAGCCCGACCTGGCCGGGCTGAGCCTGCCGGAACTGCGCACCCTGCGCCGCGACGCCCAGCGCGACGAGGCGGACCTCAGCTATGTGCGGCGGCTGCTGCAGGGCCGGATCGACATCCTGCGCGCGGAACTGGCCCGGCGCGGCCGGGCGTCCGTGCCGACGCCCGCGGACGCCTCCGTGGTGGAGCGGCTCCCGGAGATCCTCACCGACGCCCCGGCCCGGCAGCGCTCCTCGGCCCGCCATGTCACGCTCGGCACCCCGCACAACGAGGAGTACCGGCAGCTGGCCGCGGACATGCTCGCCGAGGTCGAGCTGTCGGACCTCGAGGCCCGTACCGACCTGGAACTGACCACCGCGATGGGCCGCCTGGTCCGCTACGAGCAGGAGGTCTCCCGGCGCCGCCAGCGCCTGCAGCGCACCACCGACGACTGCAGCGGGGAGATCGCGCGCCGCTACCGGGTCGGCGAGGCCCAGGTGGACGACCTGCTGACCTGACGGACGGGGTGGCCGCGGGGGACGGCCGGGTGGGCGGGAGAAAACCTCGCGACACCGCCCGGGCCGCGTGCCTACGGTGACTGCATGACTGTCGACGTGCGCACCGTGACCGAGGCCGACTTCGAGGACTGGCACCGCGCTCTGAGGACTGGGTTCCTGCACGAGCCGGTGCTGACCGCCGAGCAGCTGGACGCCCGCCGCCGGCAGTTCGTCGAAGGCCGTCTGCTGGGCGCCTTCGACGGCGGCCGCTGTGTGGCGACCTTCCGCTCGTTCGCCCAGGAGATCACCGCGGTGGGCGGCACCCCCGTCCCCGCGGACGCCATATCCAATGTCACCGTCACCCCCACGCACCGCCGCCGCGGCCTGCTGACCCGCATGATGGACCGGGACCTGGCGGCGGCGAAGGAGCGCGGCGACGTCGTCGCCACCCTGATCGCCGCCGAGTACCCGATCTACGGCCGCTACGGCTTCGGACCCGCGACCTGGACGACCCAGTGGACCGTCGAGGTCCCGCGGGCCGGCCTTGACCCCCGCTGGTCCGGCCCCGAGGACGGCGGCCGGATCGATCTGGTGGACGCCGAGGACGTGCGCAAGCTGGGCCCCGAGCTGCACGAGCGGGTGCGCCGCGCCCAGCCCGGCGCGGTCAGCCGGGACGAGCTGTGGTGGCAGGCGAACACCGGTGCCGTCCGCTTCGGCAGCGGCTGGACCGAGCCGTTCTACGCCGTCTACCGCTCCGCCTCCGGCGAGGTCGAGGGCCTGGTGTCGTACGAGTCCGACGACACCTGGCACGGCAAGCAGCCGCACAACACCGCCGACGTCAACTGGCTGATCGGCGCGACCCCGGCGGCCGAGGGTGCCCTGTGGCGTTTCCTGTGCTCGATCGACTGGATCACGAAGGTCAAGAGCGGCTGGCGCGGCCCGGACGACCTGCTGCCGTTCTTCCTGCCCGACCCGCGCGCGGCCCGGGTCACCGAGCAGGCGGACTGGCTGTGGGTGCGGATCCTGGACGTCGTACGGGCCCTGGAGGAGCGGACGTACGAAGGGGCGGGCTCGCTGGTGCTGGAGGTCGTGGACCCGGCCGGTCCGGCCGGGGGGCGGTTCCGGCTGGAGGCCTCCCCGGAGGGGGCGTCCTGCACCCCGGCGGGCGGTGCCGCCGCCGATCTCACGTTGCCGGTGGGGGAGTTGGCCACGGTCTGGCTCGGGGACGGGTCCCTGGCGCGGCTCGCGGCCCTCGGGCGGGTCCGGGAAGAACGAGAGGGCGCCGCCCGGAAGGCCGACGCCCTGTTGCGCACGTCCGAGCGACCGTGGTGCCCGGACATCTTCTGAGGCTCCCCTCTTCCGGCCGGCGCTGACTGTGCATCCGTAGCGAGCTGTTCAGTTGTGGCTGTGCCATGACCGTGTTCAGTTGTGGCTGTGCGGGATGTTCAGTTGTGACTGTGCCGCTCCGATGGCCGTCCCCTGCCCGGGCTCCCGGCTCCCCTCCGGAAGGGAGCCCGGTCGGCCAACCACTGGAAAGCTCAACCATGTTCATTAAGTTGGCTACCAACTCACAGTACTTATCTCCGCTTGGAAGCGTCTCATAACCACCTTCCCGTGAACTGCCGGAAGATGGCGGGAAGTTGTAGTGTTTCTCTGTGGACCCGGAACACGCCTCCGCCAGTGGGCGGGAGAGGCCACAGCGGTCACGCACGTCACATCGCGAGGTGGCCGACGAACTGCGCGCCCGGATCAGGTCGGGCGAGCTGCGGCCGGGCCAGCGCATGCCCACCCAGGCGAAGCTCGCCGACGAGTTCGGCGTGGAGCGCGGTGCCGTACGGGAGGCCCTGCGCATCCTCCAGGCGGAGCGCCTGCTCACGAACGTGTCCAAGGGCAGCCCCGCGACCGTGGCCTTCCCCGCGGCGCACGC
This sequence comes from Streptomyces sp. NPDC031100, assembly GCF_055570785.1. Classification (NCBI taxonomy): domain Bacteria; kingdom Bacillati; phylum Actinomycetota; class Actinomycetes; order Kitasatosporales; family Streptomycetaceae; genus Streptomyces; species Streptomyces sp. NPDC031100. The sequence continues at coordinate 86,795 of NZ_JBVIGN010000008.1, forward strand.
CCGTCCGGCGGCCGGGCCCCCGGCACCGCCGCAGCCCACCATGGTGGGCCTGGCGCCCCGCATAGCCGCGGCCTTCGCCGCCCCGCACGTCGAGATCGACGCCCTGTGCCTGACCTCGGTCTCGCTGAACCTCGCGATGGGCGCGCCGCTCCGGGAGATCCATGCCGGACGGCTGAATCCGGCCAAGATCGACGTCCGGGTGCTGCTGCCCAGCCGGGACATCGACCTCGCCTTCCCGGCACCGGTGGACGCCTCCGACGGCGGTCTGCTGCACCGGCGCTGGCTGGCCCAGCGCAACGCCCAGGGCCAGGTGCTGCGGCACAACCTGCAGGCGCTGCGCACCACGCACGGCATCGACGTGCACGTCTCCTTCCGCGCCCTGCCCTTCACCCCGCCGGTCAAGCTGTACCTGATCAACGGGGCCGAGGCGCTGTTCGCGTACTACACGCTCACCCGCCGCGAGCGGGAGATCGACCACGAGCACCTGCAGCTGTACGACGCCGAGGGCACGCGGTCGATGCTGTTCGCCTTCGAGCAGGGCGCGGACCTGCGCGACACCACCTTCGTGGAGCAGTCCCACCTGTGGTTCAACGCGCTGTGGGAGACGATCAGTTCGGAACTGGTCCTGACGCCGTGAGGCCGGGCCGGGCGGGCCCGGTCACAGGGCGGGCCCGGCGAGGAGCACCGCGAGCAGTACGGCGCCGGCGGAGCTGACCGCCGGGCTCTTGGCCTTGATGCCCACGGAGAGCAGCAGCAGGCCGACGAGGCCGGCGGCGCCGTACTTCCACTGGACGAGCTGTTCGAAGCCGACGACGAAGACGGCGCAGAGAAGTGCGAGGGCGGGCATGGTGGGTCCCCCTTTCGGTCTGCCAACTTGACCAGGTTGGCAACCAACTCTGACTATGTTGTCCCCACTTGGTCGCCAGTGACAAACAACTTCGCAACAACTCCCTTTAGATGGATCAGGGTTGTAGCGTTTGGTCGTGACCCAGGAGAACGTGGCAGTGAACGGCAGTAGAAGGCTCACGCACCAGGAGATCGCCGACATCCTGCGGGAACGCATCCGCACCGGGGACCTGAAGGCGGGCGACCGGCTGCCCACCCAGGCCGAGCTGGCGGAGCGGTACGGGGTCGAGCGCGGTGCCGTACGCCAGGCCCTCAAGGCACTCGCGGACGACGGTCTGCTCAGCCATGTCAGCAAGGGCAGCCCGCCGCGCGTCGCCGGCCCGCCCCCCGCCCACGACGAGCCCCAGCCGACGATGGTGGGCCTCGCTCCCCGGCTGACCGAGGCGTTCTCCGCGCCGCACGTGCGCATCGACGCGGCCTGCCTGACCGCGCAGTCCCTGATCCCCGCCCTCGGCGAGCCGCTCCGCCTGATCCACGAGGGCCGCATCCGCCCCGACCGGATCGACGCCCGCATCCTGCTGCCGTCCCGGGACATCAACCTCGCCTTCCCGGTCCCGGTCGACGGCGACGACGACGTCGTGCACCAGCGCTGGCTGGCGATGCGCAACGCCCAGGGCCAGGTCCTGCAGTACAACCTCCAGGCCCTGCGCTCCACCCACGACATCGACGTGCAGGTCACCTTCCGGGCCCTGCCCTTCACCCCGCCGGCCAAGCTCTACCTGCTCAACGGCGTGGAGGCGCTGTACGCGTACTACATGATCGCCCGCCGCGAGGAGCCGACGGACAGCGGCATGCTGGACATGTACGACACCCTCGGCTCCGAGTCCCTGCTGTTCTCCTTCGAGAAGCGGGCCGGCCGGCGCGATGCCGCGTTCGTGGAGCAGTCTCAGAAGTGGTTCGACGCCCTCTGGGAAACCATCACCACGGACCTGACACTCTCCTAGTGACTTCTGATGCGACTTCTGATGCGAACGAGATCGAGAAGCTACCGGAACTGATCACAGCTGCCCAGGTCGTGCTGTGGGACTTCGACGGGCCGATCTGCCGCCTGTTCGCCCGGCACAAGGCGGAACGGGTGGCCGCGGAGCTGGTGGAGTGGCTCGAGCTGCAGGGACTGCGCGGACTGCTCACCGAGACCGAACGGGGCACGCTGGACCCGCAGGTCGTGCTGCGCGCGGTGGACCGCCGGCACCCGGGCAGCGATCTCGTCGCCGAACTGGAGGAACGGCTCACCCAGGAGGAGCTGCGGGCAGCCGCCTCCGCCCTGCCGACCGCCTACGCCGACCCCCTGATCCGCACCTGGCTGGCCGTCGGCTCCCGCCTGGCCATCACCACCAACAACTCCCCCAAGGTGGTCCGGGCCTACCTCCAGCAGCGCGGTCTCGACGCCTGCTTCGCCCCCCACGTCTACGGCCGCACCCAGGACCTGCACCGCCTCAAGCCGGACCCGCACTGCCTCAACCGCGCGCTGAACGCGATCGGAGCCGCGCCGTCCGCCGCCCTGATGATCGGCGACGCACCCTCGGACCTCGTCGCCGCAGGGCGCGCCGGAGTGCCCTTCCTCGGCTACGCGCGTAACGAGCGGAAGAGGAAGGTGCTGCGCGAGGCCGGGGCCGGGTGTGTGGTGACGTCCCTGGAGCCGCTGCTGGTGTGGTTGCGGAGGTGCGCTCCCCGAGCCTGAGGCCCGCCGTGCGCTAGCATGCCCGCACCGACGGGGCAACCGCTCGGATCCGCGCGTAAGGGATGGCGAACGAGCCATGCCCGGACGACGTGCACACAGCAGTGGCCGACCACCGTTGGGCTACTCGACCGGGCTTTGGGTCGTGCCGTCCGTCACCCGGGCATAGCTTTTTCTGCAACCTGTCCGTCCCCGCAGTGCGAAGTCAGCGCGATCGAACCCCGGAGCGGCCCGTGGGCGCACCACCCGTCCCCCGCGACCCGGCCCGGGGCCGCGCCGGCCGAGCCCTGCCGCACGCCGCGGTCCAGGCGTTCCTGGCGCACGCCGCGGCCCGGGGACGGGCGAGCGGCGGCTTCCACCATCAGAACCACGTCGTGGAACTCACCGAGCCGATGGCCCGGTTGCTCGGGCGGGAGCCGGGCACGGCGGTGACCGTGCGGCTGCGGCGCGCGGGTGCGCTGCCCGTGGTGATCCGGACCTGGCCCAGCGAGGCGCAGATCCTGCGGTCCGTCAGGGGCGTCCTCGCGAACGTGCCCGAGTGCCTGGCCGAGGGGGACGGCTTCGCCATCCACAGCCATGTGGACGGTGCGGTGCTCTCCAGCGTCTGCGGTGCCGGGAAACCGGTCGACGGGCTGCTGATCAGGGCACTGGCGGGGCTGCTCGCCGAGACGGCCCAGGTGCGCAACACCGCCGCGCTGCCACCCCTGCCGGCCTGCTGGCCGCGCAACTACACCGACAGCCAGGCCTTCCTGCAGACCCTGGCCCGCCTGGCCGATCTGCAGATCCGGCAGCCCAACCGGGCCGGATTCGGCGGCCTGTTCGCCGCGCTCGGCGTGCCCGAGGACGCCCTGGTCGGGCTGGCCGAGCGGGTCCCCGCGATGTCCCGCCGCCCCTACAGCCTGCTCCACGGCGACCTGCACCGCGACAACCTGATCCTGCCGTACGGCGGTGACGCGCCCCCGGTCCGCGTCGACTGGGAGCTGGCCACCTACGGCGATCCGCTGCACGACCTGGCCACCCACCTGGTCCGGATGCGCTACCCGGACCACCAGTGGGACGAGGTCGTCCAGGCCTGGGTGCGCGCCATGCGCGAGGTGCGGCCCGCAGCGGTCAGCGGCGTCACCCGGGACCTGCGCCACTACGTCGCCTTCGAGCGGGCCCAGTCCGTGTTCCCCGACGTGATGCGGGCCGCGCAGTCCCTGGAGGACTCCTTCGACCAGCAGCGCCTGGCCGAGGCGACGGCCACGGTGCGCCGGGCCCTGGAGGCAGGGGCCGAACCGCTGCGGCTGGCCCAGGTGCCCGGCGAGCAGGAGATCGAGCGGATCCTCGTCCGCTGGGCGTCCGCATGGCCCGGTTGGCGCGGCGGCGCGGGGCGCCCCGGCCCCGTCGCGCGGGCGATCGACTGGACACCGGACCGGCGCGTCCCGGAGCACCCCGCCTTCCCGCACACCGCCGTCCGTGCCGCCCTGCTCCTGGAGGGCGCGACCCCGGCCGGCCGGATCTTCAAGGGCACCGCCCACCTCACCTCGGTGCTGTGGGTCCCCGGCACCCCGTTCCCGGTCGCGGTCCGCCGCAAGGTCGCGGGAGCCAGCCGGCGCGAGCGCAGCTTCCTCAGCGAGCACGCCGTGCTCCGGGCGATCGAGCGGTCCGGTGCGGCGGTGGCCGCGCCCCGGGTCCTGGCGCTCGGGGAGAGCCACTCGCCGGGACCCTGCGGCATCCGGACGTACTCCGGCGACGGCTTCGCCGTCCACACCTACGAGGGCCCGCGCGACCTGGGCCGAAGACCCGATCACCCCGTGGGCGGCCTGCGCCCGCACGAGGCGGACGGCCTCGTCGACCAGCTGGCCGCGCTCACCGAGGTCGACCACGCCCAGGTCGACCCGGTCGCGGGCCGGCTCGGCTTCTACGACTGGCTCAGCGACCAGCTCGTGGCGCTGGTCGCCCACCTGCCCAGGGAGTCCCAGCAACTGGCCCGCTTCCTCGGCCTGCCCGACGCGCCCCGCCTGCGCGAGATCCTCGCCCGGCACCGGGTCACCCCCCGCGCCCCCGCCCTGCTGCACGGCGACCTCAACCCCTGGAACCTGGTGCGCCGTGACGACCGCCTCGCCCTGACCCTCATCGACTGGGAGATGGCCCTGGTCGGCGACCCGTTGTACGAGCTGGTCCGGCACATGCACCTCACCCCCACCCGGCCGGAGATCCGGGACCGCATGTTCCGTCGCTGGGAGAGCCGTCTGCCCGCGCGGTACACCGCCGACTGGCAGCAGGACTGGCGGGTGTACCGCTGGGTGGAGATCGTCCGCTCGGCCTACGTCGACCTCGACCGCCTGGTCACCGGAGCGGGCCTGGACGCACCCAACGTCCGGCGCGCGGTGGACTCGTACGCGATGACCCTGGCGGCGGCCACCGCCTCGCTGGGCCTGTCGTCCCGGCACCGGACCGGCCCGAACCTCACCCGCGCCCTGGCCTGGCCCACTCGCCCGGACACCGCTGCGTAGGCTCGGCCCATGGACGAGATGGGCCTGCGCGAGCGCAAGAAGCAGCAGATGTACCAGGACGTGTCGGACACCGCCGTACGGCTTTTCCTGGAGCGCGGCTTCGACGCGGTGTCGGTCGCGGAGGTCGCCGCCGCGGCCGGGATCTCCAAGCCGACGCTCTTCCGGTACTTCCCCGCCAAGGAGGACCTGGTCCTGTACCGGATCGCGGACCACGAGACGGAGGCCGCGCGGGTGGTCGCCGGGTCGGCCGAGCCGGTGGACGCGCTGCGCCGGCACTTCCTGGCCGGGCTCGAGCGCTGCGATCCGGTGACCGGCCTGAACGACCATCCGGCCGTGCTCGCCTTCCACCGGCTGCTGTACGGGACGCCGGCCCTGGTGGCAAGGGCGTACGGCCATCTGGAGCGGTCGGAGGCGGCGCTCGCCGAGGCGCTCGGGGGCGGTCTCGACGCCCGGATCGCCGCCGGGCAGATCATCGCCGTCCAGCGGATCCTCGCGATGGAGAACTGGCGCCGGATCGCGGCGGGGGAGGGCGTGGAGCAGGTCCGGCCGGACGCGGTGCGGGCGGCCGAGCGAGCCTTCGGGCGACTGGCGGCGGGGCTGTCGGGGCTCACGGGCCGACCGAGCGAGACTCGGTAACATATTTAACTCGGTTACATTTTCTGGGTACGGTGGAGTCATGACGTCACTCCACCCCGCCCCCGAGGACCTCCAGACCACCCTCCACCGCGAACGCGCCTACCACGACACCTGCCGCACCGCCCTCGCCGCCATGGTCGACGGCGCCGCCCACCAGGTCGTCATCGGCGAGGACGTCTCCGCCTCCGGCGCCGACGCCGAGGTCCTCGGCCGCCGGCTGCGCAGCCAGGCCAAGGCACTGCGCGAACTGCCCCGCGGGCCGCTGTTCTTCGGACGACTGGACTTCACCGCCTCGGACCCCGAGCACGGCGGGCAGAGCTACCACGTGGGCCGGCTGCGGATCACCGAGGACCCGGCCGCGCCGCCCCTGGTCGTCGACTGGCGGGCCCCCGTCTCCCGCGCCTTCTACCAGGCCGGCGCCCGTGAACCGCAGGGCGTCGAGGTGCGGCGCCGGTTCGGCTGGGCGCCGGGCAGCCGGGGCGACTCCGCCGACCTCACCGGGCTGGAGGACGAGCGCCTGGGCCGCGGCGAGACGCAGGTCAGCGACATCGTCGCGCGCGAGATCGAGCGGCCCCGGGTCGGCCCGATGCGGGACATCGCCGCCACCATCCAGCCCGAGCAGGACGACCTCGTGCGCGGCGACCTCACCGTCTCCGTGTGCGTCCAGGGCGCCCCGGGCACCGGAAAGACGGCCGTCGGCCTGCACCGCGCCGCCTACCTGCTCTACACCCACCCCAAGCGGCTCCAGCGCTCCGGCCTGCTGATCCTCGGCCCCAACCGCACCTTCCTCACCTACATCGCCGAGGTGCTGCCCTCCCTCGGCGAGACCGGCGTCCGGCAGGCCACCCTCCTGGACGAGATCGCCCGCCACCCGGTCACCGGCACCGATCCCGTCCCCACGGCCGCCGTCAAGCACGACGCCCGCATGGCCGAGGTGCTGCGCCGGGCGCTGTACGCGCGGGTGTCCGCCGAGGGGGTGACCGACCTCGCCGTACGGGACGGCTCCTACTGGCTGCGGGTCACCGCCGGGCAGCTGGCCGGCATCGTCGACGAGGTGCGCGCGGAGGAGCCGCCGTACGCGATCGGGCGCGAGCGGGTCCGCGCCCGGGTGGTACGACTGCTGCTGGAGCAGGTGGAGCGGCGGTCGGGGCCGCCGCCGAACGCCTGGCTGCGCCGGGTCGAGCGGATGCGGGCGCTCACCGCCCGGCTCGACGTGATGTGGCCGAAGGTCCGGCCCGAGGAGATCCTCGCCGAACTGCTGACCGACGGCGGGGCGCTGGCACGGGCGGCCGACGGGCTGCTGGACGCGGACGAGCAGGCCGCCCTGCTCTGGCCCCGCCCGCCGCGCTCGTACAAGTCGGCCCGCTGGTCGGCTGCCGACCTCGTCCTCCTGGACGAACTCTCGGGGCTGATCGAGCACCCCGAGGGGTACGGCCACATCGTCGTGGACGAGGCGCAGGACCTCTCGCCGATGGAGTGCCGGGCGATCGCCCGCCGGGCCGTCTTCGGCTCGCTGACCGTGCTCGGCGACCTGGCCCAGGGCACCACCCCGTGGGCGGCCCGCGACTGGCCCGTCCAGCTGCGCCACCTCGGCAAGCGGGACGCGGCCGTGGTGTCGCTGACCACCGGGTTCCGGGTGCCCGCCGCGGTGGTCGAGCTGGCCAACCGGCTGCTGGACCGGCTGGACGTGGCCGTGCCCGCCGCCCGGTCGCTCAGGGCGGACGGCGAGCTGACCCTCCGGCCCACCGACGACGTGCCCGGCACCACCGTGACGGCTGTGCAGCAGGCCCTCGCCCACGAGGGCTCGGTCGGTGTCGTCGCGGCGGACGCGGACGTGCCCCGCGTACGGGACGCGCTCGCCGCGGCCGGCCTCGACGCGGCCGGACCGGAGGAACTCGGCGCCCGGCTGGCCGTGGTGCCCGCGAGCCTGGCCAAGGGCCTGGAGTACGACCACGTCGTCGCCGTGGAACCGGCCGCCGTGGCGGAGGCGGAGGAGCGAGGAGCCCACCGGCTGTACGTGGTGCTGACGCGGGCGGTGTCCCGGCTGGACGTCGTCCACGCGCGCCCGCTGCCGTTCTAGCGACCTCAGCCCAGCAGGGGCACCAACTGCTCCTCCTCGTAGGCCAGATGAGCCTCCAGCTCGGCCGTCAGCCGGTCCACCTCGGCGCGGGCGGCGGCCGGGTCGGGGTGCTCGCCGGAGACCGCGCGCCGCAGCTCCTCCACGAGGTCCGCGATACGGGCGTGCTCCTGCTCCAGCCGCTCCAGGGCCGGGGCGAGGTGCGGATGGCGGCCGGCGAGGAACGGGAACAGGGCGGTGTCCTCGCCGGCGTGGTGGGTGTGCAGCCCCGCGCAGAGCGTGAGGCAGTTGACGCGGAGCTGGGCGCCGAGCGTGGAACCGCTGCCCGCGGCCATCTCCTTGCGGATCAGGGCGAGTTCGCGCCGGAACACGTCATGGACGAGCCGGATCGCCTCGCCCGGCGAGTCGGCGGCGATGTTCGGCGGCCCGCCCTGCGCGATCTCGTGCAGCGCGACGACGGGTATCACCCGGCCGCCCGCCTTCTCCTGGTACGCCTGCCAGCCCGGGTCGGCCTCCACCGCCCGCGCGAAGGCCAGGTCCCGCTCCTCGCCCGTGAGCACCTCGGCACGGGCCCGGTAGGTGAACACCCCGCTCTCGACGGTCGCTTCGGGGCGGGCGAGCAGGTTGCGGTACCAGTCGGGGTGGCGGGGCGAGCCCCCGGCCGAGGCGATGACGAGAATCCGGTCGGCGCCGTCGGGCAGGTATCCGACCGGGGTGGTGTGCGGGGTGCCCGTGCGGGCGCCGGTGGTGGTGAGCAGGATGAGCCGGGCGCCTTCGAAAGAGCCGCTCAGGCGGCCGTGGTGGGCACGGAACTCGTCGATGATCTTCTGATTGAAGGGATTGGGCACTCTGTCTTCTCTCTCTGCGGCTGATGGTTCGTTTCAGTGCGCAGAGAAAGCGGCGGGCTCCTCGCCCGCGCGGACCTCACTCAGAGGCCGGGCACCCAACTCGCTCACGGCACAAGGACGACCCGGCAGTCATGGCCGTGACGCTACCGTCGCTCTCATGACTGACGCCACCGAGTTCCAGGACATCCCCACGACGACCCTCGCCGACCTGCTCGGCCGCGACCAGGTCATGGACATCGGCATACGACCGCTGTGGGCCCCGGTGCCACGCGTCGCCGGTCCCGCCTTCACCGTGAGCTGCCCGCCCGGCGACAACCTGATGCTGCACGCGGCGATCCACCGCGCGGAGCCCGGCTCGGTGATCGTCGTGGAGTCGGGGGACCTGGACTGGGCGCTGGCCGGCGGAAACGTCTGCGCGGTGGCCCACCGGCGCGGTGTCGCGGCCTTCGTCGCCGACGGCCTGATCCGCGACCTCGCCGAGGTCCGCGAGCTGGGCTTCCCGGTCTTCGCGCGGGGCGTGATCCCGATCCCGGGCGCCAAGAAGGCCGTACGGCCGCTCAACGAGCCCGTGCGCTGCGCAGGCGTACGGATCGAGGCCGGGGACGTGGTCGTGGCCGACGAGGAGGGCGTGGTCGCCGTACCGGCCGCCCGCCGGGCCGAGATCCTCCAGGCGGCACGGGCGAAGCTGGCCAAGGAGGCGGCCGAGAGCCTGGACGACTGGGAGAAGGCGCACCGCACCCGGATCGACGCGATCCTCGCCGACCAGGGCTTCGAGGGCTGATCCTGGTCCTTGATGCTGCTCTTCCTCGACGTAGACGGTCCGCTCATCCCGTTCGGGGCGGACCGCGCGTACCCGGTCTACGACCGCGGCCTCGCCCTTCCGGGCGCCGATGCGCATCCGCTGCTGAACCGCGTCGACCCGGCCCTCGGCCGACGGCTCGCCGGGCTGGGCTGCGAGCTGGTGTGGGCCACGACCTGGATGGACGACGCCAACACGCTCCTGGCGCCCTGGCTGAGCCTGCCCCCGCTGCCGGTCGTCCGGTGGCCCGACGAGGAGGAGTCCCCTGACCTGCTGCACTGGAAGACCCGGCCGCTGGTCGACTGGGCGGCCGGCCGCCCCTTCGTCTGGCTCGACGACGAGGTGACCGCGGCCGACCGCGCCTGGGTCGCCGCCCACCATCCCGAACCGGCCCTCCTCCACCGGGTCGACCACCACTACGGCCTGACGGAGGCCGACTTCCGGTCGGTACGGGAGTGGCTGGAGGCGTATCGCAGGCAGGCCGCGGACTGAGACCGCGTCTGTGCGCTTGCCGGCCCGACGTGGTCCGTGCAGGCTCGGCCGAGGGCGCGCCCGACCGCCCGACGGCCCGCCGGCTGCCGTTCTGGCGGCCGTTGCCCGGTCAGTGCGGGTGAGTGATCCAGGGGCGCAGTGCGGCCACGCGTACGTAGGCTCCGACATCGTCGGGGCGACAGCTCGGTCCCCAGCTCACGATGCCGACGACGGTGTCGCCGCGGCCGGTGAGAACGGGACTTCCGGAATCCCCCGTGCACGTGTTCCTCGTCGCCGTCGCGTCCGGCCGTGCACAGAGCTGTGTCCGGGGGTTGGGCGGCGGGACACCGAGACCGCGCTCCGCGTCGGAGCAGTGCTCCTGGGGGACGAAACGCAGGGGTACGGGGGTGCGTCGGCACGGTGCCACTCCGCCGAGGCCGTTGCGTCCCCAGCCGTAGGCCGTTCCGGTGGCGGAGGGCGCGTCCTGAGGAGCGGGAAGCCTGGCGGCGGGTGTGGGCACCCCGTGCTCCAGGACCAGCAGAGCCGCGTCGACCGGGCCGCTGCGAGTGCGCGGGTGCAGGACGGCACGGATGACGTGGACACGTCGGCCGGGTACGGGCGCGCCCGGGCAGAGGTTGTCGGCTCCGACGACCACGTCGACGGAACCGGGGCGGCGGGCGCGGACGCAGTGGGCGGCGGTGAGGACCAGGTCGTCCCTGACGAGGATGCCGCCGCAGAACTGGCCGTTGAAGAGGTTTCCCCGCGGCGACGAGGAGTTGACCAGGGCCACGACCGCCGCCGGGGGCGTGGGCCCGGCCGGGCTGCCGGCGGAAGAGGCTGAGCCTCCCGCCAGCAGCCCGGTCACGAGCAGCGGCCAGGCCGCGGAGCGCAAGCGTCTCAACACGTGGGTGTCGTCTTCACGACGAGACTGGTGATGTTGTGCCAGCGGTACTTCGTGCCACCGACGTGGTAGTCCACGCTCACACCGGTCATGCGGACATGGCTGGTCCCGGTGACCCGCACGCCCACGACCAGATTGTTCGAGAGCGCGGGGGCGGTCGGGGTTGCCGGGGCGGCGGCCGCGGCTGCGGCCTGTGCCGTCTGCGTGGCCCCGTCGTCGGGGGTGCCGTCCCCCGGCTGGGGCGCGATGGTCGCCCCGACCGCGGGCCGGCGGTGGTCCCACGCGGGCGCCAGCCCGTCCAGGAAGGACCTGCGCGGGGGATAGTGGTTGTCGAAACCCACCAGCGTGTTGCGGGTGGTGAGGAGGACGGCGTCGACGAACTCCAGCCCGTGGGGCTGGAGCAGGGACACCTTGTCGATGACCACGTCCTTGCCGCCGTAGTTGCGCAGTACGTCGCCGCCGAAGGTCAGCCTCGCCCCCGCTTTGGCGGGCACACACGTCTCGGCCTGGTCGGGCTTGCCCCAGTCCGGGCCGTCCAGCGGCCCGCCGCCCGGCGTCGCCGACGCCGAGCAGCCGAGGAGGGTGCTCACCGCGGCCATGAGCAGCGCGGCGGAGAGACCCGTCCGGAGCACGGGACGGGACGGCACGGGCGTCACGGCCGGTATCCGCTGCTGGACGCGGCGGCGAGGAAGTTGTACACGTGGTCGGCGCCCGGGTAGTCGTTGGTTCCGCACATGTAGCGATCCGCGTGGAAGGTGTACTTGACCGTGGCGTCCGTGGTGTAGCCGGTGCGCGACGAGAGGTCGATGCCGATCGAGCCCTTGAGGCTGGCGCCGTCGGTCCAGGTGATGGCCTTGGAGTTCTTCTTGGTGAACTTCGCGCCGTTGAGGTAACGCGTGCAGTAGGTGGCTCTGGGCGCCCCCGCACCGGACACGTTCTCACCGCCGACGAACCCCGTCGACCGGGCCTCGTAGTAGTCCTTGTTGTTGTACTTCCCGTAGGCGCAGATCACGTGGTACTTGCCGTACTTGAACTGGGTCTGGTAGTACACGCCGCGGTGGTTGCCGTACGTCGGGTAGAAGTTGGTGATGGTGCTGCTCTTGGAACTCGAGCCGCTCGCCTTGAAGCTGCCGATGGCTCCCGATCCCGAGATTCCGACACCCAGCGTGCTGGACGCCCCCGAGCTGTAGGTCAGGGTGTGGTCCACGCCCGAGGTGACGCTGTAGGTCTGGCCCACGATGACCCACTTGGGGCCGTAGTTCTTCACCAGCTGGGCGCTGCAGCCCTTGGTCACGCCCGCGTCGAAGTCGGCGGAGCTGTCCGGGTCCGCGGCGGTGGGGTCGTCCGTCAGGGATGCCGGGACGTCGGTGTCCTCGGTCCGGCCGGCGGTGGAGTCGGCGGCGTCCGGGGCGGCGGACAGGCTCTCCAGGGCGAGGTTGGCGGTCACCGCGGCGGTGCTGGTGGTGAAGCCGGCGTCCGGCGCACCGCTGTCGGCGCTCGAGCTGCCCGAGGAGGAGTCGGGGGTGACGGCGGTCAGGTAGGCGGTGCCCGTCGAGGAGTTCGTGGCGCTGATCAGCCTGCGCGGGAAGCTGAAGTTCGCCTGGGTCGTGCCCGAGTAGGCGACCGTCTCGAAGTTGACGAGTCCGTCGCTGCCTGCCTGGGGGGCGAGGGACGAGACATCTCCGATGCGCAGGGCGTAGTTGCCCGAGCTGTCGGACACGGCTTTGGCCACGGGCTGCAGCTTGACGGTGTCGCCCTCCTGGAGGGCGTTCTCGCTGTCGCTGTCGGGCCAGGCGTACAGCACCACGTCGGCGTCGGTGACCGGCGTGCCGGCCGCGTTGGTGACGGTGCCGCTGCTGACGACGGGCGTGCTCAGCGACGCGGAGTCCTTCAGGCCGGCCACGTCGGTGTCCTCGTAGGTCACCGTCAGGTGCGGCACGTCGTCGCTGTCACCGGTGTAGTTGGCCGAGTAGTAGCGCCGCCAGGACAGTGAGTCGGTCTCGTCGACCGCGCTGAGCTGCATGCCGTAGTTGGGGGCGCCGTCCGCCCAGGCCTGCACGATGCTGTCGATGTCCCAGTGGCTGTGCGCGGCGGGGCACGCGGACGAGTACCCGTGGGCACCGGTGTTGACGACCTGGCCGGTGTTGGTCACGGAGGGCATGGTGTCCCAGGTGACGGCCGAGGAGTCCCAGGTGGAGGTCACCCGGCGCACCCGCACGCCCGAACCCGAGGTCGAGCAGGTGGACGACCAGTACGAGAACAGGGACAGGTCGGTGTCCACGATGTGCTCGCCGGTGAAGGCGGAGGTGTCGAACTTCAGGTAGGCCCGGGCCCGGTGGGTGCCGCCGTCGTACGAGCCGACCCGCAGTTCCGTGGACGAGCGCTGGGAGTCGAGGTAGTTCGGGCTTTCCAGCCAGGTGTCCGTGGTGACGGCCAGCGTCGTGGTCGGGTCGACGGTCACCGGGTACGTCGTCTCCGGCGAGTCGAGGAAGGCACGGTCCGGGGAGAGGACCAGGACCTGGCCCTCGGGGGTGTCCTCGATCCGGGAATCGACCTTGGCGTCGTGTGCCGGCAGCCCGGAGGCGTCGTTCACGGCCGAGTCCCACATGTGCGGGGCGGGCGCGTCGGCGATCGTCCGGCCCGAGGGGTCCTTCAGCAGCAGATGGCCGCTCGGGTCCTGGGAGACCTTCAGCCCGCCGGACGTGGTCAGCGGAATGCGGATGGTGGGGGCGTCGTCCGGGCGCCGGTCCAGGACGACCTGCTCGGAGAAGCCGGTGGGCAGGGCCTTGACGACCAGGTCACCGCCGGCGACCGCGTTGTCGTAGGTGGCGGTGTCGCCGTTCAGCGCGGGCGCGGGCAACTGGCCGGGCACCGACAGGCCCAGCCCCACCTTTCCGTCGCCGACCTTGGCGAACGGCCCGGAACCGCCGTCGGAGAAGGCAAGAGCCGCGGTGGTGGCCCCGGGCGTGACGTCACTACCGGTGTCGGCGAGCGTGGTGTCCACCGGGGTCCAGGATCCGTCGCGGCGGACCCGGATCGGGTTGCTGAACACCTCGGTGGTCAGAGTGCCGTTGGGGTTGGCCCACGAGGTCGAGTCGTCGGTGCGGTCCCCGGTGATCTCCACCCGCTTGCCCAGCTGCTGCGCCGCGGCCAGCGCCGCTGCGCGGTCCGGGGCGGCGGAGGGGGCAGAGGGAGCGGAGGGGGCGGTGTCGGAGGCCATCGCCGTCGCGCCGCCTCCCGAGGCGATGAGGGCGATGGCCGCCGCGAGTACGGTGAGCCGCGCAGCGGCCCGGTTTTCGGTGGGTCTCGTGCGTGGACGCCGTCTGGCCGGCGACGAGTTGCTGGTGAACAGGAGAATGACCCTTCTTGCGGCGCGAGCCGAGTGCTCGCCGTCGCTCGGTCGGAAGCGACGAGAAGGATGATCAACTCTTCATCGAACTCTCACAATCCCCTCACCCGTTGAAAACAGGCCAGTTGGCTGGTTCTTTGTCAAGTGCATGTCTATGCATGGGGGTTCGTTCATCTCGAACCCACTGCCGTTCACCTCTCACCTGCGTAAACACCCGGCAACCAGGCCGGCGGCACAGGGGGACCGGGCATGACCGCCCCGAGCGTGAGGACGGGGACCCCGGCCGTCGATCCGGCCAGGGTGATCGAAGGCGCGGCTGCGTTCAGCGGGGGTAACGGCGGTAGCCGGAGGCATCACACTCGGGCTCGGGCAACAGGCCGATGTGATGGTAGTGGCGAACGGTGCGCACGGTCACGCTGGCGGTTGCCGCGAACTGGCTGATCGTGAGCACCGTCCTCCTCCGGCTCTTCGTGAAACGTGGTCGTGCCACCGGGACGTCGGGAATGTTCGACCCGGCCCGCAGTTCGGTGGCGAGTTCGTGCGCCGTACGCGCGCGCAGTTGCCGCCACCGACCGGGCGGAACGATCGTGGAGAGCGCAGAAGGCCGGTACCCCGGACTGGCCGAGGCAGCCGCCGGGCGGGTCGCGTGCTCCGTCTCGGTGAATCCCGGGAGTGGTGCGGCTCGCTTTTGCAAGCAGGTGCTTGCAATAGTTAGCGCGGGTGGTGCAAGGTGGGGACATGGCATCGCTCAACGTCGGCAATCTCGGTGAGTACCTGCGCGAGCAGCGGCGCAACGCCCAGCTCTCGCTGCGGCAGCTCGCCGACGCCGCCGGGGTGTCCAATCCGTACCTGAGCCAGATCGAGCGCGGGCTGCGCAAGCCCAGCGCGGAGGTGCTCCAGCAGGTCGCCAAGGCGCTGCGCATCTCCGCCGAGACGCTGTACGTCCGCGCCGGCATCCTCGACGCCGAACGGGACCGGGACGAGGTGGAGACCAGAGCGGTCATCCTCGCCGATCCCACGCTCAACGAGCGGCAGAAGCAGGTGCTGCTCCAGATCTACGAGTCCTTCCGGAAAGAGAACGGGTTCGGGGTCGGCGAGACGACGGGGGATCTCGGTGAGGGGGTCGCGGAGGAACCGCCCAGCGACACCGATGTCCCGAGCGACACCGCCGTACGCGGCACCCGCACGGCCGGCGGCAGTGATGCCGGTCCGCGGCGGACGGCCGGATGAGAGCCGGACCAGGGCTCCGGCCGTAGCACCGCGGACCACACCAACCTCAGCCGAACGCGAATCCGGGAGGACCATCACCATGGCCATCACCGACGACCTGCGCAAGACCCTCAGCGACCCGACCCCGCTCTACTTCGCCGCCGGTACCGCCGACCTCGCCCTCCAGCAGGCCAAGAAGGTGCCCGCCCTGGTCGAGCAGCTGCGCGCCGAGGCACCGGCCCGTATCGAGGCCGTGCGCAACACCGACCCGAAGGCCGTGCAGGAGAAGGCCGCGGCCCGGGCCAAGGAGGCCCAGGCGGCCCTGCAGACCAAGGTCAACGAGTTCATCGGCACCCTCGACGTCGACCTGAAGAAGTTCGGCGAGAACGCCCAGGACCTGGCCCTGCGCGGGGTCGGCGTCGCCGCCGAGTACGCCGTGAAGGCCCGTGAGACCTACGAGAAGGTCGCCGAGCACGGCGAGCAGGCCGTGAAGACCTGGCGCGGCGAGGCTGCCGAGGAGATCGAGGACCTGGCGATCGCCGTCGAGGGCAAGCCCGAGCCGGTCGAGGCCGAGGAGGAGTCGAAGCCGGCCGAGGCCAAGGCCGAGCCCGCTGCGGCCAAGAAGCCCGTGGCGCGCAAGGCTCCGGCCCCCCGCAAGGCCACGGGCGCGAAGAAGACGACCCCGCCGGCGAAGTGAGCGTGACCGACGAAGCGGGTACGGGCCGGGCACCCTTGGGGTGTCCGGCCCGTTCTATGGGTACGGTGGCCGCGTACGGATCGGAAGGGAGCGGGCGGTGGGCAGCATGCTGATGTTGGGCTTCGCGGGGTTCATGGGGATCTTGAAGATCATCATGATGGCCCTCGCCGCCTTCGGGCTCTTCGACGCCGCGTTCCGGCGCGAGGACGCGTTCCGCGCGGCGGACAAGCAGAACAAGGTCTTCTGGCTGATCATCCTCGGCATCGCGCTGGTGGTCAGCTACCTGTTCTCGCTCCTGTCGATCCTGCCGATCGCCGGCGTGATCGCGAGCATCGTCTACATCGTGGACGTCCGGCCGGCGCTCAAGCAGACCGGAGGGGGCGGCGGCTGGGGCCGCCGCCGCGGCGGAAGCAGCAGCGACGGTCCGTACGGCCCGTACAACGGCCGCCGCTGACCCGAGACGGAGCGGTTACGGCGTGCGGTCCAGCAGGACCACCGCCACGTCGTCCGTCAGCTCGCCCCCGTTGAGGTCGCGGACCTCGTGCACGGCGGCGCGCAGCAGGTTCTCGCCGCGCAGGCCCTCGGCCAGCTGGCGGCGGATCATGTCCACCATCCCGTCCTGGCCGAGGCGCTCCCCGCCCGTGCCGACCCGGCCCTCGATCAGGCCGTCGGTGTAGAGCATCAGGCTCCACTCGCGGCCCAGCTCCACCTGCATCCGCGGCCAGCGGGCGCCGGGCAGCAGGCCGAGGGCGGGGCCGTTGTTGTCGTACGGCAGCAGTCGCGCGGCCCGGCCGGGCCGCGTGACCCGTCGGGGGGGGTGGTCGGCCCGGCACAAGCCCCCACGGTGGCCATCCGGCGC
>NZ_JBVIGN010000008.1:103730-118903 GCF_055570785.1 Streptomyces sp. NPDC031100
TTTTTTTTTTTTCTTTTTTTTTTTTTTTTTTTTTTTTTTTTTTTTTTTTTTTTTTTTTTTTTTTTTTTTCCCCCCCCCCCCCCCCCCCCCCCCCCCCCCCCCCCCCCCCCCCCCACCAGCGGGGACGGGTGGCCGGCCAGGCACAGGCCCGCGCGGCGGCCGTCCGGCGCGATGTCCACCGTGCACAGCGTCGCGAAGATCTCCTCGTCGGCGCGCTCGTGCTCCAGCACCTCCTGGAGCGTGCCCAGCAGCTCGTCCCCGCACAGCCCGGCCAGCGTCAGCGCCCGCCAGGCGATGCGCAGCTCCACGCCGAGCGCGGCCTCGTCGGGGCCGTGGCCGCAGACGTCGCCGATCATGGCGTGCACGGTGCCGTCGGGGGTGCGCACGGCGTCGTAGAAGTCGCCGCCGAGCAGGGCCCGGGAGCGGCCGGGGCGGTAGCGGGCGGCGAAGCGCAGCGAGGAGCCCTCCAGCAGGGGCGTGGGCAGCAGCCCGCGCTCCAGCCGGCGGTTCTCCTGGGCGCGCAGCCTGCCCTCCGCGAGGCGCCGCTCGGCGGTGTCGGAGCGTTTCCGCTCCACCGCGTAGCGGATGGCGCGGCTGAGCAGACGGCCATCCAGTTCGTCCCGGAACAGGTAGTCCTGGGCGCCCACGCGCACGGCCTCGGCGCCGCGCTCGGCGTCGCCGGAGGCGGTCAGCGCGAGCACGGCGTGCCGGGGCGCGAGCTGCAGCACATGCCGGAGCACGGCCAGCTCGTCGTCCTCCGCGGTGCCGCCCGGCGCCGGGAGCGCGAGGTCCAGCAGGATGCAGTGCACGTCGTCGGTGAGCAGCCGCTCGGCCTCGGTGAGGTTGCGGGCGGTGCGGACGCGGACCGGCTTGCCGGAGGAGTCCAGCAGGTCGGGCACGATCGGCGAACCGGCCGGATCGTCCTCGATCAGCAGCAGGGTGAGAGTGGTGCCGCCTGCAGTGCTTGCCGTGGCGCCCCGGTGAGCCTCTTCCTTGAGGGGGCCGCCAAGAGGGGCGGCCTGCGCCTGACCACTCTCCACGGCCGGGATCGCTCTCTGCCGCGGTACGGGTACGGGCATCGTCTTGAGTTCCTTCCCTCCCCCCGAGGGCAGGCGGGGCGAGGGACCTCGACCCACCGGTGGGTGACCATAGCGGTACCGCCCGGCCGGATGGAATGGTGTGAGCCGCGTCGCTCCTGCGCAGGCCGCTGTCATATGCCGCGTTCCGTACCGCAGTTGGACAGGCTGCCCCGGAAACCGGGATGACGAAGCTCACGTACCGCCCGGGTTTGGGCGGCGGTTGGGCGTGCGGTGGGTCACACGGCGGGCGGACTCCCGGGACGTGCGGGCCGTCACATGACGTGGCTCACGCGTCCGGTCGTACGACCCCCAGGATCGGCATCGAGCCCGCACCCGCGACCGTCACCGTCCGCCCCGGACGCGGGGCGTGGATGATCGCGCCGTCGCCGACGTACATCGCGACATGGCTGGCGTCGTCGAAGTAGATGATGAGGTCGCCGGGCCGCATGTCCTTGACGTCCACGTGCTTGAGCTGCTTCCACTGCTCCTGCGAGGTGCGCGGGATGGGGTGGCCGGCGTTCGCCCAGGCCTGGGAGGTCAGGCCCGAGCAGTCGTAGGACTTGGGGCCCTCGGCGCCCCACACGTACGGCTTGCCCAGCTGGGCGGTGGCGAACTCGACGGCCTTCTTGCCCTGCGTGGAGGCCTTGCCGTTGATCTCGTGGAGGATGCCGGTGTCCAGCCACTTGGTCTGCGCCTGGTAGGCGGCATCCTGCTCCAGCTGGGCGAGCCGCTCCTTCTCCTTCTTCTCCAGCCGGGACTCGAGCTTCTCGGCCTCGGCGATCTGCTGCTCGATCTTCTTCTTGGCGGCCGCCTTGGCCTTGCGGCCCGCCTCGAGCTTCTGCCACTGCGCGGAGGCGTCCTCGGCGTAGCTCTGCAAGTCCTGCTGGGTGCGGGTCATTTCGGCGATCAGCTTGGTGGTCGCCCGCTGGCCGTTGAGCACCGTGCCGGCCCCGTCGATGAACTGCTGCGGGTCGTCGCTGAGCAGGAACTCGGCCGTGGGCGGCAGTCCGCCCGTGCGGTACTGGGCCGCTGCCGCCGCGCCCGCCTGGCCCTTGAGCTTCTCCAGCCGCTGCCGGCCCTCGACGATCTTCTTCGCCAGCTCGACGATCCGGGCGGACTGCTCCTTCGTCCGCTCCTCGGCCGCGTTGTAGGCGTCGGTGGCCACTTCCGCGGCGTGGTACAGCCGCGCCAGCTTGTCCCGGACCTGCTGAAGGTCCTTGCCGGCCGGGGGAGTCGGCGACGCACCCGGCGTCGCGCTCGCACTCGGCGTGGGCGTCGGGGCGGCGAACGCCGTGCCGGGCACCGCCAGCACGGTCACCGCGCAGACCACGGTCACGGCGGCCGCGAGCAGACCGCGCTTGCCCGTACCCATACACGCCCCCAAAGCTGATTTACCGTCAGTAACTTACGGTCGCCCAGGGATCGTGCCACGTCTGCGCGCAAAGCGACAGAGGTCATGGGAAGTCGGATTTTCGACCCCGCCCGTCCCCGGCCCCCGTCCTCTTCGCGCATTTCCCCCGGACACCGCCGCCTATGGCGATCTCCCGCCGATGTGACGAACGAAACGCGCAGACCGTTCCAGGGCGGACGGGCCGGGTCGCTCAGCGGGTGCGCGGCGCCAACGCCCCCCACGCCACGGTCACTTCCCCCTGCCGCCAGCGTGCGGGCGAGTCCGTCACCGGCCAGTCGGCCGTCAGGTCCCGGACCGTGCGGATCCAGCGCTGGCGGGCGCCGTAGGAGGCGTAGGGCGCGGCGGCCGCCCAGGCGCGGTCGAAGTCGCGCAGGAAGGCGTGCACCGGCTCGCCTGGGACATTGCGGTGGATCAGCGCCTTCGGCAGCCGCTCGGCGAGGTCCGAGGGGCGCTCCAGCGAGCCCAGCCGGGTCGCGAAGGTCACCGTCCGCGGCCCCTCCGGGCCGAGCGCCACCCACACGTGCCGCCGCCCGATCTCGTCGCACGTCCCCTCGACCAGCAGCCCGCCCCGCGAGCCGCCGCCCGCCGGGGCGAGCCGCGCGCACAGCCGCTCCCACACGGCGGCGACCTGGTCCTCGTCGTACTGGCGCAGCACGTTCGCGGCCCGGACGAGCGCCGGGCGCCCGGGGACGGGGATCTCGAAGCCGCCGTGCCGGAAGGCCAGGCCCTCCCGCTCGTACGGCTTCGCCGCCGCGACCCGCTCGGGCTCGATCTCGACGCCGACCACGCGCGCGCGGGGCGCGGCGGCCCGCAGCCGGCCGAGCAGCTCGACGGCGGTCCAGGGCGCTGCCCCGTACCCGAGGTCGACCGCCACCGGATCCGGGGCGCGGCGCAGCTCGGCGCCGTGCACGGCCGCGATCCAGCGGTCCATGCGGCGCAGCCGGTTGGGGTTGGTCGTCCCGCGCGTCACCGTTCCCACGATGGGGGTCCCCCCGCTCGAGCGAAGCCGAGAGTGGGGGAGGGTCGTCGCGCGGGCTGTCATACCTATGAGGGTATGCGGAGGCCGCGGACGCGGTGTCCGGCGTACCACGCAGCGGAACCTCGAACGGTTGAGCGATCAAAGGTCATGATTGAGTAAAGCTGCTTGATCGGGAAATGGCGGGCACCCGCCGACTGTTGCACCCCTTCGGAGGGCGCGGTCGGCCCTCCGGCAGGCATGCCCGCAGCAAGGAGGAACGCCACGTGAGCCAGTACGTCAGCAGGCTCGGGCGTCGCTCTCCGGCGGCCCCCTCGCGGCTCAGGCTGCACCGCAGGCCCCGCCGCGTCGCCATGCTCTCCGTGCACACCTCACCGCTCCACCAGCCCGGCACCGGCGACGCCGGCGGCATGAACGTCTACATCGTGGAGCTGGCCCAGCGCCTGGCCGCGATCAACATCGAGGTCGAGATCTTCACCCGGGCGACCGCCGGCGGCCTCGCGCCCACCGTGCAGCTCGCCCCCGGCGTCCTCGTCCGGCACGTCGACGCGGGCCCCTACGAGGGCCTCGCCAAGGAGGACCTGCCCGCCCAGCTGTGCGCCTTCACGCACGGCGTGATGCAGGCCTGGGCCGGCCACCGCCCCGGTTACTACGACCTCGTCCACTCCCACTACTGGCTCTCCGGCCACGTCGGCTGGCTCGCCGCCCAGCGCTGGGGCGTCCCGCTGGTGCACGCCATGCACACCATGGCCAAGGTCAAGAACGCCAACCTGGCCGACGGCGACACCCCCGAGCCCGCCGCCCGGGTCATCGGCGAGACCCAGATCGTCGCCGCCGCCGACCGGCTGATCGCCAACACCGCCGAGGAGTCCGACGAGCTGGTGCGGCACTACGCCGCCGACCCGGCGAAGGTCGCCGTCGTGCACCCCGGGGTCAACCTCGACCGCTTCCGCCCCGCCGACGGCCGCGCCGCCGCCCGCGCCCGCCTCGGCCTGCCCCAGGACGCCCTCGTCCCGCTCTTCGCCGGCCGCATACAGCCCCTGAAGGCTCCCGACGTCCTGCTCCGGGCGGTGGCCGCGCTGCTGGACGAGCACCCCGAGCTGCGCTCCCGGACCGTCGTCCCCGTCGTCGGCGGCCCGAGCGGCAGCGGTCTCGCGCGGCCCGAGGGCCTGCAGAAGCTCGCCGCCCGGCTCGGCATCGCCGACGTCGTACGGTTCCACCCGCCGGTCGGCCAGGAGCAGCTGGCGGACTGGTTCCGGGCCGCCTCCGTCCTCGTCATGCCGTCCTACAGCGAGTCCTTCGGCCTGGTCGCGATCGAGGCGCAGGCGGCCGGCACGCCGGTGCTCGCGGCCGCGGTCGGCGGCCTCCCGGTGGCCGTGCGCGACGGAGCCACCGGTTTCCTCGTCCAGGGCCACGACCCGGCCGACTACGCGCGTGTGCTGCGCCGGTTCGTCGACGAGCCGTCCCTGCCGGCGCGCATGGGCGCGGCGGCCGCCCGGCACGCGCAGTCCTTCGGCTGGGACACCTCGGCGGCCGCCACCGCCGACGTGTACACAGCGGCGACCCAGTCCCACCGCCGTCGCGTACGCTCCCAGCATGGGTGATGTGGAGAAGGCTGCGCAGGTCATCGAGGGTGTCCTGAAGGACGCCGAACTGGAGTGGGAGAGCCCGGAGCCCGGCAACTTCGTCGTCAGGCTCCCCGGCACCCGCAAGCTCTCCACCACGGTCTCCCTGCTCGTGGGCCGCCACACCCTCTCCGTCAACGCCTTCGTCGTCCGCCACCCCGACGAGAACGAGGCGGGCGTCCACCGCTGGCTGCTGGAGCGCAACCTCAAGCTGTACGGCGTCAGTTACGCCGTCGACCGGCTCGGCGACGTCTACGTCACCGCCCGCCTGCCGCTGGCCGCCGTCACCCCCGAGGAGATCGACCGCCTCCTCGGCCAGGTCCTGGAGGCGGCTGACGGCGCCTTCAACACCCTTCTGGAGCTGGGCTTCGCCTCCGCGATCCGCAGGGAGTACGCGTGGCGGGTGTCCCGGGGCGAGTCGACGCGGAACCTGGACGCGTTCGCCCATCTGACGCGGCGCCCGGCCGACTGACCCCGGGACGAGGGGACGCTCAGGACGGGTCCGGCTGGGGCTTTCCGCTGCGGCCGCTGTGGTCGAGTTCGTCGGCGAAGGCCCGCAGGGCGTCGGCCAGTTCCTTCTTGGTCGGCAGCTGGTCGACCTTCTTGTCGAGTTCCGTGATGCGCCGGTTGAGCTCGTTCAGGTCGGCCGGTGGAGAGGGCTCGCCCGAGGGGTCGGGACCGGGGATCGGCGGGTCGTCGGGAGAGGTGGAGGTCGGGCTCGGATCGCCGCCGCCGGTGGTGCCGCCTGAGCCGCCGACGGTGCCGCCGCCGGACGTGCCCCCGGAGTCCGTGCCCGGCGGGAGGGTGCTCGTGGCGCTCGGCCCGGGACTCGGGTCGTCGCCCGAGGTCGCCGCCAGAGCGACGCCGACGCTGAGGGCGACCAGGGCCACGGCACCGACGACGGCGGTCGTAAGACGCCTGACCGGCAGGGAGCGGGTCTTGATGGATGGATCGCGAGGAGTCTGTGGTTCCTGTGCTTTCTGTATGTCATCCATGGCGGGACGTTAACCGGTGATGATCACCGGACGGAGGACTTCCGCCGATCCGGCCTCTTCCCCGCCGAGGGGCTGTGACGGCATGCTCACCGCCAACGCATTCCTGAACATCGTTCATATCCATACGGACGCAACGTCTGGTCGCGCGCGCCGTACGCCCGCGCAATCTGTACGAGGCTCAGCGCGAGCTGAGCCGGTAGCGCCCCGGGGTGACACCCACCAGCTTCTTGAAGTGCCGGGTGAGATGGGCCTGGTCGCAGAACCCGGTCGCCACGGCCACCTCGCCCGGCGCCAGCCCGTCCAGCAGCAGCCGACGGGCCTGCCCGACCCGGCGGGACGTCAGGTACTGGTGCGGTGCGATGCCGTAGGCGCTGCTGAACGCCCGTACGAGGTGGGCGGGATGGGCGTGCAGCACCCCAGCGGCGTCGGCGAGCGTGAGCTTGTCGGTGACGTGCGTGTCGAGAAGCTCGCGCAGCGAACGCGCGAGAACCGGGTCGGGGCGGCCGGCGCCGCTCTCCCGGCGCCGCAGGTGGTCCCGCAGCCGCTCCCCGACGAGGGCCAGCCGGCTCTCCGCCTCCAGTTCGTCGCCGGGCCGCCCGAGCGCTCCGTGCACCTGCCCGACCCGCAGCCGCAGCACCGGATCCCTGAGGTCGGGCCCGTCGACGGCCGGGCCGATCAGGTCGTCCCCGAGGACGCTGCCGTCGAGGTAGAGCACGCGTTTGCGGAAGCCGTGCGGGGTGGCTGCGGAGCCGTTGTGCGGCACGTGCGGCGGCAGCAGCGAGACCGTGTCGTACGGGGTCCCGTGTTCATGCCGGTCGAGGTCGTACCGTACGGCCCCTTCGTCCACGATGAGCAGCGTCCAGGCGTCGTGGACGTGCATCGGATAGGCGTACTCGGTGAAGTGGGCGTGGAAGACCTCCACGACACCCGGGATGCGCGGGCGCCAGGCAGAGACGTCGGGCTGAGCTGCGGCGGCCACGTTAAAAACGTACAAGACGACGTCGTACGACGGTCGGCAGTCTCACCTCATGAACACCGAGCCGACTCGTTTCGACACCAAGATCGCCATCCTGCTCCGCGAGGACCTGGAGACCTGGCAGCGCCTGAACGTCACCGCGTTCCTGGTCAGCGGCCTGGGCAGCCGGATCCCCGAGGTGATCGGCGAGCCGTACGAGGACGCGGACGGGGTGGGCTACCTGCCGATGTTCCGCCAGCCGGTGCTGGTCTTCGAGGGCACGAAGGAGACCCTGAAGGCGGCCCACGCCCGTGCCCTGTCCCGCGCCCTGCCGCGTGCCGTGTTCACCGCCGACCTGTTCACCACGGGCAACGACCGCGACAACAGGGCGGCGGTGGGAGCCGTGGCGACGGCGGAGCTGGACCTGGTGGGCCTGGCGGTGTACGGGCCGCGGAACGGGGTGGACAAGGTGCTGAAGGGGGCGCGGATGCATCCGTGAGGCACGGACGCATCCGCGTGTGACGCCGCCGGTCGTCGCCCCCTGCGCGGGCGGTCGTTGATCAGCCGAACATCCCGGGCTCGTAGTCGCCGGCGGGCTGCTGGACGATGACGTTCAGGCGGTTGTACGCGTTGATGAGGGCGATCAGCGACACCAGGGCGGCGAGCTGGTCCTCGTCGTAGTGCTTGGCGGCATTCGCCCAGGCCTCGTCCGAGACACCGCCCGCCGCGTCGGCGATGCGGGTGCCCTGCTCCGTCAGCTCCAGGGCGGCGCGCTCGGCGTCGGTGAAGACCTTGGCCTCGCGCCAGGCCGCGACCAGGTGGAGGCGCTGCGCGGTCTCCCCGGCGTGGGCGGCGTCCTTGGTGTGCATGTCGGTGCAGAAGCCGCAGCCGTTGATCTGGCTGGCGCGGATCTTCACCAGCTCCTGCGTGGCGGCCGGCAGCGTCGAGTCGGTGACCGCCTTGCCCGCCGAGTTGATGTACCGCATGAACTTGCCGGCGACCGGGTTGGCGAAGAGGTTCAGGCGAGCGTCCATCGTGTGCTCCTGTGTGGTTGCTGTTGGCTACACCTGCTTGACGGGAGAGCCCGGCGCGATGTGACAGCCCTGAATGTGACCTGCGTCACGCCATGAAGCCCCCTGTCCTCGGAGGGCCGAGGGCAGGGGGCTCCGTGCTCCGCGAGGTCTAGGCTCGCGCGCCCTTCCACGACTTGGAATGCGGCCGGTTGGCGGTCGTGGCGTGCCGGGGCCGGTTCTTGCTCGAGATCTGGCCGACGAGTTCCCAGAAGCACACCAGGGCGGTCACCGGCGGAATCCCGAAGATCACTAACGAGAGCAGCGCATGTGAGGAGTGGCTGACGCACAGCGCCACGGCCATCGCGGAGGCGGCCACCACGACACACCAGGACCGCCGCGCGCTCCGGCGCTGGACGGTGGCGCGCACGACGGAAAGGGCTGCGACCAGCCACGGCCCGTACACCGTCAGCGGCCAGTAGCGCGCCAAAGTCCTGGGCAGCATCGCCGCGGCAACCCCACACAATTGGTGATACGAATAGCAGAGGGACCAACCCAGCATGCACATCGCGCACAGCGAGACTGCCGCGATCAGGAAGGTGACGTGGGTGACGCGTCGGCCGCCGTCGAGGAGATGGGATTCCTGACGGAGCCGTCGACGGTTGCTCCTGCGGCGGGGCCGTGTGTCCGGCGGGGCGGGAGCGGGGTTCTCGGCGGCCGTCGCGGACAGCATCTGGGCCAGCTCTTCGACCGGGTCCCATTCGGCCGGTGCGATGTCCGGCTCCGGCTCGCTCCAGACGTGGCCGCCGTAGAGGCCGACGTCGTCGTAAGTCCTGTCCATCACGCTCCGTACAGATCCGCCAGCGCCCGCCTATATTCATTTTCCATGCTATTGATCTTCTTCAGAAAATCATCGAGCAGGTCCCAGCATGACTTGAGGGATTCATCGTCCAATTGGGTCACGAATCACCTAACGACGATGGCCGGAGCCGGGGTTGTGCGGCGTTCGGGGGAACGGGGAGCGCGCGGAGCGTTTTTCGAGCGCCTGCGAACAGATAGTAGAAAGAATGGGAATATGCAGGCAATTTCATTGCGCGAATACTGAAATCAAATGGTCGGCGTCGACGGGGCGGCGCGCGTGGCGCCCCGCTGCTCGGCCGCCGGCCGCTCGGCCGGCAGGCGGCGCATGAGGATGCCGTAGCCGACTCCGGCCGCGGTTCCGACGGCCGCGCACATCCCCCACAGCCACTCGGCCCCGAACCGGTCGATGACCGCGCCGGACATCAGCGGGGCGACCAGGGCGGCGACGGACCACGACAGCGTGTACACGCCCTGGTAGCGCCCGCGTCCGTGCACGGGCGAGAGCCGGACGACGAGCCCGGTCTGGGTCGGGGCGTTGACGATCTCGGCGAGGGTCCACACGCACACCGTGAGCGCGAAGACGCCGACCGACCCGGCGAAGGCGGTGAGCCCGAAGCCGTAGCCGGCGAGCAGTGAGGAGGCGACCAGCAGCGTGCGCGGATCCCGGTGCTCGATGAAACGCGTGACCGGTATCTGCAGGGCGACGATCAGGACGCCGTTGACGGCGATGGCCAGGCCGTAGTCGGCGGGCGTGAACCCGGCCCTGCCCATGGCCACCGGCAGCCCGACCGCGCCCTGCTGGAAGACGAGGGCGACGAGGAAGGACAGCCCGACGACGGCCATGTAGCGCCCGTCGCGCAGCACGGTCCCGAGGCTGACCTCGTCCTCCGCCTGCCTGGCCGTGGCCGCGGGCCGTGACTCGGGCACCTTCAGGAAGACGACGACCGCACACGCCAAGGTCATCCCGGCCTCGAGGAGGAACCCGGCGAGATAGCTGAACTCGGCGATGAATCCGGCGGCCGCGGAGGAGACGGCGTAGCCGAGGTTGATGGCCCAGTAGTTGAGCGAGAACGCCCGCATACGATCGTCCGGCCGCACGATGTCGGCCATCATCGCCTGCACGGCGGGCCGGGAGGCGTTGGAGGCCATGCCGACGAGGAAGGCGACGGCGGCGATGGCGGCCGGGTCGCGCATGAACCCGAGCAGTGCGACGGAGGCGGCCGTGGCCGACTGGGCGATGAGGAGGGTCGGCCGCCTGCCGATCCGGTCGGCCATCACCCCGCCGCCCACCGAGGAGACGACTCCGCCCAGCCCGTACAGCGAGGCGACGAGACCGGCGTACGAGGCCGAATAGCCCCGGTCGAGGGTGAGGTAGAGCGCCATGAAGGTGGCGACGAAGCTGCCGAGCCGGTTGACGAGGGTGCTGGTCCACAGCCACCAGAACGCGCGGGGGAGCCCGGAGACGGACTCCTGGGCGGCTCGTCTCAGACTGGCGACGGACATGGCAGGACCCCCGTGGTGCTGTAAGTGGCTTGACAAGCAAACGCAACTTACAAGGGCAGGGTTGACGGGGGCCACTCAATTAACAGATGCCGTCAACTGTCCGGCTGCTGGGCGCACGCCCAGGGGGCCGAATGCGTGGATTACGCTCTGAGGCATGGCCGACGCACCGTACAAGCTGATCCTCCTCCGCCACGGCGAGAGCGAGTGGAACGCGAAGAACCTGTTCACCGGCTGGGTGGACGTCAACCTGAACGAGAAGGGCGAGAAGGAGGCAGTCCGCGGTGGCGAGCTCCTGAAGGACGCCGACCTCCTCCCCGACGTGGTCCACACGTCCCTCCAGAAGCGCGCGATCCGCACGGCGCAGCTGGCCCTGGAGGCCGCGGACCGCCACTGGATCCCCGTCCACCGCAGCTGGCGCCTGAACGAGCGCCACTACGGCGCCCTGCAGGGCAAGGACAAGGCGGCGACGCTGGCCGAGTTCGGCGAGGAGCAGTTCATGCTCTGGCGCCGCTCGTACGACACGCCGCCCCCGCCGCTGTCGGACGACTCGGAATTCTCCCAGGCGAACGACCCGCGCTACGCGACCATCCCCCCGGAGCTGCGCCCCCGCACGGAGTGCCTCAAGGACGTCGTCGTCCGCATGCTCCCGTACTGGTACGACGGCATCGTCCCCGACCTGCTGGCCGGCCGCACGGTCCTGATCGCGGCCCACGGCAACAGCCTCCGCGCCCTGGTCAAGCACCTGGACGGCATCTCCGACGCCGACATCGCGGGCCTGAACATCCCGACGGGCATCCCGCTGTCCTACGAACTCGACGCCGACTTCAAGCCGCTCACCCCGGGCGGCAGGTACCTCGACCCGGAGGCGGCCGCGGCGGCGATCGAGGCCGTCAAGAACCAGGGCAAGAAGAAGTAAGCCCCACACCAATAAGCCCCCGACCTGCGGTTTCTCGGCAGGGCGGGGGCTTCTTGGCATCAGCCGGTCTAGGAGATCTGCAGCGGTACGGGGTGCACCTCGTCCGTGGGGTGGCCGGAGCGCTCGTGGATGCGCCGGACGGCCGCGGCCGAGGGTGCCTCGGAGAGGCAGTAGACCTCGCCGGACTCGGGATCGGCCCAGGCCTGCTCGAAGTGCACGCTCTCGTCCTTCTCTATGGCGACGTTGGCCTGAACCGCCTCCCGCAGCTGCTCCGCCGTGATGCCCTTCATACCGTGGTGGACGTCCATGAACTTGGCCATGGCCCTGCCTCCTTACGGGGTCCGTGGCTCCATGCTGCGCCCGGCCTGCGGGGTACGGCACCTCGTAGCGCCGCACAGAGCGAGGGGCCCCGGATACCCCGGAGCCCCTCGCAGGTCGTACGTCGTCAGCCGCACTGGCACGGAGCGCCCGACTGGCAGCCGCAGCCGCAGCCGGAACCGCAGCCGCACGCGGCCACGAGGGGCAGGCTCCTCATCTCGGCGGGCTGCTCGGTCTCGCGGTCCTGGGTGGGGTCGGGCGTGGTGCTGGGGGATTCGGCCATGGGTCCCTCCTCGACACTGGGGCCTGGTGCCCTCGCCCATTGCATGCCCGTTTCCCTGGGCGCATCAACGGCGCACAGAGGCGCCCGCGCGCCCCGCCCGGAGGCCTTCGAGCCCCCGAGCCGAGGCGGGCGTCGGGCTGGAGCCGGGTGGCGTCAGGCTCCCTCGACCCCGGTGACGGGCTGGATGTCGGGCTGCAGCTCGTCCGCGTGCTCACCCGTGACCAGGTACACGACACGCTTGGCGACGGCCACCGCGTGGTCGGCGTACCGCTCGTAGTAGCGGCCGAGGAGCGTCACGTCGACGGCCGTCTCGATGCCGTGCTTCCAGCGATCGTCGATCAGGTGCTGGAAGAGGGTGCGGTGCAGGAGGTCCATCTCGTCGTCGTCCTGCTCCAGCTGGAGGGCCAGGTCGACGTCCTTCGTGATGATCACCTCGGCGGCCTTCGCCATCAGGCGCTGCGCGAGCTGGCCCATCTCCAGGATCGTGGCGTGCAGATCCTGCGGGACGCCGCGCGCCGGGAAGCGCAGCCGGGCCAGCTTCGCCACGTGCTGGGCGAGGTCGCCGGAGCGCTCCAGGTCGGCGGACATGCGCAGGGACGTGACGACGATACGGAGGTCCGTCGCCACCGGCTGCTGGCGCGCGAGCAGGGCTATCGCCCGCGCCTCCAGGTCGTGCTGGAGCTCGTCGACCTTCTGGTCGGCCTCGATCACGCTCTCGGCGAGCTTCAGGTCGGCGTCGAGGATGGCCGTCGTGGCGCGCCCGATCGCCGACCCGACCAGCCGGGCCATCTCCACCAGGCTGTCGCCGATCGAGTCAAGTTCCTCGTGGTACGCGTCCCTCATCAGGGTTCCCTCTCGTACGTGTGCTTGGGGGTTTCGGGGGCTGTGACACCACGCGCCCGTGGCGAAACCAGCGGTGCGAACCCCACGCTCCCACGGTCTGCCTCGTACGCGTCCGTTTCTGCCACCCCAAATGAACCACTACTGGCTCCAAGGTGAACTCTGGGCGACGAGTGTTCGAGGTGACACCTGGACGGCTGTGGGTATGTCGTACCCCATGCCTAACCTGGAGGCATGGACGTGAACGCGGCGGTCGCCGCAGCGGCAGCGATCGCCGGGGTGCTCACCGGCGTCATCGCCATGCTGGCGTTCCGCTGGAGCGAACGCGACCAGAAGCGACCGACCAGGACTTCTTTGCATACCGATCCCGTACTCCCGCCCGGAGTGGACACCGTTCTGTCGGTCCTCCGCTCCTCGGCCGTCGTCCTCGACGAGGCCGACGCCGTCGTCAAAGCCAGTTCCGCCGCCTACGCCCTCGGGCTGGTGCGCGGCGGCAAGCTCGCCATCGAGCCCATGCTCCAGATGGCCCGGGACACCAGACGGGACGGCGAGATACGCCAGGTCGAGCTGGATCTGCCCCGGCGCGGCACCGGACGCGGCGAGGCCCTCGCCGTCTCCGCGCGCGTGGCCCCGCTCGGCTCCCGCCTGGTCCTGCTGCTGGTCGAGGACCTGACCGAGGCCCGCCGGATCGAAGCCGTGCGACGCGACTTCGTGGCCAATGTGAGCCACGAGCTGAAGACGCCCGTCGGCGCCCTCTCCCTGCTCTCCGAGGCCGTCATGGACGCCTCCGACGACCCCGAGGCCGTACAGCGCTTCGCGGGCCGGATGCAGATCGAGGCGACCCGGCTGACCAACCTGGTCCAGGAACTGATCGACCTCTCGCGGGTGCAGAACGACGACCCGCTGGAGGACGCCGAGCCCGTCCGGGTGGACGAGCTGGTCGCCGAGGCCATCGACCGCTGCCGCCACCAGGCCGGCACCAAGCAGATCACCATGGCCGCCGGCGGCACCGCCGACCTGCACGTCTGGGGCAACCGCGGCCAGCTCGCCGCAGCCCTCGGCAACCTGGTCGAGAACGCCGTGAACTACTCCCCGGCCCGCACCCGCGTCGGCATAGCCGCCCGCCGGATCAGTGTCTCCGGCGGCGACATGATCGAGCTCGCCGTCACGGACCAGGGCATCGGCATCTCCGACAAGGACAAGGAGCGCATCTTCGAGCGCTTCTACCGCGTCGACCCGGCCCGCTCCCGGGCCACCGGAGGCACCGGTCTGGGTCTCGCGATCGTCAAGCACGTGGTCGCCTCGCACGGCGGGGAGGTCACGGTCTGGAGCGCCGAAGGCCAGGGCTCCACCTTCACCCTGCGGCTGCCGGAGGCGGGCGTGGCCCGTGACCGCGCACAACAGCACCCGGATCTCGACGACGAGGCCGGTCACGCCGCAGACTCATCTTCCGGATCCCCCGATTCCGGCGTATCCCCCGACCCGACCGCGTACGAAACGCTTCCCGCCCCGGAGGTCCTTCCGTGACCCGAGTGCTCGTCGTCGAGGACGAGGAGTCCTTCTCCGACGCCCTGTCGTACATGCTCCGCAAGGAGGGTTTCGAGGTCGCCGTCGCGGCCACGGGCCCCGACGGACTCGACGAGTTCGAGCGCAACGGCGCCGACCTCGTCCTCCTCGACCTGATGCTGCCGGGTCTGCCCGGCACGGAGGTGTGCCGCCAGCTGCGTGGCCGCTCCAACGTCCCCGTGATCATGGTGACGGCCAAGGACAGCGAGATCGACAAGGTCGTCGGCCTCGAAATAGGAGCCGACGACTACGTCACCAAGCCGTTCTCCTCGCGCGAGCTGGTGGCCCGTATCCGGGCCGTCCTGCGCCGCCGCGGCGAGCCGGAGGAGGTCACCCCGGCCGCCCTGGAGGCGGGCCCGGTCCGCATGGACGTCGACCGTCACGTGGTGACGGTGTCCGGCTCGAAGGTCGACCTTCCGCTGAAGGAGTTCGACCTCCTGGAGATGCTCCTGCGCAACGCCGGCCGCGTCCTGACCCGCATGCAGCTCATCGACCGCGTCTGGGGCGCCGACTACGTGGGCGACACCAAGACCCTCGACGTCCACGTCAAGCGCCTGCGCGCCAAGATCGAGCCGGACCCGGGGGCGCCGCGCTACCTGGTGACGGTGCGGGGTCTGGGCTACAAGTTCGAGCCCTGATCGGAGCCGGCGTCGGTGACGGCTCCCTCCGGCCGGACGGAGTCCGGCGCAGCACTCCGAAGCTCGCGCAGCGGTGCGAGGGGTGCGTGGGGGAGGGGTCGCTCGACGTCCACGTCAAGCGCCTGCGCGCCAAGATCGAGCCGGACCCGGGGGCGCCGCGCTACCTGGTGACGGTGCGGGGTCTGGGCTACAAGTTC
>NZ_JBVIGN010000008.1:119002-410393 GCF_055570785.1 Streptomyces sp. NPDC031100
CGAGCCGTAAGCCGAACCCGTAAGCCGTACGACGCACACGGCGCACAGACGAAGGGCGGCACCCCGAGCCGGGATGCCGCCCTCGTGTGTACGACTGCTCAGTGGCCCGCGGACGACTGCGACGCCGAGTCGCTCGGGGTGGCGCCGGTGGTCGCGGTGTCGGTGGCGGTGGCGGTCGCCGACGGGGAGGTCTTGCCGCCCTTGCCCGGCTTGTTGTTGCCGGACGCGGTGGCGCCCGGAGCCGCGGAGGTGGTGGCCGAGGGGGTCGGGATCTCGCTCGGGCCCCAGCCGGTGAAGTAGCTGGTGGCCGGGACCACGAAGGCGCGCAGGTCCACCGGGCCGGTCTGGCTGAAGGTGAAGGTGACCTTCTGGGCGTTGCCGTCCTGGACCGCCTCACGACCGCTGGCGATCACTGCGGAGGCGTTGTCCTTGCCGCCGAGGACCAGCGAGCCGTGCGCCGGGATGGTCAGGCTCTGACCCTTGGCCGGGGACAGCTTGACCGGCTGGCTGCTGCCGGCGACGGCGATCGACTGCAGGGTCTGCTCCGTCTTGCCCGTGTTGAAGACGGTCGCGGCGATGACGGCCGGACCGGACGCCTTCAGATCGGGCTGCGTGATGATCGAGACGTTCTGGACCTTGAGGTCGCCGACGCTGGTCGCCGCGTTGTCCGGCTTGATCTCCAGGGTCTGGGAGTTGTTGCCGGCGCCGCAGGCGGCGAGCGAGGCGATCGAGAAGACGATGGCGGAGGCGGCGAGGGCGCCGCGTCGAAGGCTGCTGCTCACGGCGGCGGCAACTCCTTGAACGCAGGGGCGGCTCCCTGTAAAGCCACCCTAAGTGTCTGTCAGCGGCCTTAGGTTACCGAGCCGTTCCTGCCCCTCCGCACCCGACCCTCCCCCAAGCACCTGGCTTCCCTCCGGGTGGGGGTACAGCCCCCCTCACAAGTGACCCGTGGGTCACTTTGACAAGGCACTCGTCCGCCATTCACATAACGCGTGCCGGACAGCGCAGTCCGCATCACCGCAACAGGGCCGGCAAATTTTCCGTGAAGGAATGCACGACCACCCCGGATATTGATCATCCACTGCTCATCCGGGCTCCTGTGATCAATTCCGGATTCGTCTCGCTCCGGGCTCCTGCCGCCGAACGGAGTAGCGGAAGTCGTACGCTTGGAAGCGGACAAATCGGGACTTTCATCCTCTTGGAAGCGGCTCCGTGCGTGTGTAACGTACGCGTTTCTCTTCGTTCGAAGAGCCGCTCCGACCTGCGCATACCTGGTTGCGCTCGGCCCGGCGGGCGCCCTCGCAGCACGTTCCTGTCGCTGTTGTCAAGCCCTGAGATATGCCCTGACCTGCGAAAACGCCATTCAGAAGACGCCGTATCCGTGTTACCCTGGATAGCCACGGAAGGGGTACCTGTCACATGACGTTCAAGGTTGGCGACACCGTGGTCTATCCCCATCACGGGGCCGCGCTGATCGAGGCCATCGAAACTCGCCAGATCAAAGGCGTGGACAAGACCTACTTGGTGCTGAAGGTCGCCCAGGGTGATCTGACGGTGCGTGTGCCGGCGGACAATGCTGAGTTCGTGGGCGTGCGTGATGTGGTCGGTCAGGACGGACTGGACCGGGTCTTCGAGGTGCTGCGCGCGCCGTATGCCGAAGAGCCCACGAACTGGTCGCGTCGCTACAAGGCAAACCTGGAGAAGCTCGCCTCCGGCGATGTCATCAAGGTCGCGGAAGTCGTGCGTGACCTGTGGCGTCGTGAGCGCGAGCGCGGACTGTCCGCCGGTGAGAAGCGCATGCTCGCCAAGGCCCGCCAGATCCTGGTGAGCGAGCTCGCTCTCGCGGAGAACACGAACGAGGACAAGGCCGAGGCCCTGCTCGACGAGGTGCTCGCCTCCTGACGCGCCGGTGGCCTGCGCTGCCCTCAGCACGTTCAGCACAGTGAAAATGCCGCGGTGCCCGATGACACTGAACCTGTCGCCGGGCGCTGCGGCATGTTCGTCCCCGGAAATAGTCCGGCCGGCATGAGGACGCCGTAACGCCTGCCGTTCACCTCGAAGGAAACCCCCCGATACTTGATGTGCCGGGCCCGGGCAGATGGCTCGACCAGGGTCACGGAAGGGTCCGGTCAAGGCGTCGCGCCCGGCACTCCTCCAGGCCATACCCACCTAGGTCGAGCACACAAACCTGACAGGAACCGATGTCTGACGATTCGCGCCCTTCGCCCGCGCAGATCCCCGTCGCCGCCGTGATTCCCGCCGCCGGCCGGGGCGTACGGCTCGGCCCGGGCGCCCCCAAGGCGCTCCGCGCGCTGAACGGCACGCCCATGCTGATCCATGCGGTCCGCGCCCTCGCCGCGTCCCGCCATGTCTCCCTGGTGATCGTGGTCGCCCCGCCCGACGGCGCGGCCGAGGTCAAGTCCCTGCTCGACGCGCACGCGCTGCCCGAGCGCACGGACTTCCTCGTCGTCCCCGGCGGGGACAGCCGCCAGGAGTCGGTGCGGCTCGGCCTGGACGCCCTGCCGCCCGAGTACGGCATCGTCCTCGTCCACGACGCAGCCCGCCCGCTCGTCCCCGTCGACACCGTCGACGCGGTCATCGAGGCCGTACGCGAGGGCGCCCCCGCCGTGGTCCCCGCGCTGCCGCTCGCCGACACCGTCAAGGAGGTCGAGCCCGCGGCCGTCCCGGGCGACCCCGAGCCGGTCGTGGCCACGCCCGTCCGGGCCCGGCTGCGTGCCGTGCAGACTCCGCAGGGCTTCGACCGCGCGACCCTGGTCCGCGCCCACGAGACCGTCACCGAGGACGTCACCGACGACGCGAGCATGGTCGAGCAGCTCGGCCTCGCTGTCGTCACCGTCCCCGGCCACGAGGAGGCCTTCAAGGTCACCCGGCCCCTCGACCTGGTCCTCGCCGAGGCGGTCCTGGCCCGCAGGAGGCTCAACGATGGCTTCTGACGCCCCCTTCCCGCTGCCCCGGGTCGGCATCGGCACCGACATCCACGCCTTCGAGGACGGCCGCGAGCTGTGGTGCGCCGGCCTGAAGTGGGAGGGCGAGGGGCCGGGCCTGGCCGGGCACTCCGACGCCGACGTGGTCGCGCACGCCGCCTGCAACGCGCTCTTCTCCGCCGCCGGGCTCGGCGACCTCGGGCAGCACTTCGGCACCGGGCGCCCCGAGTGGTCCGGCGCCTCCGGGGTGACCCTGCTCACCGAGGCCGCCCGGATCGTGCGCGAGGCCGGGTTCGTCATCGGCAACGTCGCCGTCCAGGTGGTCGGCCCCCGCCCGAAGATCGGCAAGCGTCGCGACGAGGCACAGAAGATCCTCTCGGAGGCGGCGGGCGCACCCGTGTCGGTGTCCGGCGCGACGACCGACGGCCTCGGCTTCCCCGGCCGCGAGGAGGGACTCATGGCGGTGGCCACGGCGCTCGTGGTGCGGGTGAGCTGAGGGCGTGCGAGGGTGCCTGCAGAGTCACCTGTGACCGAGGAGGTACCCCCATGCCCGCCGTCCTGACCGACCGGCTCAAGTCCCTGCTCGACGGTCCCGTCTTCATCGTGGTCGGCACGATCCAGCCCGACGGCAGCCCGCAGTTGTCCCCGGTGTGGGTGAAGCGGGACGGAGACCAGATCCTGTTCTCCACGACCGTCGACCGCCGCAAGAAGAAGAACATCGACCGCGACCCCCGGGTGAGCGTCGTCGTCCAGGACCCCCAGATGCCGTACGTCTACGGCGAGATCCGGGGCACCGCGGAGCTGAGCACGGAGGGCGCCGAGGGCCTGATCGACGAACTGTCGATGAAGTACACCGGCAAGAAGTACGCGGATTTCAACCCGGCCTCCGCCCAGGACGCCGACCGTGTGATCGTCAGGATCACGCCGGAGAAGGTCGTGGGAATGTTCTGAGGCAAGCGGCACGAGGCACCACTCCGCGCCCACTACCCTGGAGTGGTGACTATTCGCCTGTACGACACCGGTGCCCGGCAGATCCGTGACTTCACCCCGATCAAGCCGGGTTGTGTCTCGATCTACCTGTGTGGCGCCACCGTGCAGGCCGCACCCCACATCGGGCACGTCCGGTCCTACCTCAACTTCGACATCATGCGCCGCTGGTTCCAGTACCGCGGCTATGACGTGACGTTCGTCCGGAACGTCACGGACATCGACGACAAGATCATCGCCAAGGCCCATGAGCAGGGCCGCCCGTGGTGGTCGATCGGGTACGAGAACGAGCGTGCGTTCAACGAGGGCTACGACGCCCTCGGCTGCCTGCCGCCGACCTACGAACCGCGCGCCACCGGCCACATCACCGAGATGGTCGAGATGATGCAGGGCCTGATCGAGCGCGGGCACGCCTACGAGGCCGACGGCAACGTCTACTTCGACGTACGGTCCTTCCCGCAGTACCTGGAGCTGTCCCGGCAGGAGCTGGACAACCTGCTGCAGCCGTCCGGCGAGGGCGAGACCGGCAAGCGGGACCCGCGCGACTTCGCCATGTGGAAGTCCGCCAAGCCGGGGGAGCCGACCTGGCCGACCCCGTGGGGACCGGGCCGCCCGGGCTGGCACCTGGAGTGCTCGGCGATGGCGCACAAGTACCTCGGCACCGCCTTCGACATCCACGGCGGCGGCCTCGACCTGATCTTCCCGCACCACGAGAACGAGATCGCCCAGGCCAAGGCCTACGGCGACGACTTCGCCCAGTACTGGGCGCACAACGCCTGGGTGACCATGGCCGGCGACAAGATGTCCAAGTCGCTCGGCAACAGCGTCCTGGTCTCCGAGATGGTCAAGCAGTGGCGCCCCATCGTCCTGCGCTACTACCTCGGCAGCCCGCACTACCGCTCGATGATCGAGTACAGCGAGGAGTCGCTGCGCGAGGCCGAGTCCGCGTTCGCGCGGATCGAGGGCTTCGTGCAGCGGGTCACCGAGCTGGCCGGGAAGACCGTCGAGCCGTCCGCCGAGGTCCCGCCCGCGTTCGCCGAGGCGATGGACGACGACTTCGGCGTCCCGCAGGCACTGGCTGTCGTGCACACGGCCGTCCGGCAGGGCAACAGCGCGCTGGCCGCCGACGACAAGGAGGCCGCCGTCGCCCGGCTCGCCGAGGTGCGGGCCATGCTCGGCGTCCTCGGCCTCGATCCGCTCGACGAGCACTGGGCGGGGGAGTCCGACCGGGGCCAGGACCTGCACGGCGTGGTCGACAGCCTCGTACGGCTCGTCCTCGACCAGCGCGAGTCCGCCCGCGCCCGCAAGGACTGGGCCACCGCCGACGCCATCCGCGACCAGCTGGGCCAGGCCGGACTGGTCATCGAGGACAGCCCGCAGGGCCCGCGCTGGAGCCTCGGCCAGCGCTAGCCCGCTTGATCGACTGTGCCGCCCGGCCCTCCGGGCGGCACACTGCATAAGACGTACGTACGAAATCTCTCACGGAGCAGATAACTCATGGCCGCGAACAACCGTCGCATGTCCGGCAAGAAGGGCGCGCAGGTCGGCAGCGGCGGCCAGCGGCGCCGAGGCCTGGAGGGCAAGGGTCCGACCCCGCCCGCCGAGATGCGCAAGGGCCACGCCAAGCAGCGCGCCGCGGCCGCGAAGGTCCGCCGTGCGCAGGGTCGCCCGCAGCAGCGCCGGGGCGCCGGCAGGTCGACGTCCGAGATGGTCGTCGGCCGTAACCCGGTGGTCGAGGCGCTCCGCGAGGGCGTACCCGCCTCCACCCTCTACGTCCAGCAGTTCATCGACAACGACGAGCGCGTCCGCGAGGCCCTCCAGCTCGCCGCCGAGCGCGGTGGCATCAACCTGATGGAGGCCCCGCGCCCCGAGCTGGACCGCATGACGAACGGCCTCAACCACCAGGGCCTGGTCCTGCAGGTCCCGCCGTACGAGTACGCGCACCCCGAGGACCTCGCCGACGCGGCCTACGACGAGGGCGCCGACCCGCTGATCGTCGCGCTGGACGGCGTCACCGACCCGCGCAACCTCGGCGCCGTCGTCCGCTCCGTCTCCGCCTTCGGCGGCCACGGCGTGGTCGTCCCCGAGCGCCGCTCGGCCGGCATGACCGCCGGTGCCTGGAAGACCTCCGCCGGTACGGCCGCCCGCACGCCGGTCGCCCGCGCCACCAACCTCACCCGGGCCCTGGAGGCCTACAAGAAGGCCGGTATCGCGGTCGTCGGTCTGGCCGCCGACGGCGAGGTCGAACTCGGCGAGCTGGAGGCCCTCGGCGGCCCGGTCGTCATCGTGGTCGGCAGCGAGGGCAAGGGCCTGTCCCGCCTGGTCGGCGAGACCTGCGACTTCCGCGTGCGGATCCCGATGCCGGGTGGCGCGGAGTCCCTCAACGCCGGTGTGGCGGCGGGCATCGTGCTGTATGAGGCGGCGCGCAGGCGGAGCTGAACACGCGTCCGGAATCTCACCCGGCAGGGGTAATTTCGGCGCCCGTATGGCGTTCCGGGCCGCTTTGACGCGGTCCGGACACATCCGCCCGGTCAAAGCAGTGTCCTAACTCCACGTCACTCGGTTAGATGCGTGTGGACACCAGAACACCCCGCACACCCACGGGGGACCGCTCGTCGGGATACGACGACGCTCCCGCGCTGAGCATGGTGAAGGTGCCGAGCGATCCGGCGCAGGTCATCGTCAATCACGTCAGCTTCCGCGTGCAGCTGGGCGCGTCGGCGAAACGCAGTCGGTCCCCGCGGATCGCCCGGCACCTGAGCGCCACCCAGGACACCGCCCGCGTGCCGGTCGTGGGCACGGCGGCCCGGTCCGGCGCCGGCGCGGCCGGCCGCCGCCGCCCCGTCGTGTGGAGCGGCAAGTCCGCCCCCGACGACACCGGCGCCCACCGGCTGCTCCAGGCCGTGCGGGGCAGCAGCGTCCGCCACGCCGACGAGCCCGCCGAGGCCGGCGCCACCCAGGTCATCCCGCGTGTCGGGACCGGGTACGCCGACGTCTACGACGACCTCGACCAGACCGTCGAGACCCCTGTCGTCGGCCACCAGCGCACCTCCCCCGACGACGGCACCCGACTCCTGCCCCCCCTGCACAGACTGGGCAGCGCCTACGACGAACCGGCCTACGACGAACCCGACTACGACGACCCGGACTACGACGACGAGTTCGACGACTACGAGGAGTCCGCCGAGGCCGCGGGGGAACGCCCCGCCCAGCGCCACGGCGACGACCCGGCCCGGCACGCCTACTACCCCGGCCGCCGGATGAACCTCGGCGTGGTCCTGCTCCCCCTGCGCATCTTCCTCGGCTTCATCTCCATCTACGCCGGCATGGGCAAGCTGTGCGACCCCGTCTTCTTCGACGGCGGCAAGCGCGGCTCCATGGTCAAGTGGCTCAACACCCTGCACCCCTGGGAAGTCGCCGAGCCGCTGCGCCAGTTCGCCCTGCACCACCCGGTCGGCTCCGGCCTGGTGATCGCCTTCCTCCAGGTGGTCGTGGGCGTCCTGACCGTCCTCGGCTGCTGGCAGCGCGTGGCCGCCGTGGTCGGCGCCCTGCTCTCCGCCGCCCTGATCGTCACCGTCAGCTGGAAGACGGTCCCGGCCTACGACGCCCCCGACATCATCTACCTCGCCGCCTGGTCCCCGCTGATCATCGCCGGCGCCCCCGTCTACTCCGTCGACGGCCGCCTCGCCGGCAGTGCCTGGCGCCGGCTCGGGCCCCGCTCCGACATCTGGGAGCTGCGCCGCTACGTCCTGCGCCGCGGCGCCCTCGTCACAGCCGTCACGGTCGGCCTCACCCTGCTCGTCGGCTCCCTGCTGGGCGGCGCCGTGCGCGACTCCAGCCGCGTGGTCGTCCCCGGCCCCGGCGAGGCCCCCCGCAACAACCTGCCCGGTTCCTCGCTGCCCCAGGAGCCCGGCAAGCGGCACCGGACCACCCCGTCGGCCTCCAGCTCGCCCAGCGGGGGCGCCACGGCCGGCGCGAGCCCCTCCGGGGCGGCGGCGACCCCGGGCGCGCACCGCAGCGCCGGCGCCACCACCACGACACCCAGCCAGACCCAGGGCACCTCGGGCCAGGCCCCGCCCCACCAGTCCTCCCCCACGGGCGGCGCCCCGAGCACGACGGCGGGCCCGACCAGCACCGGCGGCACGTCGACGGGCGGCAGCCCGTCCTCGGGCGGCAACGGCAACTCGTCCTCCGGCGACCAGGGCCTGGTGGGCGGCCTGCTGGGCTAGCGGAATCAGGAACACAAAGGGCCCCGTACCTCCCGAGGTACGGGGCCTTTTCACGCACGGACGGAACTGTCAGCGACCCAGCGCCGCCAATTCCTTGGCCGCCTCGGTCAGATCCTTCGCCGTGTCGATAGCCCGCCAATAGGCACCCTGCGGAATGGGGAACCCCGCCAGCTTCCGCTCCCGGGCAAGCCGAGGAAACGTGGTCCGCTCATGATCCCCGCGCTCCGGCAGCAGCGCACGGAACTCGGGCGAGAACACATACACACCCGCGTTGATCTCGAACGTGGACGGCGGCGCCTCGATGAAGTCGGTGATGTGCCCGAAGCCGTCGGTCTTCACCGCACCCCAGGGAATCCGGGGCCGGGCCAACGCCAACGTCGCGACAGCATCCCGCTCGGTGTGGAAGTCGGCCATGTCCCGCAGGGAGAAGCGGGTCCAGATGTCGCCGTTGGTGGCGTACCAGGGCCGGTCGGGGTGGGGGAGATGCGCGGCGGCGTACTTGAGTCCGCCGCCGCGGCCGAGGGGCTCCGTCTCCACGACGGTGGTGACGGACAGCGGCAGGTCGGCCGAGTCCAGCCACTTCTGCAGGACCTCGGCGAGGTGGCCACAGGAGACCACCACGTCCGTCACGCCCTCTTCGGCGAGCCAGGCCAGCTGGTGGCCGATGATCGGAGTCCCCGTGCCGGGGATCTCGACCATCGGCTTGGGCCGGTCGTCGGTGTAGGGACGCAGCCGTGAGCCCTGGCCACCGGCCAGGACGACGGCTTGAGTGGGGCGCGACGCGGCGTTCGGATGGGTCATGCCCCGAACTGTACGTGGCGCCCCGGCCGGGATTCCGACCGCAACAAGCTCCTTAAGGAGCCGTTACCGACTTCCCAACTGCTGTTCAGCCCTGCGCGGCCAGGATGCCGCTGGCGAAGGAGGTGTCGCAGACCGGGCGGGCGTACGACTGTGCGCGCGAGGCGCCGTAGATGCGCACGGCGGCCCTGCCCAGGGAGCGGGCGATGGAGGAGCAGTGCTGCGCGAGCGAGGGGTGGCCGTTGACCGCCTGCTGGAGGTGGGTGAGGACGACGCCCGGGTCCTCGTGCTGCAGCTCGGTCATCAGCTTGTCGCGGAGCACGTCCTGCGGGGCGCTGGAGACCGCCTTGTCGGAGACCTCTCCCGAGGAGACGTCCGAGGCGGTGAGCAGCGGGCTGGACGGGCTGCCCGTCCAGTTGACCCGGGTGACCGCGAGGGTTCCCGAGAGCACCAGGACGACGGGCAGGACGAGGGCGAGAGTGCGGCCGATCCGGCGGGCAGGGCCGCCTCGGTGGCCGCGTCGCGTCTGAGGGTTGGTGGAGTGCTTCACGCGTGTGAGGGTAGCGCGCAGTAATGATTTGGCGACATTTGGTCACCCTTATGGGCGATGAAGATTCGCTTCTTTCTGGGTAGGGGGTTGACGCGCGGCGCCCGAAATGATCGCTCTGCCGGGATATCTCACGCAGCGAAAGGGGCCCCGCGGCGGTTCGCGGGGCCCCTTTCGTCAACCTCGGCGCAACTGCGCCGCTCAGGCGGGTCAGGCCGGTCAGTCGGAGAGGCGCTCGCCCGTGGAGGTCGAGAACACGTGGGTCTCGCCCGGACGCGGCACCACGTGCAGGGTGGAGCCCTTCTCCGGCACCTGGCGGCCGTTGACGCGGACGACCAGGTCCTTGAGCTCGCCGCCGACCTCGGCGGTGCCGTAGACGTAGCCGTCGGCGCCCAGCTCCTCGACGACGTTCACGGAGACGGCGAGACCGGCCGGGGCGTCCGCGCTGTCCTTGGCCAGGGAGGTGGCGGCACCCCCGCCCAGCTCGACCACGTCGAAGTGCTCGGGCCGGACACCGACCGTCACCGTGCGGTCACCCCGGTCGGCGGCGGCCGTCAGGGCGTCCCGGTTGACGGGGACGACGCTGTTGCCGAACTTCACGCCGCCGTCGGTGATCGGGACCTCGACCAGGTTCATGGCGGGGGAGCCGATGAAGCCGGCGACGAAGAGGTTCGCGGGCTTGTCGTACATGTTGCGCGGCGAGTCGACCTGCTGGAGGAGGCCGTCCTTGAGCACGGCGACCCGGTCGCCCATCGTCATGGCCTCGACCTGGTCGTGGGTGACGTAGACGGTGGTGATGCCCAGGCGGCGCTGGAGGGACGCGATCTGCGTACGGGTGGAGACGCGGAGCTTGGCGTCCAGGTTGGACAGCGGCTCGTCCATGAGGAAGACCTGGGGCTCGCGGACGATCGCGCGGCCCATGGCGACCCGCTGGCGCTGACCGCCGGAGAGCGCCTTCGGCTTGCGGTCCAGGTACTCGGTGAGGTCGAGGATCTTCGCGGCCTCCTCGACCTTCTGCCGGATCTCCGCCTTGTTGACGCCGGCGATCTTGAGGGCGAAGCCCATGTTGTCGGCGACCGTCATGTGCGGGTAGAGCGCGTAGTTCTGGAACACCATGGCGATGTCCCGGTCCTTGGGCGGCAGGTGGGTGACATCGCGGTCACCGATGCGGATGGCGCCGGCGTTGACGTCCTCCAGGCCCGCGAGCATCCGCAGGGAGGTGGACTTTCCGCAACCGGACGGGCCGACCAGGACGAGGAACTCGCCGTCCTCGATCGCGATGTCGAGCTGGTCGACGGCGGGTTTGGTGGAACCCGGGTAGATCCGGGTCGCCTTGTCGAACGTGACAGTGGCCATGGTGATGGGCCCCCTTCTACCGGCAGGAACGTGCCGGACGATCCGTTGTAGGAAGGTGGTTGTGTAGTCCACATGAGCGAACTGGTTCAGGACGGTACCTGCCGTTCACTCGTCTGTCAGTACTCGGGCGACTCTGAACTTCGCGGAAATTTTCGACAAGGGGCGCCGCGGACCTGGGTACACTGCACGGGCGCACATGCGCACGCCTCCTTAGCTCAGCTGGTCAGAGCGCCGCTCTTGTAAAGCGAAGGTCGTCGGTTCGAATCCGACAGGGGGCTCGGCAGGACGAGGGCCACCCGCACGCACAGTGCGGGTGGCCCTCTCCGTCTGTGCAGGTCAGGCGTGCAGGTCAGGCGGTGTGGAGCAGCGCCCTCAGCGCCTTGCGCAGGACGGTCTGCGGGTCGGGTACGGCGCCGGGGGCCCGCCAGGCCACGAAGCCGTCCGGGCGGACAAGGACCGCGCCGTCCGCGCTGGTGCCGTGGGCCCGTGCCCAGTCCGTGCTCTCGGCGTTCTCGGCGTTCCCGGGGTTCCCGGGGCTCCCGGCGTTTTCGGTGTCGTACGTCAGGTCCGCGTCGGCGCCCGGGCCGATGCGGTATGCGTCCAGGCGTACGCCGTCCGTGTCGGCGATGCTGCGGGCCGCCCCGTGCCAGCCCGCGTCGTCCGGGGCGTCGGTGAGCAGGACCAGCGAGCGCTCGTACAGGTCGAGGGTGGACAGGCGCTGTCCGGCGCGGCGCAGCCAGAGGTGGGGGGCGCGGGTGCCGGGCTGTCCGGTCAGGTCCAGGCCGTCGGGGACGACCGGCTGGTCCGGGTCGGTGCCGAGCGCGGCGCCCTGGGGGTAGCGGTAGCCGAGGACGACGTTGAGGACGCCGCCGCGCTTGCCGCCACCGACGCCGGGGGCGGGGGCGAAGCCGGGGTGGCTGTGTTCGACGGAGCGGGCGGAGGCGCGGGCGCTGGTGGCGCGGGCGACCGGGCGGCGCTCGGTGTCGTAGCTCGACAGCAGGCCGGGGCCCGCCCAGCCGTCGAGGACGGCGGCCAGCTTCCACGCCAGGTTGTGGGCGTCCTGGATGCCGGTGTTGGAGCCGAAGGCGCCGGTCGGGGACATCTCGTGCGCGGAGTCGCCGGCGAGGAAGACCCTGCCGGACGCGTACCGGTCGGCGACCCGTTCGGCCGCGCGCCAGGACGCCTTTCCGGTGATTTCCACGTCGAGGCCGGGTACGCCCACGGCCCGGCTGATGTGGCTGCGGAGGCGTTCCTGGGTGAACTCCTCCAGGGTTTCGCCGCGCTCGGGGTGCCAGGGGACGTGGAAGACCCAGCGTTCCTTGTTGTCGACGGGCAGCAGGGCGCCGTCGGCGTCCGGGTGGGTGAGGTAGCAGCAGATGAAGCGCCGGTCGCCGACCACTTCGGCCAGCCTCGTCGACCTGAACGTCACGCTGACGTTCGCGAAGAGGTCGCCGGGGCCCGTCTG
Source organism: Streptomyces sp. NPDC031100 (assembly GCF_055570785.1). NCBI lineage: Bacteria > Bacillati > Actinomycetota > Actinomycetes > Kitasatosporales > Streptomycetaceae > Streptomyces > Streptomyces sp. NPDC031100. Next base: position 131,330 of record NZ_JBVIGN010000008.1, read on the forward strand.
GCCGATGCCGAGCGCGTGCCGGACGGGGCTGCGGGGGCCGTCGGCCGCGACCAGGTAGTCCGCGCGGACGGTGTACCGCTTCTCGGTGGCACGGTCCAGGACGGTCGCCGTCACTCCGTCGGCGTCCTGGTCGAAGGACTCCATCTGGTGGAAGTAGCGCAGGTCGCCGCCGAGTTCGCGGGCGCTGTCCACGAGGACGGGTTCGAGGTCGTTCTGGCTGCACAGGCACCAGCTGGTGGGGCTGAACCTCGCGAGTCCGCCGCCCGGGTCGATGTGCTTGAAGAGCCATTCGCCCGCATCACCCACAAGGGTGGGTGTCTGCAGGATGCCGTGGTTGTCCGCCAGGAGTGAGGCCGCCGCCTTGATGTCCGGCTCGATGCCGGCCACCCGGAACAGCTCCATCGTCCGCACGTTGTTGCCGCGTCCGCGCGGGTGGATCGAGGTCCCGGAGTGCCGCTCGACGAGCATGTGCCGCACACCGAGACGGCCCAGGAACACGGACATGGACAGGCCCACCAGAGAGCCGCCCACGATGAGGACGGGGACCCGGTGGTCGGCTTTTTGATGCATCGAAGCCTCCAGAGGCAGGGGTGAGCGTGTGGGGCGCCTGTGAGTTCTCTTGCCCGGTGGCGCCCGCTCCGCGTGCCCAATCACCCGCGTGGTTCATACGAGTCGCGGGCCCGTGGGGACCGGCACAGGATCAAGGAACGCTGCCGTCGCGTCCTGAGCGGCGGACGTCGCCTCTGCCCGCGAAGGAGATGTGTACAGGTGACCACGACGTCTGAACGTCTTTCAGAAACGCCGACCCGCGAGGTGTCGAAGCGTGTCTCCCAGTCCGTGTTCGACGGCTCCCGGCTTCGGGTCGTCCTCCTGGTCGACGTCTACGACGGTGCACAGCAGCAGTTCCTCGAGGCGTACGAGCAGCTGTGCAACCAGGTTGCGTCCGTGCCCGGGCATGTCAGCGATCAACTCTGCCAGTCCATCGAGAATCCATCCCAATGGCTCATCACGAGTGAGTGGGAGAGTGCCCCGCCGTTCCTCACCTGGGTGAACAGCGAGGAGCACGTGCAGATGGTGCAGCCGCTGCACAGCTGTGTCCGGGACACCCGGTCGCTGCGGTTCCACATCGTGCGCGAGACCGGCGGGGTGGCGCAGCACGCCGAGTCGGGAGAGCGCCGGCTGCAGGCCCACCCGCGGATCGGCGACGGGGTGATCCGGCACGCGCTGACCTTCACGGTCAAGCCCGGCAGCGAGGAGAAGGTCGCGAAGATCCTCGCGGACTACGCCTCGCCCGAGGCCCGGGTGGACGACAGCACACGGCTGTGCCGGACCTCGCTGTTCATGCACGGCAACCGGGTGGTGCGGGCCATCGAGGTGCGGGGCGACCTGCTCGCGGCTTTGCGGCACGTGGCCCGGCAGCCGGAGGTGCGGGCCGTGGAGGAGGCGATCAACCCGTATCTGGAACAGGACCGCGACCTCGACGACCCGGAGTCGGCCAGGGTCTTCTTCACCCGGGCGGCGCTGCCGGCCGTGCACCACGTCAGCGCGGACGACCAGCCGGAGGGGATGCGGCAGGCCCTGTACTACCCGGCCCGGCCCGGCCGCGGGATCCGGCTGGCCGAGCTGCTCGCCCGGGCCGACTCGGCGGCCGCTGACGATCCGGCGAGCCCGGTCCTGCGCAGCACGGTCTTCCAGCGTGACGACGTCGTCGTCCGGCTGGTCGACATGCGCGGCGACCGGGACGTCGAGGCGCTGCCGCGGGACTCCCGGGCGGCCGCCGAGGTGCGCGAGCTGCTCGACGCCGAGGCCGCCCGCATGGACCTGATCACCGACCGCCGTTCGCCGGACGCCTGATCCGACGTCCGGGTCTCCCACGCCAAGCGCCGACGCAGACATCCAACGGAGGAAACGTTGTCCATCAAACCCCGTCCGAAAATCGTGGACCTCAGTGAGGTCGAGCCCAACGTCCGGCGAGGTGGCGACCTGCGCGCCATGCTCACCCCGGCCACGGTCGGCTCCACCAGCGGCTTCATGGGCGTGGCCATCGTGCAGCCCGGTGACCGCATCGGCGAGCACTACCACCCGTACTCCGAGGAGTTCGTCTACGTCGTCTGCGGGCAGCTGGAGGTGGACCTGGACGGCGAGCCGCACTCGCTCAGGCCCGAGCAGGGTCTGATGATCCCGGCCTACATGCGGCACCGTTTCCGCAACGTCGGCAAGGTGGAGGCGCGCATCGTCTTCCACCTGGGGCCGCTGGCCCCGCGGCCGCAGCTGGGCCATGTCGACACCGAGGAGACGGAGGTCATCGGGGCCGCCGCAGTGGTCACCGAGCCCGTGCCGACGGGTGCCGCGCAGGCGGCCGACCGGGGTCGGGTTCGCTCATGACCCGGCGCGTGGCGGTCACTGGCATAGGCATCGTTGCTCCGGGCGGCATCGGCGTACCGGCATTCTGGGATCTTCTTGCCGACGGCCGGACCGCGACGCGGGGCATAACCTTCTTCGACCCCTCGGGGCTCAGGTCGCGGATCGCCGCCGAGTGCGACTTCGACCCGGCGGGCCACGGCCTGGACGCGGACCAGGTCGCCCGGGCGGACCGGTACATCCAGTTCGCCCTGGTCGCCGGGGCGGAGGCGGTCCGGGACTCGGGCCTCGACCTGGCCCGGGAGGATCCCTGGCGGATCGGGGTCTCGGTGGGCACCGCGGTCGGTGGCACCACCCGCCTGGAGCACGACTACGTCCTGGTCAGCCACCGCGGGCAGCGCTGGGACGTCGACCACCGCGAGGCGGAGCCGCATCTGCACCGGGCGTTCTCGCCCAGCACGGTCGCCTCCGCGGTGGCGGAACGTTTCGGCGCGCAGGGTCCGGTGCAGACCGTCTCCACCGGCTGCACCTCGGGCCTGGATGCGGTCGGGTACGCCTTCCACACGGTCGAGGAGGGCCGCGCCGACATCTGCATAGCCGGCGCGTCGGACTCGCCGATCTCCCCGATCACCATGGCGTGCTTCGACGCGATCAAGGCAACGTCCCCGAACAACGACGACCCCGCACACGCCTCCCGGCCCTTCGACAACAACCGTGACGGGTTCGTCATGGGCGAGGGCGGTGCGGTGCTCGTCCTGGAGGAGCTGGAGCACGCCCGGGCCCGCGGCGCGCACGTGTACTGCGAGCTCGGCGGCTACGCCACCTTCGGCAACGCCTACCACATGACCGGCCTGACCAGCGAAGGCCTGGAGATGGCCCGGGCGATCGACACCGCGCTCGACCACGCCCGGCTCGACCCCACGGCGATCGACTACGTCAACGCGCACGGCTCCGGCACCCGGCAGAACGACCGCCACGAGACGGCGGCCGTGAAGCGGGCGCTCGGCCACCACGCCTACGACACCCCCATGAGCTCCATCAAGTCGATGGTGGGGCACTCCCTCGGGGCGATCGGGGCGATCGAGGTGGTCGCCTGTGTGCTGGCGCTGGCCAAGCAGGTCATACCCCCGACCGCGAACTACGAGACCCCCGACCCCGAGTGCGACCTGGACTACGTCCCGCGCGTCGCCCGCGAACGGAAGCTGACCAGCGTCCTGTCCGTGGGCAGCGGGTTCGGGGGCTTCCAGTCCGCGGTGGTCCTGACCCGAACGAGGGACCGGACGAGGGAGAGGACACGATGAGCGAACCGCATGACCGACGCGCGGCCGTCACCGGCATCGGGGTGGTCGCGCCCAACGGCACCAGCACCGACACCTTCTGGAAGGCGACCCAGGAAGGCCTCAGCGTCCTCGACCGGGTCACCCGCGAGGGCTGTGAGCACCTTCCGCTGAAGGTGGCCGGCGAGGTCCGCGCCTTCGATCCGGCGGTGACGATCGAGGAGCGGTTCCTCGTCCAGACCGACCGGTTCACGCACTTCGCCATGGCCGCGGCCGACTTCGCGCTGGAGGACGCCCGGCTCGGGCAGGCCGACACCTCCGGGGAGCCCTACTCCATCGGCGTGGTCACCGCCGCCGGGTCCGGGGGCGGCGAGTTCGGCCAGCGCGAGCTGCAGCGGCTGTGGGGCAAGGGCAGCCGGTTCGTCGGCCCGTACCAGTCCATCGCCTGGTTCTACGCCGCGAGCACCGGCCAGATCTCCATCCGCCGCGGGTTCAAGGGGCCCTGCTCGGTGGTCGCCTCCGACGAGGCCGGCGGTCTGGATGCCCTCGCGCACGCGGCGCGGGCGGTGCGGCGCGGCACCGACGTGATCGTGGCCGGCTCCACCGAGGCGCCGCTGGCGCCGTACTCGGCGGTCTGCCAGCTCGGCTACCGGGAGCTGAGCACCGAGGCGGACCCGGCCCGCGCCTACCGGCCGTTCACGGAGGGCGCCTGCGGGTTCGTGCCGTCCGAGGGTGGCGCCATGCTCGTCGTCGAGGCGGAGGCGTCCGCCCGCGAGCGCGGCGCGGACGTCCGGGCCTTCGTCGCCGGCCATGGGGCCACCTTCACCGGCGCCTCCCGCTGGGCCGAGTCCAGGGAGGGCCTCGCCCACGCCGTCCGGCAGGCCCTGGACGAGGCCGGCTGCGCACCCGAGGAGATCGACGTCGTCTTCGCCGACGCCCTCGGGGTCCCGGAGGCGGACCGGGCCGAGGCGCTCGCGCTCGCCGACGCCCTCGGCGCGCACGGCAGCCGGGTGCCGGTCACGGCGCCGAAGACCGGTATCGGGCGGGGCTACTGCGCGGCGCCCGTGCTGGACACCGCCGCGGCCGTGCTCGCGATGGAGCACGGACTGGTCCCGCCGACCCCGAACGTCGTCGACGTCTGCCACGACCTCGACCTCGTGACCGGCCGCGCCCGCGTCGCCGAGCTGCGCACGGCGCTGGTGCTCAGCCGCGGACTCATGGGGTCGAACTCGGCGCTGGTGCTCCGGCACGGCGCCGACCACGCCCAGCAGTACAGGAGGTAATCGCATGACCGCACAGATCACCGTGGAAGAACTGGCCGCGCTGATGAAGAAGGCCGCCGGGGTCACCGTCCCCGCGGAATCGCTGCTGGAGCTGGGCGAGTCCGGCTTCGACGCCCTCGGTGTCGACTCGCTCGGCCTGCTCGGCATCGTCGGTGAGCTGGAGAACCGGCACGGCACCGCGATGCCGCCCGACGCGGAGCGCTGCAAGACGCCCCGGCAGTTCCTCGACCTCGTCAACAGCACCCTGATGGCAGGAGCCTGAGATGGCAGGACACACCAAGAACGAGATCACGATCGCCGCACCGCTGGACCTGGTCTGGGACATGACCAACGACCTGGAGCGCTGGCCCCAGCTGTTCAGCGAGTACGCGTCCGTCGAGATCCTCTCCCGGGAGGGGAAGAAGACGACGTTCCGGCTGACCATGCACCCGGACGACAACGGCACCGTCTGGAGCTGGGTCTCCGAGCGCGAGCCCGACCGCGACACCCTCACCGTGAAGGCCCGCCGCGTCGAGACCGGCCCCTTCGCCCACATGGACATCCACTGGCGGTACGAGGAGGTGCCCGCCGGCACCCGGATGGTGTGGACGCAGGACTTCGCGATGAAGCCGGAGGCCCCGGTCGACGACGAGTGGATGACCGACAACATCAACCGGAACTCCAAGATCCAGCTGGCCCTCATCCGGGACAAGATCGAGAAGGCCGCCACCGGACACCGGCCCGCACCGGCCCTGGCCGACTGAACCGACCAAGGAGCACGTCCATGCACCAGGCCCTGATCGTCGCCCGGATGGCCCCGGGCTCCGCCCCCGGCATCGCCAAGGTGTTCGAGGAGTCCGACCGCGGAGAGCTGCCCCACCTCGTCGGTGTCGTGCGGCGCAGCCTCTTCCAGTTCGGCGATGTGTACCTGCACCTCATCGAGTCCGAGCGCGAGCCGGGACCGGCCATCGCCAAGGTGACGAACCACCCCGAGTTCCGTGACGTCAGCGAGCGCCTGCAGGCGTACGTCAGCGCGTACGACCCGGAGACCTGGAGGTCCCCCAAGGACGCGATGGCACACCGCTTCTACGTCTGGGAGCGCGACTGAGCCGTACGGCCCTGCCGAACGGCCACCGGCCGCCGGACCCGCAGCGTCGCGGGTCCGGCGGCCGGTGTGGCGTGCCCGGGTGCCCCGTCACCCCGGCACGTGGCACTCGAACGCGTGCAGGTACGGGTTGACCGGCCGGATGTCGTCGACCTTCAGGCCCGCCGCGGTCAGCCTGCTCACCATGGAGCCGGTGGTGTGCTTGGCCCCGCCGACGTTGAGGAGAAGCAGCAGGTCCATGGCGGTGCTGAAGCGCATCGAGGGGGTGTCGTCCACCAGGTTCTCGATGACGACCACCCGGGTGCCGGGTCCGCCTGCCTCGACGACGTTGCGCAGCAACCGGGCCGTGCTCTCGTCGTCCCACTCCAGGATGTTCTTGATGATGTAGACGTCGGCCTTGACCGGGATCGCCTCGCGGACGTCGCCGGGCACGATCCGCGCGCGGCCGGCGAGATCGCCGCCCTCGCGCAGCCGCGGCAGGGCGTTCTCGACCACCCGGGGCAGGTCGAGCAGGCTGCCGTGCATCGCCGGGTACTTGTCCAGCAGGCATGCCACCACGTGTCCCTGGCCGCCGCCGACGTCCGCGACGGACGTGCTCCCGGACAGGTCCAGCAGGGCCGCCACCTCCCGCGCCGACTGCTCGCTGGAGCGGGTCATCGCGCGGTTGAAGACGTCCGCGGACTCCGGGGCGTCCTCGTTGAGGTAGGTGAAGAACTCCTTGCCGTAGAGGTCCTCCACGACGTTCCGGCCGGTGCGCACGGCCTCGTCCAGCTTGGGCCAGGCGTCCCAGGTCCACGGTTCGGTGCACCACAGGGCGATGGCGCGCAGGCTGCCCGGATCGTCCTCGCGCAGCAGCCGGGACATGCCGGTGTGCGCGAACGTCCCGTCCGGCTGCTCGGCGAAGACGCCGTAGCAGGACAGGGCCCGCAGCAGCCGGCGCAGCGGCTTCGGTTCGGTCTTCACCGCGGCCGCGAGGTCCTCGACGGCCATCGGCTCGTTCTCCAGGGCGTCGGCGACGCCCAGCCGGGCGGCGGCCCGGACGGCGGCGGCACAGGCCGCGCCGAACACGAGTTCACGCAGCCGCATGGGTGGCGGTGGGGCTGTTTCAGCGGACGTCATCTGCCGCCCTCTCTCTTTCTTCGGTCTGCGTCGGTCCAGCAGGGGCAGTGGCCGGGCGGTCAGCACAGGCCCGCGGGCCTGGAGGCCCGGCAGGAGTTGCGTTCGAAGGTGTTGCCCTTGCCCGTGTCCGTGTTCACGAGGTCGGCCGGGGAGTTGTTCCGCAGCGCGTTCGCGTCGATCCGGTTCTGGTCGCTGGTCACGCCGACGAAGCTCTTGAAGAGCACGATGCCGCCGGACAGCGGGGACGTGCCCGTGTTGCCGGTGACCTGGTTCGCGGTCACCCGGGTCTTCTCGGTGCCGGTCAGGACGATGCCGGAGCCCTGCAGCATGGGCAGCCGCTCGGTCTTCGGGCAGGACTTGTTGTTGCTGGTGACCCGGTTCATGGTCACGGTCACGTCGCCGGTCTTGGGCCGGTTCTCGTCGCCGACGACGAACACCCCGGCGCAGTTGCCGGTGACGCGGTTCGCCGTGACGGTGACGTTGCGCAGCCTGCGCACGGTGATGCCGATCCGGTTGCCCTCCAGGCGGTTGTTCTGGACCAGCGTCTGCCCGGCGTCGTAGGCGCCCGCCTCCTCCTTGATGGTGTTGGCGAGGAACAGGCCCGCGTCGCCGTTGTCGTGTGCGCGGTTGCTCCGGAGGATCCCGTGCACGGACCGCTCCTGGGCGATGCCCCACACGGCGTTCTTGTCGGCGTGCACCCCGCGCACGGTCATGGTGTCCGTCGCCATGCCGAACACGCCGGCCCGGCTGAAGCCGGTCACCGTCAGGTCGGCGACGGTGACGCCCTCGACGTTCTTGGTCTTGGTGCCGATCACGCAGATGCCGTTGCCGCTCTCGGCGCAGGAGTTGGCCTTCGTGTCGCCCGGCGCGATCACCGTCCGGGCGCCCACGCCCCGCAGCGTCACCCAGGGCGTGCTGATCTTGACGCTCTCGTGGTAGGTGCCGGCGAGCACAAGGACGGTGTCCCCGGCCTTCGCGGCGTCGACCGCCTTCTGGATCGACTCGCCGGGGTGAACCCTCAGGATCGTGGGGGCGGCCGGTGCGGGGGCCGCGGCCAGTCCGGCGCCGGCGAGGGTGGCGGTGCACGCGAGGTAGGCAATGTGACATCTCTTCATATCGCGTACGGTATGACCGCTTCATCCCTTGTCGGCGGGATAGGCCGTCCGGCGGCGTGTCAGGCCCCGGCCGCGTTGTCCTCGAACTCCCACAGACAGTTCTGCAGCACCCGCCCCGGCGTCCACGCCCACTCCCGGTCCAGACCGAGCGCCGAGGGAACCTGCTCCGGCATCGCCTGCACGATGCCACCCGGACGGCGTAGCCCCGCCGGGGCCGGCACGGACGCCGGCCGGGCGAGGAACTCCCCGGCCCGTCGGGCACCTCGATCACCTTGCCGACCATACTGACGCCTGTGAACCGGATCATCCGATATCGGCGCGGGCTCCGGGCGGTCGCGGCCTACGTCCGCAGCGCCCCGGGCACCTATGTCTGGCTGCTGATCCTGTTCGTCACCACGGTCGCCCTGCACCACATGTCGCCCGAGTTCGAGGAGCACTTCCTGCGGCGGCGGTCGACCAACATCCACGAGCTGTCGCAGAACCCCGTACGGGTGCTGATCACCAGCGCGATGTGGATCGACAGCGGGCACTGGCTGCCGTACGCCGCGCTCTACACCGTCTTCCACGCCCAGGCCGAACGCTGGCTCGGCACCGTGCGCTGGCTCGTGGTGTGCGCGGCCGCGCACGTGGGCGCCACGCTGATCAGCGAGCTGGCCCTGCTGATGGCGATCCACGACGGCCACGCCCCGCAGTCCGCGGTCAACACCCTGGACATCGGCGTCAGTTACGCGCTGGCCGGCGTGATGGCGGTGCTCACCTACCGGATAGCGGCGCCCTGGCGGTACCCGTACCTGGCGGTCCTGCTCGTGATCTACGCGGTCCCGCTCGCCACCAGCCGCACCTTCACCGACTTCGGGCACTTCCTGTCCGTACTGATCGGTCTCGGCTGTTATCCGCTGGTCAGAGGCCGCGGAAAAGCATGGAATCCGAAGGAGACACTGGCTGCGCTGTGGGTTAACGTCCGCGCATGAGCAGCTCGGCAAGCAGTGTCGTCAACGGCGGCATCTCCTTCTGGTACGCGGACGACGGTCTCCCGGCGGTACGGGAGCCGCTGCCCGGGGACGCGACGGCCGACGTGGTGATCGTCGGCGGCGGGTACACGGGCCTGTGGACGGCCTACTACCTGAAGAAGGCCGCCCCGTTCCTCCGCATCACCGTCCTGGAGCAGAAGTTCTGCGGCTACGGCGCCTCCGGCCGCAACGGCGGCTGGCTGTACAACGGCATCGCGGGCCGCGACCGGTACGCGAAGCTGCACGGCCACGAGGCCGCCGTACACCTGCAGAAGGCCATGAACGACACCGTGGCCGAGGTCGTCGCGGTCGCCGACACGGAGGGCATCGACGCCGACGTGCACCGGGGCGGGGTGCTGGAAGTGGCGACCACGCCCGCCCAGTTGGCCCGGCTGAAGGCCTTCCACGAGCATGAGCTGTCGTACGGCGAGAAGGACCGCGAGCTGTACGGTGCCCGGGAGACCCAGGAGCGGATCCGGGTCGCCGACGCGGTGGGCTCCACCTGGACCCCGCACGGCGCCCGGCTGCACCCGGTGAAGCTGGTCAAGGGCCTCGCGGCGGCCGTCGAGGCGCTCGGCGTGACCATCCACGAGTCGACACCGGTGACCGAGATCCGCCCCAAGCACGCGGTGACGCCCTACGGCACGGTCCGCGCCCCCTACATCCTGCGCTGCACGGAGGGCTTCACCGCCTCCCTGAAGGGCCAGCGGCGCACCTGGCTGCCCATGAACTCCTCGATGATCGCCACCGAGCCGCTCACCGAGGGGCAGTGGGCGGCCATCGGCTGGGACGGTCGCGAAACCCTGGGCGACATGGCGCACGCCTACATGTACGCACAGCGCACGGCCGACGGGCGGATCGCGCTCGGCGGGCGCGGGGTGCCGTACCGCTTCGGCTCGCGCACCGACAACGACGGCCGCACCCAGCCGGAGACGATCGAGGCCCTGCGGGAGATCCTGACCCGCTTCTTCCCCGCCCTCGCGGGCGTAGGCGTCGAGTACGCCTGGTCCGGTGTCCTCGGCGTGCCGCGCGACTGGTGCGCCACGGTCACCCTCGACCGCGCCACCGGACTCGGCTGGGCGGGCGGTTACGTCGGTTCGGGCGTCGCGACCACCAACCTGGCCGCCCGCACCCTGCGCGACCTCGTCCAGCAGGACTCCGGCCAGGCCGGCCGCACCGAGCTGACGGACCTGCCGTGGGTCGACCACAAGGTGCGCAAGTGGGAGCCGGAACCCTTCCGCTGGCTGGGCGTCCAGGGCATGTACGCCACCTACCGCGCCGCCGACCGGCGCGAACGCCTCCACCCGGCCGCGGAGTCCTCCCGCCTGGCCCGGATCGCGGACCGGGTGGCGGGACGGCACTGAGGCAGCACGGTTCCTCCGGTTACCCTCCCCCTCATGATTCGCACCGCGACCCCCGCCGACATACCCGTGATCCACGCCCTGGTCCGCGAGCTGGCCGAGTACGAGAAGGTCCCGCAGGAGGCGCGGGCGAGCGAGGAGCAGCTGCGGGAGGCGCTGTTCGGGGAGCGGCCGGCGGCCTTCGCGCACATGGCCGTGGACGAGGAGAGCGGCGAACCGGTCGGGTTCGCGCTGTGGTTCCTCAACTTCTCCACCTGGCGCGGGGTGCACGGCATCTACCTGGAGGACCTGTACGTCCGCCCGTCCGCCCGCGGCGGGGGCCACGGCCGGGCGCTGCTGACCGAACTGGCGCGCATCTGCGTGCAGCGCGGCTACGGGCGCCTGGAGTGGTCGGTGCTGAACTGGAACCAGCCCGCGATCGGCTTCTACGAGGCTCTGGGCGCGCGGCCGCAGGACGAGTGGACGGTCTATCGCCTGACGGACGAGGCGCTGACCAGGCTCGGTACAGGCCAGTAGGGAGCCCTGACGCGGGCGGTCGGCGCCACCACCGTACAGTCGGCGAAACCGCGCTTGGCCCGGTCCGGGCTTCGCGGTGTTAGGTCCTCTACGCAGGCAGCGCGGCGAGCCCCGCGTCCCACGGATGGATATCCACGTCGCCCTGCTTGGGGATGTGCGGTACGAATCCGCCGTCTCCGAGCAGCGCGGTCACCCCGTGGGCCCGGTGAAGATTTGTGAGTTCCGACTCAGCAACACCACCTTCCGACGCCATTTCCCCGACATCGTCCGCGACACCGCTGGGAGCGAGCCTGCCAACCGCCGACTCCGAAATCGCTCCTCCGTCTCACCGAGCCTGGCGGATTCTGTCAACTGCGCATGATGGCCTGGCGATCTGCGGGGGCACCGTGTGGGTTTCCGGCTACATACCCGTCGGCCTCATGCTGCTCGGCAACAAGTTCCGCAAGCCGCGACACGTTCTTCAGGGTGTGGGTGCGGTGAGATACCGCTGGATTGTGGGGCCGAGCCAGTCCACGATCTCCTCGCGGCTGAGCGCCACGCTCGCCGGGAACCGCAGGACGTAGCGTGTCAGCGCGAGTCCCAGCACGGTCGCGGCGCACAGTGCCGCCCGTGTCTGTGCCTGCTCCGGTTCGGGGCCCACCTGGCGGGCCAACGGGATCAACTGCTCGCGCAGCACGCTCTGCATGCGTTCGGCGGCGGCCGGGTCGGTGGCGCCGACCCGCATCAGTGCGGTGAGCTCCCCGTTCTCCTCCCACAGGGTGAGGAAGTGGCTCACCAGCGTGCGGCCGATCGCCTCGAGCGGTTCGACGGGCAGGTCGGGCAGTCCGGGGTCGATCGCGACGGCAGCTGCGAACAGGCCCGCCTTGCTGTCGTAGTAGCGCATCACCATCGACGGGTCGATCTTCGCGTCGCGCGCGATGGCCCGGATGGTCGCCTTCTCGTAGCCGTCCGACGCGAACCGCTCGCGGGCCGCGGCGAGGATCGTGGCGCGGGTTGCGTCGGAACGCCGTACGGCCTGTTGGTTCTCCGTGGTGCCGGTCATGCCTACGAATGTAGGCCAACGGCTGTTGACAGTCCAGGGTGACGCCCCTACGTTTGCCAACGAGCGTTGCCAACGAGCGTTGCCAACGAGCGTTGGCTGGATCGCGGCGCCCCTGAGCGGACAACCGATAGCGAGAGGACCTACCGAAATGGCCACGCTCCAGAGTCTCGACCCGCACACGCCGATGTTCGCGCAGTTCCAGGAGAAGACAGGGCCCATCGTCCTGGCCAACACCTTCGTCGTACCGAAGGAAAGGTCCGAGGCGTTCCTGGCCCTCTTCCGACGACAGGCCGAGTTCATGAAGGCGCAGCCGGGATTCGTCTCCTTGCAGATGCACCAGGGGACGGCGGGCAGTCAGCTACTGATGAACGTCGCGGTCTGGGAATCGACCGAGGTCCTCGCCGCCGCGCTCGGCAGCCCCGAGTTCCAGCGCATGGCCGCCGACTTCCCCGACGACATCGTGTCGTACCCGCACATCTTCGAGCAGATCGACGTGTGACGCGGCGGCTGCGGCCAGGAGAGGGCAGCGGCTGAAGCCCTGCCCCCTCTCCTGGGCGATCACGCCTCTCCGTCACGCCGCGAGCCGCCAATGCCACCGATCAACCCACCGTGCATAGCACATCCCTGACGAGGAGTCACTATGGCCGTGGAACTGAATCACACCATCGTCCCCGCCCGTGACCCGCAAGCCTCGGCGCAGTTCCTGGCCGACATCCTCGGCCTGAGTGTCGATCCGCCAGTGGCGCACTTCACGCCGGTCACGCTCGCCAACCAGGTCAGTCTGGACTACGACCAGCTCGACGACTTCGAGCCGCACCACTACGCGTTCATGGTCAGCGAGCAGGAGTTCGGCGCCGCCCTCGCCCGCATCCAGCACCGCGGAATCCCCCACTACGGCGATCCCGCGTGCCAGGAGACTGGGCAGGTCTATCGCAGTAAGAGCACTCAGGGCCGCAGGGGTACCTACTTCCGCGATCCCGACGGCCATCTCATGGAGATCCTCACCCCGGGCGATGCCGGGGCGTGAGGCCGATGGCGACCAAGCGGATCACAGCTTCGCTGGTGCCGACAGGCAGCACGGTCAAAGACGCCCCGAGGCGCACGATCTTGTCCGCCCCACCCACAGCGGGCCGCGCCGTCCGGCAGTTCATCGACCGCCCCCGTCACACCCGCTGCTGACCGCGGTCCCACTTCCAGCCCGACCATCGAAGGAGAACCACCATGTCGCTGAAGAACGTCAATACTGTCCTGGTCACCGCCTGCGCCCTGTTCGTCCTCTACCTCGGGCTGTCCTTCATCCTGGCCCCGGAGGCGTCCACTCATGGCGTTGGCCTGCCGGAATGGCCCGCCGGCAACGGCGACGGCTTCCTCATCATGAAAGGCACCCGCGAATGCGCGATGGGCTTGGTCCTCGGCATCCTGCTGATGACGGGCCACCGCCGCGCCCTGGCCTGGGCCCTGCTGATGGAGGCCGTCGCCCCGTTCGGCGACATGATCAACGTCCTGGCCCACCACGGCTCCAACGCCGCCGCGTTCGGCATCCACGGCATGACCTCGGCACTGATCGCGATCACCGGGCTACTCGTCCTCCGCGAGACGAACAAGACTCACAAAACCACCGCCCCAACGCCCACCGCGCAGCCCGTCTGACAGTTGCACGCCCCGAAGGGGTGCCCGACCACATGGGCCGGGCACCCCTTCTTTGTCCCCGACCACAGAGAAGGGCTGGGCGGACGGTCTTCTCCGTGTACGCCAAGGGGGCCTGCCACCGGCTCAGTCAACCGATCCACACTGGACGACCTGCTCGCCTCCTCCATGTACACGGACGTCCTCTGGGTGGACGTGGCCCGTGCCGTCTCCGACTACCGGCGCGGGGATGCGAGTGCCTTGCTCGGCGACACCGACCAGCTTGCCTTCGGCGGCGTGAACCCGGCCCAGCTCGCCTGCAACTGCGTGGACGACGCATGGCTCCGCGACTGGGCGACCTGGCACAAGGACACGACGGCGGCAGCCCCCAAGTCTCCGCTGTTCGCCTGGCTGAACACCTGGTACAGCGCGCCGTGCGCGTTCTGGAAGGCTCCGACGGCCCGGCCGGCGAAGATCGGGTCGGCGCACGTGCCGCCGGTCCTGCTTCTCCAGGCGAAGGACGACCCGGCGACCCCGGTCGAGGGCGCACGGCGCATGCACCAGGTGCTGGCCGGCTCCCGCCTCGTCGTCGCCGGCGGCGGCAACCACGGCCAGTACCTGTTCGCCGGGAACACCTGCATGGACCGTCACGGCAGTCGCTATCTGCTCACCGGGCAGCTCCCGGCCGACGACGCCACGTGCCCGGCGACCCCGGCGCCCCGAGTACCGGCTCACCGATGGCATGCCTGTCGTGCTGGGTGGCGGGTCAGATCGCTGATGCTGTGTGCGACCATCGCCCCACCATCCAGTGATCCAGGGGGGATCCGTTGTCCGACGACTCCGCTTCGTCGGCGAGACCCGGGCGGCTGACCGCCGTCGCCGTCCTCGTCTCGCTGCTCGCCTCACTTCTGACCCTCACCGGGGCGGGCGCGGCCCGCGCCGACGGCCCCGCGTGCGCGCCGCTCGCCCTCGCGTGGTTCGGCGACCCCGGGACCGCCGCCGCCAAGGCGAGCGTCCCGGCCGACGGGTCGGTCTGCTTCACCGTCACGGCCGATGCGCCGGGGCTGCACCTGGTGTCTCTGGACGACACCAGCAGCGACCTGTACCCGCACGTCACTGCCGCCGACGGCACCCAACTCGACTGCTACGACACCGAGTACGCGGACAAAGGCTGGTGCGACCTGCCCGCGGCCGGCACCTACACGCTCAGCGTCCACAACCAGGGCTGGCAGGCGGCGGACACGACGGTGACCGTCGTTCCGCTCGCCGGTACGAAGGGCTGCGCGGACCCCGCGGGCACCGCCTGGGACCAGCCGGTCGTCAGCCGGACGACGGTGAGCCCCGTCGAGGTCGACTGCCAGCCGTTCGATGCGAAGCCGGGCGAGCGGATCCGCCTCGACCACAGTGTCAGGACGGACAGCAGCGAGACCGCGTGGATCACGGATGCGACCGGCGCCCGCATCTGCCCGCACTTCCCGGAGGACGGCGAGGACAGCTGTGTCCTGCCCGCCGATGGCACGGGCCCCTACCGGGTGATCTCCCGGGTGATGCGCGCGGAGCAGGGCTTCCCGGCCGAGTACGCGGTCGACGTCCGCCGCCTGAACGACCCGCGGGGCTGCACCCCGGCGCCCGTACGACCGTACGGCGCCCTGGACGGACCGGACCTTACCGCCAACCCCTGCTTCACCTTCACCACCGACAAGGCGGGCCCGTACACCGTCCACTACGTCAGCGACGAACGCTCCACCGGCGCGGCCTGGGTGTACGACGCCGACGGGAAGACGGTGTGCCGGTCGGGGTGGGACCCGTGCCGGGTGCCTTCCGCCGGCACGTACACCGCGATCCCCGGCGGCTTCTACCCGTTCCCCGCTCCTCCTCGCAAGGGCCTCGTCGTCCTCGACCGCGCCTCCGGCGCCGGGTGCGAGACCGCTGGGACGGGCCCGCACAAGGGCGAGTTGAGCACGGTCGGCCAGTACGACTGCCTGGCTCTGTCCGCCCCGCAGGGCGCCCGGATCGCCGCGCTCACCCCGCTTGCCTCCTCCGGCGTCGAAGCCGACGTGGAGGTACTGGACCGGGACGGCAATGTCCAGTGCGACACCGAGCGCCTGTCCGACGGCGACTGCGCGCTCACCGGTACGGCGCCCTTCCGCGCGGTGGTCCACACCGAGGACAGCGGCGAGGACGCGACCGGCCCGTACGCGCTCGCCCTGTACCGCACGGACACCGCGAACGACTGTCCCGTCCTGCCTGCTGGCAGCTTCACCAGCGACGGCGCGAAGGCCACGTTCACCACGGGTGACGGTGTCTTCGCCCACTGCCTGAGCATCCCGGCCGACGCCCACACGAATGCCGAGGTCTTCCAGCTGACCGCGACCTCCGGCAACGTATCCGCGAAGTTCTCGGTGCTGGACTCCACCGGAAAGAAGGTCTGCGACCGCTGGGCCACCACCAACGGCTGGACCCTCTGCCCGCTCACCCCGGGCAAGGCCCACACCGTGCTGGTCACCGGCCGCGACCAGGCCGCCGCCTACACCCTCACCCGCAGGGATGTCACCGCGAGCGCCGCCTCTGCGGGCTGCACCAGGACGGCTGCGGCCAAGGTGGGCGGACCGTCGGTGAAGGGCACGTACGACGCTCCCGGCACGCTGAACTGCACACAGGTCACCACCGACGCGGCCACCGACGTCCTCCACGTCGATGTCCGTGATCCGCTGGGCACGGCCAACATCGCCGTCCTCGGTGGTGACGGGAACACCGAGTGCTCCTTCCGCAACCGCTCCTGCGCGGTCACCGGCTCCACCACCCACCAGGTCCTCGTCCAGACCCCGGCGAACCTGAAGGCCTCTCCCGAGTACCACCTGGACGCCCTGCGCATCGCCACCGCCGACGGCCCCGCGCCCGAGTGCGCCAAGGTGCTGTCTGTCGCGTTCGGGTACGGGCCGGTCACCGGCACGCTCGACGAGTCGCACACCGCCGTGTGTGCGGCGCTGCCGACCACCGGCTTCGACCGCTTCGGCGTCGACGTCAAGGACACCACCGGCGCCACCGCCACAGCGGTGCCCGCGCTGTACAACACGTCCACCTGGGACAACGGCTGCACGCACTACATCCCGGAGGGCTACGACTGCGACGCGCTCGGCTCGTCGTCGGCGGCCACCCCGACAGTGCTCGTCCTCGGCCTGCCCGAGAAGGCGTCCAGTACCTCCTACAGCCTCAAGCTGAACTGCTCCTCCTCGCTGTGCGGCACGGACAAGACGTCCGTCACCGCGGTCGGCCCCGACACGGGCGTGAGCGGCAGCAAGGTGAAGCTCACGGTCACCGGCACCGCGCTCGGCCCGGACGTGGAGGTCCGGCTGAGCCGGGCGGGCCAGACCCGCACGGCGAAGGCGGACTCGGTCGCCGCCGACAACCGCTCGGTCATGGCCACCCTGGACCTGACCGGCGCCGCTGTCGGCACCTGGGACGTCAGCGTGCTCACGCGAGGCTGGGAGTACCCGCGTGGCACGTTCACCGTGACCGAGCAGCCCCAACTGCGGAACACGGCCCCGCCCAAGGTGACCGGCACCGCCAAGATCGGCGCCAAGGTCACGGCCTCGCCGGGTAGTTGGTCGAACACCCCCTCGTCGTACACCTACCAGTGGAAGGCCGACGGCAAGGTGATCTCCGGGGCGACCTCTTCGGCGTACACCATCCCGGCCTCCCTGCTCGGCAAGCAGCTCACCGTGACGGTCACCGCTGCCAAGAGCGGCTGGGTGAGCGGTACGGCGACCTCGCCGGCCGTGACCGTCGCCCAGGGGGATGCACCCAAGGCGACCAAGCCACCGGTGATCAGCGGCACGGCGAAAACCGGCAGGACGCTGAAGACGTCGAACGGCACCTGGAGCCCGGCGGCGACGTCGTACTCGTACCAGTGGTACGCGAACGGCAAGGCGATCAGCGGGGCGACCAAGTCCTCGCTGGTGCTGAAGGCGGCCCAGAAGGGCAAGAAGATCACCGTGAAGGTGACCGCCCACCGCACCGGCCACAAGGACGGCACGTCAACGAGCGCGCCGACCAAGCCGGTCGCCGGCTGACCTGTCCGGGGACCGAAACCGGGTGACGGGGGAGGGCGGCCGCTGGCTGCCCTCCCCCTCATGATTTGCACCGCGGCCCCCCGCCGACATACCCGTCATCCACACCCTGATCCGCGAGCTGGCCGAGTACGAGAAGGCCCCGCAGGAGGCCCGGGCGAGCGAGGAGCAGTTGCGCGAGGCGCTGTTCGGGGAGCGGCCTGCGGCGTTTGCACACCGCCTGACGGACGAGGCGCTGACCAGGCTCGGAACGGGGCGATAGCACCCGTACGTGGGCTCCGGGGTGCGAGGCTGGGTGGTCTCGTCGGGTTGAGGGGAGTCCGCCGGCCTTAGCTGAGGACCCGTCGGCTCCGAAGGCCTATCGGCGCATCATGGATAGACAGGAGGAGCTTGAGGATCGCCGGGCTCGCATTTTTGATCGCCTTCATTGCCAGTGTTGTCATCACCATCAGGAACGGTTGAATCTCTGACTGCATTTATCGGCAAACAACGAAGTGGCAGACTGCTTGAAGGTCACTTCCTAAATTCCTTCGCGACTCCCCGTCGGGCCTGCATCCGTCGCAATCCAGGCAGATCAGGCAGGGTTATGCTGCCACTCACTAGATTAGCCGCACCGAGTCGCGTGGTGCGGGCGCAGCAAGATTATCAATCCGCCAATTGTAAAAACTGCCAGAGTTAGTGCCGTACCTGCCGCTGGGACGGAGTACGGGCGGATCGCAGAGACCGAGCACCTGCTGCAGGTCATCGACCGGGCGGACGGCACCTACCGGCGGCAACCGACAGTTCACCGTGCAGGAGTCCCCGCCACAAGCTCGCCCGCGACGTCTGCCACGGCAAGCGCGGGACCATCCGCCAGGCGTACCGGGACGTCATGGAGGACCAGCCCGGCGCGCTCGGCCTGGCCCTCAACGTGGTGGTGCTGTAGACCACGCGGTACATCGACGCCGCCGTCGAGCGACTCCGGGCCGAGGGCCATGAGATCCACGACGAGGACGTCGCCCGGCTCTCCCCGCTCAAGCACCGCAACCTCAACGTGCTCGGCCGCTACAGCTTCACTGCTTCCACCCCGGCCGCCGGCGCCTTGCGCCCGCTGCGCGACCCGGGACGCGCCCGAGCTGGACGAGGACGAGACCGGCGAGGAATGAACCGCGCGGGATTTCGGCTACGAGGGCCTGACGGTCCGTGTGAAACTTGCAGCATGGATATGGGGCGGGAGTCGCGGTCGGAGAAGGACGCGATGACGGTGGAGATCATGTTCGCCCTGGTGACGGCTGCTGTCCTAGCCGCAGCCGTGTTCGGCGTGCTATTGGTCCCAGCGCTGGTCGCGGGCGTCTCCAAGCCTGCAGGGAAAGGCCTGCTCGTGGTGGGGGTCGTGCTAGCTGTCTTTGCTGCGGCGTGGCGTGTGGCGCGGGTGCTGCTCCGCTTCGATGCACGTCGGCATCAGGGGCGTTGACCCCGGGGCGATCTCGCTCATACCCGAACACCTCTAGCCTCCACGGCGCGGATTTTTGCTGTCCAGTGGCTCACCGGCCGCCCCCTGTGGCGCACTTGGGCACTCGCCCGCGGCCCCGAAGGCGACCGGCCCTCGGTGCGGCCGTGGATGCTCACTGCGGCCCGCAATCTGGCCGTCCGTCTGGCCGCCATGCACGCGCACGGCTGGGCGCACGCCGACGTGCAGCCCACCAACATCCTCGTAGACCCGGCCGACGGCACCGGGTACCTGATCGACTATGCCCTGGCCTGCGGCCCCGAGGGGGAGAAGGGCCGCACCCCCTACCGCGGTGCGCTGACCCACACCACCGCCCCCGAGATCGCCGCCGCGCTCCTCGGAACCGATGAGACCACCCACATTCAGGCCACCCCCAGGCTGACGTGTGGGCGCTCGGCGCGACCCTGTTGTGGTGCTGGACCGGACGCCGCCCCTTCACCTATGCGGACGATGCCGACCGGTCCGAGAAACTGCGCATTATCGCCACCAAGACCCCCGCGTCGATCGGCGGGACGATGCCCTGGCCCTTCCCCGGCCTTGAACGGCTCATCACCGCGTGCCTGTCCGCGGACCCCGCCGACCGGCCGACCGCGGCCGAACTCGCCCGGGAAGTGACAGGGTGAAGCCCCGCCGCGCCACCGCCGCCGACGCGCCCGAACTCGCGCGCCTGCGCGGCGTCATGTTCAACGCGCTCGGCCCCGCCCCGGACCCCGCATGGACCGAGCGCTGCGCCGACGACATCGCCCAACTCCTGGAGGTCGAAGCGTCCATCGCCGCCTACCTCATCGACAACGGCACCGGCCGACTCCTCTCAGCCGCCATCGGATGCGTGACCCCCGTCTCCTGCCCAGCACCCCACGGCAGCGGCCAACTTCGGGGAAATCGTCTCCGTCGTCACCGACCCCGACCACCGCCGCAACGGCTACGCCCGCGCCTGTACCGCCGCCGTCCTGGCCTGGCTCACCGCGCACGACGTCTCACACGTCACCCTGCGCGCCTCCTCCGAAGGACAGGGACTGTACGAAGGACTCGGATTCGAGGTCATCCCGGATGTGTTCATGTCTTGGAGGCCTCCATCAAGCTGACCGGCCCGAACTGACCAGCTGCCGAACGGGCGTTGACGTTACCTGCGCGCGGCCACGGCGTCGGCCGCGTCACCCGCCGGCTCGCGGAATGCCGGCACCGCGCACGTGCCCCCGGTTCAAGAGGTCATGGCTCCAGCACCACCTTCCCGATCGTGCCGCGCGTCTCGAGCGCCCGGTGTGCTGCGGCCGCCTCGGCGAGCGGGAAGTGGGTGACGGCCGGGCGCAGCCGACCCTCGGCCGCTTCGGTGAGGGCGCGCAGTTCGAGGGCGCGCAGGCCGCCCGCCTTCTGGAGCATCGCCGGGCCGAGGACCGACTCCGAGACGCCCTCGGCGAAGTAGCCCTTCGCGCCTTCGCCGATCCCCTCCGCCGACCAGCCGAAGACGAGATGCCGGCCGCCGGGCCCGAGCAGGGCCACGGCCTGCCTGGCGACTTCGCCGCCGACGCCGTCGTAGACGATCGTGGCGTGCCGTTCACCGTGCCCTTCTCCGTGCCCGAGGTGGGCGCGGACCTTGGCGGGCCAGGTGGAGTCGGTGTAATCGACGGCGAGGTCGGCGCCGGCCGCGTCCACCCGGGCGGTCTTCTCCGGTCCGCCCGCCAGGCCGATGACCATGGCTCCGGCGTTCTTCGCGTACTGCACGAGCAGCGTGCCGATGCCGCCCGCGGCCGCCGGTACGACGACCACGTCGTCCGGCCCCGGCTCGGCGAACTGCGCGATCCCCAGGGCCGTACGCCCCGTGCCGATCATGGCGACGGCCTCGGCGAAGCCCAGTCCCTCCGGGATCACGTGGAGGCGTTCGACACCGGTGACGGCGAGTTCGGCGTAGCCTCCCCCAGTGCTTGAAGAGCCTGGGGGGACCCCCAGTGCGAACCCCAGGTGGGCGACCACCCGCCTGCCGAGCCACGCCCCGTCCACCCCCTCGCCCAGGGCGTCCACGACCCCCGCGACCTCGCGGCCGGGGACGGTCGGCAGGGCGGGCGGCTCGGGCAGAGGCCCCTGGTGTCCTTCGCGCAGGGCCGTGTCGAGCAGATGCACCCCGGCCGCCGCCACGGCGATCCGCACCTCGCCCGGCCCCGGGACCGGGTCCGCGGCCTTCTCATAGGTGAGGTTCTCGGCCGGCCCGAAGGCGTACAGGCGCACGGCGTGCATGGGACCCCCAGTGATCGTGTCTCTGTCTCCGGAGGCCCACTCTTCAACCTCAAGCATGCTTGAGGTCAAGGGCGGGCCGGCCGATGATCAGCGCGACCGCGGTGACAGCGCTGTTGAAGGACACCTCCGCCAGCACGCCCGGCGCCGCCACCTGGTCGCCGGCGAGGTAGACGCCGTCGCCACGGTCCACGGCGGGCCGGTCCCGCCAGCTGCTGCCCGGCAGGTCCACGGCCCCCGTACGGCCCTGCGCCACGGCCTCCCGCCGCCAGGTGACCCGCTCCCGCCACCCCTCGTAGGCGAGGTCGAGCAGCTCCTCGGCCCGCGCCAGACCGTCGGCGCGCCCCTCGCCCGGCCGGATCGGGAACTGACCCTGGATCAGCTGCTCGCCGGCCGGGGCGAGGGCGCGGTCCGGCACCGTGAACCGCTCGAGCCACCCGGGCGCGTCCAGGTCGGAGACGATGAAGGGGTCCCCGCGCCGGGTTCGCAGGGCGAGGTCGAGCAGGACGGTACGGCCGCTGGGCCAGGTCAGGGAGTCGTCGCGGAGCAGCCGCCGGGCGGCGGGGAGGGAGGTGGCGACGACCACGGGGGTGTCGGTCGGCAGGGCGTCGACCCGCGACAGCGTCTCGATCCGCACGCCGAGGTTCCAGGCCCGTGCGGCCATCCGGTCGATGACGCTCGCCCAGCCGCCGCGCGGGTAGTGCGCCTCCGGGGGCAGCTTGGTGGCCCGGCGCAGGCGCTCCTGCACGAAGGCGGCGGACAGGGCGCCCGGGTCGTGGTGGAAGAGGGCGACGGCCGCGTAGTGGGCGGCCGCGCGGGCGCCCTCCTCGCCGGCGATGTCGGTCGCCCAGCTGAGGAAGTCGGTGTCGACGGGGGCCTGGCGGACGCCGGGGCGCAGCAGCTTGAGCATGGCGAAGGGCGGGGTGCGGCGCAGGACGCCGTGGTGACGCAGCCGCAGCCGGGCCGCCTCCAGGGGGAGCGGGGCGAGCGGTCCGATCAGGTCGCGCTGCTTGAGCCAGGTCCAGTGCGGGCCGCCGTTGTAGAGGGCGTGCGGGCCCTCGTTCGTCCGGTACGGTCCCTCGGCGGTGCGGGCCCGGCCGCCCAGGGTGTGGTGGGCCTCGTACACGGTGACCTCGGCGCCTGCCTCGGCGGCGGTGATGGCGGCGGTGAGTCCGGCGAAGCCGCCGCCGACGACGGTGATGCGGTGCATGGGATGCGGTCCCCCTCGGATCGGTTCACCTTGTCCATGAGTACGACCGCACAGGCCCCGGAAATGTGACATCAGCCGGCCGCGGATCCGGTTTCCGCAGGTCGGACGGATTGTCAGTGGCGGGGTGCAGCATGGGGGTATGGCGAGGAGAGCGACGGGCACGCAGCGGGCAGGGGTCAAGGGCGCACGGCGGCCGGAGGTGCGGCTGCCGGCCTTGGAGCCCTGGACGGACGGGGAGTTGGCGCCGGACGGCGACTATGACGGGCTGGAGTTCCGGGAGGCGGACCTGGCCCGGCAGGACGGGGCGGGCGCCCGCTTCATGGACTGTGCGCTGACGGACTGCGCGGTGGACGACGCGGCACTGGGGCGGGCCCGGTTCCTGGACTCGGTCCTCACCGGCCTGCGGGGTGTCGGCACGTATCTCGCCGAGTCCACGTTCCGCGACGTCGAACTGCGCGACCCCCGCCTCGGCGGCACCCAGCTCCACGGCGCGGTCCTGGAACGGGTCGTGGTCCGAGGCGGCAAGATCGACTTTCTGAACCTGCGCGAGGCCCGCCTCAAGGACGTCGTCTTCGACTCCTGCGTCCTGCTCGAACCGGACTTCGCCGGCGCCCACCTGGAGCGGGTCGAGTTCGTCGACTGCGCCCTGAAGGAGGCCGACTTCAGCAGCGCGACCCTGAAGGACGTGGACCTGCGCGGGGCCGGTCCGCTGGAGATCGTGCGGGGGCTGGACCGGCTGTCGGGGGCGGTGATCAGTACGGGGCAACTGCTGGATCTGGCGCCTGCGCTGGCGGGGGAGTTGGGGATTCGGGTGATGTGACATCCCGCCGCGTCGGCTCGTCGATAGTTTTATTGATCGTTTCTCATGGCCGGGCACACGTCGTCCAGTCCGGGACGTGGACGGCCGGGTCCGGACGCAGGGCGGCGGCGACCAGGCCTTCGAGGGCCTCGCGCGGCACGTCGCCGCCGCTCACCAGCCGTTCTAAGACCAGCCCGTCGATGCAGGCCAGCAGGGTGTGCGTGCGGTTCTCGAAATCCCTCACGCCGTGCGCGGCGAGGAACAGTTTCTACCGCCCTGAAGACCCCCGCCGGGATGCGCGGCCGAGCCGCTTGCTCACGGCACCCGGGGAAACCGGGCCTGAAGGGTCCAGATCGCGGGGTTCTCCGCCAGGTCCTCGTGGAGGTCGGTCAGGTCGGCGATCAGGTCGTGCAGGAAGTCGCGGGCCTCGCGGCGCAGTGCGGTGTGGGAGAAGGTGAGCGGTGCCTCCTCGGCCGGCATCCAGTCGGCCTCGACGTCCACCCAGCCGAAGCGGCGCTCGAACAGCATCCGGTCGGTGGACTCGGTGAAGTCCAGCTCCGCGTGCTGCGGCCGGGAGGCGCGGGAGCCCATGGGGTCCCGGTCCAGCTGCTCCGCGATGTCGCACAGCGCCCACGCGAAGTCCAGCACCGGCACCCATCCCCAGGCTGTGGACAGCTCCCGGTCCGTCTCGGTGTCCGCGAGGTAGACGTCCCCGCAGAACAGGTCGTGCCGCAGCGCGTGGACGTCCGCACGCCGGTAGTCGGTCTGCGGCGGGTCCGGGAAGCGGTTGGAGAGGGCGTAGCCGATGTCGAGCACGCAGGAGATGGTGTCACGCCCGCCACCCCGGCCCTGCCCCGGTGCGCCCCGCCCGCATAGGATCACTGACATGTCCAGATCCGCACGTCTTGTCCCGTCCGCCGCAGCCGTCCTCGCCCTCGCCCTCACCGGCACCGCGTGCGACGGAGGCGTCCACGGCACCCCGGGCGGCTCCGGCGTGCGCGACCCGTACTTCCCGAAGGCGGGCAACGGCGGCTACGACGTCACCCACTACGCCCTGACCCTCGACTACGCCCCGGACTCCGAGTACCTCACCGGCAAGGCGGTCATCACCGCCCGCGCCACCAAGGGGCTGTCCGCCTTCGACCTCGACCTCACCGGACTGGACGTCGAGTCGGTCACCGTCGAGGGCAGGCGTGCCCGCTGGAACCGCACCGGCCAGGAACTCACCGTCCGCCCCCACGACGACCTCGGCAAGGGCGAGACGTTCACCACCACCGTCCGCTACTCGGGCACCCCGAAGACCGTCACCGACCCCGACGGCTCCGAGGAGGGCTGGCTGAGCACGGACGACGGCGCGCTCGCGCTCGGCGAGCCGATCGGCTCCATGGCCTGGTTCCCCGGCAACCACCACCCCTCGGACAAGGCGACGTACGACATCACGGTCACCGTCCCGAAGGGCCTCCAGGCCGTCTCCAACGGCGAGTCGACCGGCCAGAGCACCAAGGGCGGCCGCACCACCTTCGCCTGGCACACCGCCCAGCCCATGGCGAGCTACCTGGCCACCGTCGCCATCGGCCACTACACGATCACCCGCACCACGGGCCCGCACGGCCTGCCCGTCCTCACGGCCGTCATACCCGGCCAGGTCAAGGCGAGCGCCAAGGTGCTCGCGAAGATCCCCGAGATCCTCGACTGGGAGGAGACCAACTTCGGCCCCTACCCGTTCTCCTCCGCCGGCGCGATCATCGCCGGGCCCGACGACTTCGACTACGCCCTGGAGACCCAGACCCGGCCCGTCTTCCCCGGCGCCACCGACACCAGCACCCTCGTGCACGAACTCGCCCACCAGTGGTACGGCAACTCGGTCACCCCGAAGAGCTGGCAGGACATGTGGCTCAACGAGGGCTTCGCGGAGTACGCGGAGTGGCTGTACGCGGAGGACCACGGCGGCAAGAGCGCCCAGGAGACCTTCGACGAGCTGTACGAGGACGACGACGAGGCCGTGTGGGCCTTCCCGCCGGCGAAGCCCTCCAGCGCCGCGCACGTCTCCGACAGTCCCGTCTACGAGCGCGGCGCGATGGTCCTGCAGAAGATCCGCCAGAAGGTCGGCGACGACACCTTCTACGACATCATCCAGGGCTGGGCCGCAGCCCGCCGCCACGGCAACGCGAGCACCGCCGACTTCACCGCGTACGTCGAGAAGAAGGCCCCGGACAAGGACTTCTCCGGGATCTGGAAGGACTGGCTGTACGGGGACGGCAGGCCGGACCGCCCGTGATCCGAGTGGCCCGGCCGCCGTACTGCCGTATGCCCGCGGCTACTTGACGTTGACCGCCTTCCAGGCCGCCGCCACCGCGTTGTACTCCGCGCTGCCCGAGCCGTACAGGTCGGCCGCGGCCTGCAGGGTGCCGGTGCGGGCGCCCGCGTAGGTGGTCGTCGACGTGAAGTACGTGGTCAGGGCCTTGTACCAGATCTGGTCGGCCTTGGCCCGGCCGATCCCGGTGACCGTGGAGCCGTCGATGGTCGGGGAGTCGTAGGAGACCCCGTTGATCGTCTTCGCGCCGCTGCCCTCGCTCAGCAGGTAGAAGAAGTGGTTGGCGACGCCCGACGAGTAGTGCACGTTGAGGCGGCCGACCGTCTTCGACCAGTAGTCGGCCGAGCTGCCGTCCTTGCTGGGCTTGTCCATGTAGCGCAGCGGGGTGCCGTTGCCGTTGATGTCGATCTTCTCGCCGATGAGGTAGTCACCGACGTCGGAGGAGTTGTTCGCGAAGAACTCCACCGAGGTGCCGAAGATGTCCGAGGTGGCCTCGTTCAGACCGCCGGACTCACGGCTGTAGTTGAGCTTCGCCGTGGCCGCGGTCAGCCCGTGGCTCATCTCGTGGCCGGCCACGTCGAGCGAGGTGAGCGGGTCGGCGTTGTTCGCGCCGTCGCCGTACGTCATGCAGAAGCAGCTGTCGTCCCAGAAGGCGTTGACGTAGGCGTTGCCGTAGTGGACGCGGGAGTAGGCGGCCTTGCCGTCGCCCGCGATGCCGTTGCGGTTGAACGCGGACTTGTAGAAGTCCCAGGTGACGGCGGCGCCGTAGGCGGCGTCGACGGCGGCGGTCTGGCGGTTGGTCACGGTGCCGTCGCCCCAGGCGTCGTCGGCGTCGTGGAAGAGGGTGCCGGTGCCGGACGTACCGCCGTTGAGGTCGTACGTCTTGTGGCCGCCGCGGCCGCCGTCGATCAGGTCGAAGCCGCCGGAGGCCGAGGGGGTCGTGCCGAGCGTGACCGTGCCGCTGTACCGGCTGGTGCCCGTACCGGTGTCGACCGCCTCGTAGGAGTAGATCTTCTTGCCGGTCTGGGCATCGGTGATGACGTGCAGCTCGCTCGGGGTGCCGTCGTGCTGGAGGCCCTTGACGACGGACTCGTAGGCGAGGACCGGCTTGGCGCCGGCGGCCCAGACGACCTTGCGGGAGGTGGCGGCCGTGGCCTTGGCGGTGTCGGCGGCCTTGAGGGCGGCCTTCTTCGCGCTCGCGGGGGAGACGGCCGCGGCGGTGGTCGGCACGGATATCCGGGCCTTGGCCGCCTTGCTGACGCCCTTGAGCGCACCGCTCTTCGCCACGTGCGTGACCAGGTCGCCGCCGAGGACGGGCAGACCCGCGTACGTGCGCTCGTACCGGGTGTGAACGGTGCCGTCGCGGTCCTTGACCACGTCCCGGACGACCAGCTTCTCCTGGGCGCCGAGGCCGAGCTCGCGGGCTGCCGCACCGGCGTTGTGCTGGGCGGACGCAAGAGCTGCGGCGCGGGCCGTGGTGCTGAGCGGGAGGGCCGTCGCGCCGGGGGTGTGCGTGGGGGCGGCGGTGGCGGCGCCGTTCTGCAGCGCGAGGACGACCATGGCGGCCGAGCCGACCAGGGCGGCGGCGCGCACTGCGGTCTTGCGGGAGGTGTGGGGCTGCTGACTCACTCGGTCTCCTTCTGGCCGGTCTCCGTGGGGTCGGAGACACAGGCAGGACACAGGGAATGCACAGAGTTGCGGCGGCGAGGAGAGAGTGACATCAGCCATGGCCTGTTTGACAGGGTGGTGACAAGACTTTACGTGTTCGTATCCGAAAGACGTGTCGCGAAATCCGTTATCCGGACGCGGCACCTGCCATCAACTCTCCTTCCGGCGCGTGCACTTGATGCCCTGGATGCACAGAACTCCTCCCGTGCGGCCGCGTCCCGCTCAGCCCTCCCGCTCGTCCAGCAGCCGCGCGAGGTCCGGCGGCCACACCGGCTCTGCTTCCTCGGCCAGCTCCTGTCTGCTCCACCAGCGCCAGGCGAGGATGCCCTCGGCGGCGTGCGAGGCGGTCAGGCCGGGGCCTGTCGGTGCGCGGCGCGGGCCGTGGGTCACGTAGATGTGCTCGTGCTGGCGGACGGGGATGTCCATGCGCGTGAAGTCGTGTTCCCAGGTGCACAGCAGGGGGCCCGGCTCCAGATCGGTCCAGCCGGTCTCCTCGGCCAGCTCCCGCAGGGCGCCCTCGCGCGGACTCTCGCCCGGCTCCAGGCCGCCGCCGGGCAGGGCCCAGTGGGCGCCGACCTCGTCGTTGTCGTACCGGAAGAGGAACACCGCGCCCGCGGGGTCCACGACGGCGACCCGGGCCGCCTGCCGCGGTCTGCGCAGCACCTTGCGCAGCACGGTGCAGGGGCGGCCGAGGGCGCGGTCGGGGCGGCGGGCGACGACCTCGTAGCCCAGGGCGGTCCAGAAGGCCAGGCCCTTGGGGTTGTTGTCGAGGACGGCGAGCCGTACGGCGGTACGACCCTGCGTGCGGAAGCGGTCCTCGACGAGTTCCGCGAGCCGCCGCCCGTACCCCTGCCCGTGCACCCCCGCGTCGACCATCAGCAGCCCGATCCACGGATCCGGATCGGCCGGGTCGGGGTGGTGGGCCAGCGTGATCACGATCGCGACCAGCCGCCCCGCGGCACGGGCCAGCAGCACCTCGGCGTCCGGGTGGACCAGTTCGTCGGCCAGCGCGGCCGCCACCTGCTCGGGGCGTACGTCGTCCGGGTCGGGGAAGTCCCCGCTGAGCGCGTGGAACTCGCGGTTGGAGACGTACAGCGCGGTCAGCTCGGTGAGCAGCGGGGCCGGGATGTCGGGGCCGGCGGGCAGGCGTTCGAGGATCACGCGGGGCAACCTACCGCGGCCACGAACACCGGAACCCCGGCCGAAGCCGGGGTTCCCGCACGGCGCAGCGTCCGTCAGACGTTCACGCCGAAGTCCTGAGCGATGCCCACCAGGCCCGAGGCGTAGCCCTGGCCGACCGCGCGGAACTTCCACTCCGCGCCGTTGCGGTACAGCTCGCCGAAGATCATGGCCGTCTCGGTGGCGGCGTCCTCGGAGAGGTCGTAGCGGGCGATCTCGGCGCCGCCGGCCTGGTTGACGATGCGGATGTAGGCGTTGCGGACCTGGCCGAAGTTCTGGCCGCGGTTCTCGGCGTCGTAGATGGAGACCGGGAAGACGACCTTGTCGATGTCGGCCGGGAGCGCGGCCAGGTTGACGTTGATCGCCTCGTCGTCGCCGGCGCCCTCGCCCGTGCGGTTGTCACCCGTGTGGACGATGGAGTTGTCCGGGGTCTGCTTGTTGTTGAAGAAGACGAAGTGGCCGTCCGAGTAGACCTTGCCCTGTCCGTTGACCGCGATCGCCGAGGCGTCCAGGTCGAAGTCCGTGCCGGTGGTGGTGCGGACGTCCCAGCCGAGGCCCACGGTGACGGCGGTCAGGCCCGGAGCCTCCTTGGTGAGCGAGACGTTGCCACCCTTGGACAGGCTTACAGCCATGATTGGGAGTCCTTCCCCTTAGGTTTCTGTGCCGACGAAGCTACCGTCACCCCGAAGAACGTCGAGGGGGGTCCCGATGGTTCCGGAGGCCTTTACCTTTTTTACCCATGGCGAAAACCGGGTGACGTGAGGCGGGCCGAGCCGGGACCATGGGACGCATGTCCGGGCCTTACATCATCCGTGGCTCGGTCTCGCTTCCCGAGGCCGAGCTGACGTGGCGTTTCTCCAGGTCGTCCGGGCCCGGCGGGCAGCACGTGAACACCAGCGACTCGCAGGTGGAGCTGCGCTTCGACCTCGCGGCCACCGAGGCGCTTCCCCAGGTGTGGAAGGAGCGTGCGCTGCAGCGGCTGGCCGGGCGGCTCGTGGACGGCGTCGTCGTCGTACGGTCCTCCGAGCACCGCTCCCAGTGGCGCAACCGCGAGACCGCCGCCGTACGCCTCACCGCCCTCCTCGCCGAGGCCACCGCACCCCCGCCCAAGCCCCGCAGACCGACCCGCATCCCCCGCGGGATCAACGAGCGCCGACTGCGGGAGAAGAAGGCCCGCTCGGAGACGAAGCGGGGCCGCTCGGGGCGGGACTGGGGGTAGGGACTCCCTGGTCTCCGCTCTCCCCTGCCTGCCGTAGATCCTTCTCCAGCAGCGTGAACGACTTGGGCGCCCCGCCCGGCTGCGGCTTGCCTTCCTTGTGGCCCACGACGCGGTAACCGGCGCCCCGGTAGTAGGCGTTGAGCTGCGCATTGCCGGCCAAGCAGTCCAGGCGCACACATGCCCGTCCCACCGCAGCCACTCGGCGCTCCGCAGCCCTCAGCAGCAGCCGTCCCGTCCCGGGCGCGGCGGTGCTCCGGTCCACCATGAGCCGGTGCACGTATCCGGCCACGGGCGGCTGCGGACCCCAGGCGGCCTCGTCCTCCCACCACAGCTCCCAGGCGCCGGCGATACGCCCGCCGGTCTCCGCGAGCCAGACCTCGCCATGCGCCATGACCCCGCGGAAGTGGTCCTCGTCCAGCTCCCCCGGCCGCCACTGCCCGGTGATGCCGCGGGTCAGCATCCAGCGTGCCGCGTCGTCGCGGAGGCGGACTAGGACAGCCAGATCGGCCTCGGTGGCCGGGCGGAGGCGGAGATCGTTCACCCGGGGATCCTCGCACGTTTGTCCGACGGCGGGCCCCGTCCTACCTGTTGTCGGCGGCACATGGCTCGCGCTCGGATGTCACATCCCCGCCCCCCGATCCGTCACCCCACTGACCGCAGACGGAACGGGACGGAGAGGGCGGCCCGCCCATGAGTGACCCCATGAGTGACCCCGTGAATGACCCCACGAGTGACCCCACGAGTGACAACGACTTCCTTGCCGAGCGCTTCGAGACGCACCGGGACCGTCTCCGTGCCGTCGCCTACCGCATGCTCGGGTCCGCCGCCGAGGCCGAGGACGCCGTGCAGGAGACGTGGGTCCGGCTCAGCCGGACCGACGAGCGGCAGGTGGCGAACCTCGGGGGCTGGCTGACCACGGTCGTCGGCCGGGTCTGCCTGGACCTGCTCCGCTCCCGCCGCTCGCGTGCCGAACAGCCGCTGGACACCTGGCACCCGGCGCCGTCCGCCGAACCGGATCCCGCGCAGGACGCCCTGCTCGCCGACTCGGT
The DNA here is from genome assembly GCF_055570785.1 of Streptomyces sp. NPDC031100. NCBI lineage: Bacteria > Bacillati > Actinomycetota > Actinomycetes > Kitasatosporales > Streptomycetaceae > Streptomyces > Streptomyces sp. NPDC031100. The sequence continues at coordinate 162,350 of NZ_JBVIGN010000008.1, forward strand.
CGGGGTCGCCCTGCTCGTCGTCCTCGACACCCTCACGCCCGCCGAGCGGCTCGCGTTCGTGCTGCACGACCTGTTCGCGGTGCCGTTCGAGACGGTCGCCGGCATCCTCGGCCGCAGCCCCGAGGCCGCCCGGCAGCTCGCCAGCCGGGCCCGGCGGCGGGTGCGGGGCGCCGAGGTCCCGGACGCCCGGCTCGCCCGGCAGCGGGAGGTCGTGGACGCCTTCCTGGCCGCCGCGCGGGACGGCGACTTCGAGGGGCTGCTGGCCGTGCTCGACCCGGATGTCGTGGCCCGCAGCGAGGCCGGTGTGACCGCCGGCGCGGCGGCGGTCGCCGCCGGGGCGACCAGCTACGCCCGCTTCGGCCCGGTCGCGCACCCGGCGCTGATCGACGGTGTGCCCGGCCTGCTGGCCAAGGGCGCCGACGGCCGCCCCGAACGCGTCCTGACCTTCGCCTTCGTGCGCGACCGGATCGCCGTCATCGAGGTGGTGTCCGATCCGGCGCGGCTGGCCACGCTCACGGTCGAGACCGTCTAAGCCAGGTCGAGCACGCCGACCGTCTGGTCTCCGCTCGTCTCCCCGTTCTTGCGGAAGCCGAGCCGGAGGTAGAACTCCTCGGGGCCGTCCGGGCCAGGGTGCCAGGAGACGTACATCTCCTTGGCGCCCCGGCGGCGGAGTTCCGCGGCGACGGAGTCGACGGCGAAGCGGCCGTACCCCTTGCCCTGTTCCCCGGCGGCGATGTTCAGCCGCCACAGGCCGGAGCGGATCGTGCTGCCGTCCTCGTGCCAGTCGATGTCGAGGAAGGCCATCAGGAAGCCGACCGCGCGGTCGCCGTCCACGATCAGCCGGGGCCAGGCGACGCCGGGGCGGTGGACGTATGCCTCGGCGAGGGAATGGGCGACCGGCGCGACCGCGTGTTCCTGGTCGGGGCGGATGCGAATGGCGAGCGCGGCTTTGAGATTCCGGGGAGATATCTCTTCCAGATGAGCAGTCACCCGTGCACATTAGGCCGGGCGTTCACGGCCCCGCCATGGAATTCCGGGGGCGCCCGATCACCCCAACTGCCGGTACCGGCCGCGGAAATAGAGCAGCGGTCCGCCCTCCGCGCTCGGTACCCGCGCGGTCAGCACCCGGCCGATGACGAGGGTGTGGTCGCCGGCCGTCACCCGCTGCTCGGTGCGGCACTCCAGGGTGGCGAGCGCGCCGCCCATCAGCGGGGCGCCGGTGGCCTCCCCGCGGACGTAGGCGAGATCCTCGAAGAGCAGACGGTCGCTGATGCGGCCCTTCATGGCGAAGCGGCCGGCGATGTGGCGCTGACTCTCGGAGAGGACCGAGACGGCCCACAGCGGCTGCTCGTCGAGCAGGTCGTCCATGCGGGCGCCCGCGCGCAGGCTGACCAGCACCAGCGGCGGGTCCAGCGAGACGGACATGAAGGCGGTGGCGGTCATGCCGACGTCCTCGCCGCCCGGCGCGGTCGGGTCGTCCGGGTCCAGCGGCGGTTCCTGCGCGGTCACCAGGACCACGCCGTCGGCCAGCCTGGACATCGCGGCCCGGAACTCGTCGTTGCTCACCCCCTCAGCATGCCCGGAAGCTGCTGTGGCGGTGGGTGAGGGAGTGTTCAGCACGCCGCAGACGCTAATCTCCGCTCCGCGCGCACCGCATCGGGCCCTGGGCCGAACCGGGTCCTAGGACCACGGAAGGACGCACTCGCAATGCCGGTTCGTTAAATGCACGGGGAAAACGCAGAAACTCCACTCAATTGTTCACGTTCCTCTGTGACTTGAGTCACAAGAGGCAGGAATTGTTGACCCTGTGTACCGAGTGGGCAGCGCGCTGTGATTCAGTGGCGGGGAAGCTGTAAGAGCACCCTTGATTCGCTGCGAGGTCTCGGGGGGAGGGTGAGCATGGAGACCGAGTCGGAGCCGTATGTCCGCCTTGCGTCCCTGCGGCAGCTGCACCAGGTCATGGCCGACATGAACACGGCACGCAGCCTGGCCGACACACTGCAGACCGTCGCCGACGGCGCGGTGAACGCCCTCGGGTTCGAGATGGCGTGCGTCAACCTCGTACGCCCCGACGGTGACCTGGTGGTCGCCGCGTTGTCCGGCAACTCCGCGGCCGAGGCCCTGATCACCGGCCGGGTCGGCTCCCGTGACTCCTGGCTGCGACGGCTGAACATGGGCGAGCAGTGGGGCGACCTGGTGTTCATACCGCACACCGAGGGCTGGGTGCTGGACGACGACGACGTCCCGCAGTGGTACACCGACGGGCCCGCGCCGCGCTTCGAGGACGAGTGGCACCCCTCCGACCGGCTCTTCGCGCCGATGTACACGCCCGGTGTGCAGGGCGGCTCCTCCGGCGAGCTGCTCGGCGTCATATCCGTCGACCGGCCGCGCAACGGCCGCCGCCCCGGCGCCTGGGGCCGCGAGGCCCTCCAGATGTACGCCTTCCAGGCCGCCATCGCGATCAGCAACGCGCGTCTACGTGCGAACATGCAGCGCGCCCTGGTCCGCCTGGAGCGCGAGCAGCAGGCCCTCAGGGCCAGCGAGGAAAGCTTCAGGCAGGCCTTCGAGTACGCCCCCTCCGGCATGGCGATAGCCGAGATGGGCGGCGACCAGCACGGCCGGATCCTGCGCACCAACGACGCCCTGTGCCGTCTGCTGGGCCGCCCCGCCTCCGCGATGCGCCGCTACTCCTTCTCCGACCTCGTCCACCCCGAGGACATCGGCACGCTGCTGCGGACCTCCGCGGAGGGTGGCCGCGCCGAGCTGCGCCTGGGCCGCCGCGACGGCACCTACGTCTGGGTGTCCCTGCGCAACTCGGTCGTCGCCGACGCGGCCGACGGCCCCCGCTTCCTGCTCACCCACGTCGAGGACATCGAGGAGCGCAAGCGCCGCGAGCTGCAGCTCGCCCATCGCGCCTCCCACGACTCCCTCACCGGCCTGCCGAACTCCGCCGAGCTGCGCTCGCGCCTGTCGGCCCGCCTGTGCCAGCGCCAGGCCCACCCCGGCGCCCTGGAATCCCTGGACGCGGCCTACGGCCACCCCGCGTTCGACACCCCCACCGGCCACGGCTTCGACTTCGCGCCGGGCGCGGAGGCGCTCGACGGCTACGACCACCACGTCCACACCGTCGCCCCCGAGGACGGCCACGACGACGGCACCAAGGGCCTCGCGGTCCTCTTCTGCGACCTGGACGGCTTCAAGTCGATCAACGACCGCTTCGGCCACAACGCGGGCGACGCGGTCCTGATCGAGGTCGCCCGCCGGCTCTCCCGGGGCGTCCGCGACGGTGACACCGTGGCCCGCCTCGGCGGCGACGAGTTCGTCATCCTCGCCGATGGCCTCGGCAAGGCCGACGCCCAGGACCTCGCCGTACGGCTGCGCAACGAGATCATCCAGCCGATCCGGGCCGAGGGCCGGGCCGTCCGGGTGGGCGCCAGCTTCGGCATCGGGTGGGCACACTGCGGCATGACTGCGGACGAAGTGTTGAAGTCAGCCGACGAGCGTATGTACGTAGAGAAACGATCTCGTCCCAAACAGCACCGGCGCGCCGGATGATCCGCAGGTCAGTGAGCTGATGCGGTCCGAGTCACCCGTTTGGACCAGCCAGAGCGGGTAGGCTCGCCCTTCAAACCCCTGTATCGCATCCACCCGCACCCGCTGAGGAGACCAAGGGATGACGCCCGGCGAAAACGGCCCGAGCACGCCCGAGGACGACGACCCGTTCGGCTACCTGTACGCCGACGGCCAGGCCAGAGGAGCCCAGCCGCCGTCCGGCGGTTACGGCTACCCGAACTCGGTCAGCAGGGTGCGGACGGTCGGCGAGCGCCAGTACGGCCAGCAGGCCCCGTACGGCCAGCCGCAGGGTGGCTACGGCCAGCAGCCCAGCATCCCGCAGCAGCCGGGTGCCCACGGCCAGCCGAACGCCCACTACCAGGCCCCCGAGACCCTCCCCGGCGGCGCCCCGACCAGCCGGCAGCCCATGCCCCCCGCCACCGGCCGCGGCGGCCGAGGCCCCAACACCAAGGGTCTGCTGATCGGCGCGATAGCGGTGGTCGCCGCGGTCGTCATAGGCATCAGCGTCGCGATCATCAACGGCAACTCGGACGACGACAAGACCGGCAACCAGGCGGGCGGGTCCCCGACCCAGTCCCAGACCAGCGAGCCGAGCCCTTCGGGGAGCAGCTCGGAGGCGTCAGGGGAACTGCCGAAGGTCGACGCCGCGGACAGCTCCGTACAGCTGTCGGGTGGTGCCGCTAGGGTCTCGGACGTCAAGGGCGCCCAGGGAGCGGGTGGCACCTACGTGGGCGGTCTGAACACGGTCGGGGCATCGGTGACCTGGACGTTCAACCTCCCCGAGGACGGCGCGTACACGCTCTTCGCGCGGTTCAACAACCCTGGTGAGGATCAGTCGATGACCCTCACCTTCAACGGCAAGCCGTTCGGCCGCAAGTTCAACCTCGGCAATTTCGCCCATCAGTCCGACCCGGCTACGGCCTGGATGGAGACTTACGCCTGGCCGACGCTGAACAAGGGGTCGAACACCGTTTCGCTCTCCTGTCAGCCCGGCGACAAGTGCAATGTCCTGCTGGACCAGCTCTGGCTGAAGAAGGGCAAGGTCACGCGGGACAGCTAAGCCGCACTGACCACCGCCACCCGCCCCCGCAGCGGCCGACCCTTAGCAAGGGGACCAACACGATCTCGATCTCCTGCGAGGACGGCGACAAGTGCAACGTCCTGCTGGACCAGTTGTGGCTGAAGGAAGGCAAAGTCGGAAGCTGACGAGCTGAGAAACAGGCCCCGTCGTCCCATGTGGAGACGACGGGGTTCCCCTCCTGGTGCCAGGCCCTGGCTTTCAGGCCCAGTCGGTACAGGAATTGAGAAGAGTGTCGCCCTTAAATCTGGCGACCTGCACACCGATTTCGAAGAGCCCTTTATCGTCTGACGCGGAGCTACTCCAGATCTTGGATGTACCTGATCCATCCAGGTTCTTCCGCCAAGGCCAAGAGACCACGTGACCGTTGTACTGCTTGCTGACCAGCCGTATCCGGACATGATCACCATCAGGGCTGGTGTCGTAAAGGTTGAAAACCAACCCGACTGTCGCGGTGGGCTGGTACCAATTGGTAATCTTCACTCCCCCCGACGCCCCGGTGGTTGAGCACCCGGCAAACGCAGGGTCGTCAGCCTGTGCTGGACTAGTTGTGAAGGCACTGAGAAGAATTGCTGCCGCGCCGGAAATTGCAAGTCCCGCCGTTTTGTTCACGTTCGCTCCTGGGTGTGCTGTCTGGATGGCGCCTTGGCAGGCTAGCCGCTTCATATCCCTGAAGAAGGGGGACCTCAGAGGTTGGCTGAAACCTTTCTTCTGTGCACCGTCCACTACCTGGAGCATCCTTGCCCGTTCATCGCATCGGGGCGCAGCTGGCTCAGAGTTGGGCCGCGCTGACTTCCCCCGTCACTGCCACCCGCCCCAACGGCTCCTCGTACGCCCTCCGGTCGCACTCCCCAGTCATAGGCGCCACAAGACGGAGGTCTTGCAGAGGGCTAGCACAGTTCTGGAGCCGGCACTTCTCTATGTTCCGCCGTCAGATGCTCGGCCGTACGAGTGGTTAGTTCGTTGAGCAGTTTTTCGGAATGATTGTCGAGGTAGCTTCGCGGTGACGTTGTTCTAGAGGAGGCGGAAACCATGCGTGCACTCAGAACCTTGGCCATTGCGATCGCCACCCCTGTTCTGCTCGCCGCGATCGGTATGACTGGCGCAACCGCGGTTACTTCGCAAAAGTCCACCACCGAGGGATCGGTCGAGGGAGCAATCGCGCGCCCTGAGCCTGCCCCTGACAGTGCGCACGGTGAGGCCAAGAAGGCTCCCGATGACGAAGAGGAAGTGGAAGAGGGGCTCCTCGGCACTCTCACGGGTGAACTCTTTGATCGCGTTGGTCCTGGCGCATCGTAAGACCCTCAAGAAGAGATCACGCGGCGCTGGCTTTCCCGGTCACCGAAATCCGCCCCAGTAGCTCCTCGTACACCGACTGGTCGAACTCACCGGCCGCCGGAGCCACCACCGTCGCCGCCGACAGGGCGACCGCGCGGGCCAGGCGGTCCGGCCAGGGGAGCCGCTCCACGAGCCCCGACAGCAGGCCCGCGACCGCCGAGTCCCCCGCACCGGTCGGGTTGCCGTGGACGCGGGTGGGTGGGGTGGCGTGCCAGTGGCCCTCCGGGGTCACGGCGAGCAGGCCTTCCGCGCCCAGCGAGGCCACCACCGCCTGGGCCCCGCGCCGCCGCGCGTCCTGGGTCGCGCGCAACGGCTCGTGGGATCCGGTGAGTTCGGCCAGTTCGTCGGCGTTGGGCTTGATGATGTCGGGGCGGGCGGCGACTCCGCGCCGCAGGGGCTCGCCGCTGGTGTCCAGGAGGATCGGGACGCCGAGAGTGCGTGCGGTGCGGACCAGGCCCGCGTACGCGCCGACCGGTACCCCCGGCGGCAGGCTGCCGCACAGGGCCACCGCCGAGGCCCCGTCCAGGAGTTCGCTGTATGCGCCCAGGAAGGCGGCCCACTCGGCCGGCGAGACCTGCGGGCCCGGTTCGTTCAACTGGGTCGTGTCGCCGGATAGTTCGTCCACGACCGCGATCGTGCGACGGGTCGCCCCGGCGACCGGCACCAGCGCGTCCGTCACGCCGGGCGTGTCCGCGAGCCGGTCGCGTATCGCGCGCCCGGTCGCGCCGCCCGCGAAACCGGTGACCGTCACCTCGTGGCCGAGGGCGGCCAGGACCCGGGCGACGTTCACGCCCTTGCCGCCCGGGCGTTCCATGACGTCCGAGACGCGGTGCGAGGTGTGCGGGCGCAGGGACCGTACGCGATAGGTGATGTCGAGAGCGGTGTTCAGTGTGACCGTGAGGATCACCGGGGCCGACCTCCCTCGAAGTCCCTACGCGCGCCATCGTTTCCGGGGACCCGATCATGCCAAAGAGACGGCGGCCGGCCCAGTGCGAGGATCGGCCGCCGGCTGGCGAAGAGGGGGACGGATCAGGGCAGTTGGGGCGCTACCACCCATTCGCCCTGGCGCATCACGCCCTTCACGTCGAAGTTCGCGTCCAGCAGGACCAGGTCCGCGTCCTTGCCGGGTTCCAGGGAGCCGATGCGATCGGAGAGGCCCAGGAGGCGGGCCGGGTTGGCGGAAAGAGCCGCTACGGCGTCCTCCACCGGCAGCTGATCGACGGTCACCGCCCGCTTGAACGCCCGGTCCTGGGTCAGCGTGGAGCCCGCGATCGAGCCGCCCTGCACCAGCCGGGCCACGCCCGCGCTGACCTCGACCTCCAGCGGGCCGAGCATGTAGCGGCCGTCGCCGATGCCGGCCGCGTCCATCGCGTCGGTGATGAATGCGACCCGGCGCGCTCCCGCGTGGTGGAAGGCCAGCTCCAGGGCGGCCGGGTGCAGATGCGTGCCGTCGTTGATCAGCTCCACCGTCACCCGCTCGTCCTCCAGCAGGGCGGCGATCGGGCCGGGGGAGCGGTGGCCGAGGGTGGGCATGGCGTTGAAGAGGTGGGTGGCGACCGTGGCGCCCGCGTCGATGGCCTCGACCGTCTGCTCGTAGGTGGCGTCCGTGTGGCCGATGGCGGCGATCACGCCGTGCTCCGCGAGCAGTCGTACGGAGTCGATGCCGCCCGGCAGCTCGGTGGCGAGGGTGACCATCTTCGCCCGGCCGCGCCCCGCGTCGATCAGCTTGCGCACCTCGGCCGGCTCCGGGTCGCGCAGCAGCTCCTCGGAGTGCGCGCCCTTGCGGCACGGGGAGATGAACGGCCCCTCGAAGTGGATGCCGGCGATGTCGCCCTGCTCGGCCAGCTCGCTCAGCAGCCCGGCCTGCCGCACCAGCAGGTCCATCTCGTCGGTGACGGTGGAGGCGACCAGCGTGGTCGTGCCGTGCAGGCGGTGGGTGCGGATGGCGGTCAGGACGTCCTCGGCCGTGCCGGAGAAGGAGGCTCCGCCGCCGCCGTGGTTGTGGATGTCCACGAAGCCGGGGACCAGCCAGTGGTCGCGTACGTCGATGACCTCGGCGTCCGCTGGTGCGGTCGCCGCGATCCTCGTGCCCTCCACGACCACCCGCCCGTCGTCCACCACGCCGGTGGGCAGCACCACCCGAGCACCTGCGAGTACCAAGCTGGGAGCCATCAGGCGGTTACCTCCGTGGGGTCGGTGGAGTCGAGGAGATCCCGGGCGAGAAGTCCCGCGCCCAGGCAGCCGGCGGTGTCGCCGAGGGCGGCGGGGACGATGGACGGCAGCTTCTGGAAGGTGACCCGCCGCCGGACGGCGTCCCGCAGCGGTGAGAACAACACTTCCCCCGCCTCCGCCAGGCCGCCACCGATGATCAGCGTGCGCGGGTCCAGCAGGGTGAGCGCGGTGACCAGCCCGTCGGCGAGCGCGTCCACCGCCTCCTGCCACACCCGGACGGCGTTCGGGTCACCGGACGCGACGGCCTTCGCGCAGTCGGCCGCGTCCGCGTCCGGGTCCCCGCAGGCCGCCGCCCACGCCTCGCTGACGGCGGACGCGGAGGCGTACCGCTCCAGGCAGCCGCGCTGCCCGCAGGGGCAGGGGGTGCCGGACGGTCGTACGACGATGTGGCCGATCTCGCCCGCGAAGCCGTGCGCGCCCGCCTCCACCCGGCCGTCCACGCCGATGGCCCCGGCGATGCCGGTGCCCAGCGGCACGAACAGGAACCGGTCGGCGCCCTTGCCCGCGCCGATGCGGCCCTCGGCGAGCCCGCCGGTGCGCACGTCGTGGCCGAGCGCCACGGGCACGCCGAGCCGCTCGGCGAGCAGGTCGCGCAGGGGTACGTCCCGCCAGCCGAGGTTGGCCGCGTAGACGGCGATGCCCTGCTCCTCGTCGACGATGCCGGGGACCGCGAGGCCGGCCGCGGCGGCCGGTTCGCCGTAGTGCTCCCTGCCGTACGCGTGCAGGTCCGTGGCGAAGTCGAGGATGCTCCCGACCACCGCCTCGGGCCCGCGCTCGCGGCCGGTCGCGCGGCGGGCGCGGTGCAGCAGCGAGCCGTCGTCGCCGACGAGGGCCGCCTTCATCCCGGTACCGCCCACGTCCAGGGCGATGACATGTCTCACGGGAACAGTGTGGCCCGCAGACCCACAAGAGGTCTAGTCCACTCGCGTGGTGTAGACCTTATGTGTCCACATATTGAACGGTCAGACAGCAGGGTTGGGGCTTTGACGGTGCGTCGGCGTACGGCAGGAACGATCGCGGTGGTGTCCGCACTGGGCATGACGGCGGTCCTCGGCGGCTGCGGGAGTACGGGCTCCTCCGACGTGACCCTCAGACTCGTCGCGGCCGACTACGGCGACTCCGCGAAGAACAGCTCCAAGAAGTACTGGGACGAGCTGGTCAAGGCGTACGAGGCCAAGCACTCCGGCGTGAAGATCGAGGTCAGCGTCTACTCCTGGAACGACGTCGACCGCAAGGTCAAGGAGATGGTCGACGCCGGACACGCCCCCGACATGGCCCAGATCGGCGCCTACGCCGACTACGCGGCCGCGGGCAAGCTCTACCAGGCCTCCGACCTGCTCTCCATACGCACGCAGGCCGACTTCCTCTCCCAGCTCTCCGACGCGGGCCAGTGGAAGCACGTGCAGTACGGCATCCCGTTCGCCGCCTCCACCCGGGTGCTCTTCTACAACAAGGCCCTCTTCAGCCAGGCCGGCATCACCCCGCCCACCACCTGGAGCGAGCTGGCCGCCGACGCGAAGGCACTCAAGGCCAAGGGCGTGAAGTACCCCTACGCGCTGCCGCTCGGCCCGGAGGAGGCCCAGGCCGAGACCATGCAGTGGCTGCTGAGCGGCGGAAACAGCTACACCGACGACCTCGGCACCTACACGATCGACTCGGCGCAGAACGTCCAGACCTTCACCTGGCTCAAGGACGAGCTGGTCGGCAAGGGGCTGACCGGACCCGTGGAGCCCGGCAAGCTCAACCGCGCGGACGCCTTCGCCGCCTTCGCCGACGGCCAGGTCGGCATGCTCAACGGGCATCCCACGCTGATCCAGCAGGCCGCCGAGAAGGGCGTGAAGTTCGGCACGGTCCCGATGCCGGGCCGCTCCGGCAAGGCCAAGGCCGCGATGGGCGTCGCCGACTGGATGATGGGCTTCAAGCAGAGCGGGCACGCCCGGCAGATCGGCGACTTCCTCGACTTCGCCTACAACGAGAAGAACGTCCTCGCCTTCTCCCGTGAGTACGGGCTGCTGCCGGTCACCAGCTCCGCGTCCAACACCATGACCGAGTCGGACGCGGCCTCGGACAAGGACCTGCACCCCTTCCTCGACCAGCTGCCGATCTCCGAGCTGTATCCCGTCGGCAAGACCTCATGGGCGGCGGTCAGCGCGGCCGTGAAGAAGGACATAGGCCAGGCGGTCACCCCCGGCGGCAGCCCCGCCGGCGTCCTGACCCGCCTCCAGGCGACGGCGACGGCGGCGGACAGCAGCGACGTGCACTGAGCCGGTTGTCGGTGCCCGGCGATACGGTTGCCTGCATGGAACTGGGCAGCCGTGAGAAAGCCATCCTCGCGCTGGAGCGCCGGGGTTTTCCCGGCCCCGGCGCGAAGGAGCGGGCGATACGCGAGGAACTGGGCCTGGCCCCGGTGCGCTACTACCAGCTCCTCAACGCCCTGCTGGACGACCAGAGGGCGCTGGCGCTGGATCCGGTGACGGTGAACCGGCTGAGGCGGGTGCGGGAGGCGCGCCGGGCCGAGCGCTGAGACGTTCCCGGGCCCAGGAGTGACAGCGACCCACGCTGGATACTGTCGGTGTATGGACCTTCTGCCGACCCCGGCGACCCAGGCAGGGCGGGACGGACTCCAGGCGCTGCTCGCGAAGCCGCACACCGCGGTGATCGGCCTCGACTTCGACGGCACGCTCGCCCCGATCGTCGCCGACCCCGAGCAGGCCCGCGCCCACCCCGACGCCGTACCCGCACTCGCCGCGCTCGCCCCCAAGGTGGCCTCCGTCGCCGTCATCACCGGCAGGCCCGCCGAGGTCGCGGTGCGCTACGGCGGCTTCGCGGGCGTGTCCGGCCTGGAGCACCTGGTCGTACTCGGCCACTACGGCGCCGAGCGCTGGGACGCCGTGACCGGCACGGTCACCGCACCCCCGCCGCACCCCGGCGTGGCCGCGGTCCGCGCCGAGCTGCCCGGCCTCCTGGACCGCGTCGGCGCCTTGCACGGCACCTGGATCGAGGAGAAGGGCCGCGCCGTCGCCGTCCACACCCGCCGCGCCGACGACCCCCAGGCCGCCTTCGAGGCCCTGCGCGAGCCTCTCGCCGGCCTGGCCGCCCGGCACGGACTGATCGTCGAACCCGGCCGGCTGGTCCTCGAACTCCGGCCGCCGGGCATGGACAAGGGCGTCGCCTTCCGCGACCACGTCCGCGCCACCGGCGCCGAGACCGTCCTCTACGCCGGCGACGACCTCGGCGACCTCCCCGCCTACGCAGTCGTGGACGAACTCCGCTCCGACGGCACCCCCGGCCTCCTGGTCTGCAGCGGCAGCACCGAGGTCACCGAACTGGCGGAACGGTCGGACGTGGTGGTGGAGGGCCCGGAGGGAGTCGTAGCCCTCCTCCGCTCCTTGGCGGCACACCTGGGTTAGTCGTCGAGTGCGTGCAGCTGATCCAGGAACCACTGCGCAGGCGGCAACCCGGTAGCGGCGGCAGCCAACCTCTTCGACCGCTCCGCCCGCTCGTCCGCCGGCAGGCTCAGCGCAGTGTGCAGCGCCCTCGCCGTCCCCCCGATGTCGTACGGGTTCACCCCGATCGCATCCTCGCCCAGCTCCTCGTACGCCCCGGCCTCCCGCGACAGCACCAGCGCGCACCCCTCGTCGGAGACGACCGGCACCTCCTTGGCGACCAGGTTCATGCCGTCCCGGATCGGATTGACCAGCGCCACGTCCGCGAGCCGGTACGCGGCCAGGGAGCGGGCGAAGTCGTCCTTGACGTGGAGGATGACGGGGGTCCAATCCGCGGTCCCGTACACGGAGTTGATCGTCTCCGCCTCCCGCTGCACCTCCGCCGTGTACTCGCGGTAGACGGCGAGGTCCTGCCGGGACGGGTAGGCGAAGGCGAGATGGACGACCCGTTCGCGCCACTCGGGGTGGTCCTCCAGCAGCTGCCGGTACGCCAGCAGGCCGCGCACGATGTTCTTGGACAGCTCGGTGCGGTCCACCCGGACGATCGTCCGGCGCCCCTCGCCGATCTCGTCCCGCAGCGCGGCCATCCGTTCGGCCACGTCCGGCCGGTGCGCCCGCTCGCGCAGGAAGTCCGCGTCCGCCCCCAGCCCGTGCACCCCGATCCGGGTCCCGGACGGGATGCCGGGACCCAGCACCGCGTGACAGCAGTCGGTGAAGGCGTCCGCCCACCGCCGGGTCAGGAACGCGGCCCGGTCCGCGCCCAGGATGCCGCTCAGCAGCTCGGCCGCGATGTCGTCGGGCAGCAGGCGGAAGTAGTCCGGCGGGGCCCACGGGGTGTGCGAGAAGTGGCCGATGCGCAGGTCGGGACGGAGCTGCCGGAGCATCCGGGGGGCGAGGGCCAGGTGGTAGTCCTGGATGAGCACCGCCGCGCCGTCCGCCGCCTCCTCGGCCAGCGCCTCGGCGAAGGCGCGGTTGTACGCCTCGTACGACGCCCACTGCCGCCGGAACTCCGCGTCGAAGATCGGCTCCAGCGGGGTCTGGTACAGCATGTGGTGGACGAACCAGAGCACCGAGTTGGCGATGCCGTTGTACGCGTCGGAGAACACGGTCGCGTCGATGTCGAGCATCCGCACCCGCTGCCCGCCGGTCTCCTCGGCCGGCAGCAGCCCGCCGCCCGCGCGCCGTACCGCCTCCCGGTCGCCGCCGCCCAGCGCGGCGCACACCCACACCGCGTTGGTGTCCGGACCGATGGCCGACAGCCCCGAGACCAGCCCGCCGCCGCCCCGTTTGGCGAGCAGCGAGCCGTCCTCGAGGGCCTCGTACGCAACCGGGCCGCGATTGGACGCGACCAGAACGTCAGCACCGTGGGTGGAAGCCATGGTCCTCAACCTAGCCCGGCCCCGAAACGCTCAAACGTACGGTCTGCCCCGGAAGGGGGCTGTATACAGCCGTTCTCGCGCGCGCCTCACGCCACCCGGCGCGCCGCGTACTCCGCGATCTCCGCCATCGGCGGCCGCTCCTCGGTGTCCACCGAATAGGTGCGCGGCTCGAACCCGTCCTCACCCCGCTCGAACTGGGTGAGGCAGGGGCGGACGAGATGGCCGCGGGCCAGCCGGAGCTGGGCCGTGCGGTAGATCGCCGCGGCCATGCGGCCGAGGGCCTGGCCGTCCTGGTGCCGGTGCTTGCGGACGCCGACGTCGACCTGGGCGAGGGCGTCCAGGCCGACGAGGTGCAGAGCGTCGACCAGCATGCCCAGTTCCACGCCGTAGCCCACCGGGAACGGCAGCTGCTCCAGCAGCGAGCGGCGGGCCGCGTACTCGCCGCCCAGCGGCTGCACGAATCCGGCCAGTTGCGGCCAGTGCATGTTGAGCAGCGGGCGGGCCATGAGTTCCGTGACCCGGCCGCCCTGCCCCGCCGCGCCGGCGAGCGGACGGTCGTACATCGCCTTGACCAGGTCGACGTCCGGTTCGGTGAGCAGCGGGCCGACGATGCCGGAGACGAAGTCGGAGGAGAACTCCTTCAGGTCGGCGTCGATGAAACAGACGATGTCGCCGTGGGTCACCAGCAGCGAGCGCCACAGCACCTCGCCCTTGCCGGGGGCGGCCGGGATGCGGGGGAGGATGTCGTCGCGGTGGACGACCCGCGCGCCCGCGGCGGCGGCCACCGCGGAGGTGCGGTCGGTGGACCCGGAGTCGACGACGACGATCTCGTCGACCAGCGGGACCTGCTCCATGAGGTCGTGACGGATGACTGCGACGATGTCGCCGACCGTCTCCTCCTCGTTGAGCGCGGGCAGCACGACGGAGACCGACTGGCCCGTGCGCTGCTTGGCCGCCAGGATCTGGTGGAGCGGGCGATCGGTCACGGACCAGGAGCGGGTGGCCAGCCAGCGCTCGACTTCTTCCAGCACAGTCAGCGGCTCCTCACGTGTCTCGCGGTTCGGACGACTATCTCAACTGTCCTGGCCTTCGGTTACAGTCTTGAACAACGCCGATGACCATCGCATGTCGAGGGTCAACCACGCGTTGACAACTACATACCGCTCATCCAGAGGGGCAGAGGGACACGGCCCGATGAAGCCCCGGCAACCCTCCAGTCGGTTTCTCGTTCTCCAGCGAGGCTCCCGGCTAGGGAAGGTGCCAAATCCGTCTCACGGCGAGATGCGTCGTGAGGAAGATGAGGAGAAAGGGCCTCGCCTCCATGGCTGTGCAGACAGTTGCAAGCACCAGCAATCCCACCGTAGACCTCGGCCCCGCCGCGGCGCTGAGCTGTCGCGAGTGCGGTCACCGGGTGCCCCTCGGGCCGCTGTTCGCCTGCGAGGAGTGTTTCGGCCCGCTGGAGATCGCCTACGACTTCTCCGCGTACGACACCGAAGAGCTGCGTAAGCGCATCGAGGGCGGCCCCGCGAACATCTGGCGTTACGCGCCGCTGCTGCCCGTCCCCGCCGACGTGGCCGACAAGCCCAACATCAACCCCGGCTGGACCAAGCTCGTCAAGGCCGACAACCTGGCGCGCGAGCTGGGTGTCACCGGCGGGCTGTACGTGAAGGACGACTCCGGCAACCCGACGCACTCCTTCAAGGACCGGGTGGTCGCCCAGGCCCTGGAGGCCGCGCGCGCCTTCGGCTTCACCACGCTCTCCTGCTCCTCGACCGGCAACCTGGCCGGCGCCGTCGGCGCCGCCGCCGCCCGGGCCGGCTTCCGCTCCTGCGTGTTCATCCCGCACGACCTGGAGCAGGGCAAGGTCGTCATGGCCGCGGTCTACGGCGGTGAACTCGTCGGCATCGAGGGCAACTACGACGACGTGAACCGCTTCTGCTCCGAGCTGATCGGCGACCCGGCCGGCGAGGGCTGGGGCTTCGTCAACGTCAACCTGCGGCCGTACTACGCGGAGGGCTCCAAGACCCTGGCGTACGAGATCTGCGAGCAGCTCGGCTGGCGGCTCCCGGACCAGATCGTGGTCCCGATCGCCTCCGGCTCCCAGCTGACGAAGATCGACAAGGGCCTGCAGGAGCTGATCAAGCTCGGTCTGGTCGAGGACAGGCCGTACAAGATCTTCGGTGCGCAGGCCGAGGGCTGCTCGCCGGTGTCCACGGCCTTCAAGGCCGGCCACGACGTGGTCCGCCCCCAGAAGCCGAACACCATCGCCAAGTCCCTCGCCATCGGCAACCCGGCCGACGGCCCGTACGTCCTCGACATCGCGCGCCGTACCGGCGGTGCGGTGGAGGACGTGACGGACGAGCAGGTCGTCGACGCCATCAAGCTGCTGGCCCGGACCGAGGGCATCTTCGCGGAGACCGCCGGCGGTGTGACCGTCGGCGTGACGAAGAAGCTGATCGAGAACGGCGTCCTGGACCCGTCCCTGACCACGGTCGTCCTCAACACGGGTGACGGCCTCAAGACCCTCGACGCGGTGGCCGGCACCGGCCTCACCGCCACCATCCGCCCGACCCTGGACTCCTTCCGAGAGGCTGGCCTCGCATGAGCGTGACCGTTCGCATCCCCACCATCCTGCGCACCTACACCGGCGGCCAGGCCGAGGTCGCCGCCGAGGGCGCGACCCTCTCCGAGGTCATCGCGGACCTGGAGAAGAACCACACCGGGATCGCCGCCCGCGTGCTGGACGACCAGGGCAAGCTGCGTCGGTTCGTCAATGTGTACGTCAATGACGACGACGTGCGTTTCGAGCAGGGCCTGGAGACCGCGACCCCGGACGGCGCCGGTGTCTCCATCATTCCGGCCGTCGCCGGCGGCTGACAGAATGACCGATCATTACCTTCGGTAACCCCGGTCACTGAATGTTCATCCCATTGCCCCCTCCGTGAGAGAAGCGGAGGGGGCAATTCTGTGTGATTGAGCGCGGTACAGTTGGGGAACGCGCTCCGGGCTTGCGGGTCGCAAGCCTCGGAAACATGCCGTCCGCCCCGATGAGAAGTAGCCAAAGTGTGCGGGCGATATGCGGCATTCGCGCCATTTGTGGAGCCCGACTTGCCCTGAATTCGGACGAATTCTCGGCAGATTCCGGACCGGGCTCGTCCAGAATTCTCGTCCGATTGACCTGTTGCAGACGGCAGTTGGACAGATACATTCAGCCGCGGTCGACGCGTTCCGGCGCACGCCCCCGACCAATGGGGGGTGAGGTCTGACCCGGGTCCGCGAAGTGTGGATCTGTGCAAGGGCCAGTAATAGGGGAGTTAGGCATGGCTCAGGGCACCGTCAAGTGGTTCAACGCGGAGAAGGGGTACGGCTTCATCGCGGTCGACGGTGGTGCGGATGTTTTCGTCCACTACAGCGCGATCCAGATGGACGGTTACCGCACCCTGGAAGAGGGACAGCGGGTCGACTTCGAGATCTCGCAGGGCCAGAAGGGCCCGCAGGCGGACATGGTCCGGCTGGCGACCAGCTGAAGCACGCGTCGACTGACAGCGACGTTCTACTGCTCATCTTCGAAGGGCCCGTACCTCCTGGGGTGCGGGCCCTTCGTCATGCCCGCCGCCCCCGTGTTCGCGCGCGGCTGAGTACCCCCTCCGTCACCCCCGAGGCGCTTGCACTCGGGGGTGCCGAGTGCTAATCATTGGCGTTAGCACTCTGAAGGTGAGAGTGACAAAGAAGGACCGGGTCGGTGAGGCCCGCAGGCCAGGTGGGGCAAGGAACCACAGGTCGGCGAGCCGTCCGTCGCGGGCGCGGGCGCGGTCCGAAGGAATCACCCCCAGTCCTGGAGGGACCACTTCACATGGCCAAGATCATCGCGTTCGACGAGGAGGCGCGGCGCGGCCTCGAGCGCGGCATGAACCAGCTCGCGGACGCCGTGAAGGTGACGCTCGGCCCCAAGGGCCGCAACGTCGTCCTCGAGAAGAAGTGGGGCGCCCCCACGATCACCAACGACGGTGTCTCCATCGCCAAGGAGATCGAGCTCGAGGACCCGTACGAGAAGATCGGCGCCGAGCTGGTCAAGGAAGTCGCGAAGAAGACGGACGACGTAGCCGGTGACGGCACGACGACCGCGACCGTCCTGGCCCAGGCCCTGGTCAAGGAAGGCCTGCGCAACGTAGCCGCCGGCGCCAACCCGATGGCTCTCAAGCGCGGTATCGAGAAGGCCGTGGAGGCCGTCTCCGCCGCCCTCCTCGAGCAGGCGAAGGACGTCGAGACCAAGGAGCAGATCGCCTCCACCGCGTCCATCTCCGCCGCCGACACCCAGATCGGCGAGCTGATCGCCGAGGCCATGGACAAGGTCGGCAAGGAAGGCGTCATCACCGTCGAGGAGAGCAACACCTTCGGCCTGGAGCTCGAGCTCACCGAGGGCATGCGCTTCGACAAGGGCTACATCTCCGCCTACTTCGCGACCGACATGGAGCGCATGGAGGCGTCGCTCGAGGACCCGTACATCCTCATCGCCAACTCCAAGATCGGCTCCGTCAAGGACCTGCTCCCGCTCCTCGAGAAGGTCATGCAGTCGGGCAAGCCGCTGCTGATCATCGCCGAGGACGTCGAGGGCGAGGCCCTGTCGACCCTGGTCGTCAACAAGATCCGCGGCACCTTCAAGTCCGTCGCCGTCAAGGCCCCGGGCTTCGGCGACCGCCGCAAGGCCATGCTCGGCGACATCGCCATCCTCACGGGCGGCGAGGTCATCTCCGAGGAGGTCGGCCTCAAGCTGGAGAACGCGACCCTGGACCTCCTGGGCCGCGCCCGCAAGGTCGTCATCACCAAGGACGAGACCACCATCGTCGACGGTGCCGGCTCCTCCGAGCAGGTCAACGGCCGGGTGAACCAGATCCGCGCCGAGATCGAGAACAGCGACTCGGACTACGACCGCGAGAAGCTGCAGGAGCGCCTGGCGAAGCTCGCCGGCGGTGTCGCGGTCATCAAGGCCGGTGCCGCCACCGAGGTGGAGCTCAAGGAGCGCAAGCACCGCATCGAGGACGCCGTCCGCAACGCGAAGGCCGCCGTCGAGGAGGGCATCGTCGCCGGTGGTGGCGTGGCCCTGCTGCAGGCCTCGGGCGTCTTCGAGAAGCTGGAGCTCGAGGGTGACGAGGCGACCGGCGCCAACGCCGTGAAGCTCGCGCTGGAGGCTCCGCTGAAGCAGATCGCCGTCAACGGTGGTCTCGAGGGCGGCGTCGTCGTGGAGAAGGTGCGCAACCTGGCCGTCGGCCACGGTCTGAACGCCGCCACGGGCGAGTACGTCGACATGATCGCCGAGGGCATCATCGACCCGGCGAAGGTGACCCGCTCTGCCCTGCAGAACGCCGCCTCCATCGCCGCGCTGTTCCTCACCACCGAGGCCGTCATCGCCGACAAGCCGGAGAAGGCCGCCGCGGCTGCTCCGGGCGGCATGCCGGGCGGTGACATGGACTTCTGATCGACCTGACGGTTGATCGCCTGTCCCATCGACCGAGGGCGGTGCTTCCAGCTTGTGGCTGGGGGTGCCGCCCTCGGGCGTTTACTGAGGTCAGTCGGCGTACCGCTTGAGTTGCTCGGTGTCGAGGGTGATGCTCACGGGCGGCGGCAGCTCGACAGTGGTGCCCCACGGGTAGGACGGAGACCGCTGGTATTGCCCGTCCTTGGGCTCGCTGTAGACGACGACTGTGTTGCTGTCGCGGTCGATGAGGAGGTAGACGGGGATGCCGGCCGCCGCGTAGCCGGTGGGCTTGTCGATGCGGTCACGCTGGTCGGTGTCGCGGTCGTGGGAGGTGATCTCCACGGCCATGAGAACACCGTCGGTTTTCGACCACTCGCCATCGCCTGTGAAGTGGTCCACCGGTACGAGGGTCCCGTCCGTGCGGGCGCGGCCCTTGCGGTATGCCTCAGCCTTGACACCGGACTCGGGTACGAGATCGAGGTCGGGACGGTGCTGCATGCACTGGCGCAACAGCCACATGAAGATTGAGCGGTGGTTGCCGTCCGGCACTGCCTTGACCTCGACTTTTCCGTTGATGTACTCAAGCCGCACGGTTTCGGGTGCCACTGCGGCCAACTCCTCGAACTCCTCGACGTCGAGCGGGCCGTGCCGAACGCACAGCCTTCCGCCGAGGAACTCCAGGCGGTACCGCAGTTCCCTAGGAGCCCTGCGGACGAGTTCCTCGAAGTCCTCGACGGACATCTGCGGGTGTTCTTCGGTGTCAGGGGTCATGGCGTCGCCTCCTCCCCTCCATCGTGCCCCTGAGTGGTCATGTCGGACCGTGGAAGCTGTCATACGGGTGCCCTTTCTCGTCGTCTGAGGGACATCGCAGCGCGGATCTCCGCTGCGTGGACTTGGACCGCTGAAGTGGGCAGGGGCGCGTTGGAGTGCGACGGCGCGTGTTCGCCCCGGCAGTCGCCACACACGCCCCCCGGCAGTGCTTCCGGCCGCCCCGGCACCCCGCACTCCGCGCACTCCAGGACCCGGCGGGGTGGGCGGCGGACCGGTTCCGGCGGGAGTTTGTCGATCAGCCGGCGGCGGACCAGGGCGGCCGGGTGGTGGACCGGGGTGGGCAGGCCCTCGGTCAGGGCGCGGAGTACGGTCTCGTCGGTGGCTCCGCGTGCGAACCACTCCGTCAGGAGCGGGGCGAGCGCGGCGCAGTCGGCGGCGGAGAGGGACAGGACCGGGGCCGTTCGGCCCAGGGCGGCGAGGAGGATGTGGGCACGGGAGCGGGTGGGGCCGGGCCGTTCGGGTGGGTCCTCTGGTACGTCGCCGCGCGTGAAGGCCGCCCACCAGCCGTCGTCGCGTGCGGTACGGGACCACCACGATCGGGTGATCCAGCGCGAGCTGCCGTCCTTCGTCTCCAGCCGCTCCCTTCCTCGCCGTAAGTGGCCTGTCGCCTGGAGCCGGTTGAGGGCCGTGCGGAGTGCGCACTGGCCGTACGGGAGCGTCTTGGCCAGCGTTTTCACGGAGATGTCGGCGCCGTCGGGAAGGCGGTCGATGTACGCGGCGATGGCGGCTTCGCGGGGCGGGAGGTGCGCGAAGTCGTGGTTGGTGCGGGTGAGTTGGTCCGGTGCGGAGCGCTTGCCGTAACCCGGATTGGCCATCGGGTGCGGGGACGCGTGCGCGGGCAGGGGGGCAGCACTAAGCTTGGCGTCAGCCACGGGATCGCTTTCTCCGATCTCGTAGGTCAAGCCCCCGCAGGTGTTCGCGCACCTGGCGGGGGCTGTTCGTTATGCGGGCACGCTAGAGCCTCGTGACTGTGCGTGGCAAGTCGAATGCGGGAAGTCAACTCGCAGGGTGGGAGGGTGGGTTGAACCCCCACCCATTCCATGAAAGGAAGCTCGGGGCTTGGTGCTTGAGCCTCGGGAGTTGGTCAGTGACCGTTGGGCCGCCCGCTTCTTGGCCAGTGTCGTGCTTCCGCGAGCCGAGTAAAGGGCGCTCCCGTTCCGCTGCGCTCCACTCCCGCGTCGCCTTCGGCGATGGCCCTCCGGGCCACCCTTGACTCGGCTCGCTCCAGCACGGGTGAGAAGCGAGCGGGCGGCCGGGGAGCAGTGGGCGACTCAGGGCGTACGCCCTTGGGTGGGCTGCGTCCTGGGCCGGGGTGACGGGGGCGCGCTCGCGTCTCGCCTGCACGCCGGTTCGGCGTAGCGGCTTGCGGCCGGTGGGTGGGTCGCGCCAGGTCGCGCCAGCTGTGGGGGAAGGCCGGGACCGGGACCCCTCGCGCCCCGTCCACGTCTCGACCGTCACACAGGCCCCTTCAGGCTCGCGTCACCTGGTGAGTGGTGCATCTGTTCCACCTACCCTTGGTGAAGGGGCCCCGGCCGGGCAGGTCCGACGAGGCTGGGTGGAACACTTTCACCACTCAGGCCCATCGGCCCGACTGGCTGCCAGGTTTCCTGCCTGCGAACCTCCGAACCTCCCGTTTCCTTGGCCCACTCACCCGCAGCCGCCAAGCCGGCCCGGCGTGCAGGCGAGATGCGAGCGCGCCCGTCGGCGAAGGGCCACTGCGCAGCCGACCGGGATCGCGAACACCGGCCGGGCACCCGCCTTTCAGGGCCGCTCGCTCGCTTCTCACCCGTGCTGGAGCGGCCCGGGTCAAGGGTGGGCCGCAGGCCCATCGCCGAAGGCGACGCGCAGCGCCCTTGAGGCGGGCCGTGGAAGCACGACACTGGCAAAGAAGC
The DNA here is from genome assembly GCF_055570785.1 of Streptomyces sp. NPDC031100. Taxonomy (NCBI): domain Bacteria; kingdom Bacillati; phylum Actinomycetota; class Actinomycetes; order Kitasatosporales; family Streptomycetaceae; genus Streptomyces; species Streptomyces sp. NPDC031100. The sequence continues at coordinate 183,595 of NZ_JBVIGN010000008.1, forward strand.
GGGCGGCCCCAACGGCCACTTGGAAACTAGGCTCGCTTCAACGCCTCGACGAACACCGACCAGGCCTCCGCCCGGAACGCGAGCTTCGGGCCGTGGGGCCTCTTTGAGTCGCGGACGGGGATGAGGGTGGGGAAGCCGCGGGTGACTTCGAGGCAGTTTTCGTCGCCGCCGCTGTAGCTCGACTTGATCCATACGGCCGTGCTCGGGCCGCGGTCAGGGATGTTCCTCATGTACGTAATCCTCTGCCAACGCCTCAATGAGCGCCAGGGACTTCGTCTGTGAGAGCGCTGAGGCCACGAGCAGGTCGTACACGAACCTCAGTCGGGCGACGGTGGCCGGGTCGTCCTCCAGTCGTCCAGTGCTCAGCCCTTCCATGTAGGCCAGCGGAGGGGCGTCCTCGAACTCCATCAGCTTCAGAGCGCCCTGCATCGCCGTGTGTGCGCCCGAGCTGAACGGCACCACCTGCATGACGATCCGGTTCCGGCGAGCCAGGCCGGCGACATGGCGTAGTGCCTCCGCCATCACCGCCGGGCCACCGACTTCCCGGCGCAGCGCCGCCTCGTCAAGCACCGCCCACAACACGGGCTTTGTTGGGTGATCGAGCAGACGGGCCCGTTCCAAACGGCCTTCCACCCACTCGTTGATGGTCTCCTCCGGCGTCATCGCCGCCCACACTTGGTCCACGGCCCGTGCGTACGCGGGCGTCTGGAGCAGTCCGGGGATCAGGAGCGGAACGTAATGCCTGATCGTCGTGGCCAGAGCCTCGGCCTCCACTACGTCTGCGTAGTGGTGCTGATACTTCGACTTGGCCGCCGCATTGCAGTTCCGCGCAAAGAAGCCCCCTGTGTCCAGGACTTCGTCCAGCAACGCCGCGTACTCCGGCTGCATCCGCCGAGTCCCCGCCTCCAACTGCCCGATGAACGACCCGCTCACGAACAGCCTCTGGCCCAACTCCGCCTGACTCAGGCCCTTCCGCTCCCGCGCATGCCGTAACTCCGCGCCCAACAACGCGCGTGGCGACGACGAGGGATCAAGGTCCTTCGGTCCTGCCATGGCAACTCCCTGGTCCTACAAGCGGGGTTGTTGGGACGCCGTATCTTGCCAGGCTAGAGGAGTTGCGGCCACGCTGTGTAGTGAACCTGAATACTCAGCGTGGAGGGATTGGCGCAATGGAGAGCAAGGAAACGAGGACGGACGAGCGGCCCGCCCGGTCCGCGGAGGAGGCCGTCGAACGGCTGCGCTCGGCCCTGCACGACCTGGGGATCATCCTCCCCTCGCTGCGGATCGACCCGGTCACCGGCGCGTACGGCCACCCGTACGCCCTGGTCGACCTGGGCCGCTGCAACCTGGGCGTGGCCTCACGGCTGGCGGCCGCCCTGCGGGCGCGGGGCGGTGAGGCGGCGCCCGACGAGGTGCTGCGGGAAAGGGTGCGGCGGCTGAACCGGGAGACCCGCTCACGCCCGGTGGCTGAGCTGCCCTGACGCAGGGGCGTGTCCGGGGTCACAGTGGGCCGGCTCCCGTGCGGGGAATGTGGGCCACCGCATAGGCCGTTTCTTCAGTGAGTGCAACAATGCGTGTGCACATACCAGCCGGTCGACCGACTCACTCACCAGGAGCCCCCACGTGACCGTCACGACGCCTCCCGCCTCCCGTGCGGCCCAGATACTCTCCCGCCCGATCGCGCTCAACGGGCTCACCGTGCCCAACCGGATCGCGATGGCGCCGATGACCCGGATGTTCTCCCCGGGCGGCATCCCCGGCGAGGACGTCCTGTCGTACTACGCGCGCCGTGCCGCCGCCGGTGTCGGGCTCATCGTCACCGAGGGGACGTACGTCGGGCACGACTCGGCCGGGCAGAGCGACCGGGTGCCCCGGTTCCACGGTGAGGAGCAGCTGGCGGGCTGGGCGAAGGTCGCCGAGGCGGTGCACGCCGCGGGCGGCACGATCGTGCCCCAGCTGTGGCACATCGGCATGGTGCGCAAGCAGGGCGAGCCGCCGTTCGCGGACGCTCCCGCGATGGGCCCGTCCGGCCTGGTCACGGAGGGTGCCGAGCCCACCGGCAAGGCCATGACGCAAGCGGACCTGGACGACGTGATCGCCGCGTTCGCCCAGGCCGCCGCCGACGCCGAGCGCATCGGCTTCGACGGCATCGAGCTGCACGGCGCCCACGGCTACCTCCTCGACCAGTTCCTGTGGGCGGGCACCAACCGCCGTACGGACGCGTACGGCGGCGACCCGGTGGCCCGTGCCCAGTTCGCGGCGGAGATCGTCGCGGCGGTCCGCGAGCGGGTGTCCCCCGACTTCCCGGTCATCTTCCGCTACTCGCAGTGGAAGCAGCAGGACTACGGCGCCCGCCTCGCCGAGACCCCCGAGGAGCTGGAGTCGATCCTCACCCCGCTCGCCGCCGCCGGCGTCGACGCCTTCCACGCCTCCACCCGCCGCTACTGGCTGCCCGAGTTCGAGGGCTCCGACCTGAACCTCGCGGGCTGGACGAAGAAGCTCACCGGAAAGCCGGTCATCAGCGTCGGCTCGGTCGGCCTCGACGGCGACTTCATCAAGGCCTTCGTGGGCGAGGGCTCCCCGGTCAAGGGCATCGACAACCTGCTGGACCGCATGGAGGCCGAGGAGTTCGACATGGTCGCCGTCGGCCGTGCGCTGCTCCAGGACCCCGAGTGGGCGGCGAAGGTGCTCTCCGACCGCTTCGACGAGCTGAAGCCGTACGACGCAGCCGCGCTGAAGACCCTCAGCTGAACTGGTCCGGGCCGCCGGGCACTTGTGATCGTTCCTGTCCGTTCCTCTGATGACCAGTGAGGAGCGAGCATGACGACGAGTGAGGCCGAGGACCGGGCGACGGGGACCGCCGGGCCCGTGGTGCGCACCGCCTCCGGCGCGGTGCGCGGCCGCCACGAGGACGGTCTGGCGGTCTTCCGGGGCATCCCCTTCGCCGAACCGCCGGTCGGCGAGGCCCGGTTCCAGGCCCCGCGCCCGGCCCGGCCCTGGGACGGCACCCGGGAGGCGTACGCCTTCGGACCGCCTCCTCCGCAGGACATCGGCATCCACGGCCGTCCGGGCGCGGTGACCGGCCCCACGGGTGACGACTGGCTGACGGTGAACGTGTGGACGCCGGAGCCGGACCGGTCCGCCGGCCGCCCGGTCATGGTGTGGATCTACGGCGGCTCGTACAAGATGGGCCACGCGGGCCAGCCGGCCTACGACGCCCAGCGCATCGCCCGGACCGGCGACGTCGTCGTGGTCACCTTCAACTACCGGGTGGGCATAGAGGGTTTCACCCGCATGGACGGCGCACCGGCGAACCGGGGTCTGCTGGACCAGGTGGCCGCCCTGGAGTGGGTGCGGGAGAACATCGCGGGGTTCGGCGGCGACCCCGGCCAGGTCACCGTCTTCGGCGAGTCGGCCGGAGCGGGTTCGGTGGCCGCGCTGCTGGCGATGCCGAGGGCCCGCGGCCTGTTCCGGCGGGCGGTGGCCCAGAGCGTGCCGGGCACCTTCTTCTCCGACGAGCTGGCGCGTGACATGGCGCGGGCGCTCGCGGCCGAGGCGGGACGGCAGCCCACTGCGGCGGACCTGTCCGCCGTCGACCCGCGTCAACTGACGACCACCGGGCAGGCGTTGAGCGCCAAGATGCTCCAGTACACGGACCGATGGGGCCAGGCGGCTCCGACGGTCACGCCCTTCTCCCCGGTCGTCGACGGCGACGTCCTGCCCACCACCCCCTGGCAGGCCCTGGCCGCGGGCGCGGCCCGGGACGTCGACCTCCTGGTCGGCCACAACCGCGACGAGTTCCGTCTCTTCCTGGCCATGGGCCTCATCCTTGACAAGATCACGGACGAGCAGGTGACCGGGGCCCTGCGCCTGCTGGCCCCGGGCGGCGCGGCGGGCGAGCGTGCGTACCGCGCGGCCTTCCCGGACGCCTCCCCGTCCGCGCTGTTCGAACGGGTCCAGACGGACTGGCTGTTCGCGATGCCGACCCTGCATCTCGCCGAGGCCCAGCTGGCGGGCGGCGGCAGGGCCCACGTCTACGAACTGACCTGGCCGGCACCCGGCAGCGGCGGCGCACTGGGTGCCTGCCACACCCTGGACGTCACCCTGCTCTTCGGCGGCTACCGCGCCGACCTCGGGAAGCTGCTCTTCGCCGGGGTCGACATACCGGCCGAGGCGAAGCAGCTGTCGTCCCGCTTCCGCCGCGCGTGGACGTCCTTCGCCCGGACGGGAGACCCGGGCTGGCCGGCGTACGACACCGAGGCACGCCTGGTGCAGATCCTCGACGCGGAGCCGACGGTCACGGCCTACCCGGAGGAGCGCAGCAGACGCCTGTGGGAGGGGTACGACTTCCGTCCCCTGCCTTTGCTGGCCTAGAAGCCCCCCAGCGGCTCGATGTCCACCTGCACCGGGGTCCCCCAGATCCGCAGCACCTCGTAGTCGGTGAACTCGTGCACGAGGCGGTAGGCCATGGCGGGCCGGGAGCCGCGTCGCTGGGCGGCCAGATACGCCTCGGCCTCGTGCCGGTCCCGCCGGGGCGTCCCGCACAGCTGCCACTCGCGCCCGTTCCAGGCCTCCGGCAGCCAGCGCTGCTGGGGCTGGGGGCGGTCGGCGCGGACGCCGTAGCGGGAGGGCGCGGCGGCAACCGGCTCGGCCGTGTGCGCTCTGCTGCCCTGGAACTCCGACCGCCGGGCGGCCCGGCGCCGGGTCTCGCAGAGCAGACACAGATCGGGGGCGCCCTCGTCGACGGGCCCGTGCGGATGTTCGGGGCACCGGGTCGAGGGCGCGCCCGCCGAGACGCTCTCGTCCAGCAGGTCGAGGGCGCGCCGCAGATCGGCCTTGATCTCGTGCAGCCGGGCGTCCGGGGTGTCGGCCGTGAGGGCCTCCCCGTGCTCCCCGAGCAGTCGGAGCGCCCGGCCGAGGGCGGTGAGCTGGGCGTGATTCATGCCCGCACCCTAACCGGGGCCGCCGCGGCAGGCGGGGCTCGTGGTGAGGTGGGCGTATGACGACGACGCTCGTGGATCGGCTCCTCGGTGCCCTGAACCGCTTCAATGCCGCCCACCCGTGGGATCACAACGCGCACTATCACCGCTGGCTGCTACGGCGGTTACCCCGCCGCTTCGGCAGGGCGCTGGACGTGGGGTGCGGGAGCGGTGATCTGGCACGGCTGCTCGCCGCCCGGGCCGACACCGTCGACGGGATGGACGCGGACGCGGACATCATCGACCGGGCGAGGCAGGCGACCGATGCCGGCATCCCCGTCACCTACACCGTCGCCGCCGCCCCGCACGACCTGCCCGCAGGCCCCTACGACGTCATCACCTGCGTCGCCGTCCTCCACCACCTCCCCTTCGCCGACACGCTCGCTCGTCTCCGGGCGGAGCTGACCCCGGGCGGCACCCTGGTCGTCGTCGGCTGTGCGCGGGCCGCGAGCCTCGGGGACCACGCGCTCGGGCTGCTTGCCCTACCCCTCAACGCGGCGGTCGGATGGGTCAGGAACCGAGGCCGACCGGGGGCTCGGCCCGTCTCCATGACCGCCCGCACCCGCGACCCGGAGATGACCTTCTCCGAGATCTCCCGAGGGGCGCGCGAGATCCTTCCGGGTGCCCGGCTCCGCCGCCGTCTCTTCTGGCGTTACACCCTCGTCTGGCACAACACCGGCGGATCCGGCTCGGCACGAAGGACCCCGACCCCTCGCCGGCCGTCGTCGTCACCGCTGTAGGACCGTGATGCCCGTGCTGGTGCCGCGCCGCGGGAGGAGGTCGCCGCACGCGGGGGCGGCATCGGGCACCGGCAGCGGCGTCATGGCCCTGAGCACGGGGAACACGGCGAGCTTCCCGGCGCACGTGGCGGTGCCGGTGGGCGATTTGGTCCAGTGGACGTCGGCGTGGGCGGGGGCCGCCAGAGCGGCGCCGCAGGCGGTCAGGGCCGCGGTGGCCAGGAGCATCTTCTTCATCATGCCCGGGGAAACGACCGCTGCCGACGGTGCGTCACGCCGATGCGGCCACCCGGGAGCGGCGGGGGAAGCCGAAGAGATACGTCGCCGCGAACCCCACCGCGTAACCGGTGAGCAGCCCGCCGCCGTAGATGGCCGCCGTCAACCCCGGGCTCCTGTTCCCCGCCAGCAGCGGGAACAGGGCCCAGCCCGACGGGCCGATGGCGGTCGCCCCGACCTTGTCCCCGAGCATCGCGAAGCACCCGACGAAGGCCCCGCCGGCCGCCCCGCCCGCACACGCCGTCACGAACGGCCGCCCGAGCGGCAGGGACACCCCGTAGATCAGCGGCTCGCCCACGCCCAGCAGCCCGGCCGGGAGCGCCGACCTGATCGTCGTACACAGCGAGGTGTCGTGGCGCAGGCGGACGTACACCGCGAGCGCCGCGCCCACCTGCCCCGCGCCGGCCATGGCCAGCAGGGGGAGCAGCACCGTGTAGCCCTGCTGCTCGATGAGGGTGGTGTGGATGGGGATCAGGGCCTGGTGCAGGCCCAGCATGACCAGGGGCAGGAAGAGGCCGCCTAGGACCAGTCCGGCCATGGCTCCGGTCGTGGCCAGCAGCCAGTTGGCCGCCGTACCGATCGCCGAGGCGACGACACCGGCCGCGTACATCAGGCCGTACAGCGTGACCAGGCCGGAGACGAGGACGGTCACGGTCGGGGTCAGGAGCACGTCCAGCGCTCCCGGCACCCGGCCCCGGCACCACTTCTCCACCCGGGTCGCCAGCAGCGCCGCCGCGAGCGCGCCGAGCACCCCGCCCTGGCCCGGGGCCAGATGCACCCCGAACGCCGCCACCTTCGCCACGCCCGGGTACACGACCACGGCTGCCACCGCACCCCCCAGCACCGGCGTGCCGCCGAACTCCTTCGCCGTGTTGTGCCCGACGAACACCGCGATCAGCGCCATGAACGCGGAGGCGACGGCGGCCAGGGCGGGGGTCAGACCGGGCAGCCATCCGGCGTTGACCAGCAGCCCGTTGATCCCGGCGAGGATGCCGCAGCCGATCAGGGCGGGGATGAGCGGCACGAAGACGGCGGCGACACGGCGGAGGACGGTCTTGAAGGGGGTGGCGTTGCGGAGCCGGAGCTGCTCCTTCACATGGGCGCCCACATGGGCGCCGGTACCGGTACTGATCGGCCGATCCGGTTGATCAGTGACCTGGGGTTGATCAGTGACCTGCGTCTGCACCGCTGCCGTGACCTCGTCGACCAGCAACTGCACCGCAGCGGTGACCTCCCCGACCACCCCCGGCCCCAGCACGACCTGTACCGACGACTTCCCGTCCGCGACCACCCCCAGCACCCCGGGCAGCCCCCGCAGCCCCTGCTCGTCCACCGCCGCGGGATCCGCGACGCCCAGTCGGAGCCGGGTCATGCAGTGGGCCACGGAGGTGACGTTCGCGGGGCCGCCGACCCGGGCGAGGACGGCGGCTGCGGTGGAGGCGGGGTCGTTGCGCACGCCCCGAGCGTGCGGGTCAGGTGCCCGCGACCGCCAGCGCGGCACGCAGATGACCGCCGGACTCCTCCAGAAGGCGGGCGGCCGTCGGGCCGTCGACACCGGCGAGGATGGTCAGGATGGCGTTCTTCACCTCGCCGCCCGACTCGGTGAGCGCCCGCTCGATCTCCTCGTCGGCGGCTCCCGTGGCCAGCGCGACGATCCGGCGCGAGCGGGCCCGGAGCTTGTCGTTGGAGGCGCGGACGTCGACCATCAGGTTCCCGTACGTCTTGCCGAGCCGGATCATCGTGATCGTCGACAGCATGTTGAGCACCAGCTTCTGCGCCGTGCCCGCCTTCAGCCGTGTCGAACCGGTGATCAGCTCGGGGCCGACGACGACCTCGATGCCGTGCTCGGCGGCGGCCGCGAGCGCGCTGTGCTCGTTGCAGGCCAGGCCGACGGTCAGGGCGCCCAGCGCACGGGCGTGCTCGACGGCGCCGATGGCGTACGGGGTGCGGCCGGAGGCGGAGACGCCGACGACGGCGTCGTCCGCACCGATCTTCAGCGCGTCCAGGTCCCGGCGGGCCAGTTCCTTCGAGTCCTCCGCCCCCTCGACCGAGGTGACCATGGCCTCGGGCCCGCCCGCGATCACCCCGACGACCTGGGCCGGGTCGGTGTTGAAGGTGGGCGGACACTCGGAGGCGTCGAGCACACCGAGCCGCCCGGCGGTACCGGCACCGGCGTAGATCAGGCGTCCGCCGCGGGCCATGCGTGCGGCGACGGCGTCGATGGCGCGGGCGATCTGCGGCAGGCGCACGGACACGGCAGCGGCGACACCCGCGTCCTCACCGTTCATGAGGCGGGCGATGTCGAGGGTGGGCAGCTGGTCGATGTCGGCGAGTTCGGGCCGGAAGGCTTCGGTGGTCAGGGAAGCGAGTTCGGCTTGGAGGTGACGGGGGGTGGAGGTCATCGAGGGCGGCTCTTTCCGGTTCAGGGCGGGTCAATTCCCCGGGCAGTCGGTCCTACGGCCTAACGAGGCGAACTCCGATGCCGATGAGCCAACGCTTCGTACGACGCCGCCAGCGCAGGCGCCGCACTCTCATAAGTCCGCTGCGCAACCCCCACGAACAAACAGTCCACCACCAGCAGCTGACTCGTCCGGGAGGACATCGCGGCGGGCCGCAATTCGGTCTCCCGCGAGGTGGACGTCGTCAGCACATGGTCGGCGTACTGCGTGACCGGGGAGTCGGGCCGCCCGGTGATGGCCACCGTTGTCGCCCCGTGCTCGAACGCGACCCGCAGCGGCTCGATGACATCCCCCGTCGAGCCGGAGTGCGTGATCGCGATCGCCACATCCCCCGCCCGCAGCTGCACCGCGTTCGTCACCGCGAGATGCGGATCGCTGTGCGCGTGGGCTATGAGCCCGATCCGCAGCAGCTTCTGTGTGAGGTCCTGGGCGACCAGACCGGACGCCCCTATGCCGTACACGTCGGTGCGGCGGGCGCCGGCGAGTGCGGTGACGGCCGCGCCCAGCTGCGCGGTGTCGAGTCCGGCGGCCGTGTCGGCGAGGGTCTGCTGCTCCTCGTAGGCGAGCTTGGCCACGACGTCGGCGATGGGGTCGTCCACCGCGATGTCCGTCGTGATCGCGGGCGCGCGGCCCGACTGCTGCTGTGCGGCCAGCCCGGCGAGGGCGAGGCGCAGGTCGCGGTAGCCGGGGTAGCCGAGCAGACGGGCGGTGCGGACGACGGTCGCCTCGCTGGTGCCGGTCAGCTCGGCCAGGCCGGTGACCGTCAGGGCGGCGCAGCCGGCCGGGTCGCTCGCGACCGCCTCGGCGACGCGCTGCATGGACCGGGTCATGGAGGGGGCGAGGGTGCGCACCTTGGCGGCGAGAGAGCCGCCCGGACTGCCGAAAATTTCCTTCACGTCCTGGGTCACCTGTGAAAGATATTTTCGGTTCGGCGTCGCGGTCAAGAGTGCGCACAATGGGACCATGGAGTCTGTAACCCCGCTTGAGCAGGCGCTCCACGCTGCCCGCGCGCTGGTGCTCGCCGATCTGGTCGCGCGCGAGGTCGCCGAGGCTGATGTGATCTCACTGGTCGAGGACTCCGTCGCACAGCGCCGCTGGTGGGTCGAGCAGTGGCCGGACGGCGTCGAGTACCTGGCCGGGCTGGTCGCGCAGGACGTACAGGACGCGCTGCTGGAGCGGTACGGCCGCTGGCCGCTGTGCCCGGTCTGCCCCTCGGGCGACCCGCATGCGCTGGACGTGGAGCCGGAGCTGGGCCCCGACCCGCACTGGGTGTGCCACAAGGCGGGCGTGAAGGTGGCCGCGGTGGGTTCGCTGGGGCGGGCCACGGGCGGGATGCAGTCCTCGTGAGGCGCCCGTGACGGTGTACATCGACCCACCGGCCTGGCCCGGTCACGGACGCATGTGGTCGCACCTGGTGAGCGATGTGTCGTACGCCGAACTGCACCTGTTCGCGGAAGAGTTGGGCGTCCCCGGCCGGGCCTTCGAGCGCGACCACTACGACCTCCCGTCCCACCGGTACGCGGACGCGGTGGCCGCGGGGGCGGTGGAGGTCAGCAGCCGGGAGGTGGTGCGGCTGCTGAGGGAATCCGGTCTGCGCCGTCCGAAGAGGCATGAGGCCCGGCGGATGCACACAGAAGTCCTGCCTGGCCGGCACCCCGTCCGAGGCCCGGGCCCGGACCGTGATCCCGACCGTGGACAGTCCCTGGATCAGTGACGTGGCCCGGGCCGACCGCTGTCGTGGACGGTGAGCCGGCGGACTTGGGATGAATCCCCCTCAGAGCCTGTGTCATATCCCCGGCCGGGCGCGCGACGCCTGGCACGCACTCCCCCACTGCCTTAAGGGCGTGGGGGGACCCCCAGCCGCGTTGCCGAACCACCCACGTGGCTCCTCCCCCACGCTCGGCTTCGCTCGCGCGGGGGCACCCCCATCGAGGGCGCTCCGGCGCCTTGCGATCGCACGCACCAGACGCCGCGCGCTGATCCGACCGGGGATATGACACAGGCTCTCAGCGTTCTGCACCCTGGGTCTGCTGCTGCCTGGCGGCGATCTCCTGGGCGCCCTGCAGCGCGGCGTCGGGCTCCTGGCCCTTCTGCGGCCTGTCGGCGAGCTTGAGCCAGACCACGCCGGCGATGATGACGCCCAACCACAGTGCCTGGACCAGGGTGAGGGTCTCGTCGAAGAAGACGGGGCCCAGCAGCGCCGCACCGGCTGCCCCGATTCCAGCCCAGACGGCATAGCCGATACCGACGTCGATGGTGCGGAGCGCGACGCTCAGTGCCCAGAGCGTCAGCAGGAAGAACACGACGGCGACCAGCGACCACGACAGGCGAGTGAAGCCGTGGCTTCCGCCGACGCAGAGCGCGTAGCCGACTTCGAACACTCCGGCGAGGAGGAGCGTGAGCCAGGAGTTGGCTGAGGAGCGGCCGGTGTTGGACATGTGCGCAAGTCCTTTCGTAGAGATGGTCCGGGTAACGGCGGGATGCTCAGGCGGCACCACTGAGCTGGAGGCCGACAACCCCGACGATGATGGCGACGATGCCGAGTGCCTTGCGCCAGTCCAGGCGCTGGCCGAAGAGCAGCGCTCCGAGAAGGGCGATGCCGATACCGGCGATGGACGTCCAGATGGCGTAGCCGACGCCGACGTTGAAGGTCAGCAGTGCCTTGCTGAGGAAGTAGGTCCCGAAGGCGCCGCTGACCAGGGTTGCGATGGTCCACTTGCGGTTCTTGAAGCCTTCGGCCTTGCCGGCTGCGATGGCGACGGCGATCTCGAAGATGTCTGCGATGGCGAGGTAGACCCACTGCATGGGAAGTCCTTTCGTTCGATGGAGGCCGGCGCCGCGGGGCCGGCCCGCCGTGGGGGGCCGTGGCGCGTGAACGGTGGTGGGCACGGCGAAGCGGTGGTCCGCCGGGACGCCGGGTGGAGTCGGGTGCGTCCGGCCTGGGATCAGGCGGCCTGGGTTCGTCCGGCTCGGAATCGCCCGGCTCGCAAACAGCCGGGACGGACACGCCGGGGCATCCGACTGCTTCGTGTCATGTCAGCACCCGTCGATGCCGCAGGCGGCACCTCCGGCGACTGCCTGTTCGGCCTGGATGTCGAGCACGGCCTTGCGGATCTGGGCTGCGGCGGGGACACCTTCGATGCGGTGGTGTTCGCCGATGATGATCGTGGGAGCGACGGAGATGCGGTACGCCGCGGCGGTCCGCAGCGCCTCCTGGTGGGCTTCGGTGTACGTCCCGACTGTCAGCGCCTCGGTGAAACCGGCTTCGTCCAGGCCCAGTTCGGATGCGATGTCGGCGAGGACGTCCAGTTGACCGATGTCCCGGTTCTCCTGGAAGAAGGCCCGCAGCACGCGCGGAGTGTATTCCGCGGCCTTGCCGTGCTCGGCCGCGTATTGGTAGCCCTCGAACGCCAGCCGGGTGTAGGGCTGTGGTGAGACGGTGGGCAGGGTGATGTCCACGTTCATCCGGCGGGCCATCGGGTAGACCGAGCGGGCCCAGATCGCCGGCAGGTACTCGTCCTCCGGCCGTAGTGTCGGGGTCGGGTGAGGCCGCAGCTCGAACGGCATCCACTCGATCTCGACGTCGAGGTCGCGGGTGGCCTCGTGCAGCGGGCCCTCGGCAAGCATGCAGAACGGACAGACGTAGTCCGACCAGACTTTGATGCTGACTTTGCCGGTTTCCGTGTCGGTCATAACCGCCTCCGGTTCATGGCGAGGAATTCTTCGAACGGCTCCGTCCCTTCCGGGATCGGCAGCGAGGTGACCTTGATCGGCCAGGCCGCCGGGTCGTCGGCGAAGATCGAGTAGGACCCCGAGTAGTCGAAGCCGTACTGTGCGGCCGTCCTGCGGTCGGCCACGTGGACGATGTGGCTGACGTTGAAGTACAGCGAGGCCATGTAGCACAGGGCACAGGGCTCACCGGAGGCGAACAGCGTGGCTCCGGCGGTGGCGTGCAGCCCGTACCTGGCGGCGGCTTCACGCAGCGCAACCACCTCGGCGTGCGCGGTGGGGTCGTTGTCCTCGCGTACCCGGTTGAAGCCGGTGCCGAGGATACGGCCGCCGTTGACCACCACACCGGAAAACGGGATGCCGCCCTTGGCGACGTGCTCGCGGCTGATCCGTACCGCCTCGCGGGCGTACTCGGTCAGCTCGCTCTCTGAGAGCTCGGAACGGGACACCTTTGCTCCCCGGCTCAGACCGTGAAGGAGGTCGGCCGGCAGGCGGTGGTCTTCTGATCAACATCCAGCAGCCAGGCCCGGCCCCTGGAAGGGGAACCGTTGGCTGTGGGTGCCGTGGCATCCGGCATGGAACCCTCAATCGTTGCTTGTACGTGCATGTTGTTTTATCTCATAAGATCCGGGCGGACGGGTAGGGCGAACGGCTGAAGCTTGCATGAACATGTATCTTGTTGTCAACGAGCCGCTTAAGAGGGAGCTGCCTCATGTCCACGATCTCCTATGCGTCGGCCGCCTCGTCCGACCAGGCCATGTGGGGGAGAGTCCTCACCCTGCACGCGCATGTGGAGCGCCAGCTCACCCAGGCCCTGCAGCGCAAGCACGGGATAGGGCTGTCCGAGTTCCGCGCCCTGGAGTCTCTCGTCCAGGCCAAGGACAGCGAGCTGCGCATGCAGGAACTTGCCGACAAGGTCGGACTCGGGCAGAGCTCGGTGACCCGGCTGGTCGGCCGGCTCTTCTCGGCCGGCTTCGCCTTCCGGGATCTGTGTCCCGACGACAAACGCGGTGTCTACGCCGTGCTCACCGACGAGGGCAGGCAGCGCTACGCCGACGCGCGCGCCACCTACTCCGAGGTCCTCAGTGCGGCGCTGAACACCGCCGGCGCCACCGTGGAGCTGGCCGGTACGGTCCAGGCGCTGCGCAGCGCCCTCTGACCTGCATCGTCGTCGCCCTCCCGCTCCGCCCCGAAGAGCCACCTGCCGAAAGCCGTCCCTTGGGACGGCTTTCGGCGTTTCGTACCCGGTCGTGGGCATGCCCGGGCGAACGCCGATTCCGCTCGGCGCACCATTCCTTAAACGATGCGACACCTTGACGAAAGCTTTTCCGTCAACTCGAAACACATAGTTCACCAAGCAAACTCAGCACTCGAACCCGTTCCTGTTCGAGTGATGTGCGTCACTGCTCGCACGGCCAATTACATGCTTGACTCTGCATGTAAACGCAGTACGGTTGATCATGGCTCGATCACGGGGGAGTGATGCGGGGCCGACCCGAGCAGTTGACCGCCGGGCTCCGCGATTTCTTGGGCGCGACTCAAGCGCCGTCACCCCCCTTGGGCTGGTCGCTTTCACATGGACAGGTGCATGAATAGGGGGAACTGTGCCGTTACCACGCCTTTTTGACGCGCTCGCCGCGCACGCCCGGCGTCGGCCCGATCAGGTGGCCCTGATCAGGGGCGAGCAGCAGGTGACGTACCGCCGGCTGGTCGACCTCGCCGAGGACTTAGCCGGCGCCCTGGACGGTCTCGGGCTCGACCGGCGGCAGCCGCTGTGCGTGCCCGCCCACAAGACGCCCGCGACGATCGCCCTGCTCATCGGCGCCTTCCGGGCCGGCTACGCGGTCCTCATGCCCTCACCCGAACTGGGCTCCTCAGCCCGTGCGGCGCTCGCCGCGCAGGCCCGGTGCTCCCAGGTGCTGACCGTCGACGACCAGGGGGTGCTCGACACCGCCCCGGTCGTGCCGGACGAGCAGGCCGCCCGGGACTTCGACACCGTGGACCCTGCCACCGCACCCCTGCTGCTCACCACCTCCGGCTCCACCGGTACGCCGAAGATCGTGCCCATCCCGGGCGATGCCTTCGAGCGGTTCGCCGACTGGGCGACCAGCCGGTTCGGCCTCACCGAGCAGGACACCCTGCTGAGTTACGCACCCCTGAACTTCGACCTCTCCCTGCTCGACGTGTGGACCGCGCTGCGGCTGGGCGCCCGAGCCGTTCTTGTCGAGCAGGAGTTCAGTGCGGACGCACGTCACCTGCAGGACCTGGTCACCCGGCACGAGGTCACCTTCGTCCAGGGCGTGCCCATGCTGCACCGGCTGCTCACCCAGGACGGTGCCGTCCATCCGACGGTTCGCACGGTGATCTTCACCGGGGACGCGATGTCACAGGCGCTGCTGCGGCAGCTGGGCACGGCCTTCCCCGGCGCCGGCTTCCACAACGTCTTCGGATGCACCGAGACCAACGACAGCTTCATCCACGACGCCGACCCCGTGGAGGCCGGCGAGCAGACCCCCATCGGCCGGCCGCTGCCCGGGGTCCGGGCCCTGCTGCTCGACGGCGAGGGACGGGTCCTCGACGGTCCCGGCACCGGTGAACTTCTCGTGACCACGCCGTTCCAGACCTTCGGATACCTGCAACGCTCCCGCAACGAAGGGGTGTTCGTGCCGGCCCCCGACGGCGGCGGCGAAGTCTTCTACCGCACCGGCGACCTCGTCACCCGGGACGCCGACGGCCTGCACTGGCTGCAGGGACGCACCGACTTCCAGGTCAAGGTCCGCGGGGTGCGGACCAATGTGCAGGAGGTCGAGAACGTCCTGGGAGCCCACCCCGAGGTCGCCGAGGCCGCCGTCGTGGCGATCCCCGACCCCGAGGCCGGCTACCGGCTGCACGCCCAGGTGACCCGGCGGCCCGGCACCTCGCTCACCTCACTGCGGCTGCGCTCGCACAGCGCCGAGCGCCTGCCCCGCCATGCCATCCCGTCCTCCGTGCACGTGGGCGACGCCCCGCTGCCGCGCACGTCCACCGGAAAGCCCGACCGCAACCTCATCAAGGCAGCACGACAGAAGGGAAATCCCGCATGACCTCCCTGGCGGACGAAATTCGCGACTACGTCGTCGCCGAGTTCCTCGACGGAGAGGACACGGCCGACCTGACCGCCGAATTCGATCTCATCGACAGCGGTGTCGTCGACAGCCTGGGTGTGGTCCGGGTCGTCTCGCATATCTCCCGGACCTACTCGATCCCGATCGACGACATTCCGCTGACCCCGGACAACTTCCGCAGCATCGGCGCCATTTCGGCATTCGTCGAGAACGCGACGAAGACCGCCGCCTGAGCCTGCGCCCCGACTTCTGCAGCAGACCGGAAAGCGCTCACCGAGCGCTTCCAAAAGATCTTCCGGAAAAACGTGTCACACACGAAGAACCTGTCACTCACAAGGAGACTTTCATGATCGTCCGCAGCACCAGCGAGCTGGCCCCCGTCGAGTGGGGCAACGGCACCAGCCACCGCCTGCTCACCGAGGCCGACGGCATGGGCTTCACCGTGTGCGAGACCCTGGTCCGCAAGGGAACCTCGAGCGCCCTGCAGTACCGCAGCCACCTCGAGGCCTGCTACTGCACGGGTGGCTCCGGCGAGGTCGTCACCACGTCCGGTGAGCGCTACAAGATCACAGAGGGCACCATATACGCCCTCAACGAGAACGACGCGCACTACCTCATAGCCTCCGACTACGAGGACCTGAGGCTGATCTCCGTGTTCAGCCCGGCCCTGCGCGGCGACGAGAAGCACACGCTGTCTCCCGACGGCTTCTCCCAGTACTGAGTTCCGCGATCCGGGGCCCGCCCCGCCGACAGCGGCGCGGGCCCCGGCCCTGACCAGCGACGTACCGGAAGGCAGCACACGTATGACACCCGCACCGTCCGCACCGCACACCGACGGCACCGGACCGGACCCGTACACCCTCGCCGCCCCCTGGGCGGACGAACTCAACCACGACGTCGAGGAGTGGGACGCCCGCGCGGAGTTCCCCTGGGAGAAGTGGAAGACGATCCAGCGCTCGGGACTGCTCGCCGTACCGTTCGAGACGCAGTACGGCGGCCGTGGCGGCACCCTGACCGACACGATGCGTGCCCTGGAGGGCCTCGGGCGCGTCTGCCGCGACGCCGGCCTCGGCTTCTCCGCCTCCACACAGATCGTCAGCGTCGGCGTCCCGCTGCAGGCGTTCGGCTCCGCGGAGCTCAAGTCCCGCTTCCTGCCGGGGATCGTCACGGGCGATCTGATCACCGCGCACGCCATCACCGAGCCGGGCAACGGCTCCGACGCCCTGAACATCTCCACCACCGCGACCCGGGACGGCGACGACTACGTCATCGACGGCGGCAAGATGTTCATCACCAACGCTCCGATCGCCGATCTCTTTCTGCTGTACGTACGGACCGGCAAGCCCGGTCCGTTCGGTCTGAGCGTCTTCCTGGTCGATCGGGACACCCCCGGTCTCCGGGTCGGCGAGCCGCTCGGCAAGATGGGGCTGCGCACCTCCCCGCTGAGCGAGGTGACCTTCGAGGGGCTGCGCGTGCCCGCCGCCCGGCGCATCGGTCAGGAGGGCGCAGGCTTCCTGATCCTCGACCATGTGATGAAGCGGGAGATCCTCTTCTCCTTCTCCCTCACGCTGGGCGAGATGGAGCACCGTCTGGAGCGCGTGCTCGGGTACGCCAAGTCCCGCCGCCAGTTCGGCGAACCGATCGGCGCCTTCCAGGGCGTCGCGCACAAGATCGCGGACATGAAGATCGCGGTGGAGACCACCCGCAAGTGGCTCACCGACACCGGCGCCAAGGTGGAGGCCGGCCAGGACGCCGCGATCGACGTCGCCGCGACCAAGACCGTGGTCAGCGAGGCCAACAAGCGCACCGCGCTCGACGCCGTGCAGATCTTCGGCGGCCAGGGCTATCTCACCGCCACCGGCATCGAGCGGGACGTCCGCAACGCGGTCGGCGGAACCATCTACTCCGGCACCAGCGAGATCCAGCGCAACCGCATCGCCTCCCTCCTGGGCCTGTGAGCCGGGAGCTGACGAAAGGGTCACCATGAACGCACTCACTCCGGACGACCTCCGACGGCTCACCGCGCCCACCGACTTCCTCGACTACGAAAGCGACCCGGTCCAGTCCTTCGTCGACGAGGCGGTCACCGACCGCGGCGCGGACAAGCGCCGGCTGGCCGTCGAGCTCTACCACGCCGTCCGCGACGACGTCTTCTACGAGGTGTACGGGGCCGACCTGTCCCCGCAGGGACTGCGGGCCAGCCACACCGCGTCCACCCGCAAGGGCTTCTGCCTGCACAAGTCGGCGCTGTACGCGGCGGCCTGCCGGGCCGTGGGCATTCCCGCCCGCGTCCACTACGGCGATGTGCGCAACCACCTCGCCTCCGACCGGCTGCGCGCCCACATCGGCGGGGACGTCTTCTTCCACGGCCTCAACTCCGTCCACCTGGACGGCAAGTGGGTCAAGGCCACCCCGGTCTTCAACAAGATCCTGTGCCGCCTGTACGGGATGAAGCCGCTGGAGTTCGACGGCACCGCCGACAGCCTGCACCACCCCTTCGACGACGAGGGCCGCCAGAGCATGGAGTTCCTGGCCGACCACGGCGGCTTCGACGACGTCCCCTACGAGTTCGTGATGGACAACATGCGCCGCAAGCACCCCGGCTTCCTGAACGACACCGGCACCGGCACGGTCCGCGGCGGCTCGCTGGCCGCCGAGGCGTCCGCCTGATCCGGCCCGACGACGAGGAGACACCGAGATGAGCACCATCCGAGCTGAGAAGGACGGCTGGGAGGCGCGGGCGCGCATCGGCGTGGTCGTACCGCACGCGGACGTCGGCCCGGAGTCGGAGTTCCAGGCGATCGCGCCCGAGGACGTGTTCGTGCACGGCTCGCGCGTCCACTTCGGCGCGATGCGGGCCGGCGGCGAGATGGACCCGAAGATCCCGCACGACCCGGTGCGGGCCTTCGTGGAGCCGCCGCACATCGACAACGCTGTCGAGCTGCTGGCCGCCTCCCCGCTCGACGTGATCGCGCTCGGCTTCACCAGCTCCGCCTACGTCCTCGGAGCGAGCGGCGAGAAGGAGCTGTTCGACCGGCTCGCGCGGTACACGCGGGGCCTGCCGCTGACCGGCACCACCACGGCGGCCGTGGCCGGCTTCACCGCGCTCGGCGCCCGGCGGATCGCCCTCGTCAACCCGCCGTGGTTCGACGACCGGCTCTCCGGGCTCGGCGCCGACTACTTCACCGAACAGGGCTTCGAGGTCGTCCACCACGGCCCGTGCGGGCTGCCCAGCAACCAGAAGCTGATCACCCCCGAGGCGCTGTCCGAGTGGATCCGCACCACGGTCGCCGGGCACCGGCCCGACGCCGTCCTGGTGGCCGGCAACGGCATCCGCGCGGTGGGCGTCATCAACGCCCTGGAGCAGGAACTGGACTTCGCGGTCCTGACCGCCAACCAGGTCCTGTTCTGGCACGCCCTGCACCTGGCAGGAGCGGACGAAGCGGCCCGCCGGATCACCGGGTACGGCCGGCTGTTCAGCACCGAGCCGCCGGGCGGCGCGGCATGAGCCTGCTGGCGGCCGACGGGCACGTGGCCCTGTTCGTCACCGACGAGGGAGACGCCCGTCGGCTCCCCCTCGTGTGCTGGCGCGACGACGGCACCACCGTCCACGGCATGGTCCTGTACCGGGGTGCACTGCACCGGGCCGAGTACGTCCCCGGCTTCCGCCGCTATGCCCACCCCCTGGAAGACGACGTCCCCGTGCACCGCGCGGACGCCTCCCCCCACCCCCGAAAGGCACACACATGACCCAGCAGCCCTCCTTACAGGCCTACTTCGCCCCTCTCACCGGCACACCCCAGCCGATCCTCGGCCGGCACGTCCTCGCCACGGTCGCGTTCGGCGAGCGCTTCGGCCTCGCCCTCGACCCGCACGGGCACCCCGAGCTCGCCGTTCCCATGTCCTCGCCGGGCTTCGACGCCTTCCGCGAGGTGTGGACCACCACGGCCGAGCCGGTCTCCGGCACCCGCGACGGCCTGGTCTTCGCGCACGACGGCGAGCACCTCTTCGTCTCCGGCACCATCGCACCGCGGTCCGTGTACGCGCCCACGGTGCGGGCGACCTACGAGGCGGCGTTCGCGCTCGTCGCGGAGCTCGGCTACCGGCACATCTTCCGGATGTGGAACTTCGTCGGCGACATTCTCGGTGCCAACGCCGAAGGCCTGGAGATCTACCAGGACTTCGTGTCCGGCCGCGCCGAGGCGTTCGCCTCCCACCACGGCGACGGCACCGGGCACATGCCGGCCGCGACCGGCATCGGCACCCGGGGCGAGGGCATCTCCTTCGTCCTGCTGGCCACCCGCACCGGCGAGCCCCGGCACGTGGAGAACCAGCGCCAGACGCCCGCCTACCACTATCCCGAGCAGTACGGCCCGAAGCCGCCGAGCTTCGCCCGCGCCACCCTGCTGGAGCCCGGCGGCACGCTCTACGTCTCCGGGACGGCCAGCATCCTCGGCCACGAGACCGTCCACCAGGGCGACATCGCCGCCCAGACCGACGTGGTCCTGGACAACATCGCCGAGCTGATCAGCGGCCCCAACCTGGCCGCGGCAGGCCTGGACGGCGGCCACGAACTCAAGGACCTCCGCCTGGTCAAGGTGTACGTCCGCCACGAGCGGGACCTGCCGGTGGTGCGCGCCCGCTGCAGCGAGGCGCTCGGCCCGGACACGGAGACCGTGTACCTGAACGTGGCCGTGTGCCGGGACGATCTGCTCGTCGAGATCGAAGGGCTCGTCCCCGGCCCGGAGTGGACCCGATGAGCGAGACCTCGCCGCTCTCCCTGCGCGAGGGCCGGGCGCCCGCGGTGTGGGATCTGCTGCCCGCCGAGCAGCAGCCGCACTGGGGCGCCCACCCCGAACTCCAGGACATCCTGGAGGAGCTGCGTGCGGCTCCCGCGCTCACCGCCGCGCCGGACGTCAGGGCGCTGCGGCAGCAGCTCGCCCAGGTCGCCCTGGGCCGCGCCCGGCTGCTGCAGACCGGCGACTGCGCGGAGGACATCCGGGAGTGCACCCCGGAGCACACCGCGCCGAAGGCCGAGGTGCTGGACGAGCTCGGCGACCGGCTCGCCCTGCACACCGGGCAGCCGGTGGTGCGCGTGGGCCGGATGGGCGGCCAGTTCGCCAAGCCGCGCAGCACCCCGACCGAGAGGTACGAGGGAGCGGACCTGCCCGTCTTCCGCGGCCACCTCGTCAATGCGCCCGAGCCGACCGCCGCGGCCCGCCGCCACGACCCGCACCGGATGCTCGCGGCGTACCGGGCGAGCGCGCGCGTCCTGCACGAGCTGGACGTCCGGCGTATCGGCCCGCAGGGCCCGTGGGCCAGCCACGAGGCGCTGGTGATGGACTACGAGGGTGCCCTGGTCCGCCGCGACGCGCAGACCGGGGCACCCTACCTGGCCTCCACCCACTTCCCGTGGATCGGCGAGCGCACCCGGCAACCCGGGCTGGCGCACGTCGAGTTGCTGGCCGCGATGGCCAACCCGGTCGGCTGCAAGATCGGCCCGTCCGCGACGCCCGAGGAGGTGGTGCGGCTGTGCCAGGTCCTGGACCCGCACCGGCTGCCCGGCCGCCTCACGCTGATCCTGCGGATGGGCGTGCGCGCGGCCGAGGCGGCGACGCCCGCGATCGCCGAGGCCGTGCGCCGCGCCGGACACCCCGTGGTCTGGCTGAGCGACCCGCTGCACGGCAACACCGTCAGGACCGCGTCCGGGCTCAAGACCCGTCACCTCGCCGACGCCATCTGCGAGGCGTCCACCGTCCGCCAGGCCCTGGAGGACCAGGGACTGCACGTCGGCGGCCTGCACCTGGAGACCGCGGCGGCCGACATCACCGAATGCGTCGGCGGCCCGGTCACCGGCGAACACCTGGTCCCCGAACGCTACGAGACGCTCTGCGACCCACGGCTCAATCCGCGCCAGGCCCGCGAACTGGTCGACGCCGTCTTCGCCTGAGCCCGCCCCCCACAGACATGAACCCACAGAGGAACCTCATGCCCCCCTCACCCTCCGGCCTGCGCGTCGGTGTCGTCCTGCCCGGCCGCGAATCCGTCGTCGAACGCGGCGACTACCCCCGCCACCTCGGACAACTCGCCCAGAAGATAGAGGAACTGGGCTACGACTCGATCTGGGCCGGTGAGTCCCCGCTGGCCCGCTCCCGGATGAACCCGCTGCTCGCACTGACCGCGGCGGCCACCACCACCGAACGGGTCGGGCTCGGCACCGCAGTGCTGCTGCCGCTGCGCCCGCCGGTGCACCTCGCCCACGAACTCGCCTGCCTGGACCGGATCTCCGGCGGACGCCTGATCGCCGGCCTCGGCTCCGGCTTCAACTCGCCCGCCGCCGAAGCCGAGTTCGAGGCGTACGGCATCCCGTTCGGGCAACGGGTGGGCCGGATGCGGGAGACCCTGGAGATCTGCCGGGCGCTGTGGCGCGCCGAAGGCGAGCCGGTGTCGTACGAGGGCCGCTACCACCGGCTCGACGACGTGGCGCTGCTGCCGGTACCCGAGCAGCCGTCCGGCCCACCGGTGTGGATCGCGCACTCCGGCGAGAAGATGCTGGAGCGCACCGGCCGCCAGTACGACGGCTGGATGCCGACCAGCACCACGTCAGGGGCGTACGCGAAGGGATGGCTGCGGGTGCAGGAGGCGCGCGAGGCCGCGGGCCGCCCCGAGTCCGACGTCACCGGCGCCGTCTATCTGTCGGTCGCCGTCGACGACAGCGTCGAGAAGGCCGAGGAGACCCTGGAGGCCTACTTCCGCGCCTACTACCGCCTCGACCTGCCCACCATGCGCACCACCCAGGGCATCTTCGGCGGCACCGCCGAGCAGGTCGCCGAGTGGCTCGGCGGCTACCTCGCGGCCGGCGCCCGCCATCTGGTGCTCCGGCTGCCCACCGCCGACCTGCACGAGCCACGCTACCGGGCGGCCCTGGAGCGGACGGCCGATGAACTGCTGCCGCTGCTGCGCGGCCTCGCCTGATGGGGGCTGCGGACCAGGTCGCGGCAGCGGCCTTACGGCCGGCGCGCCACTGGGACGTCTGGCGCGCCGCCTGGCCGCTGACCGCCGTCTTCATGCTGTCGAACGTGCCGACCCCGCTGTTCGTCCTGTGGCAGCACCGGATCGGCTTCGGCACCGGCACCCTGACCGTCGTCTTCGCCTTCTACATCGGCGGACTGCTGCTCGCCCTGCCCGTGGCGGGCGCGGTGTCGGACCGGTACGGGCGGCGCACCGTCCTGTTCCCGGCCGCGCTGTCTGCGCTGCTCGCCTGTGTGCTCTACGCGACTGCCGCGAGCGTCGCCGCCCTCCTCGTCGCCCGGCTGCTGACCGGGCTCGCGGTGGGCGGCACCGTGGCGGCCGGCATGGCGGCGGTGGCGGACGTCGGCGGACCCGACCGGCGCCGGCAGGCCTCGCTCGCCGGGTCGGTGGCCATGGGCGCCGGTCTGGCCACCGGTCCGCTGCTGTCCGGCTGCTTCGCGCAACTGCTCCCGGCGCCGACCCAGACGGTGTTCGTCGTCGAGGCGGTGCTGCTGCTGTCGGTGCTGCCGGTCGTCCGCTCGCTGCCGAACGTACGCCGTGCGGGCGCGGGTTCCTGGCTGCGTCCGCCGTCCGTACCGCGCCGCAACCGGCGGGATCTGCTGGTCGGCCTGGCCGCGTACATGCCGGGCATGACCGGGACGTCGTTCCTGCTCGCCCTCGGTCCGACCCTGCTGGCGAGCCTGCTCGGCACCGGCAACCGGATCGTGGCGGGCGGCTCGGCCTTCGTGATGTTCGGTGCCTCCACCGGGGTGCAGTTCTTCGTCAGCCGGTGGCCCACGCGCCGCCTGCTGGGCACGGCGACCGCGGCGACCGCCGTCGGCATGGTGCTGGTGGTGCTGGCCGTGCGCACCGAGTCGGTCGCCATGCTGCTCGCCGCCGCCGTGTGTGCCGGCACCGGCCAGGGAATGGCCCAGCTCGGCGGCTTCTCGCTCCTGAACGCCCGGGTGGCGGCGTCCCGGCTGGCCGAGTCGAACGCCGCGCTGAGCGCCTGGGGATACCTCTTCGCCGGGGTACTCCCGGTGGCCACGGGATATCTCGCGGACGCCACGAGCGTCGGCTTCGGCGCGAGTGTGCTGGGCCTGTCAGTGGCCGCGGCGGCGGCCGTGGGCGGGCTGGCCATCGCCCGCCTCCGCTGAACCCGCCAACAGGTGTGACGGAGCGGTGATCTTCAGGGGCCCGGGCTGCCTTCCAGCAGTCCGGGCCCTGGAGCCCGGCGCCCTCGTACGACGACGGCTTAGCCCTGGACCAGGCCAGGGGGCCTGCCGCCTCAGGCCGACAGTAGGTCCAGCTCCGCCGCGAGGTTGTAGCGGGCCGTGGGCTCCCAGTGCTCCCGCCCGTATGCAGTGCGGAACAGGCCGGGCAGGTCGAGGAGTTGGCGCAGGATTGCTGAACGGCCCTCGCGGAAGGCGTCGTTCGGGACGAAGTGGTACTCCTCGCGGACCTCGGCGGTGTAGACGGCGTACGCGGAGGGGGGTGCGGCGAGGATGGCCAGGTCGGCGTCGCAGAGGACCTGGCCGTTGAGGTCGTCGGCGGTGGGGGCGTGGGTGACGGTGAGGCGGACCAGGCGGGCGACCTCGGCCGTCTTCTCCGCCGGCACGCCGGCCTCCGGCAGGGCTCGCTCGGCGAGGTGCGCGGAGCGCTCCTCGTTCTCGGAGCGCTCGGGCAGGTAGACCGCGTCGTGGAACCAGGCGGCCAGGCGTACGACGTCCGGGTCGGTCGCGTACCTCTCCAGTACGTCGATGTGGTCGAGGACCGCGGTGAGGTGGGTCAGCGTGTGGTAGCGGCGCTGCGGCTCCTGCCAGCGGGTGAGGAGGTTGTCGGCGTAGGGGGTGGGGTCGGGGCCGCCGCCCGGGGCGCGGGCTCCTTCCAGGGCGCGGGCGAAGCGGAGGCGCAGGGCGTCGAGGTCGGCCATGTGCTCATTCTTCCGTGCCGCGGGCTGGGCCGCGCCCCTGGCTTGGGCCCCATGACTGATGTGCACGAGATGCCACGTGATCCCGAACTCCCCGGGCGGGGCGGCCGGTGAGCGGAGCCGGATTCGAGCCGGCCGGGGATATGACACAGGCTCTGAGGCGCGGGAGCTGAACATCTTCGGGTGAGGGGCGTCCCCTGCGGCCGCGGTACAGGCGTACTCTTAAATTGGACTAGACCTGTACCCGTAGCCGACGAATGGGGTGCCATGAGCAAGCGTGCAGTCCTGGAGGTGATCGCCCTCGACGTCGAGGACGCGGTCGCCGCCCAGGCCGGAGGCGCGGACCGCCTGGAGCTGGTCACCGAGATGGCCGCCGACGGGCTCACCCCGTCGGCCGCCACGGTCGCCGGGATCCGGGCCGCCGTCGACATCGACCTGCGCGTGATGCTCCGGCTCGCGGACGGCTTCGCGGCCGGGGACGTGGACCGCCTGGTCGGGGTGGCCGGGGAGATGCGGAACGCCGGCGCCGACCAGTTCGTGCTCGGCCTGCTCGGCGAGGACGGCGGGGTGGACCTGGCCGCGGTGGAGCGGGTCGTCGCCGCGCTCGACGGCTGCCGCTGGACCTTCCACCGGGCGATCGACCGGGCCGCCGACCGGGACTCCCTGCGCAAGCAGCTCGCCGACCTGCCCGGCCTGGACACCTACCTCACCGCCGGCTCCCCCTCCGGCGTCGACGAGGGCCTGCCGACCCTGGTCGCCGAAGCGGGCCGCCGGGGCGAGCCCGGCTACGACCAGACGCTCCTCGTCGGCGGCGGCCTCCGCCTCGACCACGTCCCGGCCCTCCGCCGCGCCGGCATCGACGCCTTCCACATCGGGGGCGCGGCCCGGCCGGAGGGCTGGGAGGGGCCGGTCTCGGCACAAGCCGTGGGGGAGTGGCGGAGAACGCTGGACGCTCCCGCGTAGCCGCCACGGCTGCGCACGGCCGGGTCAGGCCAGCTGTGCAGGCAGCGGCGCCGCGTGCGTCACGATCAAGCCCGACACCGCTCGGGTGAGGGTCACGTACAGGCGCCGCAGGCCCGTGCGCTCGTCCGGCTCGCCGTCCACGACCGCCTGCGGCTCGTCCAGAACCACGTAGTCGTACTCCAGGCCCTTGGCGAGGGAGGCCGGGACGAGGGTGAGGCGGGTCTCGCGGGTGGTCTCCTCGCCCGGGGCGAGGTAGGTGATCCCGGCCTCCGTCAGGGCCTCGGCGAGGGTCGGGATGCGGGCGTCGGCCGCGATCAGGCTCGTCGAGCCCTCGTTGCGCAGCAACTCCTCGCAGGCGGCGACCACTTCGGCCGTCTCCGTCGCCGTACGGACCTCGAAGAAGCCGGGGTTCTCACGGACCGAGGCGACCGGGGTGAGGCCGGGCGCGATGTGGGGGAGGAGGCGGGAGGCGTACGTGATGACGTCCGTAGGGACACGGAAACCGGCCGTCAGCTCCTCGACGACGCCTTCGCGCTTGCCGAGGTGGGCGAGGGCCTCGTCCCAACTCCGCGTCGCCCAGGGCGTCGTGCCCTGTGCCAGGTCGCCGAGGACGGTCGCGCTGCCGGTGGTGCAGCGGCGGCCGACGGCCCGGTACTGCATGGGGGACAGGTCCTGCGCCTCGTCCAGGACGACGTGCCCGAGCGAGTGCGTGCGCTGGGTCAGGTCGGTCGCCTCGTCGATCAGCACCGCGTCCGCCGCCGACCACTTCGCCGACTTCACGCTGCGCACGGGCTTCGCCCACAGGATCGTCTTCTGTTCGTCCTCGTCCAGGATTCCCTCGGCGTGCTCGGCGAGGAAGTCGGCGTCCGTCAGCAGGCGCAGGACCAGTTTCGCCGGGTCGACGGCCGGCCAGGTCTCCTTCACGGCCGCCTTCACCGCGCTGTTGCGGGCGACCGTGTCCTGCACGCGGTCGTCCGGCGCTTCCCCGGCCCGCTCCATCTGCACCAGCACCGCGTGCGCGATCCGCTGCGGCAGGGCCTCGCGGGCGGCGCCGTAGCGGATGTTCCGGTCCAGCAACTCGCGGACGATGTCCTGCAGTTCGTACGCCGGAACCCGCCAGCGGCGCGAGCCGCGCACGACGACGACCGCCTCGGTGGGCATGGTCACGTGGGAGTACAGGGCCCGGCGCAGCACCTCGGCCATCCGGGCGTCGCCCTTGACGATCGCGGCGGCCGCGTCGTCCGTGCCGCGCACCTCCACGTGGGCGACCAGGTCGTCCACGGTGGCCTGTTGCACCGTCAGCTCGCCGAGCGCCGGGAGGACCTGCTCGATGTAGTGCAGGAAGGACTTGTTCGGGCCGATGACGAGCGTGCCGGTGCGGGCGAGCCGCTCCCGGTGGGCGTAGAGGAGGTAGGCGACGCGGTGCAGGCCGACGGCGGTCTTTCCGGTGCCGGGGCCTCCCTGCACGCACACCGTGCCGCCCAGTCCGCTGCGGACGATCTCGTCCTGCTCGGGCTGGATGGTCGCCACGATGTCCCGCATCGGGCCGACACGCGGCCGCTCGATCTCCTGCTGGAGCAGTTTGCTGGTGGCCGCCGCCTCGGCCGGGTCGGACAGGTCCTCGTCCTCGTACGCGGTCAGGTCGCCACCGGTGTAGCCGAAGCGGCGGCGCAGCGCGATGTCCATCGGGTCCTTCTTGGACGCGCGGTAGAACGGCTGCGAGACCGGGGCGCGCCAGTCGATGACCATGGGGTCGCCGTCGGCGTCGTGGACGTGCCGCCGCCCGATGTAGAACCTCTCTCCCTCGGCCCCTTCGGCCTGCTCTGCGCCCGGGGCGTGCAGGTAGTCCAGCCGCCCGAAGAAGAGGGGGGTGTCGCTGAGGTCGGCCAGCGCCTTGATGCGCTCGTCGATCTGGCGGGCGAGGACCTCGGCGTTGACCCAGTTCGCGGTGACGTCGCGGATGTCCAGCGCCTCGACGTCCTCGCGCATGGCGCGCAGGGCGGCTCGGGACTCGGCGAGGTGTGAGCGCTCCCGGGCGAGGGGGGCGTCGAGCGGTTCGTGGGCGGCCGTGGACAAGGGAGTGCCTCCGGATCTGCTGTCGGGGTGACGGTGTGACGGGGGCCGTCCGGTTTCCGGCCGGGCAAACATTGGGGCGGCCCGTAGGGCCTCGTTTGAGGGTGGTGGTGGGCGACGGGCGGGAACTCCCTGGGGGAGGCGGGCAAGAGCGGAGATTTTAGAGGAGGTGGCGGGGAAGGGGCCAATGAATTTCCGCGCGGTGTCCTCCGGAGGTTCCGCCGCCTGTCTCCGGGGCCCGGTCCCGTGTCTCCGGCGGCCCCGCCCCCCTAGGGGACACCGCCCTCCCGCGTAGGGGTGGGCGTCCACCTGGAGGCCTACGCGCGGGCCTTCAGGATTGGACCCGGAGGCCGATACCGGATCCCTGCCCGACGTTCCACCATGGAGGCATGAGCGCAGCCACCATCCATCCAGCCTCTGTCCGGCCCCCGTCCGGTGCCACGGCAGTGGGCGGCCCCCACCACCACCCCCTGGGCAACGCCCTGCGCGCCATCAAGGTGTTCGCGGAGGCCACGTTCCGCGTCGTGATCCTCGGCGAGTACGGCGAGGAAGCGGGCATACGCCGCAAGTAACCGCATAGGGTCACCTCCGTGCGGAAACGGACGGTGACGCCCCTCCCTGCCCTGCCCCTGCTCCTCCTCGCGGTCTCCCTCGGCTCCTTCACCGCCCTGTGCGTCCTGACCCAGGCACCGATGGCCGACCTGCTGGTCTACCGGGCCGAGGGCGCGGCCGTCTCCCACAGCGGCGATCTGTACGGCTTCACGGTCACCGAGTGGCGGCTCCCGGCGACCTACCCGCCCTTCGCGGCGGTCCTGTTCGTCCCCACGACCTGGATCCCGGTCCCGGCTCTGAAGGCGGCGTCCCTGGCGGGCAACGCGCTCCTGCTCGCCGGCCTCGTCGCCCTCTCCGCCCGCCTGGCCGCGCGCCCCTTGCCCCTGCCCCTCCTCTGCACGGCCACCGCCCTCGCCCTCTGGCTCGAACCGGTCTTCCAGACGCTCCTGTTCGGCCAGATCAACCTGGCCCTCGCCTGCCTGGTCCTGTGGGATCTCACCCGGGCGCCGGGCACCCGCGCCAAAGGTCTGGTCCTCGGTCTGGCGACGGGGATCAAGCTCACGCCGGCGATCTTCATCGCCTACCTGTTCCTGAGAGGACGCGGACGGGAGGCGGCCACGGCCACCGCCGCCTTCATCGCCACGGTCCTCCTCGGGGCCCTGCTCCTGCCCGCCGCCAGCGCCAAGTTCTGGACCAGACGCCTCTACGACACCGGAAGGGTGGGCAAGGCATGGATCGTGGACAACCAGTCCCTCCAGGGGCTGATCTCCCGTGCGCTGCACGACCCGGCACCGGGACTCGCCTGGGCCCTCCCGACGGCGGCCGTGGGAGCGGCGGGCCTGTACCTGGCGGCCCGCGCCCGCCAGGACAGCCAGGGCATCCTCCTGACCGCCCTCACGTCGCTGCTGATCGCCCCGATCAGCTGGTCCCACCACTGGGTCTGGTGCGTACCGCTCCTCGCGGTGCTCCTGGCCGAGGGCCGCACCCCTCTCGCGGCCCTGGCAGCGGCCCTCTTCACCGCCCGCACCCTGTGGCTGGTCCCCCACCGGGGCGACCGCGACCTGCACCTGCCGTGGTGGCAGCAGCCGCTCGCCTCGCCGTACGCCGTGCTGGGGCTGGCGCTGCTGGCGGGGGCGGCGTTCTTCGTGACTCAGCCGGCGCCTTCGGAGAGGAGCTCGTCCGCGTCCACGATCCGGTAGGCGTAACCCTGCTCGGCCAGGAAGCGCTGACGGTGGGCGGCGAAGTCCTGGTCGATGGTGTCGCGGGCGACGACCGAGTAGAAGTGGGCCTGGTGCCCGTCGGCCTTGGGGCGCAGGACCCGGCCGAGGCGCTGGGCCTCCTCCTGGCGGGAGCCGAAGGTCCCGGACACCTGGACGGCGACCGTCGCCTCCGGCAGGTCGATGGAGAAGTTGGCGACCTTCGACACCACCAGCACGCTGATCTCGCCCTCGCGGAACGCGTCGAAGAGCTTCTCGCGCTGCGCGTTGGACGTCTCGCCCTTGATGACGGGGGCGTCGAGATGCTCGCCCAGCTCGTCCAGCTGGTCGATGTACTGGCCGATGACGAGGATCTGCTGCCCGGCGAACCGGCGGACGATCGCCTCGGTCACCTTCCGCTTGGTGTCGGTGGTGGCGCAGAAGCGGTACTTCTCCTCGGTCTCGGCCGTGGCGTAGGCGAGCCGCTCGGAGTCGGTCAGGTTCACCCGGACCTCGACGCAGTCGGCGGGCGCGATGTAGCCCTGCGCCTCGATCTCCTTCCAGGGCGCGTCGAACCGCTTCGGCCCGATGAGGGAGAACACGTCCGACTCACGGCCGTCCTCGCGGACCAGGGTCGCGGTCAGGCCGAGCCGGCGCCGCGCCTGGAGGTCGGCGGTGAACTTGAAGACGGGGGCCGGCAGCAGGTGCACCTCGTCGTAGACGATGAGTCCCCAGTCCCGGGAGTCGAAGAGTTCGAGGTGCGGGTAGACGCCCTTCCGCTTGGTCGTCAGCACCTGGTAGGTGGCGATGGTGACCGGGCGGATCTCCTTCCTCGTCCCGCTGTACTCGCCGATCTCGTCCTCGGTCAGCGAGGTCCGCTTCACCAGCTCGTGCTTCCACTGCCGGGCCGAGACGGTGTTGGTGACGAGGATGAGGGTGGTGGACTTCGCCTGCGCCATGGACCCGGCGCCGACCAGCGTCTTTCCGGCACCGCAGGGCAGCACGACCACGCCGCTGCCGCCGTGCCAGAAGTTCTCCACGGCCTGCTTCTGGTACGGCCTCAGCGCCCAGCCGTCCTCGCGCAGCTCGATCGGATGCGCCTCGCCGTCCACGTACCCTGCGAGGTCCTCGGCCGGCCAGCCCAGCTTCAGCAGCGTCTGCTTGATCTGTCCGCGCTCGGAGGGGTGCACGACCACGGTGTCCGGGTCGATCCGCGACCCCACCAGCGGGGCGATCCGCTTGGACTTCAGCACCTCCTCCAGCACCGGCCGGTCGGTGGTGGTCAGGACGAGTCCGTGCGCCGGGTGCTTGCTCAGGGTGAGCCGCCCGTACCGGTCCATCGTCTCGGCGATGTCCACGAGCAGCGCGTGCGGCACGGGGTAGCGGCTGTACTGCACCAGCGCGTCCACGACCTGCTCGGCGTCGTGCCCGGCGGCCCGCGCGTTCCACAGGCCGAGCGGCGTGACCCGGTAGGTGTGGATGTGCTCCGGGGCCCGCTCCAGCTCGGCGAAGGGCGCGATGGCCCGACGGCAGTCGTCGGCCCGCTCGTGGTCCACTTCGAGCAGCAGGGTCTTGTCCGACTGGACGATCAGCGGTCCGTTCACCAACGCACTTCCCTTCCGCACGGCCAAACGTCCAGTGTGCCCTACCAGCGGATGATCAGGGCGGGGCCGCTGCAACCATGGGCCCCCGACACGGGTCTTGAACCGCGGGAGCGGCGCGCAGGCGCGGCCGGGGAGGAGCGGGGCGATGTCGCCACGCACGTGGGGTATGGGCCTGGGAGCCACGGCGGTGCTGGTGGCGGGGGCGTGGGCGGTGTGGCCGGCGCACGTCGACGAGCACCTGTGGAGCGAGGTGCGGCCGGTGATCGAGGCCCGGCTGGCGGCCGACTCGAAGGGCAACGGGTACGGGGAGACGGAGCCCGCTCTCCGGGCGCGGTGGTTCTGCGGCGCGAAGGCACGGGACCTCGACGAGAAGGACGGCGTCGTCCGGGCGGGCGTGACCACGCTGTGCACGGAGTACGGGGAGCGGAAAGGCGCTCTTGTGGAGTGCTCCGGCGGCGCCGGCCCGCAGGTCCTGCGGCTGAAGCGGGATGCGAGCGCGGCCGGCGGCTACCGCGTCCTCTCACGGGAGGAGCCGCCGGACGGTGCGGGGTACGGGGAGTGGGTGGAAGACCACTTCAGCCTCTTCGCCGAGCCGGGCCCCGCGGACGAGGTGCCGTCCACCGGCCTGGAGGCCGCCGCCCGCAAGCACTTCGGCCTGCCCGCGGACGCTCCGGTCGAGGACTGCTGACCGGGCCCGCCCCAGGAGCTGGTCCGCCCGGACGGGCTCTACTCCTCGGCCAGCTCCGCGACCCCGGTGACCCGGTGCAGCGGATACGTCCGCACCTCGTCGGCCGTGTGGTCGTACGCCGTCACGAAACCGCCCTCGACGCGGATCGGGGCGATCACGCGCTGGCTGGCGGTGCCCTCGGCGTTGACGTAGCCGATCCACAGGGACTCGCCGGTCAGGACGGCGGCCTGCATGGTGGCCAGGGTCTCGGCGGAGCCGGTGCGGGGCAGCTCGCCGCCCGCGAGGTCGGAGCCGGAGGACTTGCGCGGGGCGGTGGAGGCCCGGTCGCCCGCCCGGATCGCGCGGATCGCGGCCGCCAGGAGCGTGGCGTCGGGCGGCGGCGGACCCTCGGGCACCGGCTCGGGCGCGGTGCGCGGCGGGGTCCGGTGGGCGTTGGCGCGGGTGATCAGGACATCGCCCTCGGCGGATTCGGCGGCCGGCGCGTAGCCCATCGCGCGCAGGCCCTCGAGCAGCGTGGCAGGGTCCGACGGAGCCGCGAGGACGGTCGGGGCCAGGCGGCGCAGCCGCAGGGCGGCCGCACGCTTGTCGGCGAGGATCTCGTTCAGCAGGGCGTCGTCGTCGCAGCGGACGTACGCCGAGGCCGCGCCCACCCGCAGATGGCCGTGCTTCCGGGCCACGTCGTCGATCAGGTAGGCCAGCGGCTGCGGGACCGGTGTCCGGGAGTGCGCGGTGAGGAAGGCGTGCAGGTCGGCGGCGGTCCGGCCGGCGTCCAGGGCGCGGCGGACCGAGGCGGGGGTGAAGCGGTAGACGGTCGCGCCGCCCTTGGACTCGACGTCCGCGAGGACGCCGAGCATCTCGGCGAGCGGACGCTGGAGCGGGCCGGGGGCCACCGCGGTCAGGTCGGCCTGCAGGAGGACGTGGTCCAGGGGCTCGGGCAGCAGCGGCGCGAGGAGCCGGGCCGCGGCGGCGGTGGCGACGGCCTGCTCGGCGGCGGAGAGGGGTTCGAGGACGGTGAGGGGGCGGTGGTGGTGGACGGGGAGCTTGTCGCCGGGCCCGGAGGGTTCCGGGGCGCCGGCGGCCTGCCCGGCGACCGGCGCGCCGAGCAGCGCCCGCCCCTGCGCCGAGAGCGCCCCGCGCCCGGTGATGCCGAGCAGTTCGGCCTCCGAGAGGGCCCAGCGGGCGAGCCGGGCGCGCAGATCGTCGCCGTCGCGCTGCGGGCCGCGCAGCGGCCGTTCCCAGGCCAGCCGGGCCAGCACCGACTCGGCGGCGGGGGCGGCGCCCTGCGGCAGACCGGCGAGCAGGGTCAGTACCCGGTGCCGTACCTCGGGCGCGGCGGACCGGTCGAGTCCCGGGCCCAGCGCGGACAACGTACGGTCCTTCGCGTCCCGGCCGCCGACCACCCCCGGCGTCCGGGTGGCCGTGAGCCAGGCCTCGGCGAGGTGCGCCCAGCGCTCGGCGGCGGGCCGCTCCAGCCACTCGTCGTAGGCGGGGGTGGCGGCGTACCGCTCGTCGGCCTCGCCGTCCGAGGCGAGCAGGCCGGCCGCGTACGCCAGCTCGACCCAGAACGCGGCGACCGGCTCCGGCACGTCGAGGGCGACGGCGGTGCGCTTCAGGTCCCGCACGCTCAGTCCGCCGGCCCGCAGCACGGCCGGGCCGCCCTCGTCCCAGTCCTTCAGCAGCTCCTCGACGGTGGCGAGGGCGGTGTACGCCTGTCCGGCCGCGGTGGCGTCCACGATCTTGGGGCTGTGGGTCGCGGCCGGTTCGACGGCCGGCGGCAGCGGCTCGGGCTTTCGGTGGGCGCGGCCCTCCCTCAGGTGCAGGGCCACCTCGCGGGGCAGGACGACCGTGCCGGGTGCGGTGGGCAGCAGCAGGCCGAGGTCCAGCAGCCGGCGCAGATGGGCGGCCGGCTCGGCGGTGACCTGCCCGTACGGCGGCCCCCACACCAGCCGGGACAGCACCTCGCGCGAGGCCTCCGGGATCCCGGCGAGCAGCGCGGCCATCCTCGTCCGGTCGGTGAACAGGGCGCTGAGCGCGGCCACGGCGGACACCGAGTCGTGCGTCGAGGCCAGCCCGGCGGCCGTGACGATCTCCTGGATCCGCCCCGGGGACATCCCCGCGGTGGCCTCCTGCACGGTCGGGCCGAGACCGGTCGGGGAGGGGTGCTGGGCGGACGGCGTGAGCAGCTCCCGCGCGGTCCGCACCAGCCTCAGCCGTTCGTCGTCGCCCCACACCAGGGCCTGCTCGCGCAGGGTGGCGACGGCGCGGGGCAGCGCGGCGGCCACGGTCTCGTCCCGGGCGTCCCCCGCCATCAGGCCGAGCAGGGTCTCGTACGACGCCGGGTCCGGGGCCACGGCGAGCGCCTCGGCGGTCTGCAGCGCGAACCGGTCGAGGCGCTCCAGCGCGCGCAGGACGGAGGCGCGGGTGCCGGCGCGGGTGGCCAGCTGGGTGAGGTCGGTGGGGACGGGGGTGATGAGATCGGGTCGGCTGCGCAGCAGCGCGGCCAGCGAGGCGTCGTCCCTCGCGCGGAGCGCTTCCGCCAGGGACCGAGGGGTTGCCGCCAACTTCTCCTCGTTGCTCATCCGGCCAACGGTAGCGGGTGAGCACGTCCAAGCCGAGCGAGCACGGGGGTCTGGGGGCGGAGCCCCCAGGGCGACCCCGGGCGACGGGAGAGAAGCGGTACCGTCCTCACCGGGGTTACGTCGGCATCACCCCGGAGGGGTTCCGTGGGGATCGAAAGCGACCAGGTCGTCTACGAGTATCTGAGCCGCGTCGGGGACGTCGCTCAGCAGCGGCAGCTGCCGTCGTCCACACGGATGCGGCTGGTCTCGGAGCTGCGGAACGAGATCGACCGGCGCCGGGCCAAGGCGGCGGTGGACTCTCCGGCCGCCGTACGCCGCATCCTGGACCGGCTCGGCACCCCCGACGAGGTGGTAGAGGCCGCGGGCGGCACCGCGGGCGCGCCGCAGCAGCCGGCCGCCGCCGTGCCCGTACAGCGGGAGCCGGAGGCGGAGCAGGAGCGGCCCAAGGGACTGCGCAGGGTCGTACCCCGCCCGCGCCCCGCCGCGCCGGACACGCCCGCCCCGAGCCCCGCACCCTCCCCGCCGCACCTGGCCGCCGCCCACGAACTCGGGGACAGCGCGACGCACCCCGACTGGTGGCGGGTGGAGGGCAGCCTCTTCGGGACGGCCGCCGGTGACGACGTACCGGGCTTCGTCGGCGGAGTGGAGATCCCCGACCTGCTCAAACGCCCGCCGAAGGACACGGGGGAGAAGGAGTCGGAGCCCCGGCGGGAAGTGCCGGCGGAAGCAGCGGAACAGGCTGCCGCCCCCCGCCGCCGCCTGTTCGCACGCAAGCCCCCCGCGGCCGACGGCCCCGACCGTCGCCTCCTCCCCCGCCCCGCCGGGGGCTGGACCAACCCGCTCCTGCTGCTGGCCGCCGCCGCGCTGGTCGCCGGTGCCGTGCTCGGCAACTGGTTCGCGCTGCTCCTGGGCTGGCTGATCGCCTACGGCTCCCGTCGGCTGACCCCGGCGGAGACCAAGTGGGCCGTCCTGGGCGTCCCCGGCCTCGCCCTGGCCGCCGGCCTGCTCTGGCTGTGGGGCCGCGACACCGGGCGCTGGGGCGCCCCCGTCGCCCAGGGCCACATGAACGACGCCCTGGCCGAAACCTGGCCCTGGATGGTCCGCGGCGCAGCGATCGCGTCGGCCCTGTTCCTGGTCTGGCGGTCGCAGCGAAAGCGCTAGCGCCGGCTGGTCACACAGGGGGACCCGGCACAATGGCCCCCATGACCTCCACCCCGGCCCTCACCGTCGGCTTCGACCTCGACATGACCCTCATCGACTCCCGCCCGGGCATCCACGCCTGCTACCTGGCGCTGTCGGAGCGGACGGGGACGTACATCGACGCCGACCTGGCGATCACCCGGCTCGGGCCCCCGCTCGCGGAGGAGCTGGTCCACTGGTTCCCGGCGGAGCAGATCGACGCGATGGCCGACCTGTACCGGGAGATGTACCCGTCGATCGCCATCGCCGCGACCCCCGCGATGGCGGGCGCGCGGGAGGCGATCGACGCGGTGCGCGCGGCCGGCGGCCGGACGATGGTGGTCACGGCGAAATACGAGCCGAACGCCAAGCTGCACCTGTCCCACCTGGGCATAGAGCCCGACGTGGTGGTGGGCGACCTGTGGGCCGAGCAGAAGGCGGACGCCCTGCGCGAGTACGGCGCGGGCGTCTACGTCGGCGACCACGTCGGGGACGTGCGCGGAGCCCGGACGGCGGGCGCGCTGTCGGTCGCCGTGGTCACCGGGCCCTGCGACGGCGACGAGCTGCGCGCCGCGGGGGCGGACGTCGTCCTGGACGACCTCTCCGCCTTCCCGGCCTGGCTGGCCGGCTACCGCGAGGCGCCCCGCGCCTGACGCCGCCCGGCGGCGATCGAGCGCAGCACACCCGCCCCGGCGACCAGGAAGCCGACGGCCATGAGCATGCTCAAGCCGAACATGTACGTCGGAAAAGGCTTCGCACCGAGGAACAGCGGGGCCACCGTGACGAGGGTGGCCACGGCCCCGAGGAAGAACACGACGGCACCGGCGCGGATCAGTCGGTCACCGGGCCCGGCGGAATTCGTTTGGGTTTTGTCACGCACCGGACCAGGGTAGTTCCCAGCGCAAGAGAACAACCGGGGGACGTCTTGTCACCCGCCCGTAGACCATTAGCCTTGGTAGCGGCGGGTCATGGTCGACCCGCTCTACTGCTATCAAGAGCCGTTTCCGAAGTAGTTTTCCCGACAAGTACGAGGACGAGGACAGACGTGCCTACCGGCAAGGTCAAGTGGTTCAACAGCGAGAAGGGCTTCGGCTTTCTCTCCCGCGACGACGGCGGTGACGTCTTCGTCCATTCCTCGGTTCTCCCCGACGGAGTCGATGTGCTCAAGCCGGGACAGCGCGTGGAGTTCGGTGTCGTCGCCGGTCAGCGCGGTGACCAGGCGCTCTCCGTGACCGTGCTCGACCCGACGCCGTCCGTCGCGGCCGCGCAGCGCAAGAAGCCGGACGAGCTGGCCTCGATCGTGCAGGACCTGACGACCCTTCTCGAGAACATCACGCCGATGCTCGAGAAGGGCCGCTACCCGGACAAGGCCTCCGGCAAGAAGATCGCCGGCCTGCTGCGCGCGGTCGCCGACCAGCTGGACGTATAAGCACCCGTCAGGGGAAGGCGAGCGCATCCGGGCCGAGGGGCGGGACGAGCCCCTCGGCCGCCGCGCGGGTGAGCAGCCCGCGGATCGCCGCATAGCCGTCCTCGCCCAGGTCGGCGGTGAACTCGTTGACGTACAGGCCGATGTGCTGGTCGGCGACGGCCGGGTCCATCTCCTGGGCGTGCTCCATGACGTACGGCCGGGAGGCCTCGGGGTCGTCCCAGGCGGCCTGGACGGACGCCTTGACGGAGTCGGCGAGCCGGCCGAGGGTCTCGGCTCCCAGCGAGCGCTTGGCGATGATCGCGCCGAGCGGGATCGGCAGCCTGGTGGTGCGCTCCCAGTGCTCGCCCATGTCGGCGAGCTTGTGCAGCCCGTAGTTCTGGTAGGTGAAACGGGCCTCGTGGATGACGAGCCCGGCGTCCACCTTGCCGTCCCGCACGGCCGGCATGATCTCGTGGAACGGCATGACGACGATCTCGCCGACGCTGCCGGGCAGCGTGTCCGCGGCCCACAGCCGGAACAGCAGATAGGCGGTCGACTTCTCGCTCGGCACGGCGACCGTACGCCCCGTCAGGTCGACGTCCGTCTCCCGGGTCAGCACCAGCGGCCCGCAGCCCCGCCCCAGCGCGCCGCCGCAGGGCAGCAGCGTGTACTCGTCCATGACGTACGGCAGCACGGCGTACGACACCTTCAGCACGTCGAACTCGCCGCGCTCGGCCATGCCGTTGGTGATGTCGATGTCGGCGAAGGTGACGTCCAGGGCGGGGGCGCCGGGGACGCGGCCGTGGGCGAGGGCGTCGAAGACGAAGGTGTCGTTCGGGCAGGGGGAGTACGCGATCTGCAGTGCATCACTGGTCATGCGGGTTCCAACTCTCCAATGCGGGCGCGAGCTTCCCGAACCCCTCGGTGAGGGCGGCGAGCGCGTCACCGATGCGCCAGGCGGCGCGGTCGCGCGGGCCGACCGGGTTGGACACCGCGCGGATCTCCAGGACGGGCACGCCGTGCCCGGCTGCCGCCTCGGCCACGCCGAACCCCTCCATGCCCTCGGCGAGGGCCTGCGGATGGCGGGCGCGCAGCTCGGCGGCGCGGGCGGCGGTGCCGGTGACGGTGGAGACGGTCAGGACGGTGCCGGAGCGGGCCCCGAGGGCCTCGGACACGTCTCGTACGAGTGAATTCGGCGGCCGGTGGGTGACGGTCCCGAAACCGAGTTCGGTGACCGGGAGGAAGCCGTCGGCCGTCTCGGCGCCCAGATCGGCCACGGTGATCGCGTCGGCGACGACGAGCGAGCCGACCGGCGCGTCGGGCTGGAAGCCGCCGCCGATCCCGGCGCAGACGACGAGGCCGTAGGGGCTGCCGTCGAGGGCGGCGGCGGTGAGCGCGGTGGCGGTGGAGGCGGCGGCCAGGGCGGGCCCGACACCGGCGGCCAGCAGGTCGTACCCGGCGGCGGTCCGCAGGACGGACACCCCGGGCAGGGCGACCTCCTCGCCCGCCCCCGGGAACGCCCGTGCCACCGCGTCCCGTTCGACGGGGACCGCGGTGGCCACGAGAACGCGTACGGGGGGCGTGGTCAGGCCTTCTTCAGCTTGAAGGACCACAGACCCTTGGGCGGGTTCTGGCCCATCTGGATGGAGACGGTGTTGCTGGTGCCCTGGGTGCCGTACTGGGCGTTGAAGAACGCGCTGCCCGGGATGGTGGTGTAGGTCTTCTTGCTGACGTCGGTGAACTGGCGGCCGTTCACCAGGATGATCCAGCCGGTGTCCGCGATCTTCGGGTCGACACCGAAGCGGACCGTCTGGTCCGGGTCGACCTTGATCGACTCGATCTCTTCGGCCTTCTTGGCGCACTTGGCCAGAGACTTGGCGTCGAGGTTGTTGCCGTCGTTGTAGCAGAGGGCCTCGGAGTTGACCGAGCTTCGGCCCACGGTGATCGTGGCGACCGGCGTCGGCTTCTCGCAGGCAGACAGGACGAGCAGTCCGGCGGAAACGGCGCCGGCGGCGGCGACGGCGCGGCGGCGTCGCACAACGCGTGGTACATCAGCGGCTTCGCCGCGGGGCAGCGTGGTCATGGCCGAAGGCTATCGGGCGCCCGGAGCCGTCCGGCCACGTGGGGTGCGGCGTGCCCGGTTCGTTACGCCACTCGCGCCCGCGGCCTGCCGCCGTGCCGCGCGGAGGCGAGCAGACCGCGCAGCGTGGTCAGCCAGCCGGCGGCCACGATGACGGCGGCGACCGCGAGGCCGAGGGTGCCGTTGAGGGGCATCACGATGCCGACGGCGCCGCCGAACACCCAGGCCATCTGCAGCAGCGTCTCCGAGCGCGCGAACGCCGACGTCCGCACCAGCTCGGGCACGTCCCGCTGGATCAGCGCGTCCAGGGACAGCTTGGCCAGCGCCTGGGCGAACCCGGCGACGGCGGCCAGGCAGGTCACCAGCAACGCCCCGAAGAACAGGGCGGCCACGATCGCCGTACCGAGCACGACGGCGACGACCGTCACGATGATGATCTCCGGCGCCTTGGACTTCAGCCAGGCCCCCACCGCGGTGCCGAGCGCGTTGCCCGCTCCGGCCGCGACGCCGACCATCCCCAGCGATACGGCCGCGCTCTCCCCGGTCAGCGGGTGCTCGCGCAGCAGGAAGGCGAGGAAGAAGATCAGGAAGCCGGACAGGCAGCGGAGCGCGGCGTTGGCGCCCAGGGCATGGGTCACGGCGGGTCCCACCGTCCGCAGCCCGGGCCGCCGCCTGATCGTCTCCTGCCGGTGCGGCCCGTGCAGATGCCGCTCGTCGGCCGCGAGCAGCGCCACGTCCTCGCCCTTGGCGGAGTCGACCTTGGGCGGCAGGGAGAACGACAGGAACGTCCCTGCCACGAAGATCACGAAGGCACCGTAGAGCGGCCAGGGATCCCCGATGGCATGCAGCCCCGCCCCGATCGGCGCGGCCACACCGGTGGCGAGCAGCCCGGCGAGGGTGACCCGGGAGTTGGCCTTCACGAGGGAGAAGGCGGGCGGCAGCAGCCGGGGCACCACGGCACTGC
Source organism: Streptomyces sp. NPDC031100 (assembly GCF_055570785.1). NCBI lineage: Bacteria > Bacillati > Actinomycetota > Actinomycetes > Kitasatosporales > Streptomycetaceae > Streptomyces > Streptomyces sp. NPDC031100. The sequence continues at coordinate 223,106 of NZ_JBVIGN010000008.1, forward strand.
GCACCACCCCGTACGCCTTGGACGCGACCAGCACCCCCAGCGCGGCGGGATACAGCTGGAGACTCCCGCTGGCCACGGCCCCGGAAATGATCAGCGCGAGCAGCGCCCGGGCCAGCATCGCCCCCGCCATGGCCGCCCGCCGCCCGTGCGGCAGCCGATCGAGCAGCGGTCCGATGACGGGCGCGAGGACGGTGAAGGGAGCCATCGTGATCGCGAGATAGAGCGCGACCCGCCCCCGGGCCTCGTCGGTCGGCACGGAGAAGAACACGGTGGAGGCGAGGGCGACGGTGATCATGACATCCCCGGCGCCGTTCACCGCGTGCAGCTCGATCAGCTTGCCCAGCCCCGACTCGCCCGCGCCATGGGCGTGCGTGGCCTTGCGGATCCCGCGCGCGGTGCCGGTCACCGGCAGGTGCAGGGCACGCCCGACCGCGCGGACGACACCGCCGACCCGGCCCGAACCGCCACCCCGAACGCCCCTGCTGTCCGCGGCTGCCACGTCGTTCATAGTGCCCCGAGACAAGCCCCGATAGTGCGGTTTGAAACCGAGCGAGTCGGCCCGAACCCGGCCCGCCGGGCCGTCGGGGAGGGCCGGAGACATCGCCGCGAGGCGCCGGACTGTCCCGGACCACCGACGACGGGGTAGCGTGCGTATCTCAGCCATCAAGCACAATAGATGGCAGAGGTGCGCCCGAGCGCGATCGGAGTGCAGACGTCGATGCGGTCCCCAGGTCCGCTCCGTCCGCTTCACCGCCGGAGGCAGCCGCACTCAGAGACGGCGTAGGAGAGAAGCGATACCTGTGAGCGCAGCGACAACGCGAAGCCGCACCCCCGACCGTCTGTGCGCCGAGGCCGTGGACCTCGCCCGCGCCGCCGCCGAGGAGGCAGCCGCGCCCGGAGTCGTCGGTGAGCACGTCGCCCTGGTGTCGGAGGGCGACCGTGTTGTCACGCACTTCTTCGAGTGCAAGGAACTGGGATACCGCGGCTGGCGCTGGGCGGCGACGGTCGCCCGCGCCTCCCGCGCCAAGATCGTGACCCTGGACGAGGTGGTCCTCCTCCCCGGCCCCGACGCCCTTCTCGCCCCCGAGTGGGTCCCGTGGAGCGAGCGCCTGCGCCCCGGCGACCTCGGCCCCGGCGACCTGCTCCCCACCGACCAGGAGGACCTGCGTCTGGAGCCCGGCTACACGGGCGAGGAGCAGCCCCCGCCGAACTCGGTGGTGTCCGAGGACATGGCCGAACTGGCGGAGGCCGAGGACGCGGACGTCACCCCGGGCACCCCGGCCACCCAGCCGACGGCCCCCACCCGCGGCTCCATCGCCGCCGTGGCCGAGGAACTGGGCATGCGCCGGGCCCGCGTCCTGTCCCGCTACGGCCTGCACATCGCGGCCGACCGCTGGGAGGAAGGGTTCGGCCCCAAGACGCCGATGGCCCAGGCGGCCCCGGCAACGTGCCTGACCTGCGGCTTCCTCACCCCCATCGGCGGTTCCCTCGGCCAGGCCTTCGGCGTCTGCGCGAACGAGTTCTCCCCGGCCGACGGCCGCGTGGTCTCCCTGGCGTACGGCTGCGGCGGCCACTCGGAGGCCGCGGTCATGCCGAAGCCGCCCCAGCCGGCGGCGCCGGTGATCGACGAGATGAAGGTCGACGTCTTCCCCCTGCGCCCGGCCCGCGACTCGGGCTCGGTCCCGGAGACGGGCGACGAGGAGACGGCGGAACTGGGTCACTCGTAGCGCCGTCGGCTGCGGCGGGCCGCTTGCGTTCTCGCGGGCGGCTCAGAAGCCCAGGTAGGTGATCTGGACGACGTAGACGCGCTCGCTACGCACGACGACCTGGTACGTGAACATGCCGCCGGGGACGTTCACGTTTCCGCCCTTCGGGTCGACTTCCTCATGGGCCCGGCCGTGGACGTGGAGAGCTTCGGCTGCCCTCACCAGTTCCTCGGCCTTGCGTGCCACAGCGGCGAGGAAGTCTGCAGGAGCGGTACGGGCGGATTCTTCGGCTCCGAACGCGTACTCCCATTTCCAGCTCACTCGCGAACTGCCCTCATCGCCTCGTCGAGGACCGCACTCAGCTCGCGAAGGGCTTCCCACGCGGTGGCCGGATCCTCGTGTTCCAAGTTGTTCTGTGCCCAGGCGTATCGGGCGGACAGGTCCGGCCGACGGGCGATCTCGATGTCCCTGGCCCAGGCCAGAACCCAGCTCTTTACCGGGCTCAGAGACTGCCACTCGACTGCCTTGGCGAAGGCCTCGTCCTTCATGGCCTGCATCTCGTCCAGGCGACCTGGAGCGACGATGGCAAGGGCGGCACGCAGGGCATCAGGGGTCATCTCGGGACGGGGAATCAGTTCGTTCCGGTGGTCGGCCTGAGTGCTCATGGTGTCCTCCAGAGGGTGCCCCGGCCAGAGTATCCGGCCTGAGGGCACGCAACGGGACGGAACGGGCTCAGGCGGCAGTGGCAGAGGGAGTGCGGCAGTCACGGCAGAGTCCTGGGTTCGGTGAGCGGAAGCCCCGGTCGCAGCCCTCGCAGTTCTGGACGCGGTCTGGGACCGTCGGCGGTGGCGCCGGGGCCCGAAATGGGGGCGGCGGTGGCAGCTGGGTCCTCAGCCGGTGGGCCAGGAGGGATGCCGGGCGGCAGAGGGGCTCCGGTGGCAGGCCCGCGGTCAGGGCGTGGCGTACGGAGGTGGGGGTCACGTCCCGTTCCAGCCAGGCCGCGACGCCCGGAGCCAGGTGGGCTGTGTCGTGCTCGGAGAGCAGCAGGCGCCGGTCGTGGCGGTGGAGGTCCGCGAGGAGGTCCGTGGCCTGCTGGATGAGCGTGGGGGAGGGGCAGGCCGGGCGCGGTACCGGTGGCAGGGGCTTGCGGGGTGTCTTCTTCGGCCGTGCGGGCTTCGGGGCGGGGGCGTGGTCGTCCCTGCGGCGTCCGGGCTGGTTGCAGGAGATCGTGCGCGTGACGATACGGCCGTCCGGCCCGCGTTCCCGCTCGCGCCGCAGATAGCCCTCGGCCTCCAACTCCCGCAGCGCGCGGGCGACACGGACCGCTCCCTCGGGAAAGCGGGCGGCGAGCGTCTTGATGTCCACCCGGGCGCCGGCCGGGAGCGACTGGATGTACGCGCCGATGCCGATGGCCAGCCCCGACAGGGTCGGGTGCTGGGCCAGGTGGTTGCCGATCACCGTGAAGTTGCCGGTGTGCCGGGTGTTCTCGTGGATCAGCCCGCCGGGACGGGGCCGCCGATTCGGGTGCATCTTGGCGGCAACTCGGGACTGGGCGGGCGGGGGCGCGCTAGGGTTCTGAACGTCCATCGGGAAGGTGCTGGTCTTCCTAGGTGGTCAGGCCCTCGCCATGGGATGCCAGTCCCCGCGAGGGCCGTCGTATTTCTGAGGCTCTGTCGCGCTGAGCGTAGAGCGTGCAACCGCCCGCCACGCCAGCCGAGTTGGCGATGTTCACTCGCGTGAGTGAGTTTGCGCCGTGGGCGGGAGGGGTGGGTTTGGTGAGGTCCTTTCACCCTCGTGTTCCTTGGGAAAGACCGCTCGCGGCACCGCAGCACGGATCCCCGCGTTCCGGTGTCAGACCGATTTCCGCCGAGCGCCGCCGGGTCCAACGGCAGCCCCCGGGAACGCAGTTGTTTGTCACCCCCACCATCTGGTCAGATTTCCTGACTTACACCTCCACCAGCTGACCCGATGACCCGCTGACAGGATGAAACGGGCTGCTCCATAAGAGGTGTTGCGCCCGCCGCCAGGCCCCGCAGGGACCCCGCTCCTCGATCATCGCCGCGTCGGCGCTCGGCCGGCCTTGAGGCGAGGAGTGGTCCGATGGCGGATCGGTGTGTGTCCCAAGAACGGTCGAACCGGCGGCGCAGCAGGTGGGCAGGGGTCTGCGCGGGAATCGCGCTGGCGCTGGCCGTGGGGCAGGGTGAGGCAGCCGCATCCGCCAGCCCGGCCCCTCCCGTACCGCGGGGGCAGATCCTCGACTTGCCCCTGGCGGCGACCGGCGGGCTCATCCACCCGGACGCGCCGCCGGCCGGGGCCGACGACTGGACTTGCAAGCCCACGAAGGAACACCCGCGCCCGGTCGTCCTGCTGCACGGAACCTGGGCGAACGCCCACGAGAACTGGGGCTTGATGTCCCCGTACCTGAAGCAGCTGGGCTACTGCGTCTTCGCCGTCAACTACGGCGGGGCGCCCGGAAATCCGGTCAAGGCCACCGCGCACATCCCGGTGTCCGCCGGGCAGATCGCCGACTACGTCGACCGCGTGCTCAAGGCCACCGGTGCCCACCAGGTCGACCTCGTCGGACATTCCCAGGGCGGCGGTCTGACACCCCGCTGGTATCTGCGGTTCGCGGGCGGCACGGACCCCGCGCACCCGGAACGGAACAAGGTGCACAGCCTCATCGGCCTGGCGCCGTCCAACCACGGCACCACCGGCTCCGGCCTCGGCACCCTGACCACGAAGCTGGGTCTCAACAAGCCCGTGTCCCTGGTCGTCGGCGAGGCGTACGAGGATCAGCTGGTCGGCTCCGAGGTGAACACGACGCTGGACCGGGACGGGGACACGCAGCCCGGGGTCGACTACACCGTCATCGCCACCAGGCTGGACGAGGTCGTCACCCCCTACACGCACCAGTTCCTGACCGCGGGACCGGGCGCAACCGTCAAGAACATCACGATCCAGGACATCTGCCCTCGGGACCTCTCCGAGCACGTCTCGATCGCGTACGACTCCAACGCCGCCCAACTCGTGCGCAACGCCCTCGACCCCGCCCACGCACAGCCCGTCAGCTGCGGCCTCTCCCTGCCCCTCCTCGGCGGCTGAGGGGCGTCTCCCATCCGGCCACCCGTCGGCACCCGAGCCCCGGCCGCCCTGCTCGCGCTGTACCGTCGTCCTCAGGTCGATGAGGAGAGTGTGAACGTGAGCAAGTACGTGCGGCCGGCGGCCGAGGGCGCCGACCCCTTCGGCACCGCCCGTCTGCGCCGCGGTGTCCTCGACGCCTGGGCCACCAGCCCCGCCCGGTTCCGTGAGGACGCCAACGCCGAGGAGGACCTGGTCCTCGGCGGCTACCGGGACCGGCTCGTGGTGGAGCTGGCCCAGAACGCCGCCGACGCCGCCGCACGGGCCAAGGTGCCGGGGCGGTTGCGGCTCACTCTCCGCGACGGGGTTCTGGTCGCCGCGAACACCGGCGCCCCGCTCGACGCGGCCGGTGTCGAGTCTCTCTCCACGCTGCGGGCCTCGGCCAAGCGGGACGCCCAGGACACGCAGGGCGCCGTCGGCCGGTTCGGCGTCGGCTTCGCCGCCGTCATCGCCGTCACGGACGAGCCTGCGATCGTCGGCCGGCACGGCGGGGTCCGCTGGTCGCTGGCCGAGGCACGGGAACTGGCCGCCGAGACCGCCCGGCACAGCCCCGGGCTCGGGGACGAGATCCGGCGCCGCGACGGGCACGCACCGCTTCTGCGTCTCCCCTTCGCCGCCGAGGGTTCCGCCCCGGACCCGTACGACACCGCCGTCATCCTGCCCCTGCGGGACACGGCCGCCGCCGACCTCGCCGAGCGCCTCCTCGCCGCCGTCGACGACGCCCTGCTCCTGGCCCTGCCGGGGCTGGAGGAAGTCGTCGTGGAGGTCGAGGACCAGGCTCCCCGTACCCTCCGGCGTCGTACCGAGGGCGCCGTCACCGTCGTAGAGGACTCGCGGGAGGGTGCCACCCGCTGGCGTACCGTCTCCGCGCACGGGCCGCTCACCCCGGACCTGCTCGTCGACCGCCCGGTCGAGGAGCGCCTGCGCCCGCACTGGTCCGTGACCTGGGCCGTACCGGAGGACACCGACGGCCGCCCGGCCCGGCCGCGCACCACGCCCGTCGTGCACGCGCCCACCCCCAGCGACGAGCCCCTCGGCGTTCCCGCGCTCCTCATCGCGTCCTTCCCGCTGGACACCACCCGGCGGCACGCGGCCCCGGGTCCGCTGACCGACTTCCTGGTGCAGCGGGCGGCGGACACCTACGCCGAGCTGCTCGCCGAGTGGCGTCCGGTGACCGACGGCGTGATCGACCTCGTACCCGGGCCGCTGGGCAGGGGAGAGCTGGACGGGGCGCTGCGCCAGGCGGTCCTGGAGCGGCTGCCGCGGACCGCCTTCCTGCCCCCGGCCGTCGTGGCGAAGGGCGACGACGAGCTTCCCGAGGCGCTGCGGCCGCGGGACGCCGAAGTGGTGGAGGGCGCGGGTGCCAGCACCGTACGGGTCCTCGCGGAGGTGCTGCCCACCCTGCTGCCCGCCGGCCTCGAACGCCGCGTCGAGCTGCGCACCCTCGGTGTCGCCCGGCTGTCGCTCGCCGACGCCGTCGACCGGCTCGCCGGTCTGGAGAAGGACCCCGACTGGTGGTGGCGGCTCTACGACAGCCTCGCCGGGGTCGAACCCGACCGGCTCTCGGGGCTGCCGGTCCCGCTCGCGGACGGCCGGACCACCATCGGCCCCCGGCAGGTCCTTCTCCCCACCCCGGACGCCGCCCTCATCGATCCCGACATCCTCGGCCGACTGGGGCTGAAGGTCGCCCACGAGGACGCCGCCCATCCGCTGCTGGAGAAGCTGGGCGCGCTGCCCGCGAGCCCGCGTGCGGTGCTGACCACCCCGCAGGTGCGGGCCGCCGTGGCGGGCTCCCTGGACGACGAGGGCGGGGCGCTGTGGGAGGAGGACGCCCCGGACGCCGAGGAACTGGCCGACACCGTCCTCGCCCTGGTGCGCGACGCCGGCCTGGAGCCCGGTGACGAGCCCTGGCTCGGGGCTCTCGCGCTGCCCGACGAGGACGGCGAACTCGCCCCGGCGGGCGAGCTGGTCTTCCCCGGCAGCCCCTTCGCCCGCGTGATCCGCGAGGACGAACTGGCCGCCGTCGACGCCGAGTTGGCGGCGAAGTGGGGTGAACAGCCCCTCACCGCCTGCGGTGTCCTCGCGGACTTCGCGCTCGTCCGCGCCACGGACGTCGTCCTCGACCCGGACGAACTGGAGCCCCGGGAGGGCGACTTCGCCGAGCCCGACGACGCGGGCCTGCTGGATGCCGTGGACGTGTGGTGCGAGGACATCCTCGACCGCTTCCCCGACAGCCCGGTGCCTCCGGTCGCCACCGAACTGGTCGCCGTACGCGACCTCGACCTGGTGGACGACGACCACTGGCCCGAGGCCCTCTCCCTGCTCGCCCGGCCGCCGCTGCGCGACGCCCTCACCCAGCCGGTGCGGATCCTGCTGCCCGACGGCACCCACGAGGTCGTACGGCCGTACACGGCCTGGTGGCTGCGCGGGCACCCGGTGCTCGACGGCCGCCGCCCGGCGGGTCTGCTCGCGGCCGGCGGTGACCCCCTCCTGCACGGTCTGTACGACGAGGCCGACGCGACCGGCTTCGACGACGAGCAGGTGCTGCGCGCGCTGGGCGTACGGACCTCCGTGTCCGCCCTGCTGGACGAGCCCGGCGGTGCCGCCGAACTGCTGGACCGCCTCGCCGACCTCGAGCGGCCGGTCACCGCGGCCCAACTGCACGGCCTGTACAGCGCGTTGGCGGAGCTGGACCCGGAGCAGGTGACCCTGCCGGACGAGCTGCGGGCCGTGACCGACGGGCGGGTGACCGTGGTGGACGCGGCCGACGCGGTCGTGGTCGACTCGCCCGACCTGCTGCCCTTCACCTCCGGCGTCCCGCTGCTGCCCGTGCGCCCCTCCCGGGCCGCCGAGCTGGCCGAGCTGTTCCAGGTCCGGCGGCTGAGCGAGTCCGTCACCGGCGAGGTGCACTCCGAGGGCGCCGAGCACGACGTACCGGACTCGGTGCGGGTGCTGCTCGGTCCGCGGACCCCTGACACCTACGTCGAACACGAGGAACTCGTCGTGGACGGCGTGGAGATCGACTGGCGGCTGACCGACGACGGCGTCCTGCACGCGGCCACCCTGGAGGGCGTCGCCGCGGGCCTCGCCTGGGCGGCGGGCCAGTGGCCGCGCCGCTTCGAGGTGGCGGCCCTGCTGGAAGACCCCTCCCGCACCGAGGAGTTGGCACGGGACCGCTGGTTCGACTGACCTCGACGATTCCCACACCACATTCTTACGAGTAGTACAACCTTTCACATCTGTCCCAGGTCATGTCTGTGGAGTCACCAGGCTCCACAGACAACCAACGTGGGGACAACACATGCGCATTCGAGCGTCTGTCGCCGTCGTGAGCGGCGCTCTGGCCCTGTCCGCTCTCGCCGTTCCGGCCGCGCACGCGGACGGCGGTGACGGCGACACCAAGATCACCAAGGTGGTCGTGGACGGCGACAACAAGGTGACGATCGGCACCTCCAGCGCGGTCACGTTCAAGGTCAGCGTGACCGCGACGGACGACTCGGGCATCAAGGGCGCCGACGAGTTCGACCTCTACGGCCCTGGCGACGGTTACGTCCGGACCGGCAAGCCCGCCTGCATCGCGGTCAACGCCACCACCTCCACGTGCATCGCCTCGGTGAAGATCGACCCGAGGACCGACTATCTCCTCAACAAGACGGCCGGCACCTGGTACGTCTCCGCGTGGATCAACGCCAACGACGAGAACTACATCTGGCAGGAGAAGTCCGGCTCCTTCCTCTTCCTGCGCGCCGCGAAGCTCACCACCGACGCCACGCCCGAGCCGGTGAAGAAGGGCAAGACCCTCACCGTCACCGGCTCCCTCACCCGCGCCAACTGGGAGACGCTCAAGTACGGCGGCTACGGCAACCAGTCGGTCAAGCTCCAGTTCCGCAAGAAGGGCTCCAGCACCTACACCACGCTGAAGACCGTCAAGACGGACTCCAGAGGCAACCTGAAGACCACGACGACCGCGACGGCCGACGGCACCTACCGCTTCTCCTTCGCGGGCAACTCCTCCACCGCTGGCGTCAGCGCCGCGGGTGACTTCGTCGACGTGCGGTAAACCCGGAGCACAGCAGGCCGGATCCACAGGAACACCCGCACATCCACTCATCCAAGGAAACAGATGCGCATTCGTGCCACCGTGGCCGCCGTCTCCGGCGCCCTGGCCCTCTCCGCCCTCGCCGTGCCGGCCGCGCAGGCCGCCGACGGGGGTTCCTCGTACCGCGCCGGCAAGACCGCGTTCAGCGTCGCCGCCGCCCCGGCTGACGACTTGAACGTCACCTTCTCCCACTTCAAGATCGCCAAGACGATCAAGGTCGGCCCGACCGCCCACGTCTCCGCGGCGGTCTCCTACACGCTGACCCACGAGGCCGGCCTCGACGTCACCTCGGACTCGTTCATCACCTTCCCGGCCCTCTTCCTCGGCTCCTCCGAGCGTCCGGACAACGCCCTGGCCGGCGACGACCCCGCGACCTGCACCAAGACCACGGCGACCGTCGCCACCTGCAAGGGTCGGATCGACATCTACCCGTCGGGCGAGAACAGCTCGGGGCTGAAGAACTCCCAGGCCGGCACCTGGAAGGAGGCCGCGTTCGCCTTCGACTTCGCGCACGAGAAGAGCGCTGCCCGGTTCGACCTCGGCACCACCCTGGTGCAGCGCAACTCCACGCTGACGGTCAACGCCTCGCCCGAGCCGGTGAAGAAGGGCAGGACCATCACGGTCACGGGCAAGCTGTCCCGTGCCAACTGGGAGTCGCACAAGTACGCCGGCCTCGGCAACCAGTCGGTGAAGCTCCAGTTCCGCAAGAAGGGCTCCAGCACCTACACCACGCTGAAGACCATCAAGTCGGACTCCACGGGCTACCTGAAGACGACGACCAAGGCCACGGCCGACGGCGACTACCGCTTCTCCTACGCGGGCACCACGTCCACCGCTGCGGCCAGCGCCGCGGGTGACTTCGTCGACGTGAAGTAAGCGACATACGGCAGATTCCGGCCCCGGGAGCACAAGCGGAACATCCGGCTCCCGGGGCCGGAACGTTTCCTCTCACTTGTGTCACGGGCTGGTCAAGATCTGGCCGGGGCCCCTCTTGCGCTACAACCCTTTGCACCCCTCGCGGATCGGATTGCGTGAGTCAACCGACTCCCCCATCACTTCTCCCTCCAGGGAAACGCATGCGCATTCGTGCCACCGTGGCCGCCGTCACCGGCGCCCTGGCCCTCTCCGCTCTCGCCGTTCCGGTCGCGCAGGCTGCTCCGACCAGCGGTACGCCGTACACGCTGAACGTGAGCTTCTCGAACCTCAAGATCACCTCGGCGATCAAGGTCGGCGCGTCCGCCAAGGTCAGCACCACCTACACGTACACGCTGACGCACGGCTCGGACGTGAACATCGCTGCGAGCGACTTCTACACGGACGCCTTCCTCTACAAGGGCTCCTACGACACCGAGACCACCGAGCTGTCCGGCGACAACCCGGCGACCTGCACCGCCACCTCGTCCACCACCGCAGCCTGCAAGGGCACGGTCGACATCTACCCGACCGACCCCGACCCGAAGAACGTGGACGCCGGCACCTGGGGCGTGGCGGCCGAGGCGATCGCCTTCAACGGCCAGAACCCTGACAACCCCGACTACAGCAAGGTCGGCTTCAAGGACCAGGGCAGCATGGCCACCACCAAGGTGCAGCGCTACTCCAAGCTGACGGCCGACGCCACGCCCGAGCCGGTCAGGAAGGGCAGCACCCTCACCGTCACCGGCAAGCTGACCCGCGCCGACTGGGACCACAACACCTACGTCGGCTTCGGCGGCCAGTCCGTCAAGCTGCAGTTCCGCAAGGCGGGCACCAGCACCTACACCACCGTCAAGACGATCACCTCGTCCTCCACCGGCTACCTGAAGACCACGGTCACGGCCGGCTACGACGGCTACTACCGCTACAGCTTCGCCGGCACCACGACCACTCCGGCGGTCAGCGCCGCGGGTGACTTCGTCGACGTGCAGTAGGTCCCATCGAGCAGACGGCCGCGCCACCGGAGTCGTACCGGTGGCGCGGCCGCGCTGTTCGGGCTCACGCCGGAAACGGCCCTCACGCCGGGAACCGCCGGTCCACCCACCTCCACAGGAACTCCAGGGCGGCCGCCCCCACCACCGCCACCCCCACCGCCGTCCACGGCACGGTGACGCCCACCAGTTTCAGGGCGAAGAAGGTCTGCAGGTCAGGGACCATGAGGACGAACAGGAAAGCCACTGCCATGGCGGCCACCAGGGCCACCCGCCACCAGGTGTACGGCCGCGCGATGATCGCCAGGACCCACATGGAGATCAGGAACAGGGTCAGGGTCGCCGCGCTGGTCTCCGCGGCCAGGGCGCCCGGGCCGGTGTAGTAGTGGCGGGCGAGCAGGTACGTCACGAAGGTCGCCACTCCGGCCACCACCCCGCCCGGGATCGAGTAGCGCATGACTCTGCGGACGAAGTGGGGGCGGGCCCGTTCCTTGTTGGGGGCCAGGGCCAGGAAGAAGGCCGGGACGCCGATGGTGAGCGTGGAGAGCAGGGTCAGGTGGCGGGGCAGGAAGGGGTACTCGACCTGCCAGCACACCACCAGCACCGCGAGCAGCACCGAGTAGACCGTCTTGACCAGGAACAGGGTCGCCACGCGGGTGATGTTGCCGATGACGCGGCGGCCCTCGGCCACCACCGACGGCAGCGTCGAGAAGCTGTTGTTCAGCAGGACGATCTGCGCGACCGCCCGGGTCGCCTCCGAGCCCGAACCCATCGAGACACCGATGTCGGCGTCCTTGAGGGCCAGCACGTCGTTCACGCCGTCGCCGGTCATCGCGACCGTGTGCCCGTTCGACTGCAACGCGCCGACCATGTCCCGCTTCTGCTGCGGGGTGACCCGGCCGAAGACGGTTCCGTCGTCCAGCGCCTTGGCCATGTCCCGTTGGCCGGCGGGCAGCCGGCGTGCGTCCACCGTCGTACCGGCCAGGCCCAGCTTGGCCGCGACCGCGCCGACCGACACCGCGTTGTCACCGGAGATGACCTTGGCACGGACGTTCTGGTCCGCGAAGTAGCGCAGGGTGTCGGCGGCGTCGGGGCGCAGGCGCTGCTCCAGGACCACCAGGGCGGTGGGGCGGGCGCCGCGGGCCGGCTCGGGGTCGTCCAGGTCGCGGGTGGCGCGGGCGAGGAGCAGGACCCGTAGGCCCTGTTCGTTGAGGCGCTCGGTTTCGGCCAGGGCCGGGTCGTCGGCGCCGAGCAGCACGTCGGGGGCGCCCAGCAGCCAGGTGCTGGTCTCGCCGTCGCCCTCGCTGAACGCCGCACCGCTGTACTTGCGGGCGGAGGAGAACGGGAGCGACTCGATACAGCGCCACTCCTCGATGTCCGGGTAGGCGTCGATGATCGCCTGGAGGGAGGCGTTGGGGCGCGGGTCGGACTCGCCGAGGGCACCGAGCACCTTGCGGACGTAGTCGTCGTCGTAACCGTCGAGGGTCCTCAGTTCGGTGACGTCCATACCGCCCTCGGTGAGCGTCCCGGTCTTGTCCAGGCAGACCGTGTCGACGCGCGCCAGGCCCTCGATGGCGGGCAGCTCCTGCACGAGGCACTGCTTGCGGCCGAGCCGGATCACCCCGATCGCGAAGGCCACGGAGGTGAGCAGCACCAGCCCCTCCGGGACCATCGGGACGATGCCGCCGACCGTGCGGGCGATCGCGTCCTTCAGGTCGTTGTTCTTGACCACGAGCTGGGTGACGACCAGGCCGATCGCGGCCGGGACCATCATCCACGTCACGTACTTGAGGATCGTGGAGATACCGGTGCGCAGCTCGGAGTGGACGAGCGTGAAGCGGGAGGCCTCCTCGGCGAGCTGGGCCGCGTACGCCTCGCGGCCCACCTTGGTCGCCTGGAAGGCGCCGCCGCCCGCGACCACGAAACTGCCGGACATCACCTGGTCGCCGGGGCGTTTGACGACGGGATCGGCCTCACCGGTGAGCAGCGACTCGTCGATCTCCAGCCCGTCGGCCTCCGCGCACACCCCGTCCACGACGATCTTGTCCCCGGGGCCTATCTCTATGAGGTCGTCCAGGACGATCTCGTTCGTGGCCACCTCGGCGGCGATGCCGTCACGGCGCACGGTCGGCCGGGACTCGCCGATCACGGCGAGCGAGTCCAGCGTCTGCTTGGCGCGCCACTCCTGCACGATGCCGATGCCGGTGTTGGCGAGGATCACGAAGCCGAAGAGGCTGTCCTGGATCGGCGCGACGAAGAGCATGACCAGCCACAGCACACCGATGATCGCGTTGAACCGGGTGAAGACGTTCGCGCGGACGATCTCGCCCAGGGAGCGGCTGCTGCGCACCGGCACGTCGTTGACCTGCCCGCGCGCGACGCGCTCGGCGACCTGGGCGCCGGTCAGACCGGTCGAGGGTACGCCCGGCAGGGCCACCGGGTGCACGGGGTCGAGTTCGGCGCCCGCGTCGATGTGGGTCATGCATTCGACGGTACGTGCGCTTGTGCGCCTTCACCTGCCGAGCGGGGGGAAGTTCCGACTTGGGGAGGAGCCGAGTCGTGCGCAGGTTGTACGGCTACTCCGTCGACGTCGTCTGCAGTGACGCGGCTCGCTTGATCGCCGCATCGCGCCTGCGGACGTACCAGATGCCGATGAGCCCCAGCCCGCCGCCGGCCAGGCAGGTCCACAGCCACCAGAGGTGATCGTGGTCGTCGAACCAGCCGTAGAAGGGGAGCTGGACCAGGAAGAGGACGAACCACACGATCGTGCCGCCGGTGATGGTGGCGACCACGGGGCCCTCCAGGGGCTCCGGCGCCTCGTGCTTGGGGGTCCACTTAGCCATGGGGCACAGCTTACGAGCCGTTCGGGTCTACGCGCGGAGATGGCGATGTGGGAGTCATACGTTCATACTGAAACCGTTTGTCTTTGACCGCTTCTGTTCGTATGAAACTCCAACGGGGCTCGGGGGAACCCCGCTGGTGATGAGGTCCCGCATGTCAGCCTCGGCACCTGCCAAGGTCCCCACCCCCGAGAAGCCGGGCGGCACCCCCGCCTATGGCACCCTCGACCGCTTTTTCAAGATCTCCGAACGCGGCAGCAGCATCGCCCGCGAGATCCGGGGCGGTTTCGCCACCTTCTTTGCGATGGCGTACATCATCGTGCTGAACCCGATCATCCTCGGCAGCGCGAAGGACATGTACGGGCACCACCTGAACAACGGGCAGCTGGTCACGGCGACGGCCCTGACGGCCGCGTTCGCCACGCTCCTGATGGGTGTCATCGGCAACGTGCCGATCGCGCTGGCCGCCGGTCTCGGCGTGAACTCGGTCGTCGCGCTCCAGCTGGCGCCCCGGATGTCCTGGCCGGACGCCATGGGCATGGTCGTGCTGGCCGGTTTCATCGTCATGCTGCTCGTGGCCACGGGGCTGCGCGAGCGCGTGATGAACGCCGTGCCGTTCGGCCTGCGCAAGGCGATCTCCATCGGCATCGGCCTGTTCATCATGCTGATCGGCCTGGTCGACTCCGGCTTCGTCACCCGTATCCCGGACGTCGCCCAGACGACCGTCCCGCTGCAGCTCGGCGGCACCGGTCACCTCACCGGCTGGCCGGTGCTGATCTTCATCCTGGGCGCGCTGCTCACCTTCGCGCTCATCGTGCGCAAGGTGCCGGGCGCGATCCTGATCTCCATCGTCGGCATGACCGTCCTCGCGCTGATCATCAACTCGGTCGCCCACGTCACGACCTGGGGTCTGACCGTCCCGACGTGGCCGGGCAACCCGGTCGCCACGCCCGACTTCGGCCTGATCGGCCAGTTCAGCCTGTTCGGCGGCTTCTCCAAGGTCGGCGTGCTGACCGGAACCCTCTTCGTCTTCACGGTCCTGCTGTCGTCCTTCTTCGACGCCATGGGCACGATCATGGGCGTCAGCGACGAGGCCAAGCTGACCGACGCCCAGGGCTACATGCCGGGCATCAACAAGGTCCTCTTCGTGGACGGCCTCGCGGTCGCGACGGGCGGCGCGAGCTCCTCCTCGGCCACCACCGCGTTCGTGGAGTCCACGGCGGGCGTCGGCGAGGGCGCGCGCACGGGCTTCGCGAACGTCGTCACGGGCGGCCTCTTCGCGGTGGCCCTCTTCCTCACCCCGGTCGCCACGATGGTCCCGTCCCAGGCGGCCACACCGGCCCTGGTCGCGGTGGGCTTCCTGATCCTGTCGAACTCCGTCAAGGAGATCGACTGGGCGGACTACACCATCGCGATCCCGGCCTTCGTGACGATGCTGATGATGCCGTTCACCTACTCGATCACCAACGGCATCGGCATGGGCTTCATCACCTTCGTGGTGCTGCGCCTGGTGGCCGGCCGGGCGAAGGAGGTCCCGGTGGCGATGTACGTCGTCGCGGCGGTCTTCGGCTTCTACTACCTGATGCCGGCCCTGGGTCTCGCGTGAGCCCTCAGGTGACCCCGTAGAACTTCTCCGTCTCCTCGACGGCGGCCTGGAATCGCTGGTCGAAGTCGTCCCGGATGAGCGTGCGGACCACATAGTCCTGCACGCTCATTCCTCTTTTCGCCGCGTGATGCCGGAGCCGTTCGAGCAGCTCCCCGTCTATACGCAGGCTGAGCACGCTGGTCCCCATGGGTACGAGGGTCGCCACATCTGGGCGCCCGATGCGTCACTTTCCGGAATCTCCTCACTCATATGAGTGATCAGACGGTTCAGTGGCGGGCGTCACGGGCATTCCGGCGCGTCGCGGGTGGTCTTTAGCGAGAGTAATGAGTTACTCTAAAGAACATGCCGGACCTTACCCATGGCGACGACGCTGCCGCCGTGAACTCCCTCCGCTCCGCCGTGATGCGGCTGTCCCGTCGGCTCAAGCACCAGCGGGTCGACGAGTCGCTGAGCCCGACCGAGATGTCGGTGCTCGGCACCCTCTCCCGCTGCGGCCAGGCCACGCCGGGCGAGCTGGCCCGCAAGGAGCACGTCCAGCCGCCGTCGATGACCCGCATCGTCGCGCTGCTCGAGGCCAAGGGACTGGTCCGTCTGGAGCCGCACCCCGAGGACCGGCGCCAGAAGGTCGTCACCAGGACCGAGCAGGCCGAGGCGATGCTCGAGGAGAGCCGCCGCAAGCGCAACGCGTTCCTGGCCGGCCTGGTCGAGGGCCTCGACGAGGACGAGTGGGCCGCACTGCGCGCCGCCGCCCCCGTGCTGGAGAAGCTCGCGCATCTGTAGGAATCAGAAGAGGAGGCGACGTCTTTTGAGTACGGGACCCGGAACACCTTCCGCACCCGCACCGATATCCACCGACAACCCCCGCAAGTCCTCGATGTTCAGCTCGCTGAGGATCAGGAACTACCGCCTGTTCTTCATCGGCCAGGTCGTCTCCAACACGGGCACCTGGATGCAGCGCATCGCCCAGGACTGGCTCGTGCTCAGCCTCACCGGTTCCTCCGCGGCCGTCGGCATCACGACGGCCCTGCAGTTCCTGCCGATGCTGCTGTTCGGCCTCTACGGCGGCGTCCTGGTCGACCGCCTCCCCAAGCGGCCCACGCTGCTCGTCACCCAGACCTCCATGGCCGTCACGGGCCTCGCGCTCGCCGCGCTGACCCTCACCGGCCACGTCCAGGTCTGGCACGTCTACGTCGCCGCCTTCGCCGTCGGCCTCGCCACGGTGGTCGACAACCCGGCCCGGCAGTCCTTCGTCTCCGAGATGGTCGGCCCCGAGCAGCTGCAGAACGCGGTCAGCCTGAACTCGGCGAACTTCCAGTCCGCCCGCCTGGTCGGCCCCGCCGTCGCCGGCCTCCTGATCACGGGCGTGGGCACCGGCTGGGCCTTCCTCTTCAACGGCCTGTCCTTCGTCGCCCCGATCGCCGGACTGCTGCTGATGCGCGCCCGCGAGCTGCACGTGGTCGAGCGCGCGCCGAGAGGGAAGGGCCAGCTGCGCGAGGGCCTGCGCTATGTGGCGAAGCGCCCCGAGCTGATCTGGCCGATCGTCCTCGTCGGCTTCATCGGCACCTTCGGCTTCAACTTCCCGGTGTGGCTGTCGGCCTACGCCGACGACATCTTCCACGCCGGCGCCGGCGCCTACAGCCTCTTCAACACCCTGATAGCCGTCGGCTCCCTCGGCGGCGCCCTGCTGGCCGCCCGCCGCGGCACGGCCCGCCTGCGCGTCCTGATCGCCGCCGCGGTGGCCTTCGGCGCGCTGGAGACCGTGGCCGCGCTGGCGCCGTCGTACTGGCTGTTCGCCCTGCTCATGGTCCCGATCGGGATCTTCGGCCTGACGGTCAACGTCACCGCGAACACCGCCGTGCAGATGGCCACCGACCCGGCCATGCGCGGCCGGGTGATGGCCCTGTTCATGATGGTGTTCATGGGCGGTACGCCGCTCGGTGCGCCGGTCGTCGGCTGGATCACCGACACCTACGGGCCGCGCGTCGGCTTCGCCCTCGGCGGCATCGTCTCCGCCGGCGCGGCCGCCGCGATCGGACTGGTCCTCGCCCGCATCGGCGACCTGCGCCTGGCGGTGGGCTGGCACCACGGCCACCCGCAGGTGCGGTTCGTCCCGAGAGAGCGGGAGCAACTGGCGACGGCCGCCTGAGCGGTCCCGGCCCCGGGGGGTCCTACAGGACCCTCCGGGCCAGCACCTGCCCCGGCCACGCGTCGTCGCCGGGCACGCTCGCGGTGAAGGACTCGGTCGGGATGAAGCCGTTGCGTTCGTAGAAGGCGACCAGCTTGCGGTCGCCGCCCGCGTAGCAGTCCACGCGCAGGAGCGAGATCCCGGCCCGGCGGGTCTCCTCGGCCACGTGGGCGAGCAGCGCGGCGCCGATGCCATGGCCCTTGAAGCGCCGGTCGGAGGCGAAGGCGTGGATGTAGCGCTCGGGTTCGTCGGCGGGCTCCAGATACGGACCGGGCGCGTCGGTGACGGTCAGCGTCGCCGCCGGGACACCGTCGTACTCGGCGATGTACGGGCTGCCCTCGCTGACGAAGCGGGTGATCATGTCCACCGCCCTCGGGTTCTCCGACCAGGGCGCGGTGCCCCACTGCCGGCTGCGCCCCTGCGCCACGAGCCATGCGACACCGCTGTCGAACATGCCGAGGATCAGGGGGATGTCGTCCGGACCGCCTTCTCTGATGATGATCTTCCCGTTCTTCTCCATGCCGTCGATCATCCCCGGCCGGGCCGCGTCAGGTCAGCAGCTTTGTGCGTTGCGGGCCGGGAGCTTCATGCATTGCGGGGCGCGTTCCCTGGCAGGGTGACCTCATGAGACTCTTCGCCGCCGTGCTGCCCCCGGAGGATGTCATCCATGAGCTCGCCGCCGAGGTCGCGAAGTTGAAGAGGCTGCCCGGCGCGGAGGGGCTGCGCTGGACCAGCCGCCCCGGCTGGCACTTCACGCTCGCCTTCTACGGCGAGGTCGACGAGGCCGTCGTACCGGACCTGTCGGCCCGCCTGGGCCGCGCGGCGCACCGGACCTCTCCTTTCCCGCTGGCCCTGCGGGGCGGCGGGCAGTTCGGGCGCGGGCAGGTGCTGTGGGTGGGCGCGGACGGAGACCTGCCGACCCTGCGGCTGCTGGCCGACCGCACGGAGGCGGCGGCGGTGAAGTCCGGCGTGCCGATGGGGGAGCACCGTCGCTATCTGGCCCATCTGACGGTGGCGCGCAGCCGGCATCCGCTGAACGTACGGCCGTACGTGAGCCTGCTCGGCGAGTTCACCGGCCGGACCTGGACCGTGTCCGAGCTCGCCCTGGTGCGCAGCAATCTGCCGAAGTCCGGAGTGCCCGGGGAGCAGCCCCGGTACGAGACGGTCGACCGCTGGGCGCTCGGCGGGGCCGGTTAGGCTCGGGTACGTGGACCCGAAAACCCGGAACCGGATCATGGCCGGTGTGCTTGTGCTGATGTTCGTGGTGGTTGCCTTGTCGGCGGCGGTCGGACGGTAGACCGCCGCCGACACAGGTGTGGCTTCGGCTACCAGGCGAAGGCCTCAGGAGACGGCCCCGGACCCGGGAAGATCTCGTCCAGGCCCGCCAGCAGCTCCTCGCTCAGCTCCAGTTCCAGGGCCCTGAGGGCCGACTCCAGCTGTTCGGCGGTGCGCGGGCCGACGATCGGGCCGGTCACGCCGGGACGGGTGAGCAGCCAGGCCAGGGCGGCCTCGCCGGGCTCCACACCGTGCTTGTCGAGCAGGTCCTCGTACGACTGGATCTGCGCGCGGACGGCGCTGTTGGTGAGCGCGTCGGCGGCCCGGCCGGAGGCGCGGCGCCCGCCCTGGGCCTCCTTCTTGATCACCCCGCCGAGCAGACCGCCGTGCAGCGGCGACCAGGGGATGACCCCGAGCCCGTAGTCCTGCGCGGCCGGGATGACCTCCATCTCGGCGCGACGCTCGGCCAGGTTGTACAGGCACTGCTCGCTGACCAGTCCGATGGTGCCGCCGCGCCGGGCGGCGATCTCGTTGGCCTGGGCGATCTTGTAGCCGGGGAAGTTGGAGGAGCCGACGTACAGGATCTTGCCCTGCTGCACGAGCACGTCGATGGCCTGCCAGATCTCCTCGAAGGGGGTCCGGCGGTCGATGTGGTGGAACTGGTAGACGTCGATGTAGTCGGTCTGCAGCCGCTTCAGGCTGGCGTCCACGGCCCGCCGGATGTTGAGGGCGGACAGCTTGTCGTGGTTGGGCCAGAGGCTCTCCCCGTCCGGGTCCATGTTGCCGTACACCTTGGTGGCGAGGACGACCTTGTCGCGCCGGTCGCCGCCCTTGGCGAACCAGTCCCCGATGATCGATTCCGTACGGCCCTTGTTCTCGCCCCAGCCGTACACGTTGGCGGTGTCGAAGAAGTTGATGCCCGCGTCCAGCGCCGCGTCCATGATCGCGTGACTGTCGGCTTCACCGGTCTGCGGGCCGAAGTTCATGGTGCCGAGGACGAGTCGGCTGACCTTGAGTCCCGTGCGTCCTAGCTGCGTGTACTTCATGGTCCACCAGCCAACGGCTTGGAGTGCGCTCTAGGCAAGCGATGCCAGCGCCCGGAACGCGGACAGGCACACACCCGCTCCCCTTCGGGTGGTGCCTGCTGTGCGGTGTTTTCGAGGCTCAGGCCTTCGTGACGTCTATCGCGTGTTCGGGCTGCGCTGCGTCGTCCTGGAACTGGACCTTGTCCCCGCGGTGCAGCTTCGTCCGCTCGACGGGATTCCGGAGGTCACTCGAGGAGAATTCCAGCTGGGGGCCACCTCGATCGGCCTTGATCTTGCCCTCGCCCTGGCCCTCGTTCCACTCCTGAATCTTGCCTGTGGGCATGACTGCGTCTCCTTCGTTCGACGGTTTTGGGAGGCCCCGGACACACGCCGGGGTTCGCTTCCATCGAAAGCGAACCCAAGTACGACAGCGACTGCTGGGGGCCGAACGGGTGACGCAGGTCTTAGTCGCGGGGGAAGTCGTCGGTTTTGAGGGTGAGGTCGACCACGGTGCCGGTGAGGTCGATGTCCTTACCGAAATCGACTGTCGTCCTTGTGGTGTAGTCGCCTTCCTTGGGTTGGGTGTAGACGTAGCACGTGCCCTTGTAGGGGTCGGCGATGACGTAGACGGGGACTTCGGCGGTGGCGTAGGCGGTCTTCTTGGGGCCGTAGTCGTTGGCTGCGGTGCCCTTGGAAATGACCTCGGCGACGAACTCGACGTCTTCGTGACGCCAGCGGCCCTTCTCCGTCTTGGCCGCGCCTTCCCTGATGACCGTCACATCTGTGGCGAAACCGTTGAGGTGACCTGGGTAGTCGATCCGGACATCGGACTTCAACCGCCTCCGGGGATACTTGGCCCGCAACTGCTCAAGGATGTCCAGGGTGATATCCCAATGGGTGTCCCGCTGCGGCGACATGTAGACGGTCCCCTCGACGATCTCGACCTTGTATCCCTCGGGGGTGGGCTCAAGCCGGTCGAACATTTCGTCGAGCGTGCTCTCGTTGTCGCACTCGGCCATCGCGATCCTGTCTTCAAGGACGGTCATCGTGGCGCTCCTCCCCAGCTGCCCCAAGGACGAGTGCAGCCGCGCACTTCAACGATACGCACGGTGACCAGGAGACGCCGGAATTCGGTCAACTTGTTCCGGCCGCGTACGCCCGTCCGATTCCCCACGCCTCCCACATCGCCCCCGCGAACGCCCCCGCGATCCGGTGCTCCCCGCTCGCGTTGGGATGCGTCCCGTCGTACGTGTCGCCGTGGATGTCGTACGACGTGGGCGGCGACGCGAGCAGGATCGGCGAGCGGGGCTCGTCCAGGTCGGCGACCGCCTTCGCGAGCAGGACGTTGAACCGGTCCACCTGCTCGGCGAAGGGCGTGTCCACCTCGGCCCGTATGTTCGGGATCACCGGCAGCAGCACCATCCGGATGTGCGGGTCGGCCTCCCGCGCACCCGCCACGAAGGCCCGTACGTTCTCCGCGGTCTGCTCGGCGTTGGTGTAGAAGCCCAGGTCGATCAGGCCCAGCGAGACCAGCAGTACATTCGGCCGGAACTCCCGCACCGCCGGGCCGATCAGCGGAGCCATGTGCAGCCAGCCCTCGCCCCAGCCGGCCAGGTGGGCGCGGGGGAAGTCGGGGTCGGCGTAGGCCAGGGAGGTCGGGGCGTCCGTCGCCTTGTCGTACAGGGTCTCGCGCGGACCGACGAGGGCGAAGGGGCCGTCGTACGTGGTGCACAGGTGCTGCCACAGCCGGTAACGCCACGTGTGCTCGCCGGCGCTTCCGATCGTCATGGAGTCGCCCACGGGCATGAACCTAAGCATCCGGTCATGATGGACGATCACGGCAGTGTGTGGAGTGTGAGGCCCACCACGCCGGTGAACGCCCCACCGGGATGGCAGTCTTGGTGCATGCGCCGACCGTTCGCCCTGCTCGCCGGGGCCCTGCTCGCGGGTGCCTGCGCGCTGCCCGCCTCCGCCGCCGACGGTGACCGTTCCGGTGACCAGGGGTTCACCATCAAGGACCCCCGGATCACCGAGTCCAGCGGCCTGGCCGCCTCCCGTCTGCACCCCGGCATCTACTGGACGCACAACGACAGCGACGACGGGCCGTACCTCTACGCCGTGGACAGCGCGACCGGGAAGACCGTCGCCAGGGTGACCCTGCGCGGCATCGGCTCCCCGCGCGACGTCGAGGCCGTCTCCATCGGGCCGGACGACCAGATCTACCTCGGCGACATCGGGGACAACCTCGACGGCAAGTGGCCGTACGTCTGGATCTACCGGCTGCCCGAGCCGAAGGTGCTGAAGGACCAGACGGTCACGGCGGCGCAGTACGTCGTCAAGTACTCCGACGGAGCGAGGAACGCGGAGTCGATGGTCGTGCACCCCAGGACCGGGCGCGTGTACATCATCGACAAGAAGGAGGACGGCGGGCATCTGTACGAAGGGCCTGCGCACCTCTCCACCTCAGGCGCGAACATCTTCAGGCCCGTCGCCCCCATCGACCTCTGGGCCACCGACGCCGCCTTCTCGCCGAACGGCCGGCAGCTGGTGGTCCGGGGGTACTTCGGCGGTATCTCCTACGACTGGAACGGCGGGAAGATCAAGCGGAAAGGGCGGCTCGACGTGCCGCTGCAGGGGCAGGGGGAGTCCGTCACGTACTCCGTCGACGGGACCAAGCTGATGTACGGCAGCGAGGGCGCCGACAGCGCGGTGCAGGCGGAGGACGCACCGGACGGCGGGTCGAGCAAGCCGCCCTCCAGCAGCGGAAGTTCAGCCTCCGGTGACAGCAACAGCACCGGCAACAGCGGGAGTTTCAAGGTCGGCGCGGTCATCGTGGCCGTCGGCGCGGCCGCCCTCTTCGGGGTGCGGCGGCTGCGGCGCAGGAGTTGAGAAGAGGGCGCCCGGTGTGGCACCGGGCGCCCTCGTGCTCGTACCGGAGAGGTCAGAGCTTCTCGATCACGTAGTCGATGCACTGCGTCAGCGCCTCGACGTCCGCCGGGTCGATCGCCGGGAACATCGCGATGCGCAGCTGGTTGCGGCCGAGCTTGCGGTACGGCTCGGTGTCCACGATGCCGTTGGCGCGCAGCACCTTGGCGACGGCGGCCGCGTCGATCTCGTCGGAGAAGTCGATCGTGCCGATGACCTGGGAGCGCTTGGCCGGGTCGGAGACGAACGGGGTGGCGTACTTGGACTCGTCCGCCCAGGTGTACAGGCGGGTCGAGGAGTCCTTGGTGCGGCCGGTGGAGAAGGCCAGGCCGCCCTGGCCGTTGAGCCACTCCAGCTGCTGGTTGAGCAGGAAGAGGGTGGCGAGGGCCGGGGTGTTGTACGTCTGGTTCTTGCGGGAGTTGTCGATCGCCGTGGGCAGCGAGAAGAACTCCGGGACGTGGCGGCCGGAGGCGTGGATCCGCTCGGCGCGCTCGATGGCGGCCGGGGAGAAGACGCCGATCCACAGGCCGCCGTCGGAGGCGAAGGACTTCTGCGGCGCGAAGTAGTAGACGTCGGTCTCGGCGATGTCGACCGGGAGGCCGCCCGCGCCGGAGGTGGCGTCCACGAGGACGAGCGCGCCCTCGTCGGCGCCGGCCACGCGCTTGATCGGCATGGCGACACCGGTGGAGGTCTCGTTGTGCGTGAAGGCGTACACGTCGACGCCCGCCTCGGCCTGCGCCTCGGGGTGGGTGCCCGGCTCGGTGGCGATGACGGTCGGCTCGGCCAGCCAGGGAGCGAGCTTGGCAGCCTTCGCGAACTTGGAGGAGAACTCGCCGAAGCTGAGGTGCTGGGACTTGTTCTCGATCAGTCCGTGGGTGGCGATGTCCCAGAAGGCGGTGGAGCCGCCGTTGCCGAGGATGACCTCGTAGCCCTCGGGGAGGGAGAACAGGGAGCTGATGCCCTCGCGGACCTGGCCCACCAGGTTCTTGACCGGGGCCTGGCGGTGGGAGGTGCCGAGCAGAGAGCTTCCGGTCGCGGCGAGCGCGTCGAGCGCCTCGGTGCGCACCTTGGAGGGGCCCGCGCCGAAGCGTCCGTCGGCGGGCTTGATGTCAGCGGGGATCTGGATGTCGGCCACGAGTCGGAGGGTATCCGCTAGACGAAACGGGACGGAACCATGTCCGTCCGATGAGACGAGCGCGCCGAGCCGTGGACCTGTGAGGTTGTACTGAACGTGCACTGACCTTGCCCGAGCTTGTACGACGATATGTGCGGGGCTGTGGAAAAGTCGCGGTGACTGTGCGTGAGCGGATGCATCCTGGACGCATGACGGATCACTCGGGCCTTGAGGCGGAACTGCGCGGGGCCGTCCGGGGTGAGGTCGGCTTCGATGTCACCGCCCGGGCGCTCGTGACCATGGACGCGTCCAACTACCGGCGTGTCCCGGCGGGGGTGGTGGCCCCGCGGGACGCCGACGACGTGGCGGCGGTGCTGGAGGTGTGCCGCGCGCGCGGAGTGCCGGTGGTGGCACGCGGCGGGGGCACGTCGATCGCCGGGCAGGCGACCGGCACGGGCGTGGTGCTGGACTTCACCCGGCACATGAACGGCCTGCTGGAGCTCGACCCGGGCACACGGACCGCTGTCGTCCAGCCGGGGCTCGTCCTCGACCGCCTCCAGGAGGCCGCCGCCCCGCACGGCCTGCGCTTCGGCCCCGACCCGTCCACCCACAGCCGGTGCACGCTCGGCGGAATGATCGGCAACAACTCGTGCGGCTCGCATTCGGTCGCCTGGGGGACCACGGCGGACAGTGTCCACGAGCTGTCGGTGATCACCGCGCGCGGGCAGCGATTGCGGCTCGGGCAGCACTGGGCCGGCGCTCCGGACGGGCTGCGCGCCCTGGTGGAAGGAGACCTCGCCCGCCTGCGCACCGGTTTCCCGGACCTGCCCCGCCGCATCTCCGGGTATGCCCTGGACGCCCTGTTGCCCGAGAAGGGCGCCGATGTCGCCCGCTCCTTCTGCGGCTCGGAGGGCACCCTCGGCATCCTGACGGAGGCGGTCGTACGGCTGGTGGAGGCCCCACGCGCGCGTGCCCTCGCGGTGCTGGCGTACGGGGACGAGAGCGCGGCCGCCGAGGCAGCCGCCGGGCTCCTGCCGCACCAGCCGCTGACGGTGGAGGGCATGGCGGCCGACCTGGTGCGCTCGCCGGCCGGGCTGCCGAAAGGCGGCGCCTGGCTGTTCGTCGAAACGGGCGGGGAGTCGGAAGGGGAGGCCCGCGCGCGTGCGGAGGAGATCGTCCGCGCGGCCGACGTGGTCGACTCCCTGGTGGTCACGGACGCGGCGGCGCAGCGGTCCCTGTGGCGGATCCGGGAGGACGCGAGCGGTACGGCGACGCGCTTGCCGGACGGCAGCGAGGCCTGGCCGGGCTGGGAGGACTGCGCGGTGCCGCCCGCCCGGCTCGGCCCCTATCTCCGGGACTTCCGCGCCCTCCTGTCCACGCACGGCCTGCGCGGTACTCCGTACGGCCACTTCGGCGACGGCTGCATCCACGTCCGCATCGACTTCGACCTGCTCACCGAGGCGGGCATCGGCCGCTTCCGGCACTTCTCCGAGGAACTGGCCGACCTGGTGGTCTCCCACGGCGGCTCGCTGTCCGGGGAGCACGGCGACGGCCAGGCCCGCGCGGAGCTGCTGCCGCGGATGTACGGCGCGGAGACGGTGAGGCTCTTCGAGCGGGCGAAGACGATCTGGGACCCCGACGACCTCCTCAACCCCGGCATGCTGGTCCGCCCGGCCCCCCTGGACACCAACCTCCGGTTCTCCGTTCTTCCGGGAAATCCCGTCGACGTGGCCTTCGGCTACCCGGCCGACGGCGGCGACTTCCGCGCGGCCGTCCGCCGCTGCGTCGGCGTCGCCAAGTGCCGTACGAGCACGGCGGCCGGGCCCGCCGTGATGTGCCCCTCGTACCGGGCGACCGGCGAGGAGGAACACTCCACGCGCGGTCGGGCCCGGCTGCTGCACGAGATGCTCGCGGGCGACCTGGTCACGGACGGCTGGCGCTCCACGGAGGTCCGGGACGCACTGGACCTGTGCCTGTCCTGCAAGGGCTGTCGCTCGGACTGCCCGGTCGGCGTCGACATGGCCACCTACAAGGCCGAGTTCCTGCACCACCACTACGAGGGCCGGCGCCGCCCGGCCGCCCACTACACGATGGGGTGGCTGCCGGTATGGCTGCGCTGGGTGGCCCGGACGCGCACGGCCCCGCTGCTCAACAGGCTCGCGTCCGTAAGCCTGTTGGCGCGCGCGGGCAAACGGCTGGGCGGGATCGCGCCGGAGCGGGAGATCCCTCGGGTGGCGCCGGAGACGTTCAGCCGCTGGTGGCGACGGCGGAAGCGGCGGTCTACGGGAAACCTGGTCGTCCTGTGGCCCGACACGTTCACCGAGCACCTCTCACCCTCGGTCGGACAGGCGGCCGTACGGGTACTGGAGGCCGCCGGCCTCAGGGTGGTACTGCCACCGTCCCGCCCGCTCGGCGGCGGGGTCTGCTGCGGCCTGACCTACATGTCCACCGGCCAGCTCGACCGGGCCCGCGCGGTGCTGCGCCGCACGCTGGAGCTGATGGAACCGGTGCTGCGCCGGGGCGCCCCGGTCGTCGTCCTGGAGCCGAGCTGCGCGGCGGCCCTCCGTGCCGACCTCCCGGAACTCCTGCACGACGACCCGCGCGCACCCCGGCTGGCCTCAGCAGTCCTCACCTTCGCCGAAGCCCTTGAGCGCCACGCCCCCGACTGGACCCCGCCTCCCGTGAACCGCCCGGTCGTCGGCCAGACCCACTGCCACCAGCACGCGGTCCTCGGCGACGCCGCCGACCGCAGACTGCGCGAGTCCGCAGGCCTGACCGGCGAGCTGAGCGGCGGCTGCTGCGGCCTGGCAGGCAACTTCGGCTTCGAGAAAGGGCACTTCGAGGTGTCGAAGAGCTGCGCCGAGGAGCAACTCCTGCCGTCGGTACGGGAGGCGCCCGAGGGGGCCGTGGTCCTGACGGACGGCTTCTCGTGCCGCACGCAGCTTCAGCAGCTGGCCGGGGTGCGGGGGAGGCACCTGGCGGAGGTGCTCGCGCAGGGGCTGGAGGGAGGGGGAGGGGTGGTGAAGTGAGCCGGCCTACTTGAAGGGCCTTCAAAAGGCTGCCAGGTTCGTAAGAGAACTCTCAGGTTCGCGGCGGCCGGGCGGGTATTCCTCAGGATTCACCAAGGTATTCCAAGGTACTCACAGCGCCCCTTTGCCATTTTTGCCGTTCGGGCGCTCCGGTGGCGTGTAGGTTCTTCGATGTCGGGTTCCGGACGTGGAATTCGGCACACAAGTACAGCGCTACGAAAAGGAGTCGGAAATGAGCCTCAAGAAGCTCGCCCCGCTGCCCCCGAAGCCGAAGAAGCAGCTGCCTCCCCCGCCGCCGAAGCCGAAGCACAAGAAGCGGGCGCCGAAGCCGCTGCCCAAGCCGATCCCCGGCCAGGACGGCTGAGTCAGTCGTAACGAGGACCGACGGTTCGCCGTCGGTCCTCTGTGCGGTCCTGAATTCCAGGAATTCCGGTGAAGGGAAGCAGGGATGTGAAATGGGTATGGGTGAGAGTGAGGCCGAGGGATATGAGTGCGAGGACACTCCGACCATTCCGGACCGCACCGCGTTCCGCCGTTTCTGGCTGCTGACCAAGGGGCTCAGGAAATGGCTGCTCCTCGTCTGGCTGTGCACGGTGCTCGCCGCGCTCGCCGAGACCGAGGCCATCCTGCTCTTCAGCGACCTCACCGACCACGCCCTGCAGAAGGGTTCGCTCGGCGCGTTCTGGAGTCCGGCCGTGAAGTGGCTGGGCATCGCCGTGGTCGGCGCGGTCGTCGCCTACGCGGGCAACTCCCTTGCCGCGTGGGTCACCGAACGCTTCGTGATGCGGCTGCGCGAGCACGTCTTCGACCATGTGCAGCAGCTGCCCCCGCACTTCTTCCAGCGCCACCGCCAGGGCGATCTGCTCTCCCGGCTGACCAGCGACGTCGAGGCGATCGAGACGATGGTCGTGTCCGGCCTGGTGGGCGCCGCCTCGGCCGCCTTCTCCGCCCTCTTCTACGCGGCCGCCGCGTTCTGGCTGCGCTGGGACCTGGCCGCCGCCACCTTCGTCCTCGCGCCCCTGTTCTGGCTGGCCGCCCGCCGCTTCTCCGGCTCCATCAAGGACGTCTCCCGCGAGGGCCGGGTCGCCGACGGCGCGATCACCTCCGTGGTCGAGGAGTCCCTCGGCAACATCGTGCTCACCCAGGCCTACGACCGCCGGGACGCCGAGCGCCGGCGGCTGCGCGAGGAGGCGAACGCCTGGTTCCGCGCCTCCGTCCGCTCGACCCGGCTGGGCGAGGCCTACGAGCAGCTCGTCCAGGTCATCGAGACGGTCTGCGTGCTCGCCGTGATCGGCATCGGCGCCTGGGAGATCTCCACCGGCCGGATGACGCTCGGCCAGCTGCTCGCCTTCGCCGCGTTCCTCGGCTACCTCTACCCGCCCGTGCGCGGCCTGGCCCAGCTCGGACTCACGGTCACCGCGGCCACGGCGGGCGCCGAGCGGCTGATCGAGATCCTGGACGTACGGCCCTCGGTCACCGACCCCCGGCGGGGCACGCAGGCCGGCCGCCCGGACGGCACGGTCGAGGTCCGGGACGTCGCCTTCCGCTACCCGGGCGCCGACCGCACGGCCCTCGAGGGGCTGTCCTTCACCGTCACCCCCGGCGAACTGGTGATCATCACCGGCCCGAGCGGCGCCGGAAAGTCCACGGTCTCCAAGCTCCTGCTCCGCTTCTACGACCCGGACGCCGGCGAGGTCCTGCTGGACGGCGTCCCCCTGCGCGACTTCCCGCTGGCCCGCCTGCGCGAGTACGTCACCCTGCTCCCGCAGGAGACCCTGGTGCTGCACGACACGGTCCGCGCCAACATCGCCTGCGGCCGTCCCGGCGCCGGCGACCAGGCGATCGAGGAGGCGGCGCGGGCGGCCGACGCGCACGACTTCATCGTCCGGCTCCCCGACGGCTACGACACCAGGGTCGACCCCAACTCGGCCCGGCTGTCCGGCGGCCAGCTCCAACGCCTGGCCATCGCCCGCGCCATCCTGCGCGACGCCCCCGTGCTGGTCCTGGACGAGCCGACGACCGGCCTGGACGCGATGGCCGCCCGCCGGGTGGTCAAGCCGCTGCGCCGGCTGATGACGGGCCGTACGACGATCATGATCACCCACGACCTCAACCTCGCACCCGACGCCGACCGCATCCTCGTCGTCGACCGCGGCCGCATCGCCGAGACCGGCCGCCACGAGGAACTGCTCGCACGGGGCGGGGCGTACGCGCGGCTGCACCGCTCGCAGAACAACGCGTCCATGGACACCGGCGAGCTGCGCATGCCGCTGTGGGGGGAGGCGCCGCAGCAGGTGTACGACCACGGGCAGGGGCATGAGACGTACGCCCCCGCGGGCGCTCGGCCCCAGCCCACCGCTTGGCCGCAGCCCACCCATGAGGCCCCTGGAAACGTGCACTCGTTTCTGCCCGACGGCCGTCCGCTGTTCCGTGACGAGGAGTCCTGGCCGGGCATCTGATCCCAGCATCCGGGACAGTGCCGTAAAGGGTTCACGCACCTGTCGAAGTCCATTACCCTGGACTTGGTAGTACATCGCGATGAACGAACTCGATCAAGCACCAGGACCGCCCGTGACCGCCACCTCCCCCACCACCACGCCGACCCGGATGACGCCCGCCGCAGGGCGCCGCCGCTTCGGCTCGCTCGGACCCGTCGGGCTGGTGCTGGCCGGCGGGATCTCGGTCCAGTTCGGCGGGGCCCTCGCGGTGACCCTGATGCCGAGGGCCGGTGCGGCCGGCGTCGTCACCCTGCGGCTCATTGCGGCGGCCGTGGTCCTCCTGGTGGTCTGCCGACCGCGGCTGCGCGGCCACTCCCGCAGCGACTGGGGCACGGTCGTCGTCTTCGGCATCACCATGGGCGCGATGAACGGCCTCTTCTACGAGGCGGTCGCCCGCATCCCGCTCGGCCCCGCGGTCACCCTCGAAGTCCTCGGCCCGCTGGCCCTGTCCGTCCTGGCGTCCCGCCGTGCGGTCAACGCGGTGTGGGCGGCCCTCGCCCTCGCAGGTGTCTTCCTGCTGGGCGGCGGAGGCTTCAGCGACCTCGACCCCATAGGTGTTGCCTTCGCCGTGGGTGCCGGCGCCATGTGGGCGGCCTACATAGTCTTCAGCGCACGGACGGGCCGCCGCTTCCCGCAGGCGGACGGACTGGCGTTGGCCATGGCGGTCGCGGCCCTGCTGTTCCTGCCCATCGGCATGGTTTCGGCAGGCACCCGCCTCCTCGACCCCACCACCGTCGCCCTCGGCTCGGCGGTGGCCCTGCTCTCCTCGGTGCTGCCCTACACCCTCGAACTCCTGGCCCTGCGCCGCCTGCCCGCGTCCACCTTCGCCATCCTCATGAGCCTGGAACCGGCCATCGCGGCCACGGCCGGCTTCCTGATCCTCGGCCAGGCCCTGTCCGCCACGGAGGCCGCCGCGATCGCGCTGGTCATCGCGGCGAGCATCGGCGCGGTGCGGACGCAGGTGGGAAGAGGGAAGGTGCGGGCGCAGGCCCCGGAGGCCTGACCTCCTGGGCGCCCCGGCGCGGCCCCTGGAAGCCTGACGCACGCTCCCCGGCCGACTTCACTCGGCCGGCTTCTCCCATACCGACACGTGCTGCCGGCTGTCGCTCGTGAACGGCTCCCGGCTCCAGCCGTCCCACCGCTCACGCAGCCGCAGCCCCGCGAGCCGGGCCATCAGATCCAGCTCCGCCGGCCACACGTACCGGAACGGAACGGCCAGGTACGAACCGCGGCCGTCCACGACCTCCACATGGTGCGAACTCATCGACTGCGTCGCCACGTCGTACAGGTCGAAGCCCAGCCGCCCGCCGTCCACCCGGAACGGCACCGCGTTCTGCCCGGGCGGCAGTCGGCGCAGGTCGGGCACCATGACCTCGACGACGAAGCAGCCGCCGGGTTCCAGATGGTCCGCGACGTTGCGGAAGCACTCCACCTGGGCGTCCTGTGACGTCAGGTTCATGATCGTGTTGTAGACCAGGTAGGCGACGGAGAAGGTGCCGTCCACCTTCGTGGCCGCGAAGTCCCCGATCGTCACCCCGATCGCGTCTCCGCCCGGCTTGGCCCGCATCCGCTCCACCATCGCCTGGGACAGCTCGATCCCGTGCACCTCGACCCCGCGCCCCGCCAGCGGCAGCGCGATACGCCCGGTACCGATGCCGAGTTCCAGGGCCCGGCCGCCACCGGCCAGCTCCGCCAGCAGGTCGACCGCCGGTTCCACGACCTCGGGGTCGAACATCTCCGTCGTCGACTCGTCGTACGTCGTTGCTACGGACTCTCCGAAGTAACCGTCGTCATCAAGCATCCGTCGACGGTACGGGGAGCGACCCGCGCGGCGCGCCCGAATTTCCGGCAGACGGGCGGGGAAAGGCGCGGGTCGCTCAGGCACGCCTCGCCCCGCCGGACGGATCCGACGGGGCGGGGCGACGAGGGTCAGCCGATGGCCATCTTGTTCTGCCAGCCGCCGCCGCTGGTGCCGACGATCTCAGTGCCGGAGCCCTGCAACGCGGTGCGCGAGCCCGCGTAGAACCGCACCGATCCCTCCGTCCGCAGTGTCCAGATGTCCGGAATCCCGTCGCCGTTGGCGTCCGGTGTGCCCATCAGGAAGCGGATGCTCGTACTGGACCAGCCCGAGGCGCCGTACTGTTCGTCCACGCCCTTGGCGGAGTTGGCCGCCGAGCCGAGCGAGACCAGGTCCACTCCGTCCGAGGCGCCCGGCTGGCCGGTGCGCAACAGCAGCCGGCCCGACGCGTCGCTGCGGTAGACCAGGTCGGTGACGCCGTCGCCGGTGATGTCCTGCACGGTGACGATGTCGTGATCCGTCCAGGCCGAGCCCGACAGCAGCACTGCCACCGGTTCGTCGGGAACGCCAACGTCCGCGTGATCTATCCGGGCGCCGGAACAGACGCCGATCCCATCTTCGACACTCATATCTCGGGAGGGGTCAAGGGCGCCGGCGGCATAGGCACGGGCTCTCCCCGGGCCGTTGGCGAGGGCGAGGGCGGCGGCAAGCGGGGCGGCGGCCGCCTCGGCGGTAAGCTGCTCGGCAGCGTCGGCGTTCTCAGTGACCTGCTCTGGATCTGGGAGGGCATGAAGACCCTGGAGCGCGGATGCGGCGACGACATCGCGGTCCAGTGCGGGCCGCCGCCGAGTGCCTGAGTCCCCGCCCATCGCCCGACCCGACGACGTCACGAGAAGAACAGCCGTGGCCAAACAGCGCATCACCGTCTGCGTCCCACCGCCCAGCGATCCCGCCGCCCCCGACGCTCTGCACCGGGCGATCGGGGAGGCCATGGCTCCCTACTACTACGACCGCGAGGACATTCCCCACCCCGACTGGGTGGGCGAGTGGGACTACTGGTTCATCTCCGGGGCCAACTGTGCCTTCGCGGTTCTCCCCGGTCACGAGGACGACCCCCGGCTGGTCCGGTACGACGAGTGGACCGAGTCGTCCGAGGAACTGCCCCGCGACCGCTGTCACGGCGGCCCCCGGGGCCTCCTCGACCTCGACACCGACCGGGAGGAGGCCGCGCACGAGGCCGCCCGGCGATGGGACGAGTGGGCGCGGTTCGCCGCCGGCCACCCCCCGGCGCTGCCCGTCGGCCCCTACCTCGACCGGGCCTACCTCGACCCGGTGGGCTACCCCGAGGAGCGTGCCCGGGCGGAGTACGCGGCTCAGCCGCTGATCCGGGCCTTCAGGGAGGACCCGGAGCTGGAGGAACGGTTCCCGTACGACCCGATCGGCTACTTCGGCCCTGACCGGGAGGCGTTCGTGGCGACCCGTGCGGACGAGGCGCTGCCCACTCCCGCCCTGCTCACGCTGGACGGCCGGTGGGTCGAGTACGGCGGACCGGACTACCGCCGCGAGTTCAACGCCTACCTCGACGCCCTGCCGCCCGAGACGATGGTGGTCAGGGTGCTGTACCACTCGTAACCACTCGTAGGCACCGCCGCGTGCCAGAGCCCCTGTCCCAGCCCCCGCCGGTTCCCGGCGGGGGCTGATCAGTTGGCGAGCCTTGAGCCGCGCAAACAAATTCATGCAAGCACGCTTGATTGTTTCTCGTGCCGCTGACATGCTCCCTGCCATGTCCGAGCCGACGCCCGTCTTTGACGACCTGCGCGAGGAAAGCGAAGAACTCGACCACTTGGTGGGCGAGTTGACGGAGGGGCGGTGGGCGCTCGCCACGCCCGCGCCACGCTGGAGCATCGCCCACCAGATCGCCCATCTGCACTGGACGGACCGGGCCGCCCTGCTCGCCGTCACGGACGAGGACGGGTTCGGGGAAGTCGTCCAGAAAGCGTTGAAGTCCCCCGACTCCTTCGTCGACGAGGCCGCCGAGGAAGGCGCCCGGCGTCCATCCGCCGAGCTGCTGTCCCGATGGCGGGAGGGCCGGGCCGCGCTGGACAAGGCGCTGCGGGCGGCGCCGCACGGAGCCCGCTTCCCCTGGTTCGGGCCGCCCATGTCGGCCGCCTCCATGGCCACCGGCCGTCTTATGGAGACGTGGGCCCACGGACAGGACGTGGCGGACGCCCTGGGTGTGGTCCGCCCACCCACCGACCGGCTCCGACATGTGGTCCGCATCGGGGTGCGCGCCCGGGACTTCGCCTTCGGGGTACGGGGACTGCCCGTGCCGCAGGAGGAGTTCCGCATCGAACTCACCTCGCCCTCCGGCGAGTTGTGGGCCTACGGCCCGCCCGACGCCCCCCAGCGCGTCACCGGCCCCGCCCTCGACTTCTGCCTCCTCGTCACCCAGCGCGCCCACCGCACAGACCTCGCCCTGAACGCCGTGGGCCCGGACGCCGACCGCTGGCTCGACATCGCGCAGGCCTTCGCGGGCCCGCCCGGCACCGGCCGCCCACCGAAGGGCGGCACCCGGTGAACCCGTTGCGCATCGGCAACTTCTCCGGCTTCTACGGCGACCGTGCCGACGCCCTGCGCGAGATGCTCACCGGCGGCGAACTCGACGTCCTCACCGGCGACTACCTCGCCGAGCTGACCATGCTCATCCTCGGCCGCGACCGGCTCAAGGACCCGGCCGCCGGATACGCCCGCACCTTCCTGCGCCAACTGGAGGACTGCCTCGGCCTAGCCCACGAGCGCGGGGTGCGGATCGTCACCAACGCGGGCGGCCTCAACCCTGCCGGACTCGCCGCCGCCGTACGGCAGTTGGCCGAACGACTCGGCATCCCCGTGCGGGTCGCCCATGTCGAGGGCGACGACCTGACCGCCGCCCACCCGGGCACCCTGGCCGCCCACGCCTACCTCGGCGGTTTCGGTATCGCCGAGTGCCTGCGGGCCGGCGCCGACGTCGTGATCACCGGCCGGGTGACCGACGCGGCGCTCGTCACCGGGCCGGCCGCCGCCCACTTCGGCTGGCATCCGGGGGAGTGCGACCGCCTCGCCGGTGCCGTCGTCGCCGGGCATGTGCTGGAGTGCGGGACGCAGGCGACCGGCGGGAACTACTCCTTCTTCCAGGAGGGGGACGTACGCCGTCCCGGCTTCCCGCTCGCCGAGATCCACGCGGACGGCAGCAGCGTCATCACCAAGCACCCCGGCACCGGTGGCTTCGTCGACATCGGCACGGTCACCGCGCAGCTGCTCTACGAGACCGGGGGCGCCCGGTACCTCGGCCCCGACGTCACCGCCCGGCTGGACACCGTACGGCTGAGCCAGGACGGGCTCGACCGGGTGCGGATCGAGGGCGTGCGCGGGGAGGCTCCGCCGCCGACGCTCAAGGCCGGGCTCAACCGGCTCGGCGGCTTCCGCAACGAGGTCGCCTTCGTCCTCACCGGACTCGACATCGAGGCCAAGGTGGAACTGGTCCGGGAGCAGCTGTCCGACGCCCTCGCCAAGTCGCCTCCCGCCGAGGTCCGTTGGGATCTCGTCCGCACCGACCGCACCGACGCGGACACCGAGGAGACGGCCAGCGCCCTGCTGCGACTCGTCGTACGGGACCCGGACCAGCAGGTCGTCGGGCGTGCGCTGAGCGGAGCCGCCATCGAGCTGGCACTGGCCAGCTACCCCGGATTCCATGTGCTGGCGCCACCTGGAAAGGGCGCGCCCTATGGGGTCTTCGAGGATGTGTACGTGCCCCATGGTGCCGTCGACCATGTGGCGGTCCTCCATGACGGGCGCCGGGTGGCTGTGGCACCGGCCCAGGACACCCTCGTACCCGCCGCACTGCCCCAGCCACCGCTGCCCGCGCCCCTTCCGGCAGGTCCCGTCCGCCGTGCCCCTCTCGGCCTCGTCGTAGGCGCCCGCAGCGGGGACAAGGGCGGGAACGCCAACGTGGGCATCTGGGCCCGTACCGACGACGCCTGGCGGTGGCTCGCCCACACGGTGACGGCCGACACCTTCCGGCAGCTGATCCCCGAGAGCCACGACCTGCCCGTCACCCGGCACGTCCTGCCCAACCTGCGCGCCCTCAACTTCGTCGTGACCGGCATCCTCGGCGCCGGCGTCGCCGCCCAGCACCGCTTCGACCCGCAGGCCAAGGCCCTCGGCGAATGGCTGCGCTCCCGCCACCTGGACATCCCGGAGGTTCTTCTGTGACCGCCCTGACCTCCGCCCTGGACACGGGCAGTCCCGACTACCGGTCCCACCGCGAGGCCATGCTCGCCAAGCTCGCCGACCTGGAGGCCGAGCACACCAAGGCGCTCGCGGGCGGCGGCGAGAAGTACATCCAA
The DNA here is from genome assembly GCF_055570785.1 of Streptomyces sp. NPDC031100. NCBI lineage: Bacteria > Bacillati > Actinomycetota > Actinomycetes > Kitasatosporales > Streptomycetaceae > Streptomyces > Streptomyces sp. NPDC031100. The sequence continues at coordinate 258,633 of NZ_JBVIGN010000008.1, forward strand.
CGGCACCGCGCACGCGGCAAGCTGCTCGCCCGCGAGCGCATCGAGCTGCTCCTCGACCCGGACACCCCGTTCCTGGAGCTGTCCCCGCTGGCCGCCTGGGGCAGCGACTACACGGTCGGCGCCTCCCTGGTCACCGGGATCGGCGTGGTCGAGGGCGTGGAGTGCCTGATCACCGCCAACGACCCGACCGTGCGCGGCGGCGCCAGCAACCCCTGGAGCCTGAAGAAGGCCCTGCGCGCCAACGACATCGCGCTCGCCAACCGGCTGCCCTGCATCAGCCTGGTGGAGTCCGGCGGCGCCGACCTGCCCTCCCAGAAGGAGATCTTCATCCCCGGCGGCGCCATCTTCCGGGACCTGACCCGGCTGTCCGCCGCCGGCATCCCCACCGTCGCCGTGGTCTTCGGCAACTCCACCGCCGGCGGGGCGTACATCCCCGGCATGTCCGACCACGTGATCATGGTCAAGGAGCGGGCGAAGGTGTTCCTCGGCGGGCCGCCACTGGTGAAGATGGCGACCGGCGAGGAGAGCGACGACGAGTCCCTGGGCGGCGCGGAGATGCACGCGCGCGTGTCGGGCCTCGCCGACTACTTCGCCGTGGACGAGCAGGACGCGCTGCGCCAGGCCCGCCGGGTCGTGGCCCGCCTCAACCACCGCAAGGCGTACGAGGATCCGGGCCCGGCGGCACCGCCCGAGTACGACCCGGAGGAACTGCTCGGCATCGTCCCGGGCGACCTGAAGATCCCCTTCGACCCGCGCGAGGTCATCGCCCGGATCGTCGACGCCTCCGACTTCGACGAGTTCAAGCCGCTGTACGGCACGAGCCTCGCCACCGGCTGGGCGAGCCTGCACGGCTACCCCGTCGGCATCCTGGCCAACGCCCAGGGCGTCCTCTTCAGCGAGGAGTCGCAGAAGGCCGCCCAGTTCATCCAGCTCGCCAACCAGCGCGACATCCCGCTCCTCTTCCTGCACAACACCACCGGCTACATGGTCGGCAAGGAGTACGAGCAGGGCGGGATCATCAAACACGGCGCGATGATGATCAACGCGGTCAGCAACAGCAGGGTCCCGCACCTGTCCGTGCTCATGGGAGCCTCGTACGGCGCCGGGCATTACGGCATGTGCGGGCGGGCCTACGACCCCCGCTTCCTGTTCGCCTGGCCCAGCGCCAAGTCGGCCGTCATGGGCCCGCAGCAGCTCGCGGGCGTCCTGTCGATCGTCGCCCGGCAGTCCGCCGCGGCGAAGGGGCAGCCGTACGACGAGGACGCGGACGCGGCCCTGCGCGCGATGGTGGAGCAGCAGATCGAGTCCGAGTCGCTGCCGATGTTCCTGTCCGGGCGGCTCTACGACGACGGCGTCATCGACCCGCGCGACACCCGCACCGTCCTCGGCCTGTGCCTGTCCGCCCTCCACACCGCTCCCTACGAGGGCGCGCGCGGTGGCTTCGGCGTCTTCCGGATGTGAGGCTCATGATTTCGACTCTGCTGGTCGCCAACCGGGGCGAGATCGCCTGCCGGATCTTCCGCACCTGCGGTGAGTTGGGAATCCGGATGGTCGCCGTGCACTCGGACGCGGACGAGAACGCGCTGCACGCGCGCGTGGCCGACACCACGGTACGGCTGCCGGGGGCGACGCCCTCGGAGACGTATCTTCGCGGCGACCTGATCGTGAAGGCGGCGCTGGCCGCCGGCGCGGACGCCGTGCACCCCGGGTACGGCTTCCTCTCCGAGAACCCCGAGTTCGCGCGTGCCGTCCTCGACGCCGGCCTGGTCTGGATCGGCCCGCCTCCGGAGGCGATCGAGGCGATGGCGTCCAAGACGCGCGCCAAGGAGCTGATGGGGATCGCGCCCCTGGGCGAGGTCACCGAGGCCGACCTGCCGGTGCTGGTGAAGGCGGCCGCGGGCGGCGGGGGGCGCGGGATGCGGATCGTGCGCCGCCTGGAGGAGCTGAGCGCCGCGCTGGAGGGTGCGCGCGCCGAGGCAGCGAGCGCCTTCGGCGACGGCGAGGTCTTCGTCGAGCCGTACATCGAGCACGGCCGCCACGTCGAGGTGCAGATCCTCGCCGACACCCACGGCACGGTCTGGCCGCTCGGCACCCGCGACTGCTCCCTGCAGCGCCGCCACCAGAAGGTGATCGAGGAGGCCCCGGCGCCCGGCCTCTCCGAGGGGCTCACGGAGGACCTGTACGCGCTGGCCGTACAGGCCGCTTGCGCTGTCGCCTACGTCGGCGCCGGCACCGTCGAGTTCCTGGTCGCCGACGGCCGCGCGCACTTCCTGGAGATGAACACCCGCCTCCAGGTGGAACACCCGGTGACGGAGGCGGTGTTCGGCGTCGACCTGGTCGCGGAGCAGATCCGCATCGCCGAAGGCCACGCCCTCGCAAAGGACGCTCCACGCGCGCGTGGACACGCGATCGAAGCCCGCATCTACGCCGAGGACCCCGCCCGCGACTGGGCCCCCCAGACCGGCACCCTGCACCGCCTCGCCGTGCCCGCCGGCGTCCGCCTCGACACCGGCTACACCGACGGCGACGAGATCGGCGTCCACTACGACCCGATGCTCGCGAAAGTCGTCGCCCACGCCCCCACGCGCGCGGAGGCGCTGCGCAGGCTCGCGGGTGCACTGGAGCGAGCGGAACTTCACGGCCCGGTCACCAACCGGGACCTGCTGGTGCGCTCACTGCGCCACGCCGAATTCGTCAGCGGCCGCGTGGACACCGGCTTCTACGACCGCCACCTCGCCGACCTGACCGTGCCCGCACCCGCCCCGTACGCCCCCCTCGCCGCAGCCCTCGCCGACGCCCACGGCCGCTCCCGCTTCGGCGGCTGGCGCAACGTGCCCTCCCAGCCGCAGGTCAAGCGGTACGAGATGGCGGGCGAGGAACACGAGGTCCACTACCGGCACACCAGGGACGGCCTCGCTGCCGAGGGGGTGCGGGTCGTACACGCCGACGCGCGCAGAGTCGTACTCGAAGTGGACGGCGTACAGCGCAAGTTCGACGTCACTCGCTACGGCGACCAGGTCCACGTCAACGCCACCACCCTCACCGCCCTGCCCCGCTTCCCCGACCCCACGGCCCAGCTGGCCCCCGGCTCCCTCCTGGCCCCGATGCCGGGCACGGTCGTCCGCATCGCGGAGGGCCTGTCGGAGGGCGCGACCGTACAGGCGGGCCAGCCCCTGATCTGGCTGGAGGCGATGAAGATGCAGCACCAGATCGCCGCGCCCGTCACCGGCACGCTCAGCGCCCTGCACGCCAAGGCCGGCCAGCAGGTGGAGCCCGGCATGTTGCTCGCCGTCGTACAGGAAACCTCTTCCTAGGAGCCCCATGACTCCCGTCATCGAGTCCGAAGAGCACAAGGCCCTCCGGTCCGCCGTCGCCGCCCTCGGCAAGCGCTACGGCCGCGACTACCTCACCCGCACCATCGCCGAGGGAAAGCCCCTCACCGAACTCTGGTCCGAGGCAGGCAAACTGGGCTACCTCGGTGTCAACCTCCCGGAGGAGCACGGCGGTGGGGGTGGCGGCATCACGGAACTCTCCATCGTCCTGGAAGAGCTGGGCGCGGCGGGCTCCCCGCTCCTCATGCTCGTGGTCTCACCCGCCATCTGCGGAACGGTCGTCTCCCGCTTCGGCACGGAGGAGCAGAAGCGGTCCTGGCTCCCGGGGCTGGCGGACGGCACCCGCCTCATGGCCTTCGGCATCACCGAACCCGACGCCGGCTCCAACTCCCACCGCATCACCACCACCGCCCGCCGGGACGGCACCGACTGGCTCCTCACCGGCCGAAAAGTCTTCATCTCCGGTGTCGACATGGCGGACGCCGTCCTGATCGTCGGCCGCACCGAAGACGCCCGCACCGGACGCCTCAAGCCCTGCCTGTTCATCGTCCCGACGGACGCCGAAGGCTTCCAGAAGCACCCCATCGACATGGAACTCAGCGCCGCCGAGAAGCAGTTCGAGCTGGTCCTGGACGACGTACGGCTCCCCGCCGACGCGCTGGTCGGCGACGAGGACGCCGGCCTGCTGCACCTGTTCGCCGGGCTCAACCCCGAGCGCATCATGACGGCCGCCTTCGCGATCGGCATGGGCCGCTACGCGCTCTCCAAGGCGATCGGGTACGCCCGCGACCGTACCGTCTGGAAGGCCCCCATCGGCGCCCACCAGGCGATCGCGCACCCCCTGGCGCAGGCGCACATCGACCTGGAACTGGCCCGGCTGATGATGCAGAAGGCGGCCCACCTGTACGACGCCGGTGACGACATCGGCGCGGGCGAGGCCGCCAACATGGCCAAGTACGCGGCCGGAGAGGCCTGCGTGAAGGCGGTCGACCAGGCCGTGCACACCCTCGGCGGCAACGGGCTCACCCGCGAGTTCGGGCTCGCCTCGTTGATAACGGCCGCGCGCGTGGCTCGTATTGCTCCGGTGAGCCGGGAGATGATTCTCAACTACGTTTCCCACCAGACCCTGGGCCTGCCCAAGTCGTACTAGGCCACCACCGGCAGCCGCTTGGAGGAACCGTGTTCCGCAGCGAGTACGCAGACGTCCCGCCCGTAGAACTCCCCATCCACGAGGCCGTCCTGGGCCGTGCCGCCGAGTTCGGCGACCAGCCCGCCCTCATCGACGGCACGGACGGCACCACCCTCACGTACGGGCAAGTGGACCGGTTCCACCGGCGGCTGGCCGCCGCGCTCGCCGACGCCGGGGTGCGCAAGGGCGATGTCCTCGCCCTGCACAGCCCCAACACCATCGCCTTCCCGACCGCCTTCTACGCGGCCACGCGCGCGGGTGCCTCCGTCACCACGGTGCACCCGCTCGCCACGCCCGAGGAGTTCGCCAAGCAACTCGACGACAGCGGCGCCCGCTGGATCATCACCGTCTCCCCGCTCCTGGAGGCCGCCCGCCGGGCCGCCGAACTCGCGGGCGGGATACGGGAGATCTTCGTGTGCGACAGCGCACCCGGGCACCGCTCGCTCATCGACATGCTCGCCTGCGCCGCCCCCGAGCCGGAGATCGACCTCGACCCGGCCGAGGACATCGCCGCGCTGCCGTACTCCTCCGGCACCACCGGCACCCCCAAGGGCGTGATGCTCACCCACCGGCAGATCGCCACCAACCTCGCCCAGCTGCAGGCCCCCGTCCCGACGGGCCCCGGCGACCGCATCCTCGCCGTCCTGCCGTTCTTCCACATCTACGGCCTGACCGCCCTGATGAACGCGCCCCTGCGCAAGGGCGCCACGGTGGTCGTCCTGCCCCGCTTCGACCTCGAGACCTTCCTCGCCGCCATCGAGAACCACCGCATCACCGGCCTGTACGTCGCCCCGCCGATCGTCCTCGCCCTCGCCAAACACCCGTCGGTCGCCCGCTACGACCTCTCGTCCCTGAGGTACGTCATCAGCGCCGCAGCCCCCCTGGACGCAGGGCTCGCCGCCGCCTGCGCCGAACGCCTCGGCCTGCCCCCGATCGGCCAGGCCTACGGCATGACGGAACTGTCGCCCGGCACCCACGTCGTCCCCCTCGACGCCCTGCACCAGGCGCCTGCCGGCACGGTCGGCAAACTCATCGCCGGCACCGAGATGCGGATCGTCTCCCTCGACGACGCCGGCAAGGACCTCGGCACCGGCGAGGACGGCGAGATCCTGATCCGCGGCCCCCAGGTGATGAAGGGCTACCTCGGCCGCCCCGACGCCACCGCCGCAATGATCGACACCGACGGCTGGCTGCACACCGGAGACGTCGGCCACGTGGACGCCGACGGCTGGCTCTTCGTCGTCGACCGGGTCAAGGAACTCATCAAGTACAAGGGCTTCCAGGTGGCCCCCGCCGAACTCGAAGCCCTGCTGCTCGCCCACCCCGGCATCGCCGACGCGGCCGTCGTCGGCGCCTACAACGAGGACGGCAACGAGGTCCCGCACGCCTTCGTCGTCCGCCAGCCCACCGCCGACGCCCTCAGCGAGAACGAGATCATGCTCTACGTCGCCGAACGCGTCGCCCCCTACAAACGCGTCCGCAAGGTCACCTTCATCGTCGGCGTCCCCCGCGCCGCCTCCGGAAAGATCCTGCGCCGACAGCTCAGGGAGCACACATGAGCACACTGATCGGACGCACGCGCGCGCGTGCCGTGGAAACCCTCAGCCTGGACGCCACCGACACCCGCAACGCCCTGTCGGCCGCCCTCGTCGCCCAGCTCGCCGAGGCCCTGACCGACTGCGGGAAGGACCCGGACGTCCGGGCCGTCGTCCTCACCCACACCGGCACCACCTTCTGCGCCGGCGCCGACCTGCGCGACCCACCCGACCCGGCCGCCCTTGTGGGCCTGCTCCGGCAGATCGTGGAGCTGCCCAAACCCGTGCTCGCCCGGATCACCGGTCACGTCCGCGCGGGCGGCCTCGGCCTCCTCGCCGCCTGCGACATCGCCGCCGCCTCCCTCGATGCCACCTTCGCCTTCACCGAGGTCCGCATCGGCGTCGCCCCCGCGGTGATCTCCCTCCCGGTGATCCCGCGCGCCGACCCCCGGGCCCTGGCCCGCTACTACCTCACCGGCGAACGCTTCGATCCCGCCGAGGCCGTACGCGTCGGCCTGCTGACGACGGCCGCCGACGACGTGGACGAGGCCCTCGCCCCCGTCCTGGACGGCCTGCGCCGCTCCTCCCCGCAGGCCCTGGCCGAGACGAAACAGCTGCTCACGGCTAGGGTGCTGGAGACGTTCGACCGGGACGCGGCCCAGCTGACCGCGCTCTCGGCCCGGCTGTTCTCCACCGCCCACGCCCGGGAGGGGATGACGGCCTTCCTGGAAAGACGGGATGCGGCATGGGTGGTGTGAGTACGGCGGAACGCGACCGCGTACCCAAGCAGGACCGCAGCCGGGCCACCCGGCAGCGGCTCCTGGAAGCCGCCGTGGCCTGCCTCGCCGAGCACGGCTGGGCAGGCTCCACCGTCGCCGTCGTCGCCGAACGCGCCGGAGTCTCCCGGGGCGCCGCCCAGCACCACTTCCCGACCCGCGAGGACCTGTTCACGGCGGCCGTCGAGTACGTCGCCGAACAGCGCTCCACCGCGCTCAGGGAGCTGTTCCCCGACGGCGCCGCCGACCGCCGCGCTGTCGTCTTCGCCCTGGTCGACCTCTACACCGGCCCCCTCTTCCGCGCCGCCCTCCACCTCTGGGTCGCCGCCTGCGACGAGGAACAGCTGCGCCCGCGCGTGACCGAGCTGGAGGCCCGCGTCGGCCGCGAGACCCACCGCATCGCCGTCGACCTCCTCGGCGCCGACGAGACCCGCCCCGGCGCCCGGGAGACCGTCCAGGGCCTGCTCGACATGGCCCGCGGCCTCGGCCTCGCCAACCTCCTCACCGACGACACCGCCCGCCGAGAGCGCGTGGTCGCCCAGTGGGCGGCCCTCCTGGAGGAAACGCTGGGCTGAAAGGGTTCGCGCGGAGGCGCGTTACCCTTGGCCCATGCTTCCGATGCTCGTTCGCCGTCGCCACGTGGACTACGTGCGCGTCACGAGCATGGGCTGTCGGCATTCGGCCTGAAATCAGCCCCTTTTTCTCCCCTTCTTACGGCATTCTGGGCGCCGCCCTACCCTCGGCGGCCTGCCCGTGGCCCACACACCCCTGTGGACGCATCCATGACGACGCACACCGCGACGAACCCGTCGTACGAACAGCTCCCGATCATCGACCTCTCGGCCGCCGACCGCGGCCCCCAGGCCCGTGACCTGCTCCACGCCCAGCTGCACAGCGCCGCGCACGACGTCGGCTTCTTCCAGCTCGTCGGACACGGAGTGACCCGGGCCGAGACCGACGCGCTGCTCACCGCCATGCGCGCCTTCTTCGCCCTCCCCGAGGCCGACCGGCTCGCCCTCGACAACGTCAACTCCCCGCACTTCCGCGGCTACACGCGCACCGGCGACGAGCGCACCCGCGGCGCCCGCGACTGGCGCGACCAGCTCGACATAGGCGCCGAACGCCCCGCCCACGCCCCCGGCCCCGGCGAGCCCCCGTACTGGTGGCTGGAGGGCCCCAACCAGTGGCCGGCCGCCCTCCCCGAGCTGCGCACGGCCGCCCTGGCCTGGATCGACAAGCTCAGCGGGGTGGCGCACCGCCTCCTGCACGAACTCCTGACCGCCATCGGCGCCCCCGCCGACTTCTACGACCCGATCTTCGGCGCACACGCCCACCCGCACCTCAAGCTCGTCCGCTACCCGGGCAGCGCCGACGACGGCACCGACCAGGGCGTCGGCGCCCACAAGGACTACGGCTTCCTCACCCTGCTCCTGCAGGACACCGTCGGCGGCCTCCAGGTCCAGCGCGAGGACGGCCTCTTCCACGACGTACCCCCACTCGAGGACGCCTTCGTCGTCAACCTGGGCGAACTCCTCGAGGTCGCCACCAACGGCTACCTGATCGCCACCAACCACCGAGTGATCAGCCCACCCGGAGCCACCGAACGCTTCTCGGTCCCCTTCTTCTACAACCCCCGCCTGGACGCCAAGATCGAGCCCCTGCCCTTCCCGCACGCGTCGACGGCCCCCGGCATCACGACGGACCCGGCCAACCCGCTCTTCGCCGAGTACGGCTACAACGAGCTGAAGGGCAAACTGAGGGCCCACCCCCTGGTGGCGGAACGGCACCACGGGAGCCTTCTGACTCCGGCGTGAGCAACTCCTTGAGGGGCGCGGGGAACTGCGCGACAAGCCACGATGCGGCCGCAGTCGCCCGCGCTCCTCAGAGGCCCTTTCAGTGGGCGATATCCGCGTAACCCTCGATCTCCCGCGGACTACGCGCCCCCGGCCCCACGTACCGAGCAGACGGCCGCACAAGCCGCCCGGTCCGCTTCTGCTCAAGAATGTGCGCAGACCACCCGGCGGTGCGAGCACACGTGAACATCGACGTGAACATGTGCGCCGGCACCTCGGCGAAGTCCAGCATGATCGCGGCCCAGAACTCCACGTTGGTCGCCAGCACCCGGTCCGGCCGCCGGTTGTGCAGCTCCTCCAGCGCCGCCTTCTCCAGCGCCTCCGCGATCTCGAAGCGAGGAGCACCCAGTTCCCGGGCGGTACGGCGCAGCACGCGCGCCCGGGGGTCCTCGGCCCGGTACACCCGGTGCCCGAAGCCCATGAGGCGCTCGCCGCGGTCCAGGGCCTTCTTGACGTAGGCCTCGGCGTCACCCGTCCGCTCGATCTCCTCGATCATGCCGAGCACGCGGGAGGGGGCACCGCCGTGCAGCGGACCGGACATGGCGCCGACCGCCCCGGACAGTGCGGCGGCGACGTCCGCGCCGGTCGAGGCGATGACCCGCGCGGTGAAGGTGGAGGCGTTCATGCCGTGCTCGGCGGCCGACGTCCAGTAGGCGTCGACGGCCGCGACGTGCTTCGGGTCCGGCTCGCCCCGCCAGCGGATCATGAACCGCTCGACCACGGAGTTCGCCTTGTCGATCTCCCGCTGCGGCACCATCGGCAGCCCCTGCCCGCGCGCGGACTGGGCGACGTACGACAGCGCCATGACCGCGGCCCGGGCCAGATCCTCGCGGGCCTGGTCCGCGTCGATGTCGAGGAGCGGTTTCAGGCCCCAGACCGGGGCGAGCATGGCGAGCGCGGACTGTACGTCCACACGGATGTCACCGGAGTGCACGGGGATCGGGAACGGCTCGGCGGGCGGCAGTCCGGGGTTGAAGGCACCGTCGACCAGCAGGCCCCACACGTTCCCGAAGGAGACGTGCCCGACCAGGTCCTCGATGTCGACGCCGCGGTAGCGCAGGGCGCCGCCCTCCTTGTCGGGTTCGGCGATCTCCGTCTCGAACGCGACGACTCCCTCGAGCCCGGGTACGAAATCGGACATCAGGCGGCTCCTCGTGAAAGTGTCGGCGGCGGTCACCCCGGTGATGCCCCGATCAGCCGGTGGTCACCCAAACCGCAGGGGAATCAGCACCATAACTCCGAGTGCCATCGTTGGGGAGCCCACACGACACTGAGTGCCACTCACGTTCGATACGGCAAGATGACCGCGTGACCGACCGCGACATCAGTCTCGACCCCCTCGTCGATCCCGCAGCCATGCGCAAGCAGTACCGGGCCCAGGGCCTGGACGAGAAGGACCTCGCCTCGCATCCCATGGACCAGTTCTCCCGCTGGTTCGAGGACGCCGCCCGGGCGGCGTCACACGGCACGATCTACGAGCCCAACGCGATGGTCGTCTCCACGGCGGACGCCACGGGCCGCCCCAGCTCCCGCACGGTCCTGATGAAGCAGTACGACACCGACGGCTTCGTCTTCTACACCAACTACGACTCCCGCAAGGCCCGCGAGCTGGCCGTCAACCCGTACATCTCGTTGCTCTTTCCGTGGCATCCGATCGCCCGCCAGGTGATCGTCACGGGTGTCGCGCGCCGGACCGGCCGCGACGAGACCGCCGCGTACTTCCGCATGCGCCCGCACGGCTCCCAGCTGGGCGCCTGGGCCAGCGCCCAGTCCACGGTGATCCCGTCCCGTGACGGGCTGGACGCCGCCTATGCGGAGCTGGGCGCCCGCTACCCGGAGGGCGAGCAGGTGCCGGTCCCGCCGCACTGGGGCGGCTTCCGGATCGCGCCGGAGACGGTCGAGTTCTGGCAGGGCCGCGAGAACCGCCTGCACGACCGGCTGCGGTACGTGTCCCGACCGGATGGCGACTGGGACGTGGAGCGGCTCAGCCCCTGAAGGCGCTGCACCCTCCCCACACGCAGACGACCCGCGAGCTCGGTTCCTCCGCCTGTTCGGCGTCGGAGCCGGCCGGACGTGCCGGCGAGCTCGCGGGTCGGGTGACTGCGTTGGATTAGGCCGGCTGCGTGTTTGTCACACACGCTGGTCCGGCACCGCACATGGTGTGGTGGCAGGCCGCTAGCCCGCAGCCACCTCTTCTGTCCGGTATTCATACATCTGCCGAACCACCTCCTTTCCGAAGTAACGCCCACTCTAGGAACCGGCTTCCGGACGCTCAACTGTTTTTTCGAGAGATTGGCAGTGCGGCTTCCGGATGAGTGGGTTGATCTGCGGCTGGAGCCAGGGCCCGGTGGCGGGCATTGATTCCTGCAATGTTGCGGGAACAGGATGTGGGCTGCGTCACGTTCCAGTTGAATGAAGGCAAGTGAGCGAACCGAGCGCCGTACGTGCGCGGACGCAGCCTGCAGGGGGTCCAGGTGAGTGCTTCCCGGCGGAGTGGGACCACCGACGAGCTGGGGCCGGACGAGCCCGAGCCGGACGGTCCGCACAGCTCTGACGAGGGTCCGGAGGAGTCCGGCGGCTCCGATCTGCTCGCCGCGCTGCTGGACGGGATGGACGCGGCCCTGTGCGCCTTCGACGCGGACGGGGTCGTCACGCACTGGAACCGCGAGGCCGAGCGGATCCTCGGCTGGACGGCCGCCGAGGCGGTGGGGCGGCACGGGTTCGCGGGGTGGGCGGTGCGCAGTGCCGACGCCGAGGATGTCGAGGCGCGCCTGATGTCGGCCATGCATGCGCCGGGCCGGCAGGTGCACGAGTTCGCGCTGGTCACGAAGGACGGCGGACGGGTTCTCGTACGGACCCAGTCGGCTGCCGTGCGCGGGCCCGACGGGAAGCCGGCGGGGCTGTACTGCGCGTTCAGCGAGGTGCATGCGCAGATCGATCTGGAGCGGTCGATCGCGCTCAGCGAGGCGTTGTTCGAGGACGCCTCCTGGGGTGTCGTGCTGGTCGACGCCGATCTGCGGCCCGCCGTCGTCAATGCGCACGCGGCCCGTGCCCTGGGCATCGGGCGGACGTCCGCGCTCGGGCGGCCGCTCGGCGAGCTGCTCGCGCAGGGTGTGGAGGAGCTGGAGAGCGCGCTCACCCATGTCCTGGCCGAGGGTGCGCCGCCGGCGCCCGCCGAGATGTGGGTGACGGTGCGTACGTCCGAGGGGGAGAAGCGGCGCTGCTGGCGCAGTGGGTTCGTGCGGCTGGCCTCGCCGCTCGCCGAGGAGCCCGTGCCGCTCGGGGTCGGCTGGCTGTTCCAGGACGTCACGGACGCCAAGCAGGGCGAGCAGGAGGCGGCGCTGCTGCGGTTCCGCTCCAACCAGCTGCACCGGGCGGCCCGTGCCGCGGCCGAGTGCGAGGATCCGACGGAGGCGGCCACCGTCCACCTGGACTTCGCCCTCGCCGGGTTCGCCGACCATGCGCTGCTGGACCGGCTGGCGGGTGCCCCGCGCGCGGAGGGCGACGATGCGGTTCCGGTGCGGCTGGTGCGGCTGGCCGCGTCGCCCGCCGGAGCGCCGGGGCCCAGCCTGCTGACGGGCGCCGCGGGGCTGCCGCTGCGCTACGAGGAGGGGCATCCGGCGCTGAGCTGTGTGGAGCGGGCGGGAACCGTGCGTGCGGACGCCGGGTCCGTTCCGGCCGAGCAGGCGCGGGAGTGGGCGCGGGCCCGGCAGTGGCCCGAGGACGCGGTGTACGCGCTGTGTGCGGTGCTGCGCAGCCGGGGCCGGACGCTGGGTGTGGTCACGTTCCTGCGCGGGTCCGGCCGCAGCCGTTTCGAGCGTGCGGACGCGGCCTACGCGGAGGACGTGGCCGTACGGATCGCGGCGGAGCTGGATCTGGCGGAGGCGGTGCGGGAGAAGCCGGGGGAGCAGCAGTAGCCGGTGCTCAGTGCCGGTAGAAGATCCGGTCCGCGTACTCCGTCATGATCCGTCCGTTCCAGTCGTGGCCGCCGTCGACGTTGCCGGAGCGCAGCAGCGGGGGTTCGATGCCGCGGTCGGCGAGGGCGGCGGCCGTGGTGGCCATGACGGCCTGCATCAGGGCGCTGGTGACGACCGTGGAGGCGGGGGCGAAGGGGGCGGGGATGGTGTCGAGGGTGAGTTCGGCGTCGCCGACGGCGATCTTCGAGTCCAGGACGATGTCGCAGTGGTCCTTCAGGAAGGTGCCCGAGGCGTGCCGGGACGTGGTCTCAGAGGCGTACGCCACCGATGTCACGCCGATGACCTTCACGCCGAGGGCGCGGGCGTTGAGAGCCATCTCCACGGGCAGGGCGTTGCGGCCGGACAGGGAGATGATCACGAGGGCGTCGCCGGCGCGGATCGGGGAGGTGTCGAGGACGGCGCCGGCGAGTCCGTCGACGCGTTCGAGGGCGGAGCCGAGGGTGGCGGGGGTGACGTCGACGCCGACGACTCCGGGGACGGCGAGGAGGTTCATCAGGGCGAGACCGCCGGCGCGGTAGACGACGTCCTGCGCGGGCAGCGAGGAGTGTCCGGCGCCGAAGGCGAACAGGCGGCCGCCGGCCGCGACGGTGTCGGCGAGGAGGGTGCCGGCCGCGGTGATCGCCTCGGCCTCCTCCTCGCGGACCCGTTGCAGCAGGCCGATGGCGGCGTCGAAGAACAGGTCGGCAGGCGTGCCGTCGCTCATGCGGTGCCCCTTCGCAGCGTCTGTGTCGCGGATCACCGTGCGGTCTGGACCAGTGCGGTGTCAATACGGCCGGGGGCTGTACGGGTGCCATGTGCTGCGGTTCCCCAGGGGCGCGGGGCTGTATCGATGTGCGGCTCCGCCGCGGTGGGCACGAACAGCCGCATACTGCCCACGGCCGACGAGATCGCAGCGGCCCCCGTTTTCCCGGTACCCCCCGCTTGTCGGTGGGGTACGGCAGAATTGGTTGCAGGGCCAGCGCACGCGCCGGGCTTCCGGCAGAGGTAATCGAGGGGCACGTATGTCCGGACTGATCGACACCACGGAGATGTATCTCCGCACCATCCTCGAACTCGAAGAGGAAGGCGTCGTCCCCATGCGCGCCCGCATCGCGGAGCGGCTGGACCAGAGCGGGCCGACGGTGAGCCAGACGGTGGCGCGCATGGAGCGCGACGGACTGGTCTCGGTGGCCAGCGACCGCCATCTGGAGCTGACCGACGAGGGCCGCAGGCTGGCCACGCGGGTGATGCGCAAGCACCGTCTCGCGGAGTGTCTGCTGGTCGATGTGATCGGCCTGGAGTGGGAGCAGGTCCACGCGGAGGCGTGCCGCTGGGAGCACGTGATGAGCGAGGCGGTGGAGCGCCGGGTCCTGGAGCTGCTGCGGCACCCGACCGAGTCGCCGTACGGCAACCCGATCCCGGGCCTGGAGGAGCTGGGCGAGAAGGACGGGGCGGACCCGTTCCTGGACGAGGGCATGGTGTCGCTGGCCGACCTGGACCCGGGCAGCGACGGCAAGACGGTCGTGGTCCGCCGGATCGGCGAGCCGATCCAGACGGACGCCCAGCTGATGTACACGCTGCGCCGCGCGGGTGTGCAGCCCGGCTCGGTGGTGAGCGTGACGGAGTCGGCCGGCGGGGTGCTGGTGGGCAGCGGCGGCGAGGCGGCCGAGCTGGAGGCGGACGTCGCCTCGCATGTGTTCGTCGCCAAGCGCTGAGGCACAGAAGAGCCCCGGCGCCGTGTGGCGCCGGGGCCTGTCCTCCCCTGTGCCGACCCGGAGCCCCGAGCTCTCAGGGTCGTCCCCCTCGGACCGTTTTTCCCCGAGCGGTCCGCCTCCCGCCAGAAAGATCCCCTCGGCGGCGGCGATCATTCCTTGAGGGGTGTCACTCGAACGAGGGGTGTTGTCCGCAGAGGCCGTATTTTCGAATACGCATTCGATAGTCTGCGGCGGCAGCACGACGGCGACAACGGCAGTACACCGGTGCGAGGCAGGCGGAGCTGGGGGGTGCCAGACCGATGGCACGGCGTATCGATGTGACGGGAGCGGGCGGGGTGCGCCTGGCCGCGTGGGAGTTCGCGGACCCGCCCAAACCGGAGGCGGAGCCCGGCGCCCCGGGCGTGCTGTTACTCCACGGCCTGATGGGCCGCGCCTCGCACTGGGCGTCCACCGCCCGCTGGCTCGCCGAGCGCCACCGCGCCGTCGCGCTCGACCAGCGCGGCCACGGCCAGAGCGACAAGCTCCCGCAGGCCGCGTACACCCGGGAGGCCTACGTCGAGGACGCCGAGGCCGCCCTCGAACAGCTCGGCCTCGCCCCCGCCGTCCTCATCGGCCACGCCATGGGCGCCCTGACCGCCTGGCAGCTCGCCGCGAAACGCCCCGACCTGGTGCGGGGCCTGATCATCTGTGACATGCGGGCCTCCGCGCTGGGCGCGGCCTCGCAGCGGGAGTGGGCGGACTGGTTCAAGGCCTGGCCCGTTCCCTTCGCCACGCTGGCAGACGTACGCAAGTGGTTCGGTGAGGACGATCCGTGGGTGGAGCGGCCGAACCCTGCGCGGGGGGAGTTCTACGCCGAGGTGATGCACGAGTCTGCCGACGGCTGGCGGCCCGTTTTCGACCGCGACCAGATGCTGAAGTCCCGTGAGACCTGGGTCTATGACGCGCACTGGGAGGAGTTGGCCCAGGTGCGGTGCCCTGCTCTTGTCGTCCGTGGACTTGATGGGGAGTTGGGGCGGGCGGAGGCGCAGGAGATGGTGCGGGTGCTGCCTCTTGGGGAGTATGCGGAGGTTGCCGAGGCCGGGCACCTTGTTCACTATGACCAGCCGGTGGCCTGGCGGAGTGCTGTCGAGCCGTTTCTCGAGGCTGTGCTGGGTGTTTGAGCGGTGTTGCGCCTTCTCGTCTGCGTGTGGCGCCGTCAGCCCTTGCTGACCGCCGTCAGGATCTCCGGCAGGCGGGTCGCCGTTCGGGGAGCCGCCAGCCTCAGGCCCAGCAGCGTGAGGGTAGCGCCGTAGACCGCCCCCACCGGCAGCAGCAGCCACCTCCACGCATGGCCGTCCGCTGTCACGTTCAGCCAGATCGTCGCCGTGATGACGGGGGAGCAGAGCAGGGCCGCTGCGACCATGCCGCCGAAGACGGAGATCCAGGCGAGGCCCGCCTGGCCGGGGGCCACGTTCTTGTGGCCCTCCTGCGGGATGGAGTACGGGAAGCGGGCCGAGGTCCAGGCGCCGGTGGCCAGCATCGCGCCGAGCAGGGCGAGGGACAGGCCGAGCGCCTCCGGCAGCCGGGCCCAGGCGCCGAGCAGCGCGGTCGTCAGGGCGGTGACGAGGGCGGCGTACGGCAGGGTGATCACCAGCAGGGCCAGTGCGCGCCCGCGCAGCTCGGTGTAGGCGTCCCGCGGTGAGGAGATCGTCAGGGCCACCATCCAGAAGGCCGAGGTGTCCTGCCCGAACTGGTTGTACATCTGGATGCCGAGCATGCCGGCGGCGAAGCACGCGAAGTAGATCGACCCGGTGCCCTGCACCGCGTTGAACACCGGCACGATCAGCCCGATGGCCAGCGAGGTCACCCAGGCGGCCTTGGTCTTCGGGTCGCGCCAGACGTAGCGCAGGCTGCGCTCCATGACCGTACCCGTGCGCCCGCCCGGAAGCAGCTGCCGGAGCCCGGCCGGGGAACGGTCGCGTACCCCCGCGTCGGCCGCCTGGAGCGTGGATCCGTCGGGCGAGGTCATCAGTCGGGCCAGACTGCGCGCCCAGACCACGATCAGCAGCGCCAACGCCGCTGCGGACAACGCGAGTTGGCCGAGAGCCGTGCTGTACTCCCCCTCGCTCGCCGAGCGCACCGCCCCCACCGCCGACGCGGGCGGCACCCAGGAGAGCACGTCCGCGGCCGGCTGCAGTTGCCCGAGTCCCGTCGAACCCAGCCGCTGTGCGCCGAAGTTGACCAGCTGCGCCCCGATGGCGATCACCAGTCCGCTCAGCACGGCCAGATCGCGGCCCCTCCTGCTCGTCAGCAGCCGTACGTTGGCCGCGGCGACGGACCGCGCGAGCGCCACGCAGACCAGCAGGGCGAGGACGACGGCCACGACGGAGACGGCACAGCCCGCTGCGCCGTGCGCCACCGACAGCACGCACCCCACCAGCACCAGCAGCGTGAACAGCGGCCCGATCCCGACCAGCGAGGCGGCCAGCAGGGCCCGGACCAGCGGCCGGGGCGACAGCGGCAGCAGCACCAGCCGGGTCGGGTCCAGCGTCTCGTCACCGCTCGGGAAGAACAGCGGCATCACCGCCCAGCCCAGCGCCAGCACGGCCGTACCCGGCACGGCGGCGGCCTCGGCGTGCGCGTGCCCGCGCAGAGCCACGAAGCCGAGCAGCTGGAGCAGCGCGAACAGCAGCGTGACGACGGCCGACGCGACGAACGCGGCCCGCCGGCCCGTGGACTGCCTGAGTCCGTTCCGCAGCAGCGACAGCTTCAGCCGTACGACGGTGGAGGTCAGGCTCGTCATCGGGTCGCCCCGCCGCCCAGCCAGTCCAGATCGGACGCGGCGTCCCGGCCGCGCGCCCCCACCAGCTCCAGGAAGGCCGCCTGCAGGGTGGGATGCTCCCCGCGCACCTCGGCCGGCGTGCCCGTCGCCCGGATGCGGCCCGCCGCCATGACGGCCACCCAGTCGCACAGCGACTCGACCAGCTCCATCACGTGCGAGGAGAACACGACGGTGGCGCCGGAGGCGGTGTACCGCTCCAGCACGCCCCGGATCGTCTGCGCGGAGACCGGGTCGACGCCCTCGAACGGCTCGTCCAGGAAGAGCACGTCGGGATTGTGGAGGAGCGCGGCCGCGAGCCCGATCTTCTTGCGCATGCCGGTCGAGTAGTCCACGACGAGCTTGTGCTGCGCCCCGGCCAGGTCGAGCACGTCCAGCAACTGCGTGGCCCGCTTGTCGACCTCGGCACCGGGCAGCCCCCGCAGCCGCCCCGAGTACCCGAGCAGCTCCCGCCCCGACAGCCGCTCGAACAGCCGCAGCCCCTCGGGCAGCACCCCGATCCGCGCCTTCACGGCCACCGGGTCCCGCCACACGTCGTGCCCGACGACCTCGACGGACCCCTGATCGGGCCGCAGCAACCCGGTCACCATGGACAACGTGGTGGTCTTCCCGGCCCCGTTCGGCCCGACCAGCCCGATGAACTTCCCGGCGGGCAGATCGAGATCGATCCCGCCGACGGCAACCTGCGCCCCGAACTGCTTCCAGAGCCCACGCACACGCACTGCAGCCTCGGTCATGCAGGAACCCTACGCGGCTGCAGCCGACTTGAAGGGGCGCGGCTACCGATCCCGTCCGCAGGCATACGCAAGCGGTGAGATCAGCTCCTCCGCATCCGGCAGCCACCGATTGGCGGGAGTGGGCCGGCAAGCCCACTGAACCGCCCCCCGGGACGCGAACCGGGTCGGAGGAGCAGCCACGTAACCGCCCTCCCCCAACGGCACGAGATCCAGCGAGGCCAACGACCACCCCAACTTCCGCACCAGTTCAGGAACCTTCACCGAAGCCCCCGGCAGCACGAAGAACTGCATACGCCGGTCGGGAGTCAACGTCACCGGCCCCAGCGTCAGCTCCATCCGCTCCATACGAGCGAGCGCCAGGAACCCCGCACTCTCCGGGACGGACAACGCATCGAACGTACGCCCCGTCGGCAGCAGGATCGACGCCGTCGGCTGCTTCTGCCACATCCGGCGCGCGACGGTCGCACTGCCGGTCGCCTGGGTCGTCCAGTCGGGGCGCGTGGGATGCGCACCCGGCGCAGGACAGGAAGCATCGCCGCACGAGCAGCGCTGCGCCCCGTCGACGGCTTCCAGCCAGGCGCCCGGGAACACGTCCCAGTGCCGCTCCTCGGCGTAGCGTACGGCGGTTTCCAGCAGCGATTCCCCGCGCTGCTGCGGAATCTGAGCGGCTTGGGTGCCGGCGATCGTCTCTTCCACGTTTCACTCAACTCCCGCACCCACCTGGAGTTACGGCCCATGCGTGCGCGGGGGAGGAGCACCGGCCCCGCAGCCGGGGCGCATGGGTGCACGGGTGGGGGCGCGCAGGAGGAAGCAGGGCGTGGGGTGGGTAGCCAGCGATGGGGATGGCATCTGCCTTTACCCCGGCAAACCGCACATGTCACGCATTGACGGTATGTCAGCTGGGCAGTGATCTTCACGACCGGACTCTTCCGGCCGGAACATCACGCTCCAGGGGTTCGCAGGGGGTAGCACATGGCCGCAAGGCCTCTCGTCGCGAGGCAGCCGAACGAACGGCTGCAGGCACTCATCCAGGAAGCGGGGTGCTCGAACGCCGGGCTGGCCCGGCGGGTCAACATGTGCGGCGCCGAGCACGGTCTCGACCTGCGCTACGACAAGACGTCCGTGGCCCGTTGGCTGCGCGGTCAGCAGCCGCGGGGCCGGGCCCCGGCGATCATCGCGGAGGCGCTCGGGCGCAAGCTCGGCCGTACGGTCACGATCGACGAGATCGGCATGGCCAACGGCAAGAACCTCGCCTCGGGGGTCGGTCTCCAGTTCTCGCCGACGGTACTGGGGGCCATCGAGCAGGTCTGCGAGCTGTGGCGCAGCGACGTGGGCCGGCGGGACTTCCTGTCCGGCTCGTCCGTCGCCGCCTCCGCACTGGTCGAGCCCAGCCGCGACTGGCTGATCTCGGCGCCGGACGCCCAGGTGTCCCGGCAGGCGGGCCCACGCGTGGGCCAGTCCGACGTGGCCGCCGTACGGTCCATGACCCAGGCGCTGGTGGACCTCGACCACCAGTACGGCAGCGGGCATGTGCGCCCGGTCGTCGTCCACTACCTCAACAGCGTCGTCTCCGGGCTGCTCGCGGGGTCGTACCGCGAGGCGGTCGGCCGCGACCTCTTCGCGACCGTCGCCCGGCTCACCGAGCTGGCCGGGTACATGGCGGTCGACACCGGGCAGCCGGGCCTGGCCCAGCGGTACTACATCCAGTCGCTGCGCCTGGCGCAGGCGGCCGGCGACCGTGGCTACGGCGGTTACATCCTCGCCGCCTCCATGAGCCACCTCGCCGCTCAGCTCGGCAACCCGCGCGAGATCGCCCAGCTGGCGCGGGCCGCGCAGGAAGGGGCGCGCGGGCATGTGACCCCGCGCGCGGAGGCGATGTTCCATGCGGCCGAGGCTCGCGGGCACGCCCTGCTCGGTGACGTCCGCGCCGCGCAGGCGGCCTGCGGGCGGGCCGTCTCGGCGATGGAGCAGGCGGATGCGGTATCCGGCGACGACCCGGTGTGGATCGCGCACTTCGACGAGGCCTATCTGGCCGACGAGCTGGCGCACTGCCACCGCGACCTGGGCCAGGCCGAGGCGGCGGCGCGCTATGCCGAGCAGTCGCTGGCCGGGCATCCCGAGTCCCGGGCCCGGCGCCGCGCCATCGGCTATGTGCTGCTCGCCACGGCCCAGGTGCAGCAGCGCGAGATCGAGCAGGCGTGCACCACCGGGATGAAGGCGGTGGAGCTGCTGGAGACGCTGCGCTCCAACCGGGGCGCCGAGTACCTGGAGGACCTGCAGCAGCGCCTGGAACCCTTCCGGGACGAAGCGGTCGTACGGGAGTTCGGGGCCCGACTCGACCTCCAGCAGGCCGCCTGAACATCGGCCCCCCGGTTGCGTGAACGCACGGGAAACGGCACCCGGATCCACGACCGTTCCCTTGAACAGCGCACCGCGGGGCCGTTTTGTTACTGCTGTCACAGGGAACAAGATCGCGCCCTGAGCTGCGTGGCACCCGGCTCGGGGGACCCGGTAGCGTGAGCCGACGATTCCGAAGGTCCCCCATTCGTAGGAGTCCCGGTGACGCAGAGTGGACAGGGCGAGGAGCCCTCGGCGCAGCCCGCGCGCGAAGGCATCGTGCTGCCCTCCGACGGAGGCGAGCCCCTGCTGCCGGGCATGGCGGGGCCCCCGGCCGCCGCCGCACCGGCCGGCGGCCAGGCCTGGGGCGGCTCGTGGGGCCCCGGCGGGCAGCAGGCGCCGCAGCAGGACCAGGGCTGGCCTCAGGCGCCCGCCCAGCAGTGGGGCGCCCCGGAACAGCAGCCGCCCGCCGGCCAGGGCCCCGGCCCGCTGCCCCCGGAGGGCGCACCGGCTCCGTCGTACGGCGGCCAGGCCTACGGCACGCCCGGACAAGCCCCGGCGTACGGCGCCCAGGCCCCTGGTGGGTACGGCGGCGCCCCGTACGACGGCGGCTCGCAGCCTCAGGACTCCGCGGCCCGGCAGCCCGCCCACGGTGCCCCGGCCCCGTACCAGCAGCAGTACCCGGCCGCGCCCCTGCCCGCCGCCGTGCCGGACGTCTATCCGGCGCAGGGCGCGGCGCTGTCTCCGGCGGCCGACGGCGCGACCCAGTACATACCGCCGGTTCCCGGGGCCGCCGCGCCGGCACCGGCTGACGAGGGCGCGACCCAGTACATACCGCCCGTCCCCACGGCCACCGCGGCCGAGGGGGCGACCCAGTACCTGCCCCCGGTCCCGGCGGCCCCTGCCGACGAGGGCGCCACGCAGTACATACCGCCGGTGGCCGCAGGCGCGCTGCCGCCCGAGGCGGTCGGCGAGCAGACGCGGTATCTGGGGCTCACGCAGCAGCCGCCCGCGCACCCCGACGCCCAGGCCACGCAGTACATCCCGCCCTACGGCGCCCAGGCGCAGGGCGGGGACCGGCAGCCGCCCGCCGAGTTCGACAACCTCTTCCGCAGCGGGCCGGGAGGCGGGCAGAGCCCGGCCGGCGCCACGCAGCAGATGCCGCGCATCCAGCCGCAGAGCGGCTACGGTCAGCCGCAGACCGGCTACCCCGGCCCGGCGCAGCCGTCGTACAGCCCGCCCATGGACGACGACGGCGGGCGCCGGGGCGGCCGTAGCGGTTCGAAGGTGCCGCTGATCGCCGCGGTGGGCGTCGGCATCGTCGTCGTCGGAGTCGGCGTCGGTGCGCTGTTCAGCGGCGGTGGCGGCGACAAGGGCGACGACAACAAGACCGTCGCGGCCGCCTCCCCGGCCACCCAGGACTCCGCCTCGGCGGCCGCCGACCCCGCGAAGGAGCAGGCCGTCGCCCTGGACAAGCTGCTCGCCGACAGCGGCAGCAGCCGCGCCTCGGTGATCCGGGCGGTGGCGAACGTCAAGCAGTGCAACAACCTCGGCCAGGCCGCCTCCGACCTGCGCGACGCGGCCAGGCAGCGCACCGACCTGGTGACCCGGCTCGGCAAGCTGTCCGTCGACAAGCTGCCGGGCAACGCCGAACTGACCGCCGCCCTCACCAAGGCCTGGCAGGCCTCCGCGGCCGCCGACAACCACTACGCGGCCTGGGCCGACCAGGCGGGCAGCGGCAAGGGCTGCAAGAAGGGCCACGCCCGCGTCACCGGCCAGACCCAGGCGGGCAACCGGGAGAGCGGCACCGCCAGCCAGCAGAAGGTGAAGGCCGCCGGGCTGTGGAACGCCATCGCGCAGAAGTACGGCCTGACCCAGCGCCAGCCCACCCAGCTGTGAGGCGGGACCGGCGGGAGCCGGGGCGCAGGGTCAGTCGATCTGGGCGCTCTCCAGCGTCCTGGTCATGTCGGTGATCCCGTCGATGCCCGAGCCCGCGGTCTTCTTCGCCGCGACCAGCCGGCCGTCCTGGACGACCTGGAGGGTCACGTCGGCGTTGACGAGCCGCGGGAAGCCGACCCCGGCCAGCTTGCTCTCGTAGGGCCAGTGCAGGGTCGGGGTGAGGCCGCCCGTGGACACGTGCAGGCCGTCGTTGAGGGTGTGCCGCACGCTGTCGGCGGTCACCTCGCCGGAGCCGATCTTCTCCAGTACGGCCTTCAGCACGGTGTAGGCGATCCAGGTGGTCTGCACTCCGGCGTCCGCGGGGTCGATGCGGTTGTCGCCGAAGGCCTCCTTGTTGATCACCTTCTTCATCGGGTCCCAGCGGGCGTCGGACGAAACCGGGTACCAGCCGGTGATGTACGCCCCCTCGTACGGCCCCGACGCCCCGCCCGTCGCGTTGATCACCGTCTGGTCGACGCTGCCCAGCACCGTCGCCGTCCGCACCGACGGGTAGTCCTCGCGGGCCCGCCGGAAGGAGTCCATGAAGGTGTTGGTGCGGTCCCCGAGCGCGGGCACCACGCACCCCTTGCGGGTCGCGTCCTTCGTGGCCCCCCGCAGCGCCTGACCGACCTGGCTGTCGTACTCGGTGGCGTTCTCGGCGGCGAGCTGGTCGTCGGCCGCCGCGTGCCCGCCCGCCTTCAGGCCCGAGTCGAGCAGCGCGGGCAGCTGGTCCCCGGCGATGCTGTCGGGGCGGACCAGGGAGATCCGGCCGCAGGCGGCGGACAGCGCCCTGCCGAGGCCGGCCAGGAGGGCGGGCTGCCCCCCGTTGACCGGGTACACCATGGGGCCGGTGAACTCCTCGCTGGTGACGCCGTAGCCGCCGATGTAGGGGATGCCGGCGCTCTCCAGCGGGGCGAGGAAGGAGTCGCCGAACTGGCTGTAGGAGCCGACGACCGCGACGACGTCCTCGGCCGCCGCCCACCGGGCGCACTTCGCCGCGCCCACGCTGTCGTTGTGGTCGTTGCAGGTCAGGATCTCGAGCTTGCGGCCGTTGATGCCGCCCTGGGAGTTGATCCACTTGCCGTAGGTGCGGGCCATCGCGGGCATGCCGGGCTTGTTGGTGGCGTCCGTGTTCTCGGGTGCCCAGGTCATGACCTTGATCGAGTCATCCCCGGAGCCCCCCGTGGCACCGGGGATGACCCCGCATCCGGCGGTGAGCGACGCGGCGGCGGCCAGGGCACCCGCGGACAGGGCGGTGCCTCTGACGGGCCGGGAGAAGGATCGGAGGATGCTGCGGGGGGTGCGTCGCCTGCCGGTCATGAACACGCACGATTCCGTCACACTGCTAACCGTGGAGTGCTCCATGGTCAACGAAGAGTGACACGGAGGTGAATTACGGGGGTCGGTGAGACTCGTGTGACGAGGAACGTACGATCGATGACCGTGCAAGCTCCGGAGAACTCTTCCCGTCGCGGCCGTCGCTCCTCCACCATGGGCGGCATGCCACTGAACGACATGCCGTGGTGGCGCTGGCGCAGCAATGTGCGCTCCGCGCTGCACATGCTCTCCGATCCGGCGTTCCAGCAGAACGTCTGGCTGGCCGGTGTGGACGGATACGGCGACGTCACCGACGCCGTGTACCGCCTGGTGGAGGACACCTGGCTGGACAACTGGTCCGCAGAGAAGTACGTCGGCACGATATTCCGGGACTCGCAGGAGGCGGCGCTCGTCGACACCGCCGTGCTGCGGGTGCTGAGGATCATGCACCAGGTCGGCCCGGACGCGCCGGTCTCCGCCTACCTCGACCACCACGGGTGGCCGGAGGCGGTGCGGGCGGCCCGGGACGCGCACATACGCCTCGCGGCGAGCGACGGTGACGACCCCGACGCACCTCCGCGGAGCCTGGAAGTACTGCGGATCGTGACCAGGTCCGCGTAAGCGGGGTCCGGCTCTTCCTGCGGCGGCGCCCGGCGCCGCAGGCCGTGCCCACCCGTCCCGCCCTGCGGGACGATTGCCCACGGCGCGTGGCCGTATGGGACCCTGTGGTGCATGAACGAGCAGTCCGCCCCGGCCGCCGCCCCGGCCGACCAGTACGTCCTCACCCTCTCCTGCCCGGACAAGCAGGGCATCGTGCACGCCGTGTCGAGCTACCTGTTCATGACCGGCTGCAACATCGAGGACAGCCAGCAGTTCGGCGACCACGACACGGGACTGTTCTTCATGCGCGTCCACTTCTCGGCGGACGCGCCGCTGACCGTGGACAAGCTGCGGGCGAGCTTCGCGGCGATCGGTGACACCTTCCACATGGACTGGCAGCTCAACCGGGCCGACGAGAAGATGCGCATCGTCCTGATGGTCAGCAAGTTCGGCCACTGCCTGAACGACCTGCTCTTCCGCGCCAGCATCGGCGCCCTGCCGGTGGAGATCGCGGCCGTGGTCTCCAACCACACGGATTTCCAGGAGCTGGTGGGCTCGTACCACGTCCCCTTCCACCACATCCCGGTGACGAAGGAGACCAAGGCGCAGGCCGAGGCACAGCTGCTGGAGATCGTGCGCGAGGAGAACGTCGAACTGGTCGTCCTCGCCCGCTACATGCAGGTCCTCTCGGACGACCTGTGCAAGCAGCTCAGCGGCCGGATCATCAACATCCACCACTCCTTCCTGCCGAGCTTCAAGGGCGCCAAGCCGTACCACCAGGCGCACGCCCGGGGCGTGAAGCTGATCGGTGCCACCGCGCACTATGTGACGGCCGACCTCGACGAGGGCCCGATCATCGAGCAGGAGGTCGAGCGGGTGGGGCACGGTGTGACGCCGGACCAACTGGTCGCCATCGGACGGGACGTGGAGTGCCAGGCACTCGCGCGCGCGGTGAAGTGGCACGCGGAGCGCCGGATCCTGCTCAACGGCCGCCGGACGGTGATCTTCGCCTGAGGGCCGCCGATTAGGCTGCCCGCATGACTGCGCAGGCGTACCTCTCCCAACTGTTCTCGCTGGACGGCCGAGTCGCGGTGGTGACCGGCGGAAGCTCCGGCATCGGCCGGGCCGTCACCGGGGCGCTGGCGCGCGCCGGCGCGAGCGTGGTGGTCGTGGCGCGCAAGGAGTCGCAGCTGGCCGCCACGGTCGACGAGCTGACGGCCGAGGGCTGCCGGGCGGCCTGGGTCAGCGCCGACCTGAGCACCCGCGACGGCGTGCGCGCGGCGGCCGAGCAGGCTGCCGGGGTGTTCGGGGAGCCGGACATCCTCGTCAACTGCGCCGGGGTCAACCTGCGGCCGCCGATGGGCGAGCTGGGCGAGGACGTGTGGGACGCCACCATGGCGCTGAACCTGGAGGCGCCCTTCCTGCTGGGGCAGAGGTTCGGTCCCGGCATGGCCGAGCGGGGCTTCGGCCGGATCATCCACATCACCTCCCAGCAGGCCCACCGGGCCTTCGTGCACAGCGGCGCCTACGGCGTCTCCAAGGGCGCACTGGAGTCACTGGCCCGCTCCCAGGCCGAGGCCTGGTCGCCGTACGGCGTCACCTGCAACACCCTCGTGCCGGGCTTCGTGATGACACCGCTCAACGCACGGCTGTCCTCCGACCCCGAGAAGGTGGCGGCACTGGCCGCCCGCACACTGATCGGCCGCAACGGACTGGCGGAGGACTTCGCGGGCGCGGCGGTGTTCCTGGCGAGCGGGGCCTCCGGCTATGTCACGGGGCAGTCGATCTTCGTGGACGGCGGGTTCTCGGTGCACTGAGCCGGGGGCTGCCCGGGTCGGGTGACTGCGGGCCGATGTGGCTGGGCGTGCCCCCGTCCGTAGCCGCCAGGCTCACATCCGGCTGAGCCCGGCGGCAGCGAACAGCACATCCCTGATCGCCTCCCGGTCACCCACCCGCCCCGCCGCGGCCTCCTCCGGCGGCACATGGCCCGCGGCCAGTCTGCAGAACTCCACGCCGTCCAGGGCGACATGGGCCACCTCGAACTCGGCGGAGCCCACCGCCGCCGGCGAGTCCAGCGGGATCAGCCACTCGCCACCGGCGGCGCCCTCGATCTCCAGCCGCAGACTCCGCCCCGGCGCCCCCGCCGGCACCAGATGCGGGGTCCGCCCCGGCGCGGACAGCCCGGCTCGGCGCCGCTCGGCCAGCGCGGCCGGCAGCATCCGGGCGGCGAGGTCGATCATCTTGTTCAAGTGCCGGGGCGCGGGCGGCTCGTAGGGATAGTCCACCGCCTCCGCGATGTCCTCCGCATGCACCCAGCACTCGAACGCGCGGTCCAGCATCGCGTCGTGCAACGGCAGCGCGAAGTCGCCGTACGACACCGTGAGCCCGCCCGCGGTGCCGCCCGTGAAGGACACCGTCCGCACCAGGCTGTGGCTCTGCTCCCGCCACGGCCCCCGCACCGATCGCGTCGGAGGGAAGTGGGACGTCCGCCAGAACGCCTCGGTCCGTGCGGCCGGCCCTGCCACGCCCTGCTCGCCCGACCCGTCCTTGTCGACGACCTCGGCCAGCGGATCCTCCAGGCCGAGCGCCGTCGCCACCAGCCCGTCCACCGACAGCAGATGCGCGATCACGCCGGCCACGGTGGTACGACGACTCGTCGGTGCGTCCGAATCGAACCAGCGCAGCCGCACCGGCGCATGCCACTCGGCGTCCCCGAAGTCCTGGAGCAGCGCGTCCAGGCGCGCGGTCTCGGCGTCGTACGGAGCCGCCCACTCGGGCACCGGGATGCGCGGCGGCCGGCGGTCCAGGCAGCTCTCCAGGACGCGGGTGCGCAGGGCGGGGTCCAGGTCCAGGGTCTCGGGCTGGTGCAGCAGGCCGACCGCCTCGCGCAGCCGCAGCGCCTCGTCCGCGCAGGAGCCGCAGGTGCCGAGATGCTCCTCCACCGCGGCCGTCTCGGCCGCCGAGCAGGCGGCCAGGGCCCAGGCGCCGAGGAGCGACTTCAGGACGTCGTGCGGCAGGTCGAGCGGCACGGGTGCGAGGTCCCCCAGGTCGGCGAGGTCGGGCAGCGGCAGCCCGCTGTCCTCGACGGAGGCGCGGGGCAGCGGTATCCGCGGCGACCGGTCGGGTCCGGCACCGCCGGCACCCGGCGGCACATCACCGGCACCGGAGCCGGTTCCCTGAGCGCCCCCGCCCTGGTGTTCGTCCCCCTCGTGACCGTCGTGCGCCTCGAACCCTCCCGTGCCGCTCACACCGCACCCCCGTATCCCGGCGGTGTGCCGATGTCATGGGCGGTGGACAGCAGTTGCAGGCCGAGGCGGAGCCGACGGCGGGCCTCGTCCTCGGTCACGCCGAGGTCGACGGCGGTCTGGCGGTAGTCACGGCGCTGGAAATAGGCCAGTTCCAGCGCGGCACGCAGTGGGGCGGGCATCGAGTGGACGATGTAGTCGGCGCGGGCGGCGACCGAGGCGCGGCGCACCTTGGTCTCCAGGCTCTCCAGCACCTCGCCCTCCAGGATCTCCGGCTCCTCGGCGGAGCCGCCCTCGCCCCGGGTGAGCGCGGCGGTCTCGGTGGCGCGCAGCCGCTGCACGGCCAGCCGGTGGGTCACCGCGGCGACCCAGGAGCGCAGCGGACCCTGCCGGGGATCGTAGGTGTCGGGATGCTCCCAGAGGTGGGCGAAGACCTCGCGGGTCACACCGTCCGCGGCCCGCTCGTCGCCGAGGACGCGGTGGGCGAGGCTGTGCACGAGGGAGGCGAACCGGTCGTACAGCTCGCCGAGCGCGGCCGCCTCGCCGCGCGCGAGCCGTTGCTGCATCTTGCGGTCCCACCGGGGCGGTACGTCCTTCTGCGCCATGCTGCCCCTCCCCTCGCCCTCGGCCGGCCCGTCCAGCGTCTTGGCCCTGTCCTCTCGAATGTAGTCGGCACGTCTGACCGTGCACGCCCCTTTGTGTCAATGTGCGCCCCCCGAGGCGCCGCAGGTGATAGTGCCCTCTTCACACGATCTTCACGCAAGGGGTGTCCATCTCCGATCGAACAGGATCGATAGTGACTGAAACAAGCCCCATGTTGATCGCGCGCGGTTTGTTCTCCGAAGTTTCAGGGAACCGCCGCTGGGCAGCCGCGCGGAGAGAAACGTAGGAACTGCTTCCGTTTCCGGGCGGTTCCCGGGAGATCCGGCGAGCGGAGGGGCGTGGCCGTGGCGTTCAAGGTGACCAGCACCGAACAGGGTGCACAGGGCGAGTGGGCCGTGCTCCGGGTGTCCGGGGAACTGGACCTCATGACCTCGCCGGTGCTGCGCCAGCGCGTGCACGACGTGGTGGCCGAGGGTCACCACGGCCTGATCCTCGACCTCTCCGAGGTCTTCTTCTGCGACTCCAGCGGGGTCGGCGTCCTGGTCGCCGCCCGCCGGCTGATCCGCTCCTGCCAGGGCCGGCTGCGGCTGATCCTGCCGGACCGGGGCGCGGACGACGGCTCGCACGTCAACCGGGTCCTCGGCGCGCTCGGCGTCCGCCGCCTCTTCGACATACGTCCCGACGTCGAGTCCGCCACCGCCGACGAGGCGGGTCCCCTGTCGGCCTGAACGCCACCGTGATCGGCGTCAGTACTGCCCTACCGCCCTACCGCCGTGCCATCGCCACAAGGTTGTTCCAGAATTCCCCCGGTCTTGGCACAACCACCCCTTTTCCGTCACGCCGCCGCCTCCCACGACGTACGCTCCCTGCCAGATCGACCTCCACGTCAACGTAAGGCGGCCCGAACAGACATGGTCAGCACCGAGTACGAGCGCAGGATCGCCGCCCGGTTCGCCACCTTCGACCAGGACGGCAACGGCTACATCGACCGCGAGGACTTCAACGCGGCGGCCAAGGCGCTGCTCGCCGAGTTCGCCGTCCCTGCCCGTTCCGACAAGGGTCAGGCGCTGTACGCCGGTGCGGAGGCCTTCTGGCAGGGCATGGCGGGCATCGCGGACCGGGACGGGGACCAGCGCATCACCCGCGAGGAGTTCGTCACTGGCGCGGTCAAGCGCCTGCGCGACAACCCCGACCGCTTCGGCGAGATCGCCCGCCCCTTCCTGCACGCGGCCCTGGCGGTGGCGGACCCGGACGAGGACGGCCACGCCACCGTCCCCGACACCGCCCGTGTCCTCAGGGTCTTCCACGTCCCGGACGAGATCGCCCGGGCGACCGCCGCCGCACTCGACACGGACGGCGACGGCAGGATCGGCGAGGCGGAGATCGTCCCGGCGTTCGCGCGCTACTTCACCGTTCCCGAGTAGCTGCGGGCGCTGACCACGCACGCCTCGCCGCCGAGCCGGACGCGTACCCCTCTCTACGGCTCCGAGAGGACGGCGGAAGCGTCCCGGCTCAGTGTGCCGAGTCCGGCCAGGGCCTCGGCGACCTCGAATCCGGTCTCCAGCTGTCGCCACAGCTCGTGCAGCGCGGCCGATACGCCGCCGCCCGTGAACCGCCGCAGCGCGATGTCCAGATCCCTCAGCCGGCCGTCCGCAAGCCGGGAACCGTGGCCGGCGAGGGCAGGCAAAGGCTGTTGCTCACGACCGTCAGGGAACCGGCCGCGAAAACCGCTCCCGCAGCTTGTACTTGAGCACCTTCCGCAAGGTCTCGTTACGCGGAAGGGCCTCCACGACCTCCAGCCGCTCCGGCAGTTTGTGGACGGACAGGCCTTCCGTGCGCAGGTAGGAGACAACGTCTGTCAGCGTCAACTCACCGGCGCCCGGCGCCTGTTCGATCACCGCGCAGACCAGCTCCCCGCGGTCCGGGTCCGGCAGGCCGATCACGGCCACATCCCCCACCGCCGGATGGGCGGCGAGGAGGTCCTCGATCTCCTTGGCCGAGATGTTCTCGCCCTTGCGGATGATCACGTCCTTCAGCCGGCCGGTGAGGACCAGGTGGCCGGAGTCCGTCACGTGCCCGAGGTCGCCCGTGCGCAGGAAGCCCTCCGGGTCGAAGGCGGCCGCCGTCTGGGCGGGGTCGAGATAGCCCTGGCACACCGCCTCCCCGCGCAGCCGTACCTCGCCGTCGACGATCCGGATCTCCATCCCCTGCGGCGGGCGTCCCTCGGTCGTCGCGAGGTTCTCCGGCGTGTCCTCCGGGTCCCCCATGGTGATCATCGGTACCTCGGTCATGCCGTAGCCGTGGGTGAGCTGGACGCCCATCTCGCGTACGACCGAGTGGTAGACCTCCGGGGGTTTCGGGGCTCCGCCGCCCGCCAGCAGCCGCAGCGAAGGGATGACCTTCACGCCCGGCTGCTTGCGCTGTTCGGCCAGGAACATCGAGTAGAACGCCGTGGAGCCGCCCGCCACCGTCACCCCGTGCCGCCGGTACCCCTCCAGCGCGTCCGGCAGCGCGAACTGCTCGAACATCACCGCCGGGAAGCCGTAGAGCAGCAGCATCACCGTGTAGTCGGGGCCGGCTATGTGCGCGTACGGGAACGCCATCGAGCCCACGTCCTCGGGGGTGAGGCGCAGTGCGTGGGCGAGGCAGGAGCCGCCCGCTATCAGGGAGCGGTCGGTGTGCAGGACTCCCTTGGGGTCGGAGGTGGTCCCCGAGGTCCAGTAGATCCAGCGGACCGAGGTGCCCTCGGCGGGGGGAGCGGGGAGGGCGGACGGGTCGCCCTCGGGCAGGGTGTCGTACGCCTCGAAGACGCCCTTCGCGCCGAGGCGGCGGGCCATCTCCGTGTGGTCGTGGCCGCGCCAGACGCCCGGTACGGCGAAGAACTCGGCCTTGGACTCGCGCAGCGCGAAGCCCACCTCCCGGTCCCGGTAGAACGGGATGACCGGGGACTGCACGGCGCCCAGGCGGGCCAGCGCGAAGGAGAGCAGGGCCGTTTCGATGCGGGTGGGCAGCTGCCAGGCGACCACCGTGCCGGGGCGTACCCCCATGTCGTACAGGCCGGCCGCGACCCGCTCGGCCCGCGCGCGCAGCTCGCCGAAGGTCAGCCGGCGGTCGTCCTGGAGCAGGACGGGCCGGTCGGGGGTGAGGCGGGCCCGGCGGTCCACCAGCTCCCACAGGGTGTGCGAGAGGCCCAGGGCGTGTGCGGTGTCGTTCACTTCGACCCCCTGCTAGCTGACGGTATGTCAGATTCGGAGCAGAGCGTAGGGCGGTGTGCCTTGTCGGTCCAGGGGTGTGCGGCTAGCCTGCTGGAGAAGGTGAATCTGACGGTCCATCAGATCAGTAGCAGGTGGGGGATCCATGACCGAACTGCCCCGCATCATCAGCGTCGACGACCACGTGATCGAGCCCGCCCACCTCTTCGAGACCTGGCTCCCGGCGAAGTACCGGGACCGGGGGCCCAAGCCGCTGACCGCCGGGATCGGAGAGCTGGCGTACGTCGGCGGGAAGTACCAGATCACCATGGACCCGGAGGGCCAGCCGACGGACTGGTGGATCTACGAGGACCTGAAGTTCCCGTACAAGCGCAACATCGCCGCCGTCGGCTTCGACCGGGACGAGATGACCCTGGAGGGGATCACCCGGGAGCAGATGCGGCGTGGCTGCTGGGATCCCAAGGCGCGGCTCGCGGACATGGACCTCAACCACGTCGAGGCCAGCCTCTGCTTCCCGACCTTCCCGCGCTTCTGTGGGCAGACCTTCGCCGAGGCGCACGACAAGGAGGTCGCCCTTGCCTGTGTGCGCGCCTACAACGACTGGATGGTGGAGGAGTGGTGCGGGGACAGCGGGGGACGGCTGATCCCGT
Organism: Streptomyces sp. NPDC031100; assembly: GCF_055570785.1. Taxonomy (NCBI): domain Bacteria; kingdom Bacillati; phylum Actinomycetota; class Actinomycetes; order Kitasatosporales; family Streptomycetaceae; genus Streptomyces; species Streptomyces sp. NPDC031100. The sequence continues at coordinate 290,446 of NZ_JBVIGN010000008.1, forward strand.
TGTGTCTCATTCCGTTGTGGGATGTGGAGCTGGCCGTCGCAGAGATCCGGCGCAACGCCGCGCGCGGGGTGCGCGCCGTGACCTTCTCCGAGATCCCCACCTACCTCGGGCTGCCGTCCATCCACTCCGGGTACTGGGACCCGTTCTTCGCGGTGTGCCAGGAGACGGGGACGGTGGTCAACATGCACATCGGCAGCAGCTCGCAGATGCCCGCCGCCTCCCCGGACGCGCCGCCCGCCGTCCAGGCCTCGCTCAGCTTCAACAATGCGATGGCCTCGATGATGGACTACCTGTTCAGCGGGGTGCTGGTGAAGTTCCCCGTCCTCAAACTCGCCTACTCCGAAGGGCAGATGGGCTGGATCCCGTACGCCCTGGAGCGCGCCGACGACGTGTGGGAGGAGCACCGCGCCTGGGGCGGGGTGCGGGACCTGATCCCGGAGCCGCCGTCGACGTACTACTACCGGCAGATCTTCTGCTGCTTCTTCCGCGACAAGCACGGGGTCGCCTCCCTGGACGTCGTCGGCCGCGACAACGCCACCTTCGAGACCGACTACCCGCACGTCGACTCGACCTTCCCGCACACCAAGGAGGTCGCCCTCGACCATGTGAAGGGGCTGGACGACGAGACCGTGTACAAGCTGATGCGCGGCAACGCCATCCGCATGCTCGACCTGGACCTCGATCGGTGATGGACCTCTCCTACACACCGGAAGAGGAGGAGTTCCGGGCCCGGCTGCGGGAGTGGCTCGGCAAGGCGCTGCCCACCCTCCCTGCCAAGCCGTCCCCGGACGACTGGCCGGGCCGGCGCGCGTACGACCTCGGCTGGCAGCGGATGCTGTACGACGCCGGGTACGCCGACGTCCACTGGGACGGATCACCGAGCGTTCGCCTGATCTTCCTGGAGGAGACGGAGAAGGCGGGTGCGCCCTATGTGGGGGCCAACTTCGTCGGGCTGCTGCACGCCGGTCCGACCATCGCCGCCGAGGGGACCGCCGAGCAGCGGGCGCGCTGGCTGCCGCCGATCCTGCGCGGGGACGAGGTGTGGTGCCAGGGGTTCAGTGAGCCGGAGGCGGGCTCCGATCTCGCCGCGCTGCGCACGCGCGCGCGGAGGGACGGCGACGACTACGTGGTGAGCGGGTCCAAGATCTGGACCTCGCACGCCGAGGTCGCCGACTGGTGCGAGCTGCTGGTCCGCACGGACCCGGCGGCGCCCAAGCACCAGGGCATCACCTGGCTGGCCATGCCCATGGACGCAGACGGCATCACCGTACGGCCGCTGCGCACGCTCGCCGGGTCGGCGGAGTTCGCCGAGGTGTTCCTGGACGAGGTACGGGTGCCGGTCGCCAACCGGGTGGGCGCGGAGAACGACGGCTGGCGCGTGACCATGGTGACGCTGTCCTTCGAGCGCGGTACCGCCTTCGTCGGCGAAATCGTCGCCTGCCGCCGGGTGCTGGGCGAACTCGCCCGCACGGCACGGGAGAACGGCCGCTGGGACGACCCGGAACTGCGCCGGCGGCTCGGGCGGCTCCATGCCGAGTTCCGGGCGCTGTGGCGGCTGACCCAGTGGAACGTGAGCGAGGCGGAGGCGAGCGGCGGGTTCCCGGGCGTCGGGGGTTCGGTTTTCAAACTGAGCTACTCGCACGCCCGTCAGGAGCTGTACGACACCGCCGCCGAGGTGCTCGGCCCGGACAGCCTGGATCTGGACCGGCCCTGGGTCCTGGACCGGCTCTCCTCGCTGTCGTACACCATCGCCGCCGGCACCTCCCAGATCCAGCGCAACATCGTCGCCGAGCGCATCCTCGGCCTGCCGAAGGGACGGTGACCGTGCGCTTCCGACTCACCGAGGAGCAACGGGCGTTGCGGGCCGGGGTACGGCAGCTGCTGGAGCGCCGGTTCGGCGCCGACGCGCTGCGGGCGGCCGTGGCCCGGCCCGGGCGGCTGGACCGGGAGCTGTGGCGGGAGCTGGGGGCCGCGGGCCTGTTCGCGCTGCGGCTGCCGGAGGCGGCGGGCGGGGTCGGACTGGGGCTGCCGGAAGCGGTGTTGGTCTTCGAGGAGACCGGCCGCGCGCTGCTGCCCGGGCCCGTGCTGGCCACCCACCTCGCCGCCGGGTCCGTACCCGGGGCGGCCGCCGGGGAGGCCGTGGTGGCCCGGGTGGACGGCTCGCTCGCGGAGTGGCTGGACGCGGCGGACGCCGTGGACGGGGACGCCTCCGGGGCCGTACCCCTGCGCTCGGTTGACCCTCTGACGCCCCTGCACCGTGTTCCCGGCGCCGACGGCGCACCGGACCCGGTGGCCGTGCTCCTCACGGCCGCCGAGCAGCTCGGCACGGCCACGCGCGCGTGCGAGCTGGCCGCGCAACACGCCCGGACGCGTGAGCAGTTCGGGCAGCCGATCGGGGCCTTCCAGGCCGTCAAACACCTGTGCGCCGACCTGCTGGTGCGCGCCGAGACGGCCCGCGCCGCGGTCTACGCGGCCGCCGTGACCGCCGACCCCGCCGACATCGCCGCGGCCCGGCTGCTCGCCGACGAGGCCGCCGTCCGCGGGGCCCGGGACTGCCTCCAGGTGCACGGCGGCATGGGCTTCACCTGGGAGGCGGAAGTCCATCTGCATCTCAAACGGGCCTGGGTGCGGGCCCAACGTGGCGGTGGGAGCACGGAGAGTGAGGAAGCGTTGGCCGCTGATCTGGTGGCCTGATCGTTCGGCGGTGCGCTGTGCTGGTCCGCCGGGAAACCGTTGGCCCAGGATGTCGCGGATCGTGGCGTACCGGAATCACGGAGCGTTGATACCGGGTTGTGTCCTTCGCGTGACTCGTCACATCCCGGAGTCGGGCGCCTGCTCCGGTACCTTGTGTGGGATGCGAGTGGCTGCGAGCGCGAGCCGTGCCGGTATTGCCCCTGGGGTGATGCCGGAGTCGGCCTGTTCGACTGCCTGTGATGAGCGTCGCACAGTATCCCGCACGAGTACTCCTTCGCGCTGGAATATGCCCGAAGCGCTTGTTGGGGTGACTGTACGTCAACCATGCTGTCTCGCACGGGAGTCACGGTCCGTGACCCTTGTGCTGGCCGTTGTTCTGGCCATGCAGAGAATGGCTACGATCGTGGCCCTCGTCGCGGTGTGCGCGTGGCGCGAGGTCATGCGTCCGCCGGTTCGGATGGTGTGAGCGGTGCAGGTACTTCAGGTGCAGCTGGAAGTCCGGCCCGACCCCGCGGAGGTGGGGCGAGCCCGGAGGTGGGCCCGTTCGCGCCTGGCCGGGTCCGGTATAGAGGCCGACGAGCCGCTCGCCGAGACGCTGATCCTGCTCGTCTCGGAACTGGTCACCAACGCTGTGGTGCACACCGGTTGTCCGGCCGTGCTGCGGCTGTCCCTGCCCTCGGACACGGTCGAATCCTCCACCGTACGGCTCGAGGTGGCCGACACCAGCTCCTGTGCGCCCGTTCGGCGCTGCCCGGGTGGTGAGGCCACCGGCGGCCGCGGTCTGGCGCTCGTCGACTGCCTCGCCGACCGCTGGGGCTGGAGACCGGAGGGCTCCGGCAAGAGCATCTGGTGCGAGCTCGACCGCTGCTCGCAGCCCGGGGAGGGCGCAGCGATGGCGTACGGGGGCGGACGGTCCGCGTACGAGGATCTCGCCTTCGAAGCGGTGTAGGCCCCGCCGGGACGGTGCGCCGGGGATGCACCCGTGCGCGGTCATGATGAATCGGGCGTACGTAATAAATCGCTGAACCGGTGTTGACGGCTTGTGACCGTTTGAACACGCTTGTGGGCGACGATTCGCCGCGAGGGGACGGCGAGGGCGCGGATGACGGCGGTCCTCGTCGAGTGTGGGTCGCACCGGGTGGCGGCGCGAGGTCGAGTACAGGGGGGCGCGCCGCCAACCCGACTTCACAGGACCGCGATCGGAGCCACGGGCGTCCCCGTCGCGCCGACGAACGGCTCCGGCATCGCCGAGAGCAGGAACGTGTACCGCCCTTCTTCTCCACAGGCTGTGGACAACTCCTCGAGATTCCAGTTCTGCCCCTGGAGCATCCCCATCTCCACCAGGTCCAGCGCGTGCACGGGCAGCCATAGATTGTCGATCTCGGGCGGAAATATCTCAAACGTGAGCGTGTCGTTGGCGACCGCGGCGACATCGCGCGCGTGGAACCACTCCGGGCAGCGCACCGAGAGCCCCGGCGACGGATAGCCGTACCCGTGCTTGTCCCCGGCGAGATACACCTGCACCTGCCCGGTCCGTACGAGCACGATGTCCCCGGCACGCACGCGCGTCCCCGCGAGTTCCTCGGCCGCCTCCAGGTCCTCCGGCGTGACCGCGTGGCCGCCCGCCAGCCGGTCCGCGCCACGCGCGCGTGCCACGTCCAGCAGCACCCCGCGCGAGACGATGTGCCGCGCCTTGTCGATGCCGCTGAACTCCGCGCCGCCGTGCGCGGTGACCGTGTGCGCCGGGCGGCCGTTGTAGAGCTTCCCGGAGTGCGAGACATGGGTCAGCGCGTCCCAGTGGGTGCCGGCCTGCAGCCCCATGGTCACCGCGTCGTCGCTGCACGCCACCGTGCCCGGCCCGAACAGCTCCTGGTTGATCTGCACCATGGCGTGCAGCGGGTTGACCCGCCCCGGGATCATCCCGGTCTGCACGCCGTCCTGTCGGAGGGGGAGGGCGAGGGGGACGCGCCGGCCCGTGCGGACGCAGGCGGCGGCCTCGCGGACGACCTCGTCGGTGATCAGGTTCAGGGTGCCGATCTCGTCGTCCGCCCCCCAACGCCCCCAGTTGCTCACGCGCTTGGCGATCTCATGGAATTCGGCGGGCAGTGACATCAGATGCCTCCCCGGGGCTTGTGTCCACGCATCTGGCGGGCCATAAAATCTAACGGTCCGTCAGAAACCGCGGGAAGGGGCCGGGCGTGGGGAACTTCTTGGCAGGCAAGGTGGTCGCCGTGACGGGCGCCGGACGGGGCATCGGGCGCGCGGTCGCGTGTGCGGCTGCCGCCGAGGGAGCGAAGGTCGTCGTCAATGACTTCGGCGTCTCCGTGGACGGCTCCTCGCCCACCAGCGAGGTCGCCGAGGCCGTCGTCAAGGAGATCGAGGCGGCTGGGGGCGAGGCGATCGCTGTGGCCGACGACATCTCCACCATGGCGGGTGGGCAGCGGGTCGTGGACGCGGCGGTGACGTCGTACGGCCGTATCGACGGAGTCGTCTGCGTGGCCGGGATCCTGCGCGAGCGCATGCTGTTCAACATGTCCGAGGAGGAGTGGGACCCGGTGGTCGCCACCCACCTCAAGGGCACCTTCACCGTCTTCCGGGCCGCCTCGGCGGTGATGCGGAAGCAGCGGACGGGGACCTTGATCGGGTTCACCAGCGGCAACCATCAGGGCTCCGTGTCGCAGGCCAACTACAGCGCGGCGAAGGGCGGGATCATCTCACTGGTGCGGAGTGCCGCGCTCGGCCTGAGCAAGTACGGGGTGACGGCGAACGCGGTGGCGCCGGTCGCTCGTACGCGGATGTCGGCGAACGTCCCCATGGCGCTGACGGAGATCGGGGAGCCGGAGGATGTGGCCGCGCTGGTGGTGTACCTGCTGTCCCACTCCGCGAAGGAGCAGGGGGTGACGGGGCAGGTGTACACCGTCGCCGGGTCGAAGATCGCGGTGTGGGCGCAGCCACGTGAACTCCGTGCCGTGTATGGCGAGGGGGCCTGGACGCCGGAGCGGATCGCGGAGGTTCTGCCGGGGTCGGTGGGGGTGGATCCGATGCCGATGCTGGCGCAGGTGCAGGCGATGGAACGTGCCGCTGCGCGGGGCGAGCGTCCCAACGCCTGAGTCGGAGCGCATCCGGCGTCAAAAGGAGACCCTGTGGACTTTGCATTCACCGCCGAGGACGCCGCCTTCCGTGCCGAGGCCCGTGCGTGGCTGGCCGCGCATGCCCACCGCGCCGTAGACCGGCGTACTTGGGAGAAGGCCCTCGGTGAGGCCGGCTGGATCGGCATCGGTTGGGCCGAGGGCGGGTACGGGAACCGGACTGCCACGCTCACCCAGCAGGTCGCCTGGGCCGAGGAGTACGCGCGGTCGGCCGCGCCCCCGCGCTCGGGGCACATCGGGGAGAACCTGCTCGCGCCCACCCTCATCGCCCATGGCACGGACCAGCAGAAGAGTCGTTTCCTGCCGCCCGTCGCGAGGGGCGAGGAGATGTGGTGTCAGGGATACAGCGAACCGGGCGCCGGGTCCGACCTGGCCGGGGTGCGTACGGCGGCGGTGCGGGACGGGGAGTACTACCGGATCACGGGGCAGAAGATCTGGACCTCCCTCGCCCACGAGGCCGACTGGTGCTTCGTGTTGGCCCGGACCGATTCAGCGTCCCGCCGCCATCGCGGGCTCAGTTTTCTGCTGGTGCCCATGGATCAGCCGGGGCGTATCGAGGTGCGGCCCATCCGGCAGATGACCGGGACGAGCGATTTCAACGAGGTGTTCTTCGACGGGGCACGCGCGCGGGTGGAGCATCTCGTCGGGGGAGAGGGGCAGGGCTGGCAGGTGGCGATGAGCCTGCTGGGGTTCGAGCGGGGGGTGTCGACCGTCGCTCAACAGGTGGGGTTCGCCGAGGAGTTGGGGCGGGTGATCCGGACCGCGGTGGGCAGCGGTGCCGTCGACGACCCGGTCGTGCGCGCGCGGCTCGTGCGGCAGTGGGCCGAGCTGCGCACCATGCGCTGGAACGCCCTGCGCACCCTCGGCGGCTCCGGCGACGCGGGCGCGCCCAGCGTGGCCAAGCTGCTGTGGGCGAACTGGCACCAGCGGTTGGGCGAGCTGGCCGTCCAGGTCCGGGGCGGGGCCGCCGCCGCGGGGCCCGTGGACTGGTCGCCGTCGGCGCCGTACGAACTCGACCCCGAACAGCACCTGTTCCTCTTCTCCCGGGCCGACACCATCTACGGCGGCTCGGACCAGGTCCAGCGCACGATCATCGCCGAGCGGGTGCTCGGCCTGCCGAGAGAGCCGAAGGGGGTCGTGTGATGCGTGGTGTGGTGTTCGACGGCCATCAGGTCCAGGTGGTGGACGACCTGGAGGTGAGGGACCCGGGGGCCGGCGAGGTGCTGGTGGCGATCTCGGCGGCGGGCCTGTGCCACAGCGACCTGTCGGTGGTGGACGGCACCATCCCCTTCCCGGTCCCGGTGGTGCTCGGCCACGAGGGAGCCGGAGTGGTGGAGGCGGTCGGCGCGGGCGTCACCCATGTCGCCCCCGGCGACCATGTGGCCCTGTCCACGCTCGCCAACTGCGGCGCGTGCCCGGAGTGCGACCGGGGGCGGCCGACGATGTGCCGGCGGGCCATCGGGCGGCCGGGGAAGCCGTTCACGCGGGGCGAGCGGCTCGTCCACCAGTTCGCCTCCAACTCGGCGTTCGCGGAACGTACGGTCGTCAAGGCCGTGCAGGCGGTGCGGATCCCGAAGGACATCCCGCTGCCGTCGGCCGCGCTGATCGGCTGCGGGGTGCTGACCGGCGTGGGGGCTGTGCTGAACCGGGCCCGGGTGGACCGCGGGGACAGCGTGGTCGTCATCGGTACGGGCGGCATCGGTCTGAACGTCATCCAGGGCGCGCGGATCGCGGGCGCGCTCAGGATCGTGGCGGTGGACGCGAATCCGGCGAAGGAGGCGACGGCGCGGCAGTTCGGCGCGACGGACTTCCTGACCTCCACGGAGGGCGTGCGGGACATCCTGCCGAACGGCGCGGACCACGCCTTCGAGTGCGTGGGCCGGGTCGAGCTGATCCGCCAGGCCGTCGACCTCCTCGACCGGCACGGCCAGGCGATCCTGCTCGGGGTCCCCGCGGCGACGGCCGAGGCGTCCTTCCTGGTCTCCTCCCTGTACCTGGACAAGTCCGTCCTCGGCTGCCGCTACGGCTCCTCGCGCCCCCAGCGGGACATCCCCCTGTACGCCGACCTGTACCGCCAGGGCCGGCTGCTCCTGGACGAGTTGGTGACGGCGACCTATCCGGTGGAGGACTTCGAGAAGGCCCGGGCCGAGGCGGAGGCGGGGCGGGTGGCGCGGGCGGTGCTGACGTTCTGAGGCGGGGCGGGGGTCCAGAGCCGGTGCCTGGGTCTCCGCAGCCGGTGTCCGGGTCTCCGCAGCCGGTGCCCGGTGTCCCCTGCGGGCGCCGGCTGTCTAGACCGACCCGTCGACCCGCGCCCGGAACGTCCGCCGGTATGCCGTCGGCGTCACCCCCAGCGCCTGCTGCAGGTGCTGGCGCATCGACTGGGCCGTGCCGAAGCCGGCGTCACGGGCCACCTGGTCGACGGAGAGGTCGGTGGACTCCAGGAGGTGGCGGGCGCGTTCGACGCGCTGCTGGGTGAGCCACTGGCCGGGGCTGATGCCGACCTCCTCGCGGAAGCGGCGGGTGAAGGTGCGGACCGACATGGCCTCCTGCTCGGCCAGGTCCCGCAGCTGGATCGGCTCGTGCAGGCGGCCGAGGGCCCAGGCGCGGGCCGCGGTGGTCGTGGCGAGCTGGGGGTCGGGGACGGGGCGGTGGATGTACTGGGCCTGGCCGCCGTCGCGGTGGGGCGGGACGACCGTGCGGCGGGCCACCTCGTTGGCGACGGCCGTGCCGTGGTCGCGGCGCACCATGTGCAGGCACAGGTCGATCCCGGCGGCCACCCCGGCCGAGGTCAGCACGTCACCGTCGTCGATGAACAGCACGTCCGCGTCCACCTTGATCCGCGGGAACATGCGCTGGAAGCGGTCGGCGTCCGCCCAGTGGGTGGTCGCCGGGCGGCCGTCGAGGCGGCCCGCGGCGGCGAGGACGTACACGCCGGTGCAGATGGAGGCGAGGCGGGTGCCGGGGCGGATGCGGGCGAACGCGGCGGACAGCTCGTCGGTCAGCCTGCCCTCCTCGTAGACCGGGCCGAGTTCGTACGACGCCGGGACGATCACCGTGTCTGCCGTCTCCAGGGCCTCGGGGCCGTGCGGGACCTGCACCGCGAAGTCGGCGTCCGTCTCGACCGGGCCGGGCGGCCGGACCGAGCACGTCACCACCTCGTACAGGTGCCGCCCCTCGGCATCCTTCGGGCGCCCGAAGATCCGGTGCGGGATGCCCAGCTCGAAGGGGAGCAGGCCGTCCAGCGCGAGGACGGCGATCCGGTGCGGGCGGAAGCCCTGTCCGACAGTCATGGCCCGATCCTAACGAATGCTGACCTTCGGGCCACTCGATACACGGGACCGGACACAGGACCCTCGATGACGTGACTCAGACAAGTGAAGCCGCAGCCCCGGTCCAGGCCCCGCCCACCCGGAGGAAACGCATCCACCGCGCCTGGTTCGTGGCCGCCGTCACCTTCGTCACGATCATCGGCGCGGCCGCCTTCCGCTCCCTGCCCGGCCTGCTCATCGACCCCCTGCACCAGGACTTCGGCTGGTCGCGCGGCACGATCGGCGCGGCCGTCTCGATCAACCTCGCGCTCTACGGCCTCACCGCGCCCTTCGCCGCCGCGCTGATGGACCGCTTCGGCATCCGCCGGGTGGTCGCCGTCGCGCTGACGGTGATCGCGCTCGGCTCCGGCCTGACCGTGTGGATGACGGCGGCCTGGCAGCTGCTGCTGTGCTGGGGGCTGCTGGTCGGCCTCGGCTCGGGCTCGATGGCCCTCGCCTTCGCCGCCACGGTCACCAACCGGTGGTTCACCGAGCGGCGCGGGCTGGTCAGCGGCATCCTCACCGCCGCCTCCGCCTCCGGCCAGCTGATCTTCCTGCCGCTGCTGTCCTGGATGGTCGAGTCCTACGACTGGCGCCCGGCCGCCGTGACGGTCGCCCTCGCCGCGCTCGCCGTAGTGCCCTTCGTCTGGATACTGCTGCGCGACCACCCGGCCGACGTGGGCCTGAAGCCGTACGGCGCGCAGGAGTTCGTACCGAAGCCCGCGCCGGTCACCGGAGCCGCCCGCCGCACTCTCACGGTCCTCTCCTCCGCCGTGCGCACCGGCCCGTTCTGGCTGCTCGCCGGCACCTTCGCGATCTGCGGCGCGTCCACCAACGGCCTGATCCAGACCCACTTCGTGCCCGCCGCCCACGACCACGGCATGCCCGTCACGGCGGCGGCCTCGCTGCTCGCGGTCATCGGTGTGTTCGACGTCGTCGGCACGATCGCCTCCGGCTGGTTCACCGACCGCTTCGAACCGCGCCGCCTGCTCGCCGTCTACTACGCCCTGCGCGGCATCTCGCTCCTCTTCCTCCCCATGCTGCTGGGGCCGTCCGTGCACCCCCCGATGATCTTCTTCATCATCTTCTACGGCCTCGACTGGGTCGCCACCGTCCCGCCCACGCTGGCCCTGTGCCGGGAGCAGTACGGCGAGGACAGCGCCATCGTCTTCGGCTGGGTCCTCGCCTCGCACCAGGTCGGCGCGGCCCTCGTCGCCTTCCTCGGCGGCGTCGCCCGCGACGTCTTCGGCACCTACGACATGGTCTGGTACGCATCCGGCACCCTGTGCGCGGCGGCGGCGTTGATGGCGCTGGTGATCAGGCGCGCTCCGGCGCGTGTGGGCGCACTATCCTGAACGCACCTATACGAAAGCAGCACGGGCCGTCGCCGCAGCACGCTGGTGGGTTGCACTCGGCCGCCGTGCCCCGCAGCCGTTCGTCGACGTCGAAGCCCCTGGGCGCGAATCCGGTCGACCGTGCTGGTCATCAGGGCGTGGTGCGTGCCTTGCTGTTGGGCCGGTGGTGGAGGAAGTAGCCGAAGGTTTGAGTGCCCTTCCCGGCAGCTCGACCTGTCGAAGGGCGGGCTGGGAACGGGATCGGGCGCCCCTTCCGCCCGGAGGGTGCGATCCTCTGGCGGAAGGGGTGTTCTTGGCGGTGCGGCCCTGACCCGCGGACTGGGCCGGTTACGACCGTCACGTACACGAGTAGGCCGACGGTCGTCTTCACGGTGTGGCCTTATCGAGGTTCTCGTAGTGGTCGCACAGCGCGCTCAGGACGCGGGCCAGGCGGCGGGCGTGGCCGATGGCGCCGCCGTACCTGCGGGTCGGCTCGGCGCGGAGCCGCTCCTGGGCCTCGCCCAGGCAGGCGAGCGCGCAGTACCTCGGGATGCTGTCCTTCGGCAGCCTGTGGGCCGCGGCCTCGACTTCGGGCATCAGGAGGTCCAAGTGCCCGCGCAACTGGAGGGCGAGCGCGCCGAGTTCGGCGGGGGCCGGCGGCAGCGCCTCCGGAGTGGCGTCCGGGTCCAGCAGCCAGAGCACGGTCTCGCGCATCGTGGCGAGGTCCGGCGGGGCGTCTCGGAACTGCTTCGCCGCGCCTAGCGCTGGGGTTGTAGTTTGCATGTGTCGGCGCTCCTTCTCAGGTTTGAGGCCGCACGGGAACCGGATGGCACGACTGCACTACGTTGAGAAGAGATTGGACCGGTGGACCGGTCCAGTCAAGCTGTACCGAAAAGATAAGGGAGCACCAGTTCGCTTACTGCATGGGGTATTTGTCGATCTGTTCGAAAGCGTGTGACGCCGTCACGCCCTCTTCGCACACAAGCGGCTTGCGGTTCTGATCGAAGGCCGTGTGCAGCACGACTGCCACGGCTGTCGGCTGCTGCACGTGCAGAAGATGCGCTTCTTCGTCCGTGGCCAGGCGTACGGTGGTGACGTCGACTCCCTCTGCCGGGGACCGGCCGGTCTGGCGACGCACATAGTGTGTGGTGCCCTCCGCGATCGGCCCCTTCATCGACAGCCGCGGCGCAGCGTCAGCGACCGGCAGCGGGAACCAGGCCGTCACGAGGCTGTGCGGCGCTCCGTCGTCCAGTAGCACCAGCCGTACGCGGCGCAGCGCCTCCTCGGTGGATTCGAGTCCCAGAGCATCGGCGATGTGAGCAGGCGGCACGGTACGGTCGGGGACGCCGAGGCGTCGGTAGGGGGCGCCGCCGGACAGGCGAGTGGAACCCGCGCGGCGCCCGCCCGCCGGTCGGGCGATCGGAGTCTCCACGACCGTGAAGCCGGAGCCTTGGCGGGCCGCTACCAGGCCGTCGTTGCGTAGTACGTCATAGGCCTTGACGACAGTGGCCCGCGAGACAGCCCACTGCTCGGCGAGGTCGCGGCCTGAAGGCAACAGGTCGCCTGGGCCGAATTCGCTGTTCGCGATCCGGGTGCGCAGATCTTCGGCGATCTGCTCGTACTTCAGCAGCGGCATGGTGCGCACTTCCGATTACTGGACTGGTCCACCGGTGAGCCCCAGAATGCTCCGTATGAGGAGCCTTGAGGTAGCGCCGGAGATCATTAGGTTCTACAGCGAGACCATCGACGAGGCGGACCGGTTGACCGCCACTGCCGATGGCTGTCTGGAGATGGTACGCACGCAGGAACTACTGCGCCGATACCTCCCCGGACCGCCCGCCAGGATTCTCGACGTCGGTGGCGGGCCCGGTGCTCATGCCCGATGGCTGGTCGAGGACGGGTACGCCGTACACCTCGTCGACCCGGTTCCCCGCCACATGGAGCAGGCCGAGCAGACCGGAGCTTCCGTCGAACTGGGCGACGCCCGGAGGCTGACCGCACAGGACGCCTCGTACGACGTGGTCCTCGTACTGGGGCCCCTGTATCACCTGATCGACCGCGCCGACCGGGACCAGGCGCTCGCCGAGGCCTACAGGGTGCTCAAGCCGGGAGGGCTTCTGGCGGCGGCCGGGATCAACCGGTACGCCTCCCTCTTCGAACACACCGCCTTCGCGCACCTCCACAAGGAGTCGATGCGGAAGAACATCGGCGGCATCCTGGCCACGCAGGTCCACGACGGGAAGAAGGCGTTCACCGCGGCGTACTTCCACAGCGGTCAGCAGCTGCGCGACGAGGTGGCCGCGGCGAGGTTCGGCGATGCCCAGGTGTACGGCATCGAGGGCCCGGCCTGGTCGCTCCTGGCGGCGACCGAACGGCACACGGGCCAATCGCTCATCGGCTCACCCTTGTTCGAGTCGGCGCTGACCGCGGCCCGCCTGGCCGAGCCGTACCCGGAGCTGCTCGCGGCGAGCTCCCACCTGCTGGCGATCGGCCGCCGACCTGCGTGATGCGCTCTCACCATGCCGTCCCGAAGCCAAAGGTGACTCGGTCGTGTGGCGGATAACAGGAGGACGCCGGCCGGGATGGCCGGACACAATGCGGTCATGGTTGATCACGTTCGAGGTGCTCCGAGCCCCGACTTCCTCAGCAAGCCCACGCTGGCCGGGGAACGGGTGCTGCTCCGGCCGATCACGGCGGACGACGTGACCGCGCTGATGCCGATGTTCCGGGACGCGGAGGCATCACGGCTGACCGGTAGCCATGGCCACGGCGAGCCTGACGAACCGCGGATACGCGCCTGGTACGGCACGCGTCGGGATCAGGACGACCGGCTGGACCTTGCCGTGGTCGACCGGGCGACGGGGGACGTCATCGGCGAGGTGGTGCTCAACGAGTGGGACCCGGGCAACGAAAGCTGCAGCTTCCGCATCTGCTTCGTGCCCGGGACCTACGGGCAGGGCCTGGGGACGGAGGCGACCCGGCTGATCGTCGGTTACGGCTTCGAGAAGCTGCGTCTGCACCGCATCTCGCTGGAGGTCTACGCCTTCAATCCGCGAGCCCGCCGCGTGTACGAGAAGGTGGGGTTCGTCCCCGAGGGCGTACTGCGCGACGCACTGCTGTGGGAGGGCGAGCGGGTGGACGCGACGGTGATGTCAATACTGGCGCCGGAGTGGTTCCAGCACCGTGGGCGGCCGTAAGAGCGTCCGTCAGTAGGTGGTGAGCTGGGGCTATCGGAGGCGGGGGCTGGCCGGGCGGGTGTCCCAGCGGTGGGTGTACCAGGCCCGCCGGATGAGGCTACGCACGTGATGATTGCTGTGGCGAGGGCGAGGTAGAACTCGGTGCAGATCCCGCGACGTTCGTGTTGCGCCGGAGCTTGCCGAAGTTGTTCATCCACGAGTTCGTGCGCTCCACAACCCAGTGGCCGTCGGTCTGGATCGGGGTCTTGGTGCCACGCTTGGTGATCTTGGCAGTGATGCCGCGCTCAGCCAGCTCCGTGTAGACCGGCTGGTAGTCATAGCCGGCGTCCACGCTCAGCTTCGGGTCTTCGGGAACGTGCTCCAGCTCGTGGGCCAGGGCGGCGAACTCGTCGAGGGTTTCGGGCACGAGGGTGTGGCCAGGCACGTTGGCCCCGGCCGGGACGGTGACCACCGGTATCCCGTAGCCGTCGGTCAGCTGGGACCGCTTCTGCCCCTGCTTGCCCCGGTCCACCGGGGGCCTTCCGGAACACTCGCCCCCGGAGGGTGACTTGGTGATACAGCCGTCGGCGGCCAGTTCCTCCAGCTCCAGCCCGACCATCCGGCCGTAGGCGGCGAGCACCGTCCGGGCCAGGGCGGCGCCCGCCCCGGCCTCGATCCACTCGTCGCGGCGCCGCCGGATCGTGGTCGCCGAGCACGCCTCGTCGGCGACGCGCTCATAGCCCATCCCGGATACCAGGGCGAGCACGATCCGGTCGAAGACGACCCCGTCCGGGATACGCGGATTGTGACAGCCCAGGGGGTGGGTGTCCTCACGACCGGGCAGCGACGCGAGGAACTCCTCACGGACCGGGCCGATGATGGACGCAGGCACGACGGGCACAAACCTCTCCCCCGGGATCACAGAGCGTATACAACTCCATGATCACCAGGAGACGCCCGTCGTGCCGCCACTCTGTCGCGTCCATGACCTGCGGCGGACCCTCTTACGACTGAACCGCTCGTGCCCGCCGCTGAAGCGCAGGAGAGCTGAGCGCGGCTGCGGCGGCTCCTGCCAGGACGAGTGCCACCTTGCGGGAGCGCGGCATGGGTGTGAGGGCCGGCCGACACCCGTGCCGACCGGTCCATGTGGTCAGGTGGCGGCCGAGCACCCACTCACGAAACAGCCACCATGCGATCAACGGCCCGGTGAGGGATTGCATGATCACCCAACCAGGCAGGCACTTGGCCGTCGTCCGCCATCCGAGTTGCCGGACGGCCACACCGACCGAGGCCATGGTGATCACCGCCCAGAGCGGGCTCCACCAGGTCCGCAGTCCGCGTGCCATGCCGTGGCGGGCGAGGTAGTGCGGCAGGCTGAGCAGGGCGATGCCGCCGATGACGCCGTCGAGGATCTGCGAACCTACGACAATGAGTGACGGGCCGTCGATCAGCGGGGCGCGATGCCTGCCCATTGTCTGGGCGAAACCGGCGGTCCAGCGGTGCATTTGAGACAGAAGCTCTGGAAGCGAAGTGGGTTCCTGGGTGTAGACGAAGGCGTCTGCGGTGAACGCGACGGGGTGGGCACGCCGGTGGAGTGTCCAGGTGAGGTTGAAGTCTTCGGTGATGTTGTCGTTGGGGAAGCCGCCCACTGAGCGCAGGACGTCCATGCGGTGACAGTTGGCCATGCCGCTGAGGACCATCTGCCGGCCGAGGGAGTCTTGCAGGGGGCGGACCCAGCCGTTGGCGATCGCGTGGTAGAACGTGCGGTACTGGCTGTAGATGGTGCTGGTGTCCTTCGGGCGTGCCGCTGTGCAGGTTCCGACGGAGCCTTTGCGTAGGGTGGCCATCATCAGCTCCACCGCGTCAGCACTCAGGGTTGCGTCTGCGTCGAGGGCGACGACGGCGTCGCTCGTGATGCGGGGCAGCGCGAGATTCTGGGCCGATGCCTTCGACCCGCCCTGTCCCTCGATGACGACGACGCCTATGCGACGGGCGATCTCCGCAGTGCGGTCCGAGCAGTTGTCCGCAACCACGATGATCTGGTCAATCGGAAACGTCTGTTCCTTGCAGGACCGGATGGTCGCGGACAGCGACGCCTCTTCGTTGTGTGCCGGAATCACCAGCGACACACTGTGTGGGGCTTCCCAGGTCTCCGTACTCGTGTTTTTCTTGGAACGTTTGGCCAGTGCGAGAGCGGAAACGGTCAGCAGGGCGGCCCCGATACCGGAGGTTGCCAGCATTGACATCGTCGATGCTCCTCATGTCCCGTGCAGGGCACGGCTCCCTCTGAGAGTGAAGATCATTTCGGCCAACGTACAGGGCCGTCCTCTTGGTGCAGCACAAGCCGACGCAGTTCCGAAGTGGGTTCCGCCTGATGGCCTACGGTGGTGGAGTGCACCCGGGTGGGCGTCACCCTTTTGCTCCTTCTCCGCTCGCTGTGACTGATGGGTGGGACTAGCGTCAAAGCGCCTGGTAAAGCGAGTTAAGGAGAAGCCGACCATGCCCTCCACCCAGTCTCCGTCGAGCCTCGACCTTGTCATCAGTCTTGACCCAGCGGACGTCCACAGTCAGGACATTCAGGTAATGATCCCCAGCACAGGGGCCATTCCGAAGATCGACGTCTACTTCCTCGCCGACAGCACCGGCAGCATGACGCCTGTCATCAACGCGGTGAAAGCAGGGGCAGATGACATCCTGAGGAAGCTTGCGCAGGAAGCGGCTACGGTAGGAGCCGATATCAAATATGGTGTCGGGAACTATCGGGACTTCGTGCCGGACGAGGGCTACTGCTTCGCCCACCAGTTGTCGATGACCGGCGACACCAACGCGGTCAAGACGGCCATCACCAGCTGGAGCACTGCAGGAGGCGGTGACACCCCGGAGGGCCAGTTCTACGCCCTGGACCAGATTGCCCAGGCTCCGGGTCAGTCGGTCGGTTGGCGCGCTGATGCCAAGCGCATCATCATCTGGTTCGGGGATGCTCCGGGCCACGATCCCATCTGCACAGCCGTTTCCGGTCTGTCCTATGGCGTGACCGAGAACTCGGTCACGCAGAAGCTGAAGGGACATGGCATCTTCGTACTGGCCATCAGTACCACTACCGGAACGACAGGGCTGGACGCCGACCCGGTACCAACATCCGGCACATTCTATCCGGAGAAATGCGGCACTGTCGGCGGCCATGCCGGGCAGGCCACAAGGATCGCGGCTGCCACCGGAGGGACGTTCGCCGATCACATCAATGCCGACCAGATTGTCGCGAAGATCATCGAGCTCGGCACGGCCGAGATCACCAGCATCGACAACGTCAAGCTGGAGCCGGACAAGAAGATCGCACCATTCGTACGAGTCACTCCGTCCGCAGGGCAGGGGCCGCTCACCAGCGGCCACGCCCACACCCTCACATTCAAGCTGGAGTTCCCCCACGCAAAGCATTCAACGACTTCGGCGCCCGTAGCGGAAACGGCGGCGGTCACCATCAATGGAAAGATCGCGGTGAAAGTCGACGGAGCGACCACAGGGGAGATTGCGGTAAAGATCAGAGTGCCGAATATGAGCGGAACCTACAAGATCTGGAACACGCGCAGCAACCTCTACCTGCAGCTCGAAAACCCTGGCTGGACCGGCGACGGAGCCAACACCGCCCAGAACCACTACACCGGTGCCGCAGCAGAACACTGGCAACTCATCCCGGTTCCGGGAGGCGGGTACCGGATCAAGAACACGGACAGCGCCCGGGACCGCTACCTCGAGGTGGCGAATGCCTCGAACGACAACGGCGCCGAAATCCTGACACGCAGTAGCCCGACCGGCCAGCACAAGGAATGGATGCTGGTCCCGGCAGGCACCTCCAACAACGGCAACGGCACGGTGTTCCAGATCAGGAACCGGCAGAGCGGCAAGGCCCTGGAGATCCGGCACCAGAGCACAGCGCCCGGCGCACGAGCCGCCCAGCAGGGCTACTGGGGAGACTGGCCAACGTACCAGCAGGAGCACCACCAGCACTGGTACATGCAGCGCGTCTGAACAGAGCCATGCCCAGGAGGAGACGGCCGTGCATGGCACACACCTCAGACTGGTCAACGGCAGCAGCGGCAGAGCACTGACTGCCATCGGTCTCCGAGTCTGCCAGTCATGGGCCTCGGGGGACCACCAGCGCGAGCAGCAGTGGCGGCTGCACACCACGCCCCAGGTGCGTCATGCCTTCCTCATCGAGAACGCCGCGAGCGGCCTGCTCCTGACAGCCTCGGGCGAAGACAACGGAGCGGAGGTCGTGCTCGAACCGGAGCGGGCCACCAGTCACCAGCACTGGCGGCTTGCTCCCCTCCGCGCCGGCCAGTACGCCCTGCAGAACCTGGCCAGCGGGAAATACCTGGACCTCTGGGACGCCCGCAACGACGACGGAGCGACCGTAGCCCAGTACGACTTCTGGAACGGGCCGCAGCAACGGTGGATGCTCCGGCCGACCACACGCCGCCACAGCACCCGCGCCGTCCTCACGCTCATCCGCGACGAACCTGAGTTCTTCCCCATCTGGCTGGGCTACTACTCCCGCTTCTTCCAGCCGCAGGACATCTACGTCCTCCACCACCAGCCCCCACAGGACCTCCCGGCCGACGACCGGTTCGTCCGCATGCCGGTCTACCAAGACGTGTTCAGTACTCAATGGCAGCGTGACATCGTCCAACGACACCAGCACGACCTCATCGACCGCTACGACGTGGTCCTGTACACCGACGTCGACGAGATCGTCGCCCCCGACCCCCGCTTCTGTGACCTCGGCCAATACATCGACCAGTTCGAGGAACAGTACGTCAACTGCATCGGATACGAGGTCCTGCACCTCAACGACAGTGAACCGGCCTTCGACCCAGCCGAGAAGATCCTGAGACAGCGGTCGACCTGGTTCGCCAACCCGGATTACTCCAAACCACTGCTCGCCCGGGTGCCGATGCTCTGGCGCGGCGGCTTCCACGAACGAGCCGACTACGGCACCAATCACGACCCGAACCTCTACCTCATCCACCTGCACCGCATGGACTACAACATCTGCCTGAAGCGCCACCAACGACGCAAGAGCCACCAGCGCACCCAGGACGACCTGAAGCACGGCCGCGGCTACCAGAACCGCATCACCAGCCCCGACCAGTTCCACCGCTGGTTCTACAACGACCGTGTCAACGGCAAGCCCTTCCAGCCCGAACCCATCCCTACGCACTGGCAGCACGTCCTTTGACCCCCGAACCTCTCGGTCCGTGCGGTCAACGGTGGGTCTGACAGTTCATCGGCGGGCCCGAACGCCGCCGGATCTGCACCGAGTTCTACCTCGCCCTCGCCACAGCAATCATCACCATGCGTAGCCTCATCCGGCAGGCCTGGTACACCCACCGCTGGGACACCCGCCCGGCCAGCCCCCGCATCCGATAGCCCCAGCCCACCACCTACTGGCGGACGCTCTAAGCAAACCGCCACGCGTCGGTCTGACCGTGCCGTGCCCCGTGTGTCGGATCGCTGTCCGCTGCCACCCGCCGCTGCTCAGTCCGCGTCGAGCCGGACGAACCGCCCCCGATGGAAGATCAACGGATCGCCCGGTTCGGCGGTTCCCAGGGCGCCCACCCGGCCCACCACGATGAGGTGGTCGCCCCCGGTGTGCACGGCGTGGACCGTGCAGTCGATCCAGGCGGCGGCACCGGCGAGGCGCGGGGCGCCGGAGGCGGGCGCGGTGTCGTACGCCACCCCTGCGAACTTGTCCGCGCCGCTCACCGCGAAGGCGCGGCACAGTTCGTCCTGGCCGGCGCCGAGGACGTTGACACAGAAGGCGCCCGCGCGGGCGATGCGCGGCCAGGTCGTGGACGTACGGCCGACCATGAAGCAGACCAGGGGCGGGTCGAGGGAGAGGGAGGAGAAGGACTGGCAGGCGAAGCCGGCCGGGGAGTCCTCGCCCTCGGCGGCCGGGGCGGTGATCACGGTCACCCCGGTCGCGAAGTTCCCCAGGACGCTGCGGAACAGCGCCTGGTCCACCGGCGCCCGCTCGTCCTCCCGGACGCACCGCAACTCCGGGCGCGGCAGCGCCTCCACGGGCCCCGGTGTCGGAGCCGACCTGAGGTACCGGACGGCGGCGGCCGCCGCCCCTGCATGTCCCATCACCCTTCCATTGAAGCTGACGGTATGTCAGATGGGAAGGGGGTTGGCGAGTGGCCGAAAGCGCGCCCGTACGCTGCGCCCATGGGGTGGGAAAAGACGCGTGGAACGCAGCCGAGTACCGGGCTGACCTGGGCATCCGATGATCTGAGCGCGGCGGCGGCCCTCGGGGGCGCCCAGCTGCCGGCGGCCGGACTGTTGTGGTGGATCTACGAGACCACCACGCAGGACAGCTACGGGGCCGGGCTGGGCGGGGCCCTCGGCGCGCTGTGCTTCCTGCTCTTCGCGCCGGTGCTGCTGCCGATCCTCGGCATGCTGTCGGCGTTCGTGCTGACCCTGCCCTCGGTGGTGCTCGCCCGGCTCGCGGGCCGACGCGTCCCCGGCCCGGGGTGGGTCTGGCATGCGGTGGCCCCAATCATCCCCGCCCTCATCTGGGGCGTACCGGCCGGCGTGCTCTTCGGGTGGCCGCTCGGCACCACGGTCGCCAGTCTGGCCGCCCTCGGGCTCCTGCCCACCCTCTGGGTCGGCCTCGTGCGCAGGCGGGGCTGGCGCCAGTGGGGTGTGTGGTGGAGGGCGGCGCTCGGTTCGGTCGTCCTCTTCGTGCTGGCATTCGGCGGCGGGGTGCTCGCCACCGAGACCGGCCTCATTCAGGAGTACGAGCCGCCGAAGCTGACCCCCGCCCAGCTGGCCGGGCTCTGGCGGGGCGACAACGGGGCCGAGCTGCGGCTGCGCCCCGACGGCAGCGCCGACGCCGTCAAGCTGCCCACACAGCCCCCGTTCGACGACGACCAGTTCCGGGACTACGTCGTGTGCCAGGGGTCCGGCACCTGGGAGCCCGACGACGACTCGGGCGACACCGACCGGGACGGAGTGCTGCTCAAGCTCGACGGCGACTGCGGCGAGGACACCCACTGGTCGATCAGCGGCAGCGAGAACAGCCCCGAACTGTTCGTCCTCTTCGGCGACCCGGACGGGGGCACCCTGTGGAAGCTGGGGCGGGCCGCCGCGTCCTGAGCCTCACACCGGGGGACTCCGGGCGCCGGAAGAGGGTCAGGCAACGCGGTGTTCCCATCGCAGATCATGCTTGTCGGCAACCCACGTGGTCCGGTTCGCAGTGGTGATCTGCCGGCCGCCGATCCGCTCACTGCTGCTCGGCGCGCAGGTTCTCGTAGTGGTCGCACAGGGCGTTGACGCTGCGGGCGAGTTTCCTCGCCACGGCCACGCGGGTGGGCGGCGTGCAGCCGTTCCCGAGCCGCAACTTTCTGCGTGCCTCGCCCACACAGGCCAGGGCGCAGTACCGACGGGCGTTCTTCTTCGGCAGTTGCCCGGCCTGTTTCTCCACCTCAGGGATCAGCAGCTCCAGGTGACCGCGCAGCATCACGGTGAGCGTGTCCAGCTCCTCGGGCCCCGGGGGCAGGGCCTCGGGCCCATCATCAGGGCCCAGCAGCGTGGCCGCGGTCTCACGGATCGTTTTGATGTCCACCAGCCGCATGCCGATACCGCTGTCCACCGTGGGGTTCACAGGTGCACTGGGCAGGTCCTGCGCTGGAGCGGTGGCTTTCACGTGTCGACGCTCCTTGTCAGCGTTGGCCACGCCCCGGACCGCTCGCGACGGTTGCGGGGGTCTTCTGTGTTCTCCGATCGTGGCCCTCCGTCAGGGACGTATCGCTTCATCCGCGGGGACGGTTGGGACGTATGGCGATAGGGTCTTGAGAAGGCCCAAAGGTCCCTGTCGAGGGGGTTGACGTGAACGTAAGACTTCGTTCCGCCATGGCTGAGGCAGGGTTCTCTGCTCGACAACTTGCGTACCGGGTGGGGGTCTCGCCGAAGCAAGTCGAGCGTTGGGTTTCGAATGAGGCGTTAACGCCGCACGCCAGGAACCGCGAAGACGCAGCCCGCGCGCTGGGAGTGGACGAGGAAATGATCTGGCCACAGGCAGTCAAGGACCGCATCAAGACCGGCACGGACCGCGAGATCCTTCACAGTTACCCATACCGATCGGCAGCGCCGTCCTCCCTGTGGTCCGAATTGACCGAGGGCGCCAAGCAAGAGATCTTCCTCGCGGGTTACACGAACTACTTTTTCTTCACGTCCGTCCCGGCTTTCCCCGAGGCATTGCGCCGCAAGATCGAATCGGGAACCAGGGTCAGGTTTCTCCTAGGCAATCCGGAGGGCGAGGTGACGAGGCAACGAGAAGCTCTCGAGGACACAGCCCTGACTGTCTCCACTCGGATCCGGATCACCGTGGAGCACCTGGACCGCCTCGGGTCCCTGGAGGGACTGGAGGCGCGATTCTCGGCCCCCGAGGACGCGGTGAACCACGTGAGTCTGAGCGTCTTCCGATTCGACAGCGACGCCCTTGTGACGCCTCACCTCGCGCGGCTGGTCGGCCACGACTCGCCCTTGTTGCACCTCCACCGCCAGGGCGACGGTGGCATGTTCGACCGCTTCCGCGATCACGCGGAGGAACTGTGGAGCCGGGGTACCCCGGTCTAGGAGGGGACCGATGGGCAGGCGTGACTACGAGGACGACCCGACCGCCCCGGCAGCGAACAGCCTGGTCCCAGCGGCGTCCGCCGTCGTGGTTGACGACAGCGGGCGTATCTTGCTCCAGCGTCGAAGCGACAACGGCATGTGGGCTCTTCCCGGAGGCGCCATGAACATCGGCGAGTCCCTGCCGGACTGCGCCGTTCGCGAAACCCGCGAGGAGACCGGCCTCGACGTCGAGATCGTCGGCATCGTCGGCACCTACACCAATCCCCGTCACGTCTTCGCCTACGACGACGGCGAAGTACGCCAGGAGTTCTCCATCTGCTTCCTGGCACGGCCCGTGGTCGGCCACCTGGCGGTGTCCGAGGAGTCCATGGAGGTCCGCTGGTTCGAGCCCGGAGAGGTTGACGCGCTCCCCATGGTCTCCAGCATCCGGAAACGCGTGAACGACTGGCGGAACGGCAACATGCCCGCCCTGCGCTAGGCCGTTTCTGATGGCTCTTGGACGATGTCTCGGAGCCAGATGACGATCGCTGTGGTGGTCAAGGTGCCGTCGAAGATGTAGTCGCGTTTGTCGTACCGCGTGGCGACGGCGCGGTACTGCGTCCACTTGCTGACGCACCGCTCGACGGCACTGCGGCGGCGGTACTGGGCCTTGTCGAAGGCCGGGGACGCCCGCCGGCCCGGCCCTTCCTCTTGCGGTTGGCCTGCTGGTCATCGGGCTCGGCAATGGTCGTCTTGATCCCCCGCTGCCGCAGATAGGCCCGGTTGTCGCGGCTGGAGTACGCCTTGTCACCGCGCACGCGGTCCGGACGGCGGCGTGGGCGACCGGGCCCGCGCCGCCGGATCCGCAAACCTTCCAGCACGGGGATGAACAGGGGACTGTCACCCCGCTGGCCCGGGGAGGTCTGCCAGGTCAGCGGGCGGGCCCGGTCGTCGGACAGCAGGTGGATCTTGCTTGTCAGCCCGCCTCGTGAGCGTCCCAGCGCCTCCCGCCCATCGGCTTCCACACGCGCACCTCCCTTTTTGCGGGAAGTCGCGCGGCGGCCGGTGCCGGGCACCCGCAGCGTGCTGATGAGCCCGGCAGGAGGTGGAGTCGATGTTCACTGCCCATTGCGCCTGTGCTGCCGGGCCTCCTCCTCAACGGCCTTGGACAGCTGGCCGCCAGGGTCAGCGGCGTCGGCCTCGATCTGTCACTTGGCCAGGATCCGCTGCCAGGTGCCGTCCGCCGACCAGCGGCGGTGGCGTTCGTAGACGGTCTGCCAGGGGCCGTAGCGTTCGGGCAGGTCCGGCCAGGGCACGCCTGTGTGGGCCCGGAACAGCACCCCGTTGATCACTTTGCGGTGGTCGGCCCACTGCCCACCGGGCTTGCCGTTGGCGGGCAGTAACGGCTCGATCTTCTGCCGCTGCGTGTCCGTCAGTTCATGTCGCCGCACCACAAGGCGCACCCGCCCAAGACAGGCAATGATCCACCCGCGCAACAAGAGCCCTCACCAGCGCCCTAGAGGCCTCCGGCGCCGACACCCCCATCCCCGATGTTCTGGCTGGTGGGGCCATCCGTGCCGTCGTTGTCGAAGGCGAAGGCGAAGGCAACAAGTGGCCAAGGGAGCACCGCCAGCAAGAACATGTAGGTCCAGGGCGAGGGGTAGCGGCAGAGCAGTATCACCGCAAGCACGTCGATGCCGGTCAGGAGCACGCCGCCCAGGACGCCGATGATGAGTCTGCCCATCCGTTCTCCCCCCCGGGGCCTGCAACGCGAAGGCTGCCGGCATGTATCGGCGTGGTACCCGGCCGCACCCGGCGGAACACGTCGCTCCACCACGGCGCGGACCGGAGCGCGTCGACGCACCGCAGGCCCTACCGTGCCTCAAAGTGATCTTCCAAGAGCCATCAGAAACGGCCTAGCTGACACGTCGTACGCACCACCCGTCCTACGACGAGCCTCACCGCCCCCGGAACTCCGGGCTCCGTCGTTCCACGAACGCCCGCAGCCCCTCCCGGGCGTCCTCGGTCGTCATGTTGATCTCCTGCGCGGCCGCCTCGGCGGCGAAGGCGGCGGACCGGTCGCCGTCGAGGGAGGCGTTCACCAGCTGTTTGGTGAGGGTGAGGGAGCGGGTCGGGCCGGTGGCGAGGCGGGTGGCCCACTCCCGGGTGGTTTTCTCCAGCTCGGCGTCCGGGACCACCCGGTTGACGAGGCCCAGCCGTTCCGCCTCCGCCGCCGAGACCGCGTCCCCGAAGAACATCAGCTCCTTGGCCCGGTGCGGACCGATCAGGCGGGGCAGGAGATAGGCGCCGCCGCCGTCGGGTACGAGTCCGCGTCGTACGAACACCTCGATGAAGCGGGCCGATTCGGATGCCAGGATCAGGTCGCAGGCGAACGCGAGGTGTGCGCCCAGCCCGGCCGCCGTGCCGTTCACGGCGGCCAGCACCGGCTTCTCGCAGTCCAGTACGGCCGAGACGAGCCGCTGGGCGCCGGTGCGCAGGACACGGGCCACATCACCGGGGATCCGCTCGCCGGCACCCCCCGCCCCGCCCCGCAGATCCGCTCCCGCGCAGAATCCCCGCCCGGTGCCGGTGAGGACGACAGCCCGGACGTCCGGGTCCGCCGACGCCTCCTCCAGCAGGCCGATCAGGCGGTCCCGCATCCCGGGTGTGAGCGCGTTGAGGGCCTCGGGGCGGTCGAGGGTGATGTGCGAGACCTGCTCCCGGAGCTCGTGCCTGAGGTCGTTCATCGGCACACCACCAGCGCGTCCAGCGCCACCGCGCCCTGCCCGCGGGGCAGCACCATCAGCGGGTTGATGTCCAACTCGGCTATCTGCTCGCCCAGTTCGAGGGCCATGCGCTGCACACGCAGGACGACCTCCACGAGGGCGTCCAGGTCGGCCGGCGGCCGGCCCCGCACGCCGTCCAGCAGGGCCCGTCCGCGCAGGTCGGCGAGCATGTCCCGGGCCTGCTCCTCGCCGAACGGCGGCACCCGTACGGCGGCGTCGCGCAGCACCTCCACCAGAACCCCGCCGAGCCCGACCGTGACGGTCGGCCCGAACAGCGCGTCGTGCGTCACCCCGACGACCATCTCCACGCCCTGCTCGACCATCTGGCACACCAGGACGCCGTCCAGCGAGACACCCTCGTAGCGGGCGATGTCGGTCAGCTCGCGGTAGGCGTCCCGGACCTGGCTGGCCGAGGTGAGACCGATCTTCACCAGGCCCAGCTCGGTCTTGTGGGCGATCTGCGCGCCGGACGCCTTCATCACCACCGGGTAGCCGACCTGCCCGGCCGCCCGGACGGCCGCCGCCGCGCTGGTCACCAGCTGCTCGCGCGGCACCCGGATGCCGTAGGCCCGCAGCAGCTGTTTGGCCGCGTGCTCGCTGAGCTGCTGGGCGGGGCGCAGCAGAGCCTCCGCCTTGCGGAAGGAGGGCGAGGGGGTGCGCGGGGCCTCGTCGAAGGGGGAGTGGTAGTCGGTCACGAAGCGGTGGTGGTCGAGCCAGGCGCGGACCGCGGTGAGGCAGTTGCCGACGGTCCGGAAGGTGGCCACCCGGGAGGAGCCGAGCAGGACCTCCCGGTACGCCGGCTCGGTGCCCACCGGCGACCCCCACACCACGCACACCAGCTTGTCCGTCTCCTCGGCCGACTCGACCAGGTCCCGTACGAGCTTGTCGCTGAGCGGCGGGAAGGGGCCGGTCACCGGGCAGATCAGCACCCCGACCTCCGGGTCGGCGAGGATCGCGTCGATGATCTTCCGGCCGCGCCAGTCGCCCACCGGGTGCCCGCCGTTGTCGACCGGGTTGGCCACGCTCAGGTACTCCGGGATCCACTGGTGCAGCTCCGCCTGCCGGTCCGCGGACAGCGTCGGCAGCCGCAGCCCGATCCCGGCGGCCAGGTCGGCGACATGCGCGCCCGTGCCGCCGGAGATGGAGTAGACGACGACCCCGTCGGCCCGCGGAGTCCGCGCCCGGGCCAACAGGGCGGCCGTGTCCTGGAGTTCGTCGAGGCCGTCGACGCGGACGACGCCGTACTGCCGCATGGCCGCGTCCACCACGTCGTCGGCGCCGGTGAGCTTGCCGGTGTGCGAGGCGGCCGTACGCGCCCCCGCCTCCGTGCGGCCCACCTTCACCGCGACCACCGGCATCCTGCGACGGGCGGCGCGGTCGGCGGCCAGCAGGAAGGCGCGGCCGTCCTTGAGGCCCTCCACATAGCAGGCGATGGCGCCGACCTCGGGCTGCTCGGCGAAGTAGGAGATGAAGTCGGCGGTCTCCAGGTCGGCCTCGTTGCCGGTGGGCGCCCAGTGCGAGAGCCGGATGCCCAGCTCCTGCAGGGCGAAGACGGGCCGGCCCTGGTGTCCCGACTGGGTGATGAGCGCGATCGCGGGACCCGTCAGGTCCTCCCGGAACCGCTCGAAGGCGTTCAGGTTGGTGTTCGGACCGAGCATCCGCAGCCCCGACCGGCGCACGGCGTCCGCGAGCCGCTCCTGGGCCTCGGCCCCGGCCTCGCCGGTCTCGGCGAACCCGGAGGCGAAGGCGACGGCGAACTTCACCTTCGCCTCGGCGAGTTCCTCGATCACGGGAAGCGGGTCGGCGACCAACAGCACGGCCAGGTCGACCTGTTCGGGCAGCTCGGCGACGGACGCGACGCAGGGGAGACCGAAGACGGACGGCCGGGTCGGATGCACCGGATGCACCCGCGCCCCGACCCGCTCGGCCCAGGCCAGCAGCTGGCGGGTGATCCCGGTGTTGGGCCGCCCCTCGGCATCGGAGGCGCCGATCACGGCGACCGACCCGGGCCGGAAGAACCGGGCCAGGTCGGGTACGTCCGCGTACAGGGGACGCCCGCTGACATCGAGGTCGTCGATCCGATCGTGTACGACGGGTCCGGGCCGCTGCTCACCGCAGGCGAGAACCCGGGCCCGGCGGGAGTCGGTGGTGAGGGTGCCGTGGGTTGATCCAAGCATCGTTCCGCCCGCTCCTGTGAGACAGTCACAACTAACTGACGCTCTGTCAGATTAGTTGAACTGACTGGTCGTCAGGAATGGGTCGGAGCGGCAAAAGTTACTCCCGGGTGCGAAACCCCTTGGCCGCGGCCTTCGCGATCTTCCCGGCGTCCAGCGCCAGTTCGCGGAACATCCCGCTGATCGGGTTGGTGAACCCGGTGAAGTACAGGCCGGGCGCCTGGGCGGGCGTGCGGCCGCCGTGCACCACCGGTCTGCCCCGGTCGTCCAGTACGCCGAGATGCCCGACCAGCCCCTCCAGGGCCCGCTCGTACCCGGTCGCCGCGATCACCGCGTCCGGCTCGATCCGGGTGCCGTCGGCGAGGACCACCTTCCCGTCCTCGAAGGACTCGACGGCCGCCACGATCTCCAGCTTCCCCTTCCGTACGGCGTCGATCAGGCCGACGTCCTGGACCGGGATGGCGCCCTGCCTGACCCTGCTGTACAGCCCGGTGTCCGGGCGGGGCAGGCCGTGGGCGGACAGGTCCGGAACGCCGACCCTGGCCTGGAGCCGGCACAGCTGGTCCACGAGCCGCACCGGAAGCCGCCGTACCAGCACGCCCGAGTACTGCGCGGGCCAGCCGAGGGTGGAGCGGCGCACGATGTGCGGAACGGTCCGCACGGCCAGCCGCACCCGCGCGGCCCCGCCCTCCACCAGATCGACGGCGATCTCGGCACCGGTGTTGCCGACGCCGACGACGAGCACGTCCCGGCCCGCGTACGGTTCGGCGTTCCGGTACCGGCCGGCGTGCAGGAACTCCCCGCCGTAGCCGTCCAGGCCCGGCCACCCGGGCACGCGCGGGGTGTGGTTGAAGCCGGTGGCCACGACCACCGCGCTGCCGGTCAGCTCCCGCCCGCCCGAGGCGTGCAGGACCCAGCCTTCGCCGGCCGTGTTGTCTGCGGCCCGCTCGATGCGGAACACCTCCACGCCGGTCACGATCTCCAGCTCGTGGTGCTCGGTGTACTTCTCCAGGTAGCGCACCACGTTGTCCCGGGACACCCAGCGCCCGAACTTCCGCGGCATCGCCAGGCCCGGCAGGGCGGACAGCCGGCGGGTGGTGTGCAGGTGGAGCCGGTCGTAGTGGCGCCGCCAGGAGGCGCCCACCTGGTCGGCCTTCTCCAGGACCACGGCCCGTATGCCCCGTTCCCGCAGCGCGTACGCGGCGGCCAGTCCGCCGGGGCCCGCGCCTATGACGTAGACGGGGCGGTCGGCGGGGGTCGCGGAGAGATGTACGGAAGGGGGACGGGAGTCGGCCATGAGCGGGAGCGTAATCACACAACCGGTTGATGGGTCTCGGTCAAGACCGGAATTGGTTGCGGATTGATCACGCCTGTGGGAGGAGTGGGTGGGACAGGTGTCGTATCCGCCTCGGATCGTCGGAATCGGCGAAGGTGCCCACGCCGGACCCACGGCCGATTGCCGTCGCGGATCTCGGCAACCGTCGTGATCTGACGTACCGTCAGATGCATGGACTCGATATGGCTCGACGGCGCGGAGTGGCTCGCGGTGCTGCGCATAGGCCTCGGCCTGTGGTGGCTGGAGAGCTGGCGGCACAAGGACAAGAAGGCCTGGTTCGAGCGGGGCAGCGGCATCGCCTGGGCGGCGGACGTGGCGGCGAAGCACCGCTGGGCTCCGGTACGGGCGGGCTTCGACACGGTGGTCAAGCCGTACCCGAAGCTGATGGCGTACGTCGTGGCCTACGCCGAACTCTCCCTCGGTCTCGGCCTGATCCTCGGCTTCCTGACCCCGGTCGCCCTGCTCGGCGGTCTGCTCCTGAACGCGATCTACTTCGTCCTGATGATCCACGACTGGGCGGAACAGGGCCAGAACTCGATGATGGCGCTGATCTCGCTCGTCGGCTTCTTCGGCATGGCGGGGCAGACGTGGTCGCTGGATGCGGCGCTGGGGTGGTTCTGATGGGCGCGACACGTTTCGACGAACCGGAGATCGACTCCTTCACCCGGCCCTACTGGGAAGCGGCCGCCGCGGGCCGCCTCCTGGTCCGCCGCTGCGGGACCTGCGGCCGGGCCCACCACTACCCCCGCGAGTTCTGCCCGCACTGCTGGAGCGAGGACGTGACCTGGGAGGAGGCGAGCGGCCGGGCGACCCTCTACACCTGGTCCACGGTCCACCGCAACGACCTCCCGCCCTTCGGCGACCGCGTCCCCTACGTGGCCGCGGTCGTGGAACTGGCCGAGGGCCCGCGGATGATGACCGAGGTGGTGGGGGCCGAGCCGCTGCTGGCGGGGATGGAGCTGGAGGTGGCGTTCCGGGCGGGGGTACCGGTGTTCCGGGCGGCCCTCCGCTGAACTCGGCCGCGGGCGATCGGGGCCCTCAAGTCGCCCACTCGACGAGGTCCTCGAACTCGTCGACATGGTGTCTTCCGTAGCCCAAGCGCCGGCCGAGCGCCTCGTAGCGCTCGTACCGCCCCCGTGTGACCGGCGCGGACAGCGCTCGCAGCACCCGCAGGAACAGGCGGAAGCCCAGGTCGGGGTCGACCTGGGTCGTGACCAGATCCAGGGCGGTCATGACCTCCGGGGCCGGGAGGGGATGCCAGTGGGGGCTGATGGCCTTGTCCGCGACCGTGGGGGCGGCCTCCCGGAGTTCTCGCAGCACCGCGTCCGTCAGCTCCGTACGAGCGGCCGGGATCTCGGGAGTGTACGCGGGGGCGACCTCGCCGAGACGCTCACCGCACACGTCCGCGACCAGCCGCAGCCAGTCGCGTCCGTCCATGCGCAGTGCCGCGTCCGAGACCGCGACCCACAGCGTGGTGATCGTGGCGTCGGACAGCGGTGAGTGCAGCAGGCGCAGTGCGTCCTCCAGAAGGAGGGCCGCTGCCGTGCCCGGGGTCTGGCCGGGCTCGTCCGCGTCGGCCACCCGGAGGATCTCCCGACGGGCCGTGCCCTCCGACCAGTCCTGGTGCGCGTTCCCGGCGAGCCGCGAGAGACCGAAGTCCCCGTCGGTGCCGCGGCGTGTGGTGTCGATGGGGGGCCAGTCGACGGCGAGACCGTCGCGGACCACCCCGACCGGGTACCCGAGCCGCTCCCCGAGGCCGAGGAACCTGTCGTAGCGCTCCTTCGAGACCCGTACGGCCTGCGCCTTCAGGGCCCGCAGGAAGAGCCGGAAGCCGAGGTCGGCGTCGGTTCGGCCGGCCACCTCCTCCAGGCTCGGGGCGAGCCCCGGCCCCCCGGCGGCGGCCAGTTCCGCGGACAGGCCTCGGATCTCCGCGACGACCTGCCCGCACAGCTCCTCGTCCCGTACCGGCCGGACCGGCGGGGGGACGTAGGAGCGCTTGTTCCGGCGGAGGCGGTCCGTGGACAGGTCCGAGACCGCCTCCAGCCACGCGCGCATGTCCATGCCGTGGCCGGCCGGATCGAAGCTCCGGCCGACCGCGGCCAGCCACACCGTGTGGAGGACCTCCTCCGACGACGGACCGTCCAGCAGGCGACGGGCGTCCTCCCCCAGTTCCACGGCTTCCTCGCCGTCGGACCCGTCCGCCGACCGGGCCGCGACCGCGAGCGCGGCCGGGAGGTCGACGACGGGGCCGGCAGCGGGGCGGTCCGGGGAGCACAACTGCTCCGTCAGACCGGTGAGTCCGAAGTCACCGGAGTAGCCCAGTTCGACATAGCTGGGGCGGTTCTGTGGCATGGATCATGTCCTACGTGGGTCGGGTTCTACTTCGGGTAGGCGGTCTTGACGACGAATCCGTACCGGCCGTTGCCGGTGTGGCCCTTGACCTTCATCAGGATCACCACGACCTCGTTGCCGGCGTCTTCGACCGTATGGCCGTCCGGGTAGTACCGCTTGCCCAGAGACGGATAGGCGTCCCACTTTCCGGTGATCGTCCGGTACTGCTCACCGTCCCTGGCCTTCGACGCCCAGTCCAGGAAGTTCTGCCACTTGTCCTTGTCGAGCACCTTCTGGCCGCTCGCGGTCCGCTTGGTGAAGTAGTCGCCGACCACCCGGTCCACGGCCTGCTGGGCGATGTCCTGGTTGGTCCAGATCGACTTGATCTCGTTCTTCCGCCGGGCGAGGTCGAACGCCTGCTGAGGAGTCCGGTTGACGTGGTCCTTCAGCGTGTGGATCTCGTCCTCGTACTTCTCCAGGGCCTTGAGGTTCTCGTCGTTCAGGTTCAGGCAGTTGTGGACCATGACGTCCGCCGCCCCGGACCCCTCGGTGCGCACGTAGAACGTGTGCAGACCGTTGACCGTGAGGTCGTACACCCGGCGCGGGACGAGACCCGACCGGTCGTGTACGTCGATCACGGCGCGGAGCGTTCCGTCCGGGCTGACCAGTCGGTCGCCCGGGCGCAGCTCGGAGGCGAGGACCCAGCCGCGTCCGCTGGTGCGCACCTTGTGCCCGGAGGTCGTGTCCAGGCTGCTGCCGCCGGCCAGACCGATGGTGACCAGCCGGTCCGTGTCGTGCCGGAACGTGTCCGTCACGGACTCGGCCCGCAGCCGCCCGGTGCCGGGATCGGCGGCCACGACCCGGTCGCCCTCACGCACGTCACGGATCGCCCTGCGGGAACCGTCGGCCATCAGCACCAGGGTTTCCCCGGGGAAACTGTTGATCTTGCACGTGGTGACGACGTCCTCGTAGGCGTTCACCCCGGCCTCGATCTTGGCCAGCGTCGCCGGGTCCACGTCCAGGGCCTTGAGCGCCTTGTACGCGTCGGCGACTCCGATCCCGGTCTTCAGGGCCGCGTCGAGCGCCCGGATGGCCTCGGCGGCCTTCTCGAACACCTTGCCCGGGATGAAGTTGGTCGCGAACCAGGCGCAGCTGGCCTTGTCGCCGTGGTAGCACCGGGCGGCGTCCCCCAGCACGACCTCGTACAGGACCGCGCCGATCGTCTCCCCGAACAGGCTCTGCCAGCCGATCCGGGTGATGTCACCGAAGCTGAAGTGGTGGGTCCACTCCCGCGTCTGGTTCCAGAGTGTCTCCGACTTGATGAAGATCGTCTCCGACTGGGGGCAGCCGGACTCGGTGGCGGGAACCTCCGGGTTGACGCAGAAGTAGTAGCTGACCGTGATGTTGACGTGCAGCTCATACGTGACCGTGCAGCCCTCGAGCGTGTACTTGCACTCGTTGAGCTGCTTGGCCGGTGCCGCCTCGGTGATCTTGTCGATGACGTAGAAGACACCGTTGACACCGGTTCCGGTACCGTCCTGGACGGTCTGGTTGGCCTCCTTGCGCGCGGCCTCCTCGGCCGCCTGCTGCGCGGACTCCGCGTACTTCTGGGCGTCCTTGGCGGCCTGTTCGGCCAGGGTGGCCTCGGCGTCGGCCCGGTCGGCTGCCGCTCGGGCGTCCTTGGCCGCCTGTTCGGCTTCCGAGGCGGCCGTGCGGGCCGCCTCTGCGTCCAGGGCTGCCTGGTCGGCGGAGGAGCGGGCGTCGGCCGCGTAGCCCTCGGCCCGGCCTGCGGCCTTGTCGGCCGCCGCCGCGTCGTCCGCCGCCTGCTGGTCGTACTCGATCGTACGGGCCAGTGAAGCCTGCGCGTCTGCCGCGTACTTGGCCGCCTCGGCCGCGTAACCCAGGGCTTCCTTCGCCGACTTGCGGGCGTCCGCCGCGAAACCTGCCGCCTCCGCGGCCAGCGTGTACGCCGCCTTCGCGTCGCCCGTCGCCGCGTCGGCGAGGCTCTGGGCCTGCTCGGCGCTCTTCTTGGCGTTGGCGGCGTGCGCCTCGGCGACCGCCTGCTGCTGCTCGGCGATCGTCTTCGACGACTGGCCCGCCAGGACGACGAGACCCGCCGCGGAGTCGGTGGTGACATACGGCGAGCCGAGCTGGATCGCGTCGTTCGCCGGGGCGGCGACCTGCTGCGCCGCGTTGCCGGCGTCCTCCGCCGCCTGGGCGGTCGTGTACGCGTGGCCGGCAGCGTCGGCCGCGCCTGCGACCGCCTTGGCGGCCTCCGCCTTCGACGCGTCGGCCTGGGCCTTGGCGTCGGCCGCGTGCTTCTCTGCCTCGTCCGCGAGCTTGACCGCCGTACGGGCGGCCGAGGCCGCGTCCTGGGACGCCTTGACGGCGTCCGCCGCCGCGCTCGTCGCCGTCTTCACGGCGGCGTCGGCCCGCAGCTTGGCGGCCTGGGCCGCGTCGGCGTCGGAGCGGGCCCGCTTGGCGGCCGCCTCCGCGCGCGTCGCGGCGGCGTCCGCGTCGGCCGCGGCCTGGTCTGCCGCGTCCGCCTCGGAGCGGGCCGACTTCGCAGCGGTCTCGGCGTCGTCGGCGGCCGCGTCGGCCTGGTTCGCGGCTTCCCGGGACTCCTTCGCGTCGGCGTCGGAGTCGTGGGCCTCGGCGTAGGCGTCCTTCGAGTCCGCCTTGGCGCGGGCGGCCTTCGCCTTGTTCGCGGCGTCCCAGGCGTCGTCCATCTTGCCCTTGGCCCGGTCGCGGGCGGCCTCGGCGTCCTGCCGCTTGGTACGGGCGGTGGACTCGGCGGCTTCGGCCTTGTCCTTGGCGTCCTTGGCCTGGGTGGCGTAGCCCTCGGCGTTCTGCTTGTGCTGGGCGGCCTCGGCCTGCTTGGCGGCGGCGGTCTCCTTCTCCGCCTTCGCCGTGGCCTCCTCCGCCTGTGCCGCGAGCCGCTTCGCGTGCGCGTCGGCGGCGGCCGCCTTCGCGTCGGTCTCGGCCTTCTGCGTCTCGGCGAGCTTGGCCTTGGCGGTGTCGCGGGCCGTCTTGGCGTTCTGCGCCTGGAGGGCGGCGGCGTCGGCGGCGGCCTTCGCCTGGGCGCGGGCCTCGTTCGCCGCGGCCGTACGGAACGCGGCCTTCGACTGGGCGGCCTGCGTCAGGGCACGGGCGGCGATGGTCGCGCTGTCACCTGCTGCGGCACGGGTCGCCGCGTACGCGGTGTCACCAGCCTTGGACAGCGCCTCCAGGGCGGCCGACGAGGCCTTGGTGACCTGGGCCTTCTGCTGACCGACGAGCAGCGCACGGCCCCGCGGGGCACCCGCCTTGTCGGCGATGGCGTACGCGGCCTGGGTGGCCGTGTCCGTCGTCGCGGCGGCCGTCTTCGCCGCCGCGGCCTGCGCCTTGAGTACGTCGAGCTGCTTCTTCGCCTCGGTCTGGGCGGCCGCGATGTCCTTCGTCACGCGGTCGAACTGGGCCTTGGTCGGGTAGTCCAGCTTGTCGGTGCCGTTGTGACCGGACGGGACGATGTCGAACTTCTGCGGGTCCTTGCCGGTGCAGTCCCACATCCGGCCGTCCTGGCTGTTGTTGTACGTGGCCAGGTCCAGGCAGTTGGCGGTCCCCGGGTTGTACAGCCGGGTCGTCCCGTGCGTGCCGTACTGCCAGTTCTGGGCCGCGCTGCTGTTGCACGTCCAGATCTGCAGCGCCGTACCGTTCGTGGCGGAACTGCTCTTGACGTCCAGGCACTTGCCGGAGTTCACGTTGACCAGGGCCCCGCCCTGGATCTGCCACTTCTGTCCGGCACCGCCGTTGCAGGTGTAGATCTGCACCGGCGTGCCGTTGTCCTTCTTGGCGCCGGCCACTTCCAGGCACTTGTCGGAGGCGCCGTGGGCGTGGATCACGAACGGGCTGTCGCCGATCCAGCCGGGGCCGCCCGCGGACCAGTAGTCCTGCCAGCGGACCAGGTGGTCGGCCCGCCAGGAGTGGCCGAGCATCTCGCCGAGCGCCTTGGAACCGGCGGCGAGGGCCTTGGTGGCGGTGCGGTTCGCGGTCAGGATCTGGTTGCGCTGGGTGGCCTGCGCCGCGATCTCCTGCTGCCACTCGGCGGACGCGGTGGCGACCTCCTTGCCGAGGACCTTGTCGGGGTCGGCGGGGGTGCGCCAGGCACAGGAGGCGAACCGGGTCTTCAGGTCCTCCACGGCGATGCGGTACTCGACGCTGCCCGGCTCGGGCGCGGTGCGCGGGAAGCCGCCGGAGGACAGGAAGATACGGGCGTTGTCCGCGCCCATGGGCTCCAGTCCCCAGTCGCCCACGAGCTTGCCCCACGCCTGGTGCTCCTCGTACGCCTGCGACCAGTTGGGTCCGTGGGGGTCCGGGTCGCCGCCGTAGAGCGGGGTGCCGATGTCCTTGACCGCCTTGACCGTGGCCTCGTCGGCCTTGGGGGTCAGGTCACGGTAGAAGGTGTCCTCGGATTTCCAGAACTGTTCCCAGATCCACTTGGACAGGCCGGTCTGCCCGAAGAAGTTCGGGCGGTCGTCACCGCCCACACCGGGCGGCCACTCGAAGTCGGTGACCGACTTGAAGCCGCCGGGCGTGGGCAGGCCGGAGATCTGGAAGTCCTTGAGGTGCTCGTAGAGCGCGGTGCCTTCCTTGTCGGCGGCGTCCCGGTCCTGCTTGAACGTGGTGGACAGGGGCGTGTCGTTCCAGTACTCCCGGTTCGCCGCCGTGTGCAGTTTGTCCGGCGGCTGGTTGAGCCCGTCCTGGGCGACGGAGGACATGGCCGGGCCGCCCATCCGCAGCGCCTCGGCCAGCAGGCACTGGTCCTGCCGGAGCTGCTCGGCGGCCTGGGCGTCGAAGCCGTCGTAGCTGTCGGCGACCGGTGCGAGGCGGTCGTGGTGGTAGCGGCTCAGCAGGTCCGGCTGGACGGCGAGGCCCCCTAGCAGGGTCACGACGAGGCCGGATGTGAGCAGAGATGCCAGAGGCCCTGGCCGCGAACGGGCATGCGTGAAGAGCCGATGTCTCGGCATGTGGTCTTTCCTCCCCTTGGCGACATTGACCCCGGTCGCCGGTCGGTGCGCGCGATGACGAAGTGGTCGGTTCCGTCCGGCGCAGCGATCACCATAGGCACGCATGACGGGTACAGAACAAGAACTTGTGAGCTACTTGTGAGGAAACTTCGACGACTTCCCACGCTGCGGGGCCGGGACCGCAGGGGCGTGGTACGTGCGGCCGCGGGGATGCCGCTGCAGGTGACCTTCCGGGAGGGAAAACCGGTGTCCAGACCGGGCGGCCGGCCGGAATCATGGAGGCATGGATCCCGACGCCTGGCACCTGACCCACGACCTGGACGAGTTCCTCGCCCACGCCGGTGACTTCCTGCGCTCCCGCCCGGCCCTGCACACGGTCCAGCTGACGGTGTCGGACGCACTGCGCAGGCGGGGCCTGGGGGTGTACGGCGCCGAGGCGCCGCTGTTCGGGATGCTGAGGGACGAGTCCGGCGGGGTCCGGGCCACGCTCCTGCACACCCCGCCCTTCCCGGTCAGCGTCACCCGGCTCCGCGCGGGGGAGGCCGATGCGCTCGTCGCCCGGCTGGTGGACCTGGGCCGTCCGGTCCCCGGTGTCACCGCCGAACGGGACACCGCGGACGCCCTCGCGGCGGCCTGGCAGAAGCGCACCGGAACGGCGGGCGAGCTGGACAAGCGGCAACGGCTCTACCGGCTCGCGGAGTTGACCCCACCGGAGCGGATGCCCGAGGGGCGCCCCAGGGTGGCCGGACCGGCCGACCGTGACCTGCTGATCCGCTGGAAGGACGAGTTCATGCAGGCGGCCGGTCTGCACGCCGGCCAGGATGCGGGCGAGTGGGCCGACGCCCGCATCGCCCACGGCGGCATCACCCTCTGGGAGACCCCCGACGGCACCCCCGTCTCCATGGCCGGTGCGACGCCGGAAACGGCCGGCCAGGTGCGGGTGGCCCCGGTGTACACCCCGGCGCACCTCCGCCGCCACGGGTACGCGGGCGCCGTGACCCATGAGGTGAGCCGGGACGCGTCGGAGCGCGGGGTGGGGGAGGTGCTCCTCTTCACCGACCTCGCGAACCCGACGAGCAACGGGCTCTACCAGCGGATCGGCTACCGGGCCGTGGCGGACTTCGCCCTGTGGGACTTCGGCGGCTGAGCGGCGCGCGTCACGGCCACAGCAGCTCCCGGCTCCAGCCGAACGCGTTGTGCCGGTACTCCAGCCGTACGTGCCGCCGGTCGGCGTCCCCCTGGAAGAACTCCACCGTCTTCGGGTGCAGCCGGTACAGGGTCCAGGTCGGGGAAGGCTCCGTAGGGTTCCGGCGGGCCCGCTCCCAGGCGGCCTCCGAGGCCGTCCGCAGCTCCTCCAGCGAGGACAGGACCGCGCTCTGCCGCCCGGTGAGGGCCGCCGCCAGGGCTCCCGTCGAGCGGGCGTGCAGATCCGCCTGGCTGTCCTGCACCGGCGCCGAGGTCACCGGCCCCCGCACCCGCACCTGCCGTCCCAGCACCGGCCAGTAGAAGGCGAGGGCCGCGTACGGGTGGGCGGCCAGGGCCCGGCCCTTGCGGCTCGTGGCGTGGGTCGCGAAGGACCAGCCGTCCGCGTCGGCGCCGTGCAGCATCACGATCCGTACGTCCGGATTCCCCTCCGCGTCCGTCGTCGCGAGCGACATCGTGTGCGGCTCGGGCTGGCCGGCCTCCACCGCCTCCGCGAACCAGCTCGTGAACAGAGGCAGCGGCGTCGGGGGCGCCTTGTCCGGGTCGAAGGGGCGCAGCTCCGTCGTCTCGGGCGACCACACCCGAAGCGACGTCAGCAGTGTGTGGAGATCAGTTCCCATCCCCTCATGCTCACACCTGGCCCAGATCCGACGACACCCACCGCTCCGGGCGCATGTGGACCACCACCTGCTCCCCGTGGTTCTTCAAG
This sequence comes from Streptomyces sp. NPDC031100, assembly GCF_055570785.1. Taxonomy (NCBI): domain Bacteria; kingdom Bacillati; phylum Actinomycetota; class Actinomycetes; order Kitasatosporales; family Streptomycetaceae; genus Streptomyces; species Streptomyces sp. NPDC031100. The sequence continues at coordinate 328,268 of NZ_JBVIGN010000008.1, forward strand.
GCGAAGTCGACATAGCCGTCCACCTTCTCGGCCGGCAGGTAGCGCGCCGAGATCTGTCGCAGCTCCTCGATGGTCGCCGGCGTCGTCCTGACCACCGGGCCCTCCACGGACACGTACCTGATCGTCGGCTCCAGCCGGTCGATCATCAGGGTGAACCGGCCTGCCTCGCTGATCAGGCCGTACTTACGGGACTCCCGCCCCGTCATGATCCACACGTCCCCGCCGGGCTCGTACCAGTACCAGATCGGCACCGCCAGGGGTGCCCGCCCCGGGCCCGAGTCCACCGCCAGCGCGGCGACGTGCGCCTCGGCCAGGAACGCCTCTCGCTCTGCGCGGGTCAACGCCATCTCGGTCGCCTCCTGTGGCTCGTCCGTCGTCGGCAGGAACACCGGCCGACACGAGCCGTCTTCCCGCATGGCCCCCCGGGCGATCAGTTCCGGCCGAGCACCACCGTTCCGGACGAGCAGAACCAGCCCCCCGTCCCGGACACCACGCCGAGGCGCGGCAGCTCCCCGTCCCTGCTCCGCACCTGCCGGTCCCCGCCCTCCCCGCGCAGCTGCCGTACCGCCTCCACCAGCAGGAACAGGCCGCGCATCCCGGGGTGTTGGGCCGACAGGCCACCCCCGTCCGTGTTCACGGGGAGTTCTCCGGACACCAGCAGCCGGCCCTTCTCGACGAACGCCCCGCCCTCGCCCTTCGCGCAGAATCCCAGGTCCTCCAGGGTCACCAGGGTCATGTAGGTGAAGGCATCGTAGATCTCCGCGAAGTCGATCTCGGCCGGGCGCACCCCGGCCCGTTCGAAGGCGAGCCGGCCGCTCACCGCCGCCGGGGAGACCGTGAAGTCCGGCCACTCGGACATCGTGGCGTGGGAGACGTGCTCGCCGGTGCCGAGGATCCACACGGGGCCCGTACGGCAGTCCCGTACGTACTCCTCGGCCACCAGCAGCACCGCCGCTCCGCCGTCCGAGCGGATGCAGCAGTGCAGCTTGGTGAAGGGGTCGGCGATCATCGGGCCGGACAGGACGTCGTCGACCGTGATCGGCTCACGGAACATCGCCTCCGGGTTCAGGGCGGCGTTGGCCCTCGCCTGCACGGCCACCTCCGCCAACTGCTCGATCGTCGTGCCGTGTTCGATCATGTGGCGGCGGGCGGCCATCGCGTACTTGGCGATCAGGGTGTGCCCGTACGGGACCTCGAACTGGAGGGGGCCGCGCGCGCCGAAGGAGAGGTTCCCCGTCCTGCGGCCCGCCTTGATGTCGGCCCGCGCCGTCGAGCCGTAGACCAGCAGGACGGCGTTGGCATGGCCCGCGGCTATCGCGTCCGCCGCGTGCGCCGCCATGACCTCCCAGGTCGAGCCGCCGACCGAGGTGGAGTCCACCCAGGTGGGGCGCAGGCCCAGGTACTCGGCCACCTCCACCGGGGCCAGCGTGCCGAGGCCCGCCGAGGCGAAGCCGTCCACCCGGGCGCGGTCCAGGCCCGCGTCCGCGAGGGCGCGGCGGGCCGCCTGGGCGTGCAGGGTGTACGGGGTCGCATCGTCCACACGGCCGCAGTCGGAGAGGGCCACGCCGGCCACGGCGACTTTCCGGTTCCCGGGCGTCATGAATCTGACGGTACATCAGATCAGGTGTCGCGCGGCAGGTGTCGCACCCCTGGGCTTCCCTCCCCGCCCGGCCTAATATGACGCACCGTCAGATCAGGTCGGAGGGATCGGATCAGCCATGGACACGCGTCTCACCGCCGAGCAGGACGAGATCCGCCGCACCCTGCGCGAGCTGCTGCACAAACGCTGTGGCGCCGAGGAGCTGCGGGTCGCCCTCGACAGCCCGGCCGGGTACGACCCCGCCCTGTGGTCCGCCCTCGCAGGCCGGCTCGGCCTGCCCGGACTCGCCCTCCCCGAGGCGTACGGCGGCGTCGGCTGCTCGGTCACCGAACTCGCCCTCGCCTGCGAGGAGGCGGGGCGGACGCTCGCCCCCTCCCCGCTGCTGGCCACCTCCGTCCTCGCCGCCCCGCTGGTCCTCGCCCTCGGCACCGAGACCCAGCGCGCCGAGCTGCTGCCCCGCCTCGCCGCCGGCACCCGCACCGCCGCCCTCGCCGTCCCCGGCCCCGCCCTCGCCACCGCCCTCGCCCTGACCGGCGGCAACGGCGGCGAGTGGGCCGGCGGGGGCCGGGCGGGGGGCGTGCAGGCCCGGCACGGCGCGGACGGGTGGCGGCTGTACGGGCAGGTCGACCAGGTGCTGGACGGGCACAGCGCCGAGCTGCTCGTGGTCGCCGCGCACACCGGCGGGTTCGCGCGGTCCCGGACGCTGCTGTTCCTGGTCGCGGGGGATGCCCTGGGCGTCGTACGGGCCCGGCAGACCGCCCTCGACGCCACCCGGCCGCAGGGCCGGATCCAACTGCGGGATGCCTCGGCCGAGTTGCTGGGCTCCGCCGACCAGGACGTGCTCCCCGCCCTGGCCGCGCTCGGCGACACCGCCGCCGCCGTGCTCGCCGCCGAGGCGGTGGGCGCCGCCGACCGGGCCCTGGAGCGGACCGTGGAGTACGTCGGGCAGCGGGAACAGTTCGGGCGGGCCGTCGGGTCCTTCCAGGCGGTGAAGCACCGGCTGGCGGACGTGTACGTGGCGGTCCAGGCCGCGCGCTCGGCCGCGTATTACGCCGCCTGGGCGACGGCGCAGGGGGAGAAGGCGGCCGGACTGGCCCTCGCTCAGGCGCTGGAGGCCCTGCGGCGTGCGGCCGGGGAGGCGATCCAGCTGCACGGCGGGATCGGGTTCACCTGGGAGCACGAGGCCCACCTGTACTTCAAACGGGCGGCCGGCGACGAGCTGCTGTTCGGGCCGGTGCACCGGCTGCGGGACCGGGCCGCGGAGACCGCCGGGCTGTTCGCGCGCGGGGAGGTGGCGGTCTGATGGCGTCGTCCGTCGGCGTGCGATTCGTGCAGAAGGTGTCCGCCACCCGGGCCTTCGCGAAGGTCGCCCCGCACGTGATCCCGGCCCTCGACCGGGCCGTCCACCGGCTCACCCGGGGAAAGATGCTGCTCAGCGCGCAGATGCTGCCGGGCGTGATCCTCACCTCGACCGGGGCGCGCAGTGGGCTGGCGCGCCGGACCCCGCTGGCCTGCATGCCGGAGGAGAACGGCCGCAGCTGGCTCCTCGTCGGCTCCAACTTCGGCCGCACCGACCACCCCGCCTGGACCCACAACCTGCTCGCCCGTCCGGACGCCTCGATCAGCTGGAAGGGCCGGGACATCCCCGTCACGGCCCGGCTGCTGGAGGGGGAGGAGCGGGCCGCCGCCTGGAAGGCCCTGCTGGCGTTCTGGCCGCCGTATGCCACGTATCAGGGGCGGGTGGAGCGGGAGATCAGGGTCTTTCGACTGACGCGCGTGGAGGGCTAGGCCCGTCCGATGGGGTAGAGGCCGACAGGCGCTATGGTCCGGGGATGTTCATTGTCACTGTGACGTACACAGCGCCGCTCGACGAGGTGGATCGGTGGAGACCGGCCCATGGTGAGTGGCTGAACGACCTCATCGCGCGGCGGTTGCTCCTCATGGCCGGCCGCCGGCCACAGTGGGTCGGGGGTGTCTATGTCGCCCCTGGGATGCAAGCCGCGGAGCTTGATCGGCTGCTGGCCACCGACCCGTATCTGGTCAACGGCGTGGCGGAGCATCACGTGGTGGAGTTCACGCCGCTGCTGGTGGCGGCCGGCCTTGAGGAGCTCAAGTCCCAGGGCTGAGCAGCCGGGTTGGTCTGGCAGCACCGCTGCTCGTCCGTCAGGTCACCCCCGCTGCTGCCCGGACTATACGGGCGCGTACCGGACCTGGACTGCTCCTCGCCGCTACAGCGTCGCCAAGCGCTCCACCAGCAAGAACGCCCCGATCCCGAGCATCGCCGCCCCCGAGGTGCGGGTGACCGCGCGGGCCGCCGCCGGGCGGGCCGCCAGGAGGGCGCGGGCGAGGGTGCCGACGGTGAGGTAGACGGCCGCGCAGCATGCCATGTGCAGCAGGCCCAGGGTCGCCGTCTGTACGGGTACGGGCAGATGGGCGCCCCGGAGGGTGAGGAACTGGGGGAGCACGGAGAGGTAGAGCAGCAGGCCCTTGGGGTTCAGGCCGCTGATCGTGGCGCCCCGCAGGAAGAGCCGGCCGTCGGTCGCTGTCGTACCGTCCGCGTCCGGGACGGCCGGGCGGCGCAGCACCCCCCAGCCCAGCCACAGCAGATACCCGGCGCCCGCCACCGTCAGCGCCGTCAGCAGTCGGGGCGAGCCCGCCACGAGCACAGCGAGGCCTGCTGTCGCCAGGACCGTGTGCAGGGCGTACCCGGAGACCAGGCCCGCCACCGCGCGCGGTACCGAGCGGCCGCGCAGGGCGGTCGCGATGACGTACGCCCAGTCGGCGCCCGGTACGCACACCAGCAGCAGGTCGACGGCGAGGAAGGAGAAGAGCAGGGCCGGATCCATACAGGGGACATTAGGCGTGAATGGCCCGAAAGTGTTCCCGAAGTTTGCCCATGATCACATGATCTGAGCAAATATCTTCTTCATGGACGACGTGGATCGGAAAATCCTTGCCGAGCTGCAGCAGGACGGGCGGCTGACCGTGACCGAGCTGGCCGCCCGGGTGCGCCTCAGTGTCTCGCCCTGCCACCGGCGGCTGCGTGAGCTGGAACGTTCCGGTGCCATCCAGGGCTACCGGGCGGTGGTGGACGCGGCCGCGCTCGGGCTGACCTTCGAGGCGCTGGTCTTCGTCTCCATGCGGCAGGAGGACCGGGAGACGGTCGCCGAGTTCGAGCGGGCGGTCAGCGAGCTGGAGCACGTCCTCGACGCCCAGCGGCTGTTCGGCGAGCCCGACTATCTGCTGCGGGTGGCCACCGCCGACCTCGCCGCCTTCCAGCGGCTGTACGACGAGCGGCTCGCGACGCTTCCGGGGGTGCAGCGGCTCACCTCCACGCTGGTGATGAAGCACGTGGTGAAGGACCGGCCGCTGCCCGCATAGCAACGCAGGCGGTGGCTCACCGCGGGTGAACCACCGCCTGCCAGACAGGACTTGGGGTCTGGAAAAAGGGCCGGGTGCTACTTCGTCGGCTTCTTTCCGGTCACGCCCAGGTGGACCAACAGTGCCAGGTTCGGCTTGAGTTCGGCCTGTTTGACGCCCCAGGTCTGGAAACCCTTCTGGTGCGCGGCCACCGCGGCGAGCATCGCGACCAGCGAGCCCGCGATCGCGGCGGGGTTCACGTCCTTGTCGACCCTGCCCTTGGCCTGCAGTTCGGCGATGGACTCCGCGAGGGAGTTGTTCACCGAGTTCAGGATCTTCATGCGGAGCTTGTAGAACCGTTTGTCCCCCTCGGCGGCGCCGAGGTCGACCACGCGCAGGATCGCGTCGTTCTTCCGCCAGAACTCCAGGAAGCCGTCCACGAGTTCCTGCGCGGTCTGCCAGCCCGACTTGCCCGCCCAGGAACGCCCTGCGAGCAGCTCGGTCAACCCGGCGCCCTCGGCGGCCATTTGCTCGGCGATCTCCAGGACGGCACCTTCGACGTCCGGGAAGTACTGGTAGAAGGTCGCGGGCGAAGTGCCCGCCTTCCGGGCGACATCGATGACCTTGACGTCCCGGTAGGGGGAGGAGCTGAGCATCTCGCTGAGGCAGTCGAGCAGCTTCTGCCGGGTCGCCTGCCCACGCCGGCCGGCCACGCGGCCGTCGACGGTACGCACTTGTCCTGTCATGCCGTCAGCTTACCGAGGGGTGATGGGAGCGCGATTCGGCCGACTGCAAATGGGGTGCACGGGTGTATCCGGGGTGGTGTGGCTGGTCTGCGGGGTGCGCACGGCGCGGTTACTTTGGCGACATGGCCGAAAACAGGGCATCCACGAACGAAGAGGCGTACGGAGAGGGTGTCCCCTGCTGGGTGGACGCCCAGCTGTCCGACGTCGAGGCGGGCAAGCGGTTCTACGGTGAGCTTTTCGGGTGGACCTTCGAGGCCGCCTTCGGCTCCTTCTGGCTGGCCCGGCTGGGCGGTGAGCCCGTCGCCACGCTGGCGCAGAAGGCGGACGGCCGGCTGCCCACCGTCTGGACGGTGTACTTCGCCACCCCGGACGTCGCGGCGCTCACCCGGCGGATCACGGCGGCCGGCGGACAGGTCGTGATGGCCCCCACACAGCTGGAGGACCTGGGCACGGCCGCTCTCGCCGCCGACCCCGAGGGCGCGGTGTTCGGCCTGTGGCAGCCGGGCAGCCACCCCGGCTTCGGCCGACGGCGCGAGCCGAACACGTTCGCCTGGGTGCAGCTGTACGCCCGCGACACCGCCGCCGCCAACGCCTTCTACGGTGATCTCTTCCACGACGCCCTGTTCGGCGCCGACGCCGAGCCCGACTTCGGCCGTGCGGCCGTCTCCGAGGTCTTCCCGGCCGAGATGCCCCCGCACTTCATCTCCCACTTCCGGGTCACGGACCTGGACGACGCCCTCGGGGCCGTGCAGCGGCTCGGCGGGCGGGTCCAGGTGCCACCCTTCGAGACGTCGTACGGACGAGTGGCCGTCGTCACCGACAATCAAGGGGCGTCGTTCGCGCTACTGCAGCGGTGAGGCAGGTCCTACGGCGATGAAATGACCGTATTCGGCACGAGACACCCCAATTCATCACCGGGTTCGCAACCAGCCGCCCGGCCAGGAAGAATCGGGGTGCGTGCCGCCATGGCGGTGCGGTGGTGAGACGCTGCACTTCGGTCGCGTCCATATGGAGAGTGGCGCGGCTCGTACGGGGAGGTGGCAGGCAAGTGGTGGATCAGCTGACGCAGCACGATCCGCGGCGGATCGGGCCGTTCGAGGTGCTGGGCCGGCTGGGCGCCGGCGGCATGGGGCTGGTCTATCTGGCACGCTCGGCGTCCGGCCGGCGCGTGGCGATCAAGACGGTCCGCACCGAGCTGGCCGAGGACCAGCTCTTCCGTGTCCGCTTCACCCGTGAGGTGGAGGCGGCCCGCGCGGTCTCCGGCTTCTACACGGCCGCCGTGGTCGACGCCGACCCCCGCGCCGCCGTGCCCTGGCTGGCCACCGCCTACGTCCCCGCGCCCTCCCTCGAGGAGATAGTGAACGACTGCGGGCCGCTCCCGGCCCAGGCCGTGCGCTGGCTCGCCGCGGGGGTGGCGGAGGCCCTCCAGTCCATCCACGGCGCCGGCCTGGTCCACCGCGACCTGAAGCCCTCCAACGTCCTGGTGGTCGAGGACGGCCCTCGGGTGATCGACTTCGGTATCGCCTCCGGTGTCTCGAACACCCGTTTGACCATGACGAACGTCGCCGTCGGCACGCCCGCCTACATGTCCCCCGAGCAGGCCAAGGACTCCCGTAGCGTCACCGGCGCCAGCGACGTCTTCTCGCTCGGCTCCATGCTGGTCTTCGCGGCCACCGGCCATCCGCCCTTCCATGGCGCCAACCCGGTCGAGACCGTCTTCATGCTGCTGCGTGAGGGCCCGGACCTCACCGGCCTCCCGGACGAGCTGCGCCCGCTCATCGAGGTCTGTATGCAGATGGAGGCGTCCGGCCGCCCCTCCCCGGCCGACCTCCAGGCCCAGCTCGCCCCGCACCTCTTCGGCTCCGGCTCCGACGACAGCGGCACCGCCTCCGCCTGGCTGCCCGAGAAGGCCGTCGCCCTCATCGAGGCCCGCCGCGGCGGCCGCCCCGCCGCCAAGCCGGGCCCCGCCGCCCCCGGCCCCCGCAGCGGCGGCCGCTCGGCCGTACCTCCGCCCCCGTCCTACGACCCCGCCGTCCCGGCCCCGGCGCCGGTGGGCGCGGTGGCTGCCCCCGACACCGGCCCGGTCCGCCTCGCCGGCGCCCAGGTGCCCATCGGTCCCGGCCCCCGGGTCGCCGACGCCCGCGCCGCCGCCGTCAAGGCACCCCCGCCGGAGGCCGGCCTGGTCGCCAGCTGGTCCCGCCCCCGCGCCGGCGTCAACGGCACAGACCCTGCCGTAGGCCCTGCCGTACCGCCCGCCCCGCCCGCGCCCCCGGAGAGCGCGTCCGGCTGGCGCCCCTGGCGTTTCCGCATGTCCAACGACGTCTGGGGCACCCCGTCCGTCGACGGCGACCTCGTCTACGTCACCTCCTTCGAGGTGCACGCCCTGGACGTGGGCACCGGCCGCCGCCGCTTCAAGACGAGGGATGTCGCCTGGTCCATGGCGGTGGCGGACGGCCGCATCCACGCCTCGGACGGCCCCACCCTGTTCGCCCTGGACGCCCGCGAGGGCACCGACCTGTGGCGGCTGTCCACGGACGCCTGGGTGTACTCCCTGCACGCCGACCGGGGCACGGTCGTCACCGGCACCCGCGGCGGCGGAGTCCAGGCCTGGGAGGCCTCCGGCGGGCAGAAGCTGTGGGAGATCAGCGGCTGCCAGACCGACTTCGAGTCCCCCGAGGCCGGCCCCGCCGTCCACGACGGCACCGTCTACGTCTGGCAGGACGCCCGGCTGCGCGCCCTGGAGGCCCGCACCGGCGAGGAACGCTGGTCGTACCCCATCGGCGACGCGGCCTCCTGCGGCGGCGTCCCGGTCCGCATCACCCCGGCCCCCGACGGCTACGTCTACGTCTGTGCCGGCACCCGGGTCCTCGCGATCGAGGTGGCGAGCGGCCTGGTGCGCTGGCACTTCGAGGCCCCCGCGGTCTTCCTCTGCCCGCCCGCCTTCGCCCCCGGCCCGGCCGTCACGGGCGGCGGCGTCTACCTCGCCGACTACCTCGGCACGGTCTACGCCCTCGACGCGACCGACGGCCGCGACCGCTGGCGCATCGCCACCGAGGCCCGCTCCTCCATCGAGCCGGTCCTGGTGGCCGCCGGGCACGTCCACGTCGGCAGCGGCAAGGGCCTCTACACCCTGGACGCGGTCACCGGTACCCCCAAGTGGCGCTTCCAGGCGGGCGGCGACGTCGTGGGCGCCCCCGCGGTGGCGGAAGGCCGCATCCACTTCGGCTCCACAGACCATCTCCTCTACACCCTGAAGGCCGACGACGGCCGGCTCCGCTGGAAGCTGGCCACGGGCGGCGAGATCACCGGCTCGCCGGTCGTCAAGGACGGCGTGGTGTACGCGTGCAGCAAGGACCGCTGCGTGTACGCGCTCGACGCGGAGAAGGGGACAGGGACGGCCCGCACCGCCTGACCGGGGGACCTGACTCGGGTGACGGCCGTCGTACGGGTGCACGGAAGGGTTCGGACGGCGGCCGTCGCCGTTGGGGAGCGGCGCTGACGTCGCCGCTCCCAGTGCTGACGCTAGCCCCGCTGCGGATCCACCGCCACACAGACCGTGAACGGGCCGGGTGCCCCGATAGGGTGATCGTATGCAGCTTCGGGGGCGCAGACTCAGGTTCACGGCGGTCCTGGCACTCGTGGTGCTCGCGCTGACGGGCTTCTCGCGGGGCCACGGACACAGCGGGCACGGCGGCGGGGGGTGCAGCAGTTCCCACCAGGACCACGACAGTTCGTCCTCGTCGACGTCCGGGGGCGGTTCGTACGGCGATGGGTCCTCGTACGACGACTCGGACGACGACTCGGACGACGACAGCTACGGGAGCAGCGGGAGCAGCGGGAGCGGCAGTACGGGCGGTCACCGCACCTGGCCCACCCACCGCGCCACGTCCACGCCGTCCGGCGGCAGCACGACCCTCGAAGCGGGGACGGCGCGGCTGATCAGCTGTGCGAGCGAGAAGAGGCCGTACGCGACGGTCGAGGTCACGAACCCCAACAACCGCGAGGCCGAATTCCAGGTCTGGGTCACCTTCTACGAGGCTCAGGGCAGCGAACTGGTGAAGAACTCCTCCGTCTCCGTCCCCGCAAACGGCAGGGCAACCACCCGGGTGACCCTCGGACAGCGCTACCGGTCGTCGGTCGACCACTGCGCGGCGGACTCGGAGGCGGAGGCCATGCCCTAACGCAGCCGGTACTCCCGCCCCCTCCCGGCGAACAGTTCCGCCTGCCGTTCGGGCGGCAGATTGCCGAGCGCGATGAGATGCGGCGCCTGCGCGAACGCCTGCGCGCGTGCCGCCTCCTTGGCCGCCCAGAGGGCCCGCACGGTCCCCTGCACGCCCTGCGCCGGATACCCGGCGATGACGGTGGCGCAGCGTACGGCCGCGTCCAACGCCCCGCCCGGCTCGGTGAGTTCGGAGACGAGCCCGACGGCGTGGGCGCGCTCCGCCGAGACGCGTTCCGCGGTGCCCATGAGCATCATCCGCGCGACCTCCCCGTACGGCATCCGCTGGGCCATGAGCACGGACTCGTACGCGCTGACCATCCCGTAGGTGGTGTGCGGATCGAAGAAAGCGGCCGTCGTGTCGGCGACGACGAACTCGCTCTCGCCCAGCAGATAGAAGGCCCCGCCGCAGGCCATGCCGCGCACGGCGGCGACGACCGGCTTCCACAGGTCGTTCGCCTTCGGCCCGATGCCGAGCAGCGGATCGTCCTGCATGTACGGCGACGAGGGCTGCGGTACGACGACGTCCCGGTCGATGCCCGTACAGAAGGCCCGCTCCCCGGCCCCGGTCAGGACGACGGCCCGCACCGAGTCGTCGAACCGCAACTCCCGCCAGACCTGGGCGAGTTCCCGGGCCATGTCGAGGTCGATGGCGTTGAGCCGCTCGGGCCGGTTCAGGGTGACGACGGCGACGCCGGTGTCCTTGTCGGCACAGAGGCGGACGGTGTTCACGCCGGCACCCACTGCGGAAGCCCGCCCGAGAAGACGACCTGAACCCGGGCGCCGATCCGAATGCGGTCCGCATCAAGGGAGTCGAGCCGCGCCCCGGCCCGGCTCACCAGATTCCCGACCAGCCGGATCCGGGGCGCGTCCTCCAGCTCCACGACGATCACGTTGTACGGCGCCTGCTCCGCGTACTCGGGCAGCAGCGGCGGATGCGGCACGACGTACGACCACACGCGCCCGCGTCCCGAGACCGGCCGCCACTCGCTCGCGAAGGACTGGCAGTGCGGGCAGCAGGGGCGGGGCGGGAAGCGGAGCTCGCCGCAGTCGGCACAGGCCTGGACGCGCAGTTCGCCTCGGACCGCGTACTCCCAGAAGGGGGCGCCGTCGGCGTCGGTGACCGGGGTCAGCATGGCTCAGCTCCTCAGGAGAAGGGCGGAGGTGGGGACACCCTCGCCGGCGGTGACCAGACAGGTGGCGGCGTCCGGAACCTGCGCGGTGCTGGTGCCGCGCAGCTGCTTCACCCCTTCGTTGATGAGGTTGAAGCCATGCACATACGCCTCGGAGAGCCCGCCGCCCCCGGTGTTGACGGGCAGCCGCCCGCCGATCTCCAGGGCGCCCTGCTCGGTGAAGGCCCCGCCCTCGCCCCGCCCGCAGAAGCCGTACCCCTCCAGCGAGAGCGGTATCAGGGCCGTGAACGCGTCGTAGATCTGCGCCACGTCCACGTCGTCGGGCGTGAGGTCGGCGTGCTTCCACAGATGCCGGGCGGCGGTCCAGGCCGGGCCGGTGAGGGGGTCGTCGTTCCAGTAGTTGACCATGCCGTGGTGCTGGGCGGGCAGGCCCTGGGCGGCGGCGTGGACGTAGACGGGGGCCTGGCGACAGTCCCGAGCCCGCTCCCTGCTGACGACCACACAGGCCAGGGCCCCATCCGTCTCCAGACAGTTGTCGAAGAGGCAGAGGGGCTCGCTGATCCAGCGGGAGGTCATGTACATCTCGCGGGTCAGCGGCCGCTCGTACATCACCGCGGCGGGGTTCTGGTTGGCCCGGTTCCGGCAGGCGAGGGCGACGTTGAACAGGTGATCGCGGGTGGCGCCGTACTCGTGCATGTAGCGACGGGTGAGCATGGCGATCTCGTCGGCGGGCCGGAGCAGCCCGAAGGGCCGGGTCCACTGGGCGGGAGTGGGGAGTTGTGCGCTGGTGTTCGTCCAGGGCCGGGGCCCGGACCCCCGCTTCCGTGACCGCCAGGCGACGCCGACGGTGGCCTGCCCGGAGGCGATGGCGGCAGCAAGGTGCGCGACGGTCGCGCAGGACCCGCCACCCCCGTACCCCACCTTGCTGAAGAAGGTCAGATCGCCGAAGCCGACCGCCTTGGCCAGCTCCACCTCGTCGGTCTCCTCCATGGTGTAGGAGGCGAGGGCGTCGACCTCGCCGGGTGCGATCCCGGCGTCGTCGAGGGCGGCGAGGACGGCCCGGCAGGCGAGCGTCTTCTCGTCCTCCGGGAGCTGCCTGGCGAAGGCGGTCTGCCCTATCCCGACGATGGCGGTGGCGTCTTTCAGCCCCGTTCCTGCCATGGTGCACCCACCCCTTCAGCTGCTGACAGTCCGTCAGGTTACCGCTAATCTGACGGGTAGTCAGCTATGCGTAGGGGGCTTAGGGGGCTGCTATGAGTGACTGGGGCACCATCCCGGGTCTGGTGCGATGGTCGGCCGAGCGGTACGCGGACACCGAGGCGGTGGTCGAGGGCCGTACGAGGATCACGTTCGCGGAACTCGGCGCCCGCGTGGAGCGCGCGGCGGCGGCCTGCCTGGCGAGCGGCGTGCAGGTGGGCGACCGGGTGGCGGTCTGGGCCCCCAACTCCCTGGACTGGATCGTCTCCGCGCTGGGCGCGGTGTCGGCGGGTGCGGTGCTGGTGCCGTTGAACACCCGCTTCAAGGGCACGGAGGCGGCGGACGTGCTGCGCCGCAGCGGGGCCCGGCTGCTGTTCGTGACGGGCACGTTCCTGGGCACGTCGTACGTGGCGTCGCTGCGGCGGGCGGCCGGGACTTCCGAGGGCGCCGGCCACCCGCTGCCCGGGCTGCCGGCGCTGGAACAGGTGGTCGTGCTCTCGGAGGACGCCCCACAGGACTTCCGCACCTGGAAGGACTTCCTGGCGGGAGGGGAGGGGGTCGGCGACGCCGAAGTACGCGCTCGCGGGAAGGTGTTGGACGGCGGCTGCCTGTCGGACATCATCTTCACCTCGGGGACGACGGGCCGCCCGAAGGGGGCGATGATCACCCACGAGCAGACGCTGACGGCGTACGAGATCTGGGCGGACCTGGCGGGCCTGCGCACCACGGACCGCTACCTGATCATCAACCCCTTCTTCCACACCTTCGGCTACAAGGCCGGGGTGATCGCGTGCCTGATGCGCGGGGCGACGATGATCCCGCAGCCGGTGTTCAACGTGGACACGGCCCTGGCGAACATAGCGGCCGAACGGATCTCGGTCCTGCCGGGCCCCCCGACCCTCCATCAGTCACTCCTGGACCACCCGTCCCGGGATGCCCACGACCTCTCGGCGCTGCGGCTTGTGGTGACGGGCGCGGCGGTGGTGCCGCTCCGGCTGGTGGAACGCCTGCGCGGCGAACTCGGCGTGGGCACGGTCCTGACGGCGTACGGCCTCTCCGAGGCGACCGGCATCGTCACGATGTGCCGCCGCGGCGACGACCCGTCGGTGATCGCGTCCACCTCCGGCCGGGCGATCCCCGGTACGGAGGTGAAGGTGGTCGACGCGGGAGGCACACCGGTACCGCCGGGCACGCCCGGGGAGGTGCAGGTCCGGGGCTTCAACGTCATGCGGGGCTACTACGAGGACCCGGCGGCGACGCGGGAGGCGATCTCACCGGAGGGCTGGCTGAGCACGGGCGACGTGGGCGTCCTGGACCCGTCCGGCAACCTCCGCATCACGGACCGCCTCAAGGACATGTTCATAGTCGGCGGCTTCAACGCGTACCCGGCGGAGATAGAGCAACTGCTGGGCGTACACCCGGATGTGGCGGACGTGGCGGTGATCGGCGTACCGGACCCGCGCCTCGGCGAGGTCGGCAAGGCGTTCGTCGTCCGCCGCCCGGGCTCAGTCCTCACGGGGGACGACCTGATCGCCTGGTCGCGGCGCGAGATGGCGAACTACAAGGTGCCGAGGACAGTGGAGTTCGTGGGGGAACTGCCGCGGAATGCGAGCGGGAAGGTGGTCAAGGGGGAGTTGCGGGTGCGGTGAGGCGGGGTTGAGGTGGGGCGGGGTTGAGGTGGGGCGGGGTTGCGGGGAGGGAGTTGGTCAGTGACCGTGGCGCGCCGAAGCGGAGGAGGCTGCGGACCTCCGGACACTGCAGGATCTGGTTGAAGCGGGCCATGTCCTGCCGGTGAGCGTTGCGGGTGCCGTGGTAGGCGTAGCCCTCGATCTCGACTGCCAGTCCTTCGGCCCGGAACAGGAAGTCGAGGTAGCGGCGGCGGCCGTCAGGGGTGCGGACCTCGGCCTGGGTCTCCGGGTGCAGGCCGGCGTCGTACATGTGCAAGCGCGCCATCGTCTCCGCCGGTGAGCCGGCGCTGCCGTCGACGAGGCTCAGCCAGGTGCGGGCTCGGTTGGCTCCCCGGAGCGGAGCCTCGAGGGAGAGGGACAGGGCCGGCAGAGTGGTGAGCGGCGGTCGGCGCGACCCGTTGACCCTGCGGTAGGTGAGCGCGGACTCGACCGCCACGAGGGCGTCATCCCTCGGGCCGGTGCGGAGGAGGTCGGCGAGGGTGCGGCGGACGCCGGTCACGCGTAGGCCGCGTAGGTCGACCACGTCGGTCCTGGTGAGGGGGAGGCGGTAGGCCCGTACGCCGGAAACCCGTTGGGCGTGGCTGCCCTTGGGGTCGGTGAACTCCAACTCCAAGCCGTCGGGAGAGCCGACGGCCAGGGTCTCGATCCCCCACAGCCGGGCGGCCGAGCGGTGACTCGCGACGAGCCGCGGCTTGAGAAGCTGCTCGGCCCTCAGCCGGAGAGAAAGGTCTACGGCCCTCCCGGCCTCGACCCAGACACCGGACCGGAGCTGGGTCCACCCCTCCGAGGCGAGCCGGCGGAAGAGGGAGCCCCGAGACCAGCCGGCCTGCAGGGCGTGTGAGGTGAGCAGCAGGCCGTCGTCGGTGAGGTCCCCCAAGGTGCGGCCGTGCTGCATGGCATCAGTGTGCCGATGGAGGCGAGTCGGCCCTGTGGGCCTGTGGACAACCTGGGCCCGGACACACCACGACCGCGGCGGCTCCCCCTCCGCGCCGCCGCGGCCGATCCCCGTCGGGTGTGGTCGGTTCAGATGCGCTCGGTCGTCGCGTGCTGGTCGAGGGTGGTGATCTCCTCGCCGGTGGCGTGCTGATCCAGGGTGGTCAGCGGTTCGCCGGTCGCGTGCTGGTCCAGCGTCGTGAGCGGCTCGTTCGTGGCGTGCTGGTCGAGAGTCGTGAGCTTCTCGCCGGTGGCGTGCTGGTCCAGCGGCTTCACGACGGGCTCGGTCTTCTTGTCGCTCATGATGCTTTGCTCCCCGGAATCCGTTCAGGCAAGAGGTTTAAGGCCCGTCCGACGACTCCCCCGAGTGACGCCGGACGGGCGTGCAGCCGCTCAGATTAACCGTGCGACCTGCGGTCGAACCGACTGCCCCCCGACGCGTCGGATCGATGAGACCGACAATGCCGTGAGGCGATAAACGTTCGATGAACGCCCGGGCAGCCGTCCCCGGCGCTGATCACGCCGCAGCCGACGGTGTCAGCAGCGCACGCACCTCGTCCGCCTCCGGCGCGTCCAGTTCCTCGTAGAGCTGCAGGGCCTCCTGCCAGCACACCTGGGCCCGTCCAGACTGACCGATCCCGCTGAGGGCACGGCCGAGGACGGTGAGGACCAGCCCACGTCGCCACTCTCCTCCGATGCTGCGCAGCGTGCGCAGGGCCAACTCGGCGTTGGAGGCGGCCTGGGTGGGACGGTGCGCGGCCAGGTCGACCTCCGCCAGCCGGAACAGCGTCATGCCCTCCCACAGCCGTTGCCGGCTGTCACGGAACGTCTCCAGGGCGGACAGCAGGCTCTCCACCGCCTCGTCGAGCTGCCCGCTGCGGGTCAGCGCCAGCCCCAGGGCGTACCGCGCGTTCGCTCCCCGCAGGGCGTTCCCGGTGGAGTCGTAGATGCCGATGCCCTGGCGGGCCAGGGAGACGGCACTGTCGACGCGCCCGGTGGCCAGGTGGATGCGCGACAGGTTGCACAGCGCGCTCGCCTCGCCCGGGCGGTTCTCGTTGCTGCGGAAGTTCTCGATCGCGAGCGTCAGATGACGTTCGCCCTCGACGTGCCGACCCTGGTAGAGGGCGATGATGCCTCGTGTGTTGGGCGCCCAGCACCGGGGCACCGGGTCGTCGGCGTCCTGGGCCATGCGGAAGGCTTCGATGGCCGCGGCGTCGGCCTGGTCGAACCGTCCCGCGACCAGGTGGACGTCGGTGAGTGCCGTCAGGGCACGGCCGGCCGCGCGGAGATTGTTCGCGGAACGGGCGTGTTCCAGTGCCTCGTTGGCTGCGATCTCGTACTCCCGGGAGTTGGCCCCGGACTCCGTGAGATCCTTGGCCACCCACAGCAGGTCGACGGCCCTTCGCAGCCTGCTGCCCTCGATGGACTGCCGTACGCAGGACAGAAGTGCGTTTGCCTCGGCGTAGAGCCAGTCCTGGGCCTGGTGCCGGTCCTCGAAGATCAGCCCTGGGTACTCCGTTGCTTCCAGGTGATCCACCAACCGATCCCCCGGCCGCTCAATCGCATAAACCCCCGCCGCCGTAGCCAAATAGAAGTCCAGCAACCGCGACATCGCAGCCTCCCGCTCACTGGGCGGCTGCTCATCCCTCTCCGCACAGGCACGCGCGTAGAGCCGGACCAGGTCATGGAAGCGATAGCGGCCAGGTGCCGCGGACTCCAGCAGTGACGTGTCGACGAGGGACTCCAGGAGGTCTTCCGTCTCCTCGGCAGGCAGATCCAGGACCGCCGCAGCCGCCGCCAGCGACATGTCCGGGCCGTCCGCCAACCCCAGCAGGCGGAACGCACGGGCCTGGGCCGGCTCCAGTTGCCCGTACCCCAGCTCGAAGGTCGCCTTGACCGCCAGGTCACCGGCCTGCAACTCATCCAGTCGGCGCCGTTCGTCGGCCAGCTTCGCCGCCAGCACCGACACCGTCCATGTGCGGCGCGCCGCCAGGCGGGAGGCCGCGATGCGGATGGCCAGGGGGAGGAAGCCGCACGCGGCCACGACGTCCAGCGCCGCCTTCCGTTCCGCGGCCACCCGCTCCTCTCCCACGATCTTCGTGAACAGGGCGAGCGCCTCGTCGGGGGACATGACGTCCAGGTCCACCAGATGCGCCCCGGCCAGGTCCAACATCCGTACCCGGGAGGTCACGAGGGCCGCGCAGCCCTCCGTCCCGGGCAGCAGCGGCCGTACCTGTGCCGCGTCCTTCGCGTTGTCCAGCAGGACCAGGACCCGGCGGCCGTCCAGGACCGAGCGGTAGAGGGCCGCCCGTTCCTCCAGCGAGTCCGGGACGGCCGAGTCCGCCGTGCCCAGGGCGCGGAGAAACGATCCGAGCACCGTCTCCGGTTCCGCCGGGCGCGGCCCCGCCCCCTGCAGGTCCACGTACAGCTGCCCGTCCGGGAATGCCGGGCGCGCACGGTGGGCCACGTGGACCGCCAGCGTCGTCTTGCCGACGCCCCCGATCCCGGCCAGTGCCGAGACCGCCATCACCCGGCCCGCCGTCGACGCGTCCGACGCCGACGCCAGCACCTCGCTCAGTTCGTCCACGAAGGCCCCGCGGCCGGTGAAGTCCGGGACAGAGGCGGGTAGTTGAGCCGGGCGCACGGGGGCTGCCGCCGGCTCCGCGGCCGGAGTGGAGGGTTCGGCCAGGGCCGGGTCCGCCTGGAGGATCCGCTGCTGCAGTTCCCGCAGGCCCGGCCGCGGGTCCACCCCCAGCTCCTCCGCGAGCAGGCGCCGCGTGTCCGCGTACACGGCAAGGGCCTCCGCCTGGCGCCCGCTGCGGTACAGCGCGAGCATCAGCAGTTCGCGAAACCTCTCCCGGAGCGGGTGCGCGGCCGTGAGGGCGGTCAGCTCCGAGACCGCCTCCGCGTGGCAGCCCTGCTCCAGGTCCATGTCCAGGCGGGACTCCAGCAACCCCAGACGCCACTCCTCCAGGCGAACCCGCTGGGCGTCCGCGTACGGGCCCGGGACTCCGGCGAGCGGCTCGCCGTCCCACAGGGCCAGGGCCCGGTTCAGCACCTCCCGCGCGTGGCACAGATCCCCGGCGTTCCGGGACTTCTCCGCCTCCGTCGCCAGCTCCTGCGCCACCGCCAGGTCCAGCGCGCCCTCGCCCAGCGCACGCACCGCGTAGCCGCCGGACTCGCTCACCAGGACGCCGGGGTCCAGGATCTTCCGGAGACGGGAGGCGTACGTGCGTAGTGCCGCCAGCGCCTGTGACGGGGGCTCGGTGCCCCAGAGTGCGTCGATCAGCTCCGCCGCCGTCGCCGTACGGCCCTCGCGGAGCAGCAGGGCGGCCAGCAGGGCCCGCTGCTGCGGGGAGCCGGTGTTCAGCGTCTCCTCGCCGCGCCAGGCCCGCACCGGACCGAGCACGCTGAAGCGCAACGCCGCCGGTCCCGCGATGGCCGCGGAGCCGGGACGCCGTTGCTCAGGCACTCGCGGCCCACCGTCCATGCGTTCGCCCCCCTAGACACATCGAACAACCCCGTCAGTTTGCCTTGTTCCGGGTGGTTGCGTCAGCCGGGGGAGGCGCCGATCACAGACCGGCACACCTCAGTACACAAGGTCCTCACACGGTCTCCTCACACAGCAGGCCGACCACGATAGCTGACGGGTCGTCAGATCAGCGCTACCGTGAGCGCCATGGACACCCAGAACCCCCGGAGCGGGCAGGGCGACTTCCCGCGGATCATCTCCGTCGACGACCACACGGTGGAGCCTTCGCACGTCTGGCAGGACCGGCTCCCGAAGAAGTACCTGGACGCCGGGCCACGCATAGTCCGCGCACCGCTGAAGGAAATGACCTTCCTGGGCGGGCGGTTCAAGCCCGTCATGGGTGAGCCCGGGGGTGAGGGACCCATGGGCGACTGGTGGGTCTACGAGGAGCTGCACCGGCCGATCACCCGGCTCGACACCGCCGTGGGCTACGACAGGGACGAGATCAGGCTCGAGGTGATCACCTACGAGCAGATGAGGCCGGGCAGCTACGACGTCGTGCAGCGCCTCGCCGACATGGACGTCAACCACGTCCAGTCCGCCCTCTGCTTCCCCACCTTCCCGCGCTTCTGCGGCCAGACCTTCACCGAGGCCCGGGACCGGGACCTCGCCCTGCTGTGCGTGCGCGCCTACAACGACTGGATGGTGGAGGAGTGGTGCGGGCCCGAGGCGCACGGGCGGCTCATACCGCTCACCCTCATCCCCCTCTGGGACGCCCACCTCGCCGCCCAGGAGGTCCGGCGGAACGCCGCCCGTGGCGTCCGGGCCGCCGCCTTCTCCGAGATACCCCCGCACCTGGGGCTGCCGTCCGTCCACACCGACTACTGGGACCCGTTCCTCGCGGCCTGCGACGAGACCGGCACGGTCGTCGCCATGCACATCGGCTCCAGCAGCCGGATGCCCTCCACCTCCGAGGACGCCCCGCCCGCCGTCGGCTCCACCATCACCTTCGCCAACTGCTGCTTCTCGATGGTGGACTGGCTGATGAGCGGCAAGTTCGAGCGCTTTCCGAACCTGAAGGTGATGTACGCGGAAGGGCAGATCGGCTGGATTCCGTACATCCTTGAACGCGCGGACGTCGTCTGGGAGGAGAACCGCGGCTGGGGCGGCGTCGCCGACAAGGTCCACCGGCCCCCGTCCGAGACCTTCGCCGACCATGTCTACGGCTGCTTCTTCGACGACGCCTTCGGGCTCCGCAACCTCGACGCGATCGGCATGAAGAACGTCCTGTACGAGACCGACTACCCGCACTCCGACTCCACCTGGCCCAAGTCCCGCGAGGTCGGCGAGGCCCAGATGGGGCACCTGCCGGCGGATGTGGTCGAGCGGATCGTACGAGGGAACGCCATCGAGTTGCTCGGGCTCACGGCGGACGGGCTGTGGAGCGGGTCACGGTGAGCGGCCTCGCGTACGGCATCCAGCTGCCCGTCCAGTCCCAGAGCACCCTCTACACCGAGGGCTGGGAGGCCGCCGCCGGGCCCGCCGACCTGGTCGAGATCGCGCGGGCCGCGGACCGGGCCGGGTTCGCCTACGTCGCCGCGTGCGACCACGTGGCCATCCCGCGCCGGCTGGCCCCGGCGATGAGCACGGTCTGGTACGACCCGGTCGCCACCCTCGCCCATCTGGCCGCCGTGACCGAGCGCGTCCGGCTGCTCAGCCACGTGGCCGTCGTGGGCCTTCGGCACCCCCTGCTCAGCGCCAAGCAGTACGCAACCCTCGATCACCTCTCCGGGGGGCGGCTCGTTCTCGGCGTGGGCGCCGGGCATGTGCGGGAGGAGTTCGAGGCCCTCCAGGTGGACTTCGAGCGGCGCGGGGCCGTGCTGGACGAAGCGATCGATGCGCTGCGGGCCGCCCTCGGGTCCGAGGAGTTCCCCGAGCACCACGGCAAGCTGTACGACTTCGCCGACCTGGGCCAGCGGCCCCGGCCCGCGCAGGAGCACGTGCCGATCTGGGTCGGCGGCTCCTCGCCCGCGGCCGTTCGCCGGGCCGCCCTGAAGGGCGACGGCTGGCTGCCCCAGGGCGACCCGAGGGACCGGCTGCCCGGCCAGATCGCCCGCATCAAGGCCCTGCGGGAGGAAGCGGGCATCGCGGGGCCCCTCACGATCGGCGCCATCACCGAGCCCCTGTACGTCGGACACGCCGACTGGCACGTCGGGCGGCGCACCCTCACCGGGGTGCCGGAGGAGATCGCCGAGTCGCTGCGGGCGTACCGCGCACTCGGCGTGCACCAGATCCAGGTGCGGTTCCGCAGCCGGAGCCGCAGCGAACTCATCGACCAGATCGGCGCGTTCGGGGCGGAGGTCGCGCCCCGACTGGACTGAGGAGCGGACATGGGCAAGCTGGACGGGCGGGTCGTCGTCATCACCGGGGCGGCCCGCGGACAGGGCGAGCAGGAGGCGCGGCTCTTCCGGGAGGAGGGCGCGCGCGTCGTCGTAGCGGATGTGCTGGACGAGCTGGGGGAGGCGCTCGCCAAGGAGATAGGGGCCCTCTACGTCCATCTCGACGTGGGCACGGAGGAGGGCTGGCGGGAGGCCGTCGGCGCCGTCAAGCAGGCGTACGGGCGCATCGACGGGCTGGTGAACAACGCGGGCATCCTGCGCTTCAACGCCCTGGTGGACACGCCCCTGGACGAGTTCATGCAGGTCGTGCAGGTCAACCAGGTCGGCTGCTTCCTGGGGATGAAGACCGTGGCGCCGGAGCTGGCGGACGGCGGGACCATCGTCAATACGGCCTCGTACACCGCGCTCACCGGGATGGCTGCCGTGGGGACGTACGCGGCGACCAAGCACGCCGTGCTCGGGCTGACCCGGGTGGCCGCGCTGGAGCTGGCCGCCCGGCGGATCCGGGTCAACGCCATCTGCCCGGGCGCCATCGACACCGCGATGTCGAACCCGGCCCGGCTGGACCCGGACGCGGACCCGGAGGAGATGAGCCGCGCCCTGGACGAGCTGTACCGCAAGCTCGTGCCGCTCGGCCGGGTCGGGCAGCCGGAGGAGGTCGCCCGGCTCGCCCTCTTCCTCACCTCGGACGACTCCTCGTACATCACCGGGCAGCCGTTCGTGATCGACGGGGGATGGCTGGCCGGGGTCAGCATCATCTGACCATCCGTCAGGTATTGACGGTCATTGCAGCCGGTGCGACAGTCGGCCAACAGGCAGAAACTGACGATACGTCAGATACTTTGAGGACGGTGAACCGCCGTGGAATTCGGGCTCTTCGTACAGGGATACGTGGGCAAGCGCGCCGAGACCGACCCGCTGGCCGAGCACAAGGCACTGATGGAGGAGACCGAGTACGTCATCCAGGCGGACCAGTCCGGCTTCAAGTACGCCTGGGCCTCCGAGCACCACTTCCTGGAGGAGTACTCGCACCTCTCCGCCAACGACGTCTTCCTCGGCTACCTCGCCCACGCGACCGAGCGGATCCACCTGGGCTCCGGGATCTTCAACCCGCTCGCCCAGGTCAACCACCCGGTGAAGGTGGCCGAGAAGGTCGCCATGCTGGACCACCTCAGCGAGGGACGCTTCGAGTTCGGCAGCGGGCGGGGCGCCGGCAGCCACGAGATCCTCGGCTTCCTGCCCGGCATCACCGACATGAACTACACCAAGGAGATCTGGGAAGAGACCATCGCCGAGTTCCCGAAGATGTGGCTCCAGGACGAGTACGCCGGCTTCCAGGGCAAGCACTGGCAGCTGCCGCCGAGGAAGGTCCTGCCGAAACCGTACGGGAAGTCGCACCCGGCGATGTGGTACGCGGCCGGGTCGCCGCCCTCGTACGCCATGGCCGCGAAGAAGGGGCTCGGCGTGCTCGGCTTCAGCATCCAGAAGGTCTCCGACATGGAGTGGGTGCTGGAGCAGTACAAGACGGCGGTCGTGAACGCGGAGCCCGTCGGGGACTTCGTGAACGACAACGTGATGGTGACGACCACGGCGATCTGTGCGCCGACGCACGCCGAGGCCATCGAGATCGCCGTGAACGGCGGGCTGCACTATCTGCCCTCGCTGGTGTTCCGGTACCACGACACGTTCCCCCGTCCCGAGGGGTTCCCGGTGTGGCCGGAGACGCTGCCCGAGTACACGCCGGAGTTCGTCGAGCTGCTGATCGAGGAGGAGCTGCTGATCTGCGGCGACCCGGACGAGGTGCTGCGGCAGTGCAAGCGCTGGGAGCAGGCGGGGGCGGATCAGCTGAGCTTCGGGTTGCCGGTGGGGGTGCCGAAGGAGGAGACGCTGCAGACCATTCGGCTCATCGGTGAGCACGTGATCCCGAAGATCGACACGGATCCGGTGCATCGGACGACTCGGTTCCGTCAGGCCGTATGAGGGGACTCCTGGCATGCTGGACCACCTGATCAAGGGCGCCACCGTGGTCGACGGCACGGGTGCGCCCGCGTACACCGCCGACGTCGGCATACACGACGGCCGTATCGCCGCCGTCGGCCGGATCACCGAGGGCTCCCGCACCACCGAGGACGCCTCCGGTCTCGTCCTCACCCCCGGCTTCGTCGACCCGCACACCCACTACGACGCCCAGCTCTTCTGGGACCCGTACGCCACGCCCTCCCTCAATCACGGGGTGACGACCGTCGCCGCCGGGAACTGCGGGTTCACCCTCGCGCCCCTCCACCCCGACCGCCCCGAGGACGCCGACTACACCCGCCGGATGATGTCCAAGGTGGAGGGCATGTCCCTGGTGGCGCTGGAGGAGGGGGCGCCCTGGAGCTGGCACTCCTTCGGGGAGTATCTGGACGCCCTGGAGGGGCGGATCGCGGTCAACGCCGGGTTCATGGTGGGGCACTGTGCGCTGCGGCGGTATGTGATGGGTGCACAGGCCGTCGGCGGGCAGCCGAGCGAGGAGCAGCTCGAGCAGATGCTGCGGCTGTTCCACGAGGCCATGGACGCAGGCGCCTGGGGGCTGTCCACGACCCAGTCCAGTACGCACTCCGACGGCGACGGGCAGCCCGTGGCCTCCCGGCACGCCCGGCCCAAGGAGCTGCTGGCGCTGGCCCGGGCCGTCGGGGAGCACGAGGGCACACAGATCGAGGCGATCGTCGCCGGCTGCCTGGACCAGTTCAGCGATGCCGAGATCGATCTGTTCGTGGAGATGAGTGCGGCGGCGGGACGGCCCCTGAACTGGAACGTCCTCACCATCGACGCCGCCGTTCCGGAGCGGGTGCCCCGGCAGCTCAGCGCGAGCGAGCGGGCGCGGAAGGCCGGCGGGCGTGTCGTGGCGCTCACCATGCCGATCCTCACCCCGATGAACATGTCCCTGGGCACCTTCTGCGCCCTGAACCTCATCCCCGGGTGGGGGCCGATCCTCGGCCTGCCGGTGCCGGAGCGGATCGCGAGGCTGCGGGACCCGGCCGTCCGGGCGGAGCTGCTGCGCCGGGCCGAGTCGAAGGAGGCGGGCGTCTTCCGGCGGCTCGCGAACTTCGGGCGGTACGTCATCGGGGACACCTACAGCGAGGCCAACCGCGGGCTCACCGGCCGGGTGGTCCGTGACATCGCCGCCGAGCGCGGGCAGGACCCCTTCAGCTGCCTGGTGGAGATCTGCGCCAACGACGATCTGCGTACGGTCCTGTGGCCGATGCCCACCGACAACGACCCCGCCTCCTGGGCCCTGCGGGCCGAGACCTGGCAGCACGAGGACGTGCTGCTCGGCGGCTCGGACGCGGGCGCGCATCTGGACCGGATGTGCGGGGCGCCGTACACCACCCGGTTCCTCGGGGACTGTCTGCGCGGCCGGAAGCTGGTCGGTCTGGAGCAGGCGGTGAAGATGCTGACCGACGACCCGGCGCGGCTCTTCGGGCTGCGGGAGCGGGGGCAGGTGCGGGAGGGCTGGCATGCCGACCTGGTCCTGTTCGACCCGGAGCGGATCGCCGCCGGCCAGGCCACCCTGGTGCACGACCTGCCGGGCGACAGCCCCCGGCTGGACTCGAAGGCGCTCGGGGTACGGGCCGTGTGGGTCAACGGGGTCGAGGCGATCCGGGACGACGTGGTCAGCGGGGCCGTACCGGGCCGGGTGCTGCGGTCCGGGCGGGACACCGGGACGGTGAGCACCAGGTGAGCGAGGGGCAGCGGCTGTTCGTCGGCGGGGAGTGGGTGGAGCCGGACGCCGGGTACTACCCGGTGACCGACCCGGCCACCGAGGAGACGGTGGGGCAGGCGCCGGAGGCCTCGGAGGAGCAGGTCCACGCGGCCTGTGCCGCGGCCCGGGAGGCGCTTGGGCCGTGGTCGCGTACGGCGCCCGAGGAGCGGGCCGCGGTGCTCGGGCGGGCCGCGGAGATCATCCGCGGCCGGCTCGTCCCGTACGCCGAGCTGGCGCGGGCCGAGACCGGGGCGACGACGGGGACGGCCCGGGCGATGCAGGTCGGGGTGGCCGTCGCCCGGTTCCGCCGGTACGCCGGCGTGGAGCCCGCCGAGTGGGCCGTCGCGCCGCAGATCAACGAGGCCGGGCCGATGGGCAGGGCGGGGGTGATGGGCGCGCTGGCCGTGCGCCAGCCGGTCGGGGTCGTCACCTGCATCACCTCGTACAACAACCCCTGGGCGAACCCGGCCGGCAAGGTCGCCCCCGCGCTGGCGATGGGCAACACCGTGGTCGTGAAACCGGCCCCGCAGGACCCGCTGTCCGTCTACCGGATGGCGGAGGCGCTGGAGGCGGCCGGTGCGCCGGCGGGCGTCGTGAACGTCGTCTCCGGGCGAGCCACGGCAGTCGGTGAGGCCGCCGTCGCCTCTCCCGACGTCGACATGGTGAGCTTCACCGGATCGACGGCCGTCGGACAGCGCATCGCCGAGGCGTGCGGACGGGACATGAAACGCCAGCTGATGGAGCTGGGCGGGAAGGGGGCGGCGGTCGTCTTCGACGACGCGGACCTCCGGTCGGCGGTTGCCGGGATAGGGACCACGTTCTCCTTCTACAGCGGGCAGATCTGTACGGCGCCGACACGGGTGCTGGCACAGAGAGGGGTCTACGACCGGCTGGTCGAGCACCTGGCCGCCTACGCAAGCCGGTTGAAGGTGGGGGACCCACGGGAGCCGGACACGGTCGTGGGCCCGGTGATCTCCGCCGAGCACCGGGCGCGCGTGGAGTCGTACGTCGAACTCGGCCGCAAGGAAGGCGCGACAGTGGTCGTCGGCGGCGAACGCCCTTCCCTGGAGCGGGGGTTCTACGCGAGCCCCACCCTCCTGGCCGACTGCACGAACGACATGCGGGTGGCCCGGGAGGAGATCTTCGGGCCCGTGGTGTCGGTCATCCCCTTCGACGACGAGGACGAGGGCGTGGCCCTCGCCAACGACTCCGACTACGGCCTCATCGACTACGTCTGGTCGGGTGACGTGGCCCGCGCCTTCCGGGTCGCCCGGCAGCTGCGAGCCGGCGGGGTCGGCATCAACACGGTCGCCCGCAACATGGAGGCCCCCTTCGGCGGCTTCAAGAAGAGCGGCGTCGGCCGCGACGTCGGCTCCTACGCCCTGCACGCGTACAGCGAGGTGCAGGCGATCGTGTGGCCGGGGTGAGAACCGGGCCCGGGTGGCCTGCAGACCGAGTGGAGTGACCCGGCTCAGTCCGTCAGGTCCACCCGTACCGTCAGCAGGTCGGTGCCGAACGCCCGTACCGCCGCGCTGTTGAAGCGGGGCAGGGCGCGCAGGCGGGTCACGGCGTCGTCCTCCGGCAGGAGGTGGGCGGTGCCGTGGTGCCAGCGGCCGCCGATGCGGATGCGGACGTGCGGGTCGGCCTGGATGTTGCGGACGTACTGGGACTTGAAGCCGAACTCCGAGACCAGCCAGAAGGAGTCCCCGACCCGGCGGCCGCCCACCGGCGTCGGCCGGGGCAGGCCGGACGTGCGGCCGGTGGTCTCCAGGACGGTCTGCGTCGGGATGCGCCGGTTGAGCGGGTTGGCCAGGTGGCGCTGGAAGCGGGTGACGATCCGGTGCTTGAGGTCGGCGGCCTTGCGTGACATCTTTTTGGCTCTCCTGTTCTCCTCCACGGCCGGCGAACGGCCGCGTGCCTCGCGGGGGTGCTGCGGCAGCTGTGTGGGGGGCGTGTGTTGCGTGGACGGGCTTACGGCTGACGCGTGTTAGCTTCCCTCGCGATCGTGATCGATTGCGACACCGTCTACCTCCAGCAGGGCTGAGCAACCGTGACCATGCGCACCGTACTGACCTCCCTGGCCGCCACGGCAGCCGGCGTACTCGTCCTGTCCGGCTGCGGTGGTCCGGGGGGAGCCGACGAGTACGGCACCAAGGAGCGTGAGGCCATCACGGTGGACGCGGGGGACGAGTTCACCCTGAAGGTGCCGGCGAACCCCGCGCTCGGGCAGAACTGGTACCTGGCCGAGCCCCGGCCGGACGCGAACGTGGTGAAGTACCGGGGCAAGCGGGAAGAGGAGGAAGGCAGCGACAACATCGGCGGCGGCGACGGTACCCAGTTCTTCGACTTCACGGCACGCAAGCGTGGCAAGGCGATCGTGAAGCTCCTGCACTGCCCCATGGGCAGCTGCCACAGCGGCACCCAGTCGGCGGCTCCGCTCCCGAGCGCGACCGCCTCCGGCAAGGCCTCGATGAGCCCGTACCCGACCGCGACGAGCACACCGGACGACAGACCGGCGTTCTTCGTCTACACGATCACGGTCCGCTGACCCATCCCACCCGAGTACCGGAAGCGTTCCCCATGCCCTCCGGGTTCGGTGACGGCGCCATCGCGGCCGCCGTCACCCTGCCGCCGCACAGCTCGCCGACACCCCGGAGGGCGAGGCGCGCACCGCCCGCTGGCTGGACACGGTCGCCGAAATCCTGGGCCTGCGCCGGGACACCCGCACCAGGGCCAAGGGGTGAGGTCGCCGGCGTTCAGGACGACCAGGTCCCTGTGACCGGGACGTAGATCCCGGAGCGGTGCTCCGAGATCACCGGGCCACCTGCCCGGCTGCCGCCTGGGCCTTCGCCAGGACGTGGGCGACGTAGCGGACGGTGAAGATCATCGGGACGGCGAAGCCGGCGATCTGGATGACGGTCGTCGGCGTAGGGTGGGGGTTCCCGGAGTGGGCCAGCACGGCGAGGACGACGGCGGTCAGGACGAAGGCGGCGGTCCAGACGGCCGTGATGACGACGTTGACCCGGATGAAGGGCTTCAGATCCGGAGTACGCCGACCCGGCGGCTCCGTCCGCCACTTGGGACCACGCGAACCCGTACGTCCATCCAGGCCTGGGGCCCTGCACCCGCATCGACTACATCCATGTGGGCGGCCCGGCTGGCCCCGGCGGCATCGGTACGGTGCGCGGCGTACGGCGGGCCGGGGACGGGCCAGTGGACGGGGTGTGGCCGTCGGATCACGCGGCGGTGGTTGCTGATTTGGCCGACGGCGCGGGCGTTGGCTCACCGTCCGGCGGATGACTTCAACAGGTCGATCAGGGCGTCGAAGGCGACGGGGCTGACGGTGAGGATGGTTTGGGGTGGGGTGGCGCGGTCGGTGAGGTGGATGGCGGTGGGGGTTGTGGATATGTGGACGCAGGCCTCCCCTTCTTGGCAATACGACGACTTCTGCCAGCGGGGCGTGGACATGGTGGCTCCTTCACAGGTTCTGGGTAATGGCGTGGATCAGGTCCCGGGACTTCTCGGGGTCGAGGGCGGAGGCTTCTACGACGTCCAGGAGGCACCGGTACTTCTCCAAGTGGGCCTCGGCGTCGACCAGTAGGGGGCCGTGGAACTGGTCCAGCTGCACGGTGTCCAGTTCCGGTACGGGACCGCACAGGTAGTTGATGGACTGGCCCGACCCAGGGAACGCCCCGACGTCGAAGGGAAGTACCCGAAGGGTGATGTGGTCCCGCAGGCTCATGTCGATCAGATGCCTGAGCTGCTCACGAGCCACTTGCCGACCGCCCACCCGCATGTGCAGGGCGGCTTCGTGGATGACGGTGCTGTACGGATTCGGAACGGCCCGGAACACCACGTCCTGGCGTTTGATGCGGTGCGAGACGCGGTGTTCCACTTCCGGCGGGGTGGGAGCGGGGATCGCCTTGCTGAAGATCTCCCGGGCGTGTTCGGTGGTCTGGAGCATGCCGGGGATGTGCGCGGTGAACGCGGTACGGATGGCCGTCGCGTGATGCTCCAGCTCGGCGAGGGTGAGCAGCCCGGACGGAAGCACCTCGCGGTAGGACTCCCACCACCAGCCGCGTGTCTTCTCGGTGGCCATGTCGACGAGTGCGTCGATGTACGGCTGGTTCGTGCACGAGTAGAGGTTGGCCATCGCCCGGACGCGGTCGGGGCTCACACCGAACCTCGCCGACTCCACATTGCTGAGTTGACCCGAGCTGGTGCCGAGCAACTGTGCGGCCTCGGTAGCGGTCAGCCCTGCCCGCTCGCGGAGTTTCCGCAGCTCAGCACCGAGCCGGACGCGTCGGGCCGTGGGCGCGGGCCTGGGCGCCATGGGAGCTCCTCCTAGCGGGCGTACAGCGGGTTTGTCACTCACACGAGGCAAATGGTGCTGAGTTCCTTCGAAACCTTGCAAAGCAGCTTTGCGGAACCCCTATCGTCATTGCTGGGCGCCCCACCTGGAAGTGCACCGTGGGACGCCACGGCAGAGACACCAGGCACCTGTCCAACTCCCCTCACTGATCGGAGACTTCCCTTGGCCACCGTATCCCCGTCCTGGAACTACACCCTGCATCTCCCGCACGATCCACGCGCACCAGGTATCGCAAGGGGCGCCCTCAGTCTGATTCTGGCCGCGCACGAGATGCCCGAGCTCACCCCCACCGCGGAGCTGCTGGTTGCCGAACTGCTGGCCAACTCGCACTGTCACACCAAGGGGCCGTACGCACTTTGTTTCCTGTCGGCGGAACCCGGGCGGGTACGGGTGGCCGTATGGGACACGGATCCGCGGGTACCGCCGGGCTTTGCGAACGATGCGGCTCCCGAACCCCCACCGGACGCCGAGCACGGCCGCGGACTGCACCTGGTGCGGGCCTGTGCGGACGCCTGGGGCGCGTCGGTGCTCCGTGAGCTGGGCGCGTCGAAGGGCGGCAAGCTGCTGTGGGCCGAGTGCGGAGGCGGGGCGGCGTGGTGACCAGGGCCATACTGGGAGGTGGAGCGATGCCCCTTCATCAGGAGCTGATCATGAGCGCACAGCCCGAGCACGGCTGGGGAGCGATGCCGCTGCCGGAGATCCGGACGGTGGACGACCTGCGCAGTGCGCTCAGCCGCTACGGCTTCCCGGGCGACCGGGAGCGGTTCGAGGAGGAACTGGCGGCAGCCATAGGAGCCTCTCCCACCAACGACTTCGCCGGCGCCGCAGCCGTGGTCCGGGCCTACCGGCATCGGGTCCTGATCAGGAATTCGCCCGAAATCATGACGGCCCTGGAAGACGCGCGACCGGAAGGCGGCGGCGCGTGAACGAAGTCCCGTTGGAGGAGGCCGAGCCCGCCAGGAAGGCGTTCGGCGACCTGACGGAGGGGGAGCGGGAAGTCGTCGGGCAGGCCTTGGCCGCCATCCGCCGCGACCCGACGGTGGGCCGGGAGATCCCCGGCTGGCGGCCCCCGTCCGTGGAATACACGTATACGACACCCCTCGCCCATGACTCGGCCGAGGCGATCACGGTCGTGTATACGCACACCCCGGGTATGGGAGTGGCAGTCGTCTTCTACTTCCGTGACCCACAGGTGGTGGACTGACCCCCCTCTCCGGACCCTGGTCTTCGACTCCGAAGATTGAAGTCGTCAACTGCGTCTCCTCATAGCCCAGCGCCGTGCCTGATCACACCCACTGCGTTGATCGAGCGGCTTCAGGGGTGCCCCAGGAAGATCGGGTTGGTGAACGCGGCCAGCGCCCCCGGCAGCGGTCCCGCCGCCGTCTCGTGCCGCAGTTCGGCGCGGACGTATGCCGCGTAGGACGGGGTCGTGCGCCACTCCACCACCCCCGAGCCGGCCACCGGCAGCGGGGCGCCGGTGAACAGCACGCCCTGGTCCGTGACGAAGCGGACCGAGCAGCGCGGGGCGCCGGAAACCTCCAGGCGGACCGTCACCGGGGTGTCGTCCGGCACCGCCAGCCGCTCACCGATGCCGGCGTGCTCGCCCTTGCCGCCGGACGCGGTGAAGGCCAGCGAGACGTTCTTCGACTCGGCGACGTAGCTGTGCCCCGCCTTGATGCCCTCTTGGATCGCCTCCCGGGTCAGGTCGTCGGCGAGGACCACCGTCTGCGGCGAGCCGACCGGGTCGGGGTCACGGTGGGCGTCGCTGTTGCCCATCGCCGGGATCCAGGCCCGGCCCTCGCGCACGGACGCCACCAGCATGCTGTCCCAGTCGGCCAGCGCCACCTCGTCGTCGGGCGTGTAGGGGCCGTTCCACACCTCGATGGCGTCCGCCTCGCCGAAGCCGAACTTCCAGTTGCAGCCGACGCAGGTGGCGTGCGGGTGGGCCGGGACGACCAGGCCGCCGGACCGGCGGATCTGGCGGGCGAACCGGCCGAAGCGGTGGTCGCGGGCGCGGTAGCGCCAGTCGACGAAGGTGCCGGGGTCCGTGCCGAGCGCCACGACGTGGCCGTTGCGGGTGGTGACCTCCTCGCCCAGCATCACCAGCAGGTCGTCGCCCGCGACGTCCGCCCAGTGGGCGTGCGCGGAGTGCGTGTTGTGCTCGGAGCTGTTGATGAAGTCCAGGCCCGCGGCGCGGGCGAGCGCGGCGATCTCGGCGGGGGTGCGGCGGCCGTCGGAGTACCAGGAGTGCAGATGGCAGTCACCGCGGTACCAGTCCCGGCCGCGGCCCTTGGCCCGCTGCCGCGGGTACACGGGTTCGGGGACGGCGGCCTGCTCGCCGTAGGAGAGAGTGATCGTGAGCTCGTACGACAGTCCCTGCGGGGCGACGGTGTAGGGGCCGAGGACGATCTGCCAGGTGCCCTCGTTGATGGTCCCGGGGAGGTAGCCGGGCGTGGCGTCGTCGGCCCGGACGTAGAACTCCGTGCGGGCCCCGCCGGACCAGCCGCGGAAGCCCTCCCCGCCCAGCTCGGTCCCCCGCTCGTCGAAGATGCCGATGTCGAGGGCGTTGCCCGGGGTGCCGGTGGGGACGGTCGGGCGGTCGTAGGCGTAGGAGACCTTGATCTCCTTGGTTCCTTCGGGTACTTCGACGGGCACGTACACGAAGTCGGGCGAGCCGGGCGGCAGAGTCCCGCGTACCGTACGGGTCTCGGCGTGGTGCATGTCGTCCGCCCCTCTCGCGAAGGTCACGCTTCCCAACGTAAGCGCGGCCGCGGCGCCCGTCACGAACAGGGCACGTCTTCCGAGCCTTGCGTCGTCATCACACATGCCGGTGAGCCTTCCCCGCGGGTGTGAACTCACAGGGAAGGGAAGGAAATCGGCGGGTATCGAGCGCACGGGAGGCGCCGTGACGACCCTCGTCGTCGTAGATGCCGACCAGTCGGTATGGACTTCTCATGCCGATCCGGGTACAGATGACCCATGCGCATCGCCGTGACCATCTTCCTCACCGACGAGACCGTCACCCCGACCCGTCTCGCCCGCGCACTCGAGCAGCGCGGCTACGCCGGGCTGTACCTGCCCGAGCACACCCACATCCCCGTGGAGCGGACGACCCCGTACCCGGCCGGCGGCGACCTGCCGCGCGAGTACGGCCGTACCCTCGACCCCTTCGTCGCGCTCGGCCAGGCCGCGGCCGTCACCGAGCGGCTGGCGCTCGGCACCGGGATCACGCTGGTCGCCCAGCACGACCCGATCGACCTGGCCAAGCAGATCGCCACCCTCGACCACCTCTCCGGCGGCCGCTTCACCCTCGGCCTCGGCTACGGCTGGAACGTGGAGGAGGCCGCCGACCACGGTGTCGAGTGGCGCAGCCGCCGGGAGCTGGTCCGGGACCGCATGGGTCTGCTGCGGGCGCTGTGGTCCGAGGAACCGGTCGGCTACGAGGGCGAGTTCGGCGGCGTGCGGCCCAGCTTCGCGTTCCCCAAGCCGGTGCAGAAGCCGCGCGGCCCGGTCGTCGGCCCCCGCACCCTCGTCGGCGGCGCCGCCGGGCCCAAGCTGTTCGCGCACATCGCCGAGTACGCGGACGGCTGGCTGCCGATCGGCGGCCGCGGGCTCACCGAGGCGCTGCCGGTGCTGCGCTCCGTCTGGGCGGACGCCGGCCGCGACCCGGCCGCCCTCCAGGTGGTGCCGTACGCCGTCCACCCCACCCCCGGCAAGCTCGACCACTACGCCGAGCTGGGCATCGAGGAGACCGTCGTCCAACTGCCGTCGGCGGGGGAGCCGGAGGTGCTGCGGGTGCTGGACGAGTACGCGAGCTTCCTGTAGGCCCGATGGGACCCCGCTGGCTTGATCAGCCCGAACGTATGCTCAAGAGATGACGATTTCCGCGACCTCCGGAACCGGCCCGACCGAGAACTCCATGCGTCGCGCCCTCAAACGTGCCCGGGACGGCGTCGCCCTCGACGTCGCCGAGGCGGCGGTGCTCCTGCAGGCCCGCGGCGAGGCCCTCACCGACCTCGCCGCGTCCGCCGCCCGGGTACGGGACGCGGGCCTTCAGGCGGCGGGCAGGCCCGGCGTCATCACCTACTCGAAGAGCGTCTTCATCCCCCTGACCCGGCTGTGCCGGGACAAGTGCCACTACTGCACCTTCGTCACCGTCCCCGGCAAGCTGCGCCGGGCGGGCCACGGGATGTTCATGTCCCCCGACGAGGTCCTGGACATCGCCCGCAAGGGCGCCGCCCTCGGCTGCAAGGAAGCCCTCATCACCCTCGGCGACAAGCCCGAGGACCGCTGGCCGGAAGCGCGCGAGTGGCTGGACGCGCACGGCTACGACGACACCATCGCCTACGTCCGCGCCATCTCCATCCGCATCCTGGAGGAGACCGGCCTGCTGCCCCACCTCAACCCCGGCGTCATGACCTGGACGGACTTCCAGCGCCTGAAGCCGGTGGCGCCGAGTATGGGCATGATGCTGGAAACGACCGCTGAAAGGCTCTGGTCCGAGCCCGGCGGCCCGCACCACGGCTCCCCGGACAAGGAACCGGCCGTACGGCTGCGGGTGTTGGAGGACGCCGGACGCTCCTCCGTGCCCTTCACCTCAGGCCTGCTGATCGGCATCGGCGAGACCTACGAGGAGCGCGCCGAGTCCCTCTTCGCCCTCCGCAAGGTCTCCCGGGCCTACCACGGCATCCAGGAGCTGATCATCCAGAACTTCCGCGCCAAGCCGGACACGGCGATGCGTGGCATGCCGGACGCCGAACTGGACGACCTGGTCGCCACCGTGGCCGTGGCCCGGCACATCATGGGGCCCTCAGCCTGTCTGCAGGCCCCGCCCAACCTGGTCGACAGCGAGTACGAACGGCTCATCGGCGCCGGTATCGACGACTGGGGCGGGGTGTCGCCCCTGACCATCGACCATGTCAACCCGGAACGCCCCTGGCCGCAGATCGAGGAACTCACCGAGCGCTCCCGCGCCGCGGGCTTCGAACTGCGCGAACGCCTCTGCGTCTACCCGGAGTTCGTCCTCCGCGGCGAACCCTGGCTGGACCCCCGCCTGCGCCCGCACGTCGACGCGCTCGCCGACCCGGAGACCGGACTGGCCCGCCCGGACGCGGTGGTCGAGGGGCACCCGTGGCAGGAGCCGGAGGAGGCCTTCGTCCCCACCGGCCGCACGGACCTGCACCGCACGATCGACACCGAGGGCCGTACGAGCGACCGGCGCGACGACTTCGACGAGGTCTACGGCGACTGGGAGGCACTGCGCGAGGCGGCCGCGCCCGGCATGGCACCGGAGCGGATCGACACGGACGTACGCCAGGCGCTGCGCACGGCGGCCGACGATCCGACGAAGCTGACGGACGCCGAAGCCCTCGCCCTGTTCCACGCGGACGGCCCGGCGCTGGACGCGCTGTGCCGGGTGGCCGACGACGTGCGCAGATCGGCGGTGGGCGACGACGTGACGTACATCGTCACCCGCAACATCAACTTCACCAACGTCTGCTACACGGGCTGCCGTTTCTGCGCCTTCGCGCAGCGCCGCACGGACGCGGACGCGTACACGCTGTCGCTGGAGCAGGTCGCGGACCGCGCCCAGCAGGCGTGGGACGTGGGCGCGGTCGAGGTGTGCATGCAGGGCGGCATCCACCCCGACCTGCCCGGGACGGCGTACTTCGACATCGCCAGGGCGGTGAAGGAGCGCGTCCCCGGCATGCACGTGCACGCCTTCTCTCCCATGGAGGTCGTGAACGGCGCCACGCGCACCGGCCTGTCGATCAGGGAGTGGCTCTCGGCCGCCAAGGAGGCCGGCCTGGACTCCGTCCCGGGTACGGCGGCGGAGATCCTGGACGACGAGGTCCGCTGGGTGCTGACCAAGGGCAAGCTGCCCACGGCCACGTGGATCGAGGTGATCACGACGGCCCACGAACTGGGCATCCGTTCCTCCTCCACGATGATGTACGGCCATGTCGACCAACCCCGGCACTGGCTCGGCCACCTGAGAACGCTGGCCGGGATCCAGCAGCGAACCGGCGGCTTCACGGAGTTCGTGACGCTCCCCTTCATCCACACGAACGCGCCGGTGTACCTGGCGGGCATCGCACGGCCGGGCCCTTCCACGCGGGACAACCGCGCGGTGACGGCGATGGCGAGACTGCTGTTGCACCCGTGGATCCCCAATATCCAGACAAGCTGGGTCAAATTGGGCACGGAGGGTGCGGCGGAGATGCTCCGCTCCGGGGCGAACGACCTCGGTGGCACGCTGATGGAAGAAACGATCTCCCGGATGGCGGGCTCGTCGTACGGCTCGTACAAGTCGATCCGCGACCTGGTGGCGGTGGCCGAGGCGGCCGGCCGCCCGGCGAAGCCGCGCACGACCCTGTACGGAGAGGTGCCCCAGGAGCGGCAGCGGGCGGCGGAGGCCTCGGACGGGCATCTTCCCGACCTGCTGCCTGTCCTGGACTGAGCCCGGACTGAGTACGATGATCCGACCCTCGTGCTGAGAGGGGACCCGTAGCGGAGGAGATGCGTACCCGTGGCTGCCCGACTGCCCTCGTGGGCCTGGGTCTCCGGTCTGACGGTGGGGGCGACCGCGGCCGTCGTCGCCCTCGCCGTCCAGGCGGACCACGGGCCGCATCCCACGGCCGCGACGGCCAAGCCCCATGCGTCGGCGTCGGCGGGCGCCCACGCGTCCGCCGACGCGAAGCCCCCGGGACCCCCGGCGCTGCCGGAGCAGTCCGGCACGGGCCGCCGGGTCGTCTACTCGCTCGGCGAGAAGCGCGTATGGCTGGTGGACGCGACCGGCAAGGCGAGCCGTACGTTCGCGGTGTGGCCGGGCACGGTGAGCCCGCAGCCCGGCCAGTACTCGGTCACCCTGCGCATCCAGTCCCTCAAGGGCTCGGACGGCGTCCAGATCGAGCACATCATGTACTTCACCAAGGCCTCGGGCGTGAACATCGCCTTCTCCAACGCCCTCGACGGCTCCTCGCCGCCGCCCGCGAACGGCAAGAAGCTGGGCGGCATCCGGATGCACCAGGAGGACGGGGCCGCGCTGTGGGCCTTCGGCGACCAGGGGACCAAGGTGACAGTCGTCAAGTAGCCGGTTCTCTCGGACGAGGGGACCCGGGGGCGGGGGTCGGATCGGCCGGATCCGCCGTCGGCTGCTACCGCGGAGAGTCCTCCATGATCCCCTGCTCCGGAGCCCTCCGGTGGTGGCCCGGGCGACGCGCTCCCGGCGGAGGGGCGGGGCGCTGCCCGGTCGAACGACCCGCCGGGGCCCGGCGCTCCGCGATCCGCCGCAGTTGTCCGCTCCGGGCCCCCGCCCCGGGGATGCCACGGGTCATGCGGCGTCGGCCCGTCCGCCCTGTCCGAACGGCAGTTGGTTGACGATCAGTGCGACGCCGCTGAGCAGGAACACCCGGGTCGCCGCGTCCAGCCCGTTCCACGTCTTCGACTGCCACATGGAGAACCACTCCCCGCCGATCGCGATGAATCCGGCGCCGAAGAGCAGCAGCATCATCAGCAGTCCGTAGGTGGAGAAGCGGCGGGCGAGATCGTCTTTCCGCCGCGCCCAGAGATACGTCCCCCAGATCAGCACCAGGGCCGCCACCGTCTCCCACACGATGATCGCGACGTAGGCGGTGTCCTGAAGCCCCGTACTGGTGATGGCCCGCCACATCAGGTCGTCGTCCTTGAACGTGGTGTCCATCGCCAGCACGTGCCGTACGAACTGCTGGTTCGTCCCGAAGTCGGTGATGTTCCCGAGGGCGACCAGGGCGATGTAGAGGGCGAGTATGCCGGTGAGCACGCCGGCGGCAAGCCTGAGGCCGGAGTTGCGTGTGGGGGTGGTGGTCATGGCTGAATTCTCCCCCGGCGGAGGCGGAGTTCTCCCGACCGCTTTGCGCCAGAGTGGTTCCGCGTGGGCCCCGGTGGAGAGCCAGGAGGCCTGGCCCTCCAGGGCGCCGAGGGCGGATCCGAGTGTGACACTGGCCTCACCTCTCCGCAGCCGGTACGAGGTCCGGGGCGAACCTGTAGGAGATCGACTCCATCAGCGGCTTGCGCTTGGTGTTCTGGAAGGCCGCGATGCGCCACTCGCCGTCGTGCTGCCGGACCAGGGTGTACGTCTGGATCTTGGTGAGCTTGCGCGGTCGTGTGCCCTTGTAGGTGTCGCCGCGTCCGTTGACCACCGCCACATCCGGTCCCTGGAAGCGGATGTCGAGGATCTCGTCCGCGAGCTTGGTGCCCTTGAGGAAGCCCCCGAACAGGGCGCGGTGACTGTCCACGATGTCCTGGCGGCCCTGGTAGAAGGTGCCGACGTAGGTGATGTAGGTGGCGTCCGGGGTGAACAACTCGCCGTAGGCGTCGGCGTCGTGCCGCTCCCATGCGGTGGCGAGGTCGTTCAGTACGGAGGTGACGGCGGCGACGTCGGTGGTGGTGTTCGACATGGGTGGAGGTCTCCTCTGCTCGCTAGAATGCATGCAGATTCTGAACGCAAGCAGTATCTGCATCCGTGCAGATAAATTTAGGAGAGGACTCCGTTGATGGCAACCCCCTTGGGTGGCGGGGACGAGCATGTGATCTTCCGTCAGTACCTCGACGCGGTGGGCCTCCAGGGCATGGCCAGCGCGGAAGCCGCCGGCCTGCACGCGTCGGAGTGGTACGCGCTCAGCCTGATCGCGGCGGAAGGCGGGCTCACCTCGGGTGAACTGGCCACCAGGACCGGGCTGACCACCGGCGCCACCACGCGCCTGATCGACCGCCTGGAGCGGGCGGGGTACGCGCGCCGCGCCTCGGACCCGAGCGACCGCCGGCGGGTGATCGTCGAGCCGGTCCCGGACGCGCTCGGCCGAATCGAGGAGGTCGTGGGCCCCGCCCGCCGCCACATCGCCGAGGTCCTGGCCCGCTACACCCCCGAGCAGCGGGCGCTGCTCTTCGACTACTTCGAGCATGCCGCACCCGCGTTCCGCGCGGCCACCGAGGAGATCCGCAGGGCGGTGGCGCCCAGGCGCAGGAGGACCGCCCGGCCTCAGGACGGCGGCTGACCTTCCCGGATCCGGGCAACGGCTCGAGGACGGATGGCCGTAGCTGTGCGGAATGACCGAGCGGAGCCGATTTGCCCCCGTGAACCGATCGTCCTCGGTCGATTACAGTGCTGAGCGTCGTACGTACGGACGGTGCCGTGAGGAGGTCTGAGTGGGTGCGACAACCGTCGCCGTCTGGGGCCGCGCCGAGCAGCAGGACTTCCGCAGCCGCGTGCGCGGCACCCTGCTCGGTGTGGCCGTCGGCGACGCGCTCGGCGGGCCCGCCGACGCGCTCGCCCTGGAGGAGATCCGCTCGGTGTACGGCGCCGAGGGGCTGCTCGACCTGGCCTTCGGGCACGGGCGGCGTGGCACGGTCACGCACCACACCCAGCTCACCCTCTTCACGGTCGACGGGCTGATCCGGGCCCAGGTGCGCCGGGACACGGGCGCCTGGCATCCGCCGACCGACCTGCACCGGGCCTACTTGCGATGGGCGGCCACCCAGCGGGACTGGGGGCCCGACGAGCGCCGCAAGGACGACGGCTGGCTGGCCCGCGAGGAGTGGCTGTACGCCCGCCGCGACCCGACCCGGTCCCTGCTGGTCGGGTTCGGCGACGAGACCATGGGCACGCTGGAGACCCCGAAGAACCCCGGCGAGCTGGGCCCGGAGGCCGTGGCCCGCTCCGCGCCCTTCGGCCTGCTGGTCGGCTGGGAGCCCCAACTGGTCGTCCAGCTGGCCGTGGAGTGCGCCGCCCAGACCCACGGCCACCCCATCGCCTACCTCTCGGCGGGCGCGTACGCCGTCATCGTGCACGCCCTCGCCCGCGGCGAGAGCCTGGACGGCGCCGTGCAGCGGTCCCTCGCCCTGCTCGCCGCCCGCCCCGGCCACCAGCCCGTCTCCGACGCCCTCCAGCACGCACTCGGCGCGGTACGGCAGGGCCTGCCCGGCCCGAGCCGGGTGGAGGAACTGGCCGGCGACGGCACGGCGGAC
Organism: Streptomyces sp. NPDC031100; assembly: GCF_055570785.1. Taxonomy (NCBI): domain Bacteria; kingdom Bacillati; phylum Actinomycetota; class Actinomycetes; order Kitasatosporales; family Streptomycetaceae; genus Streptomyces; species Streptomyces sp. NPDC031100. Next base: position 367,137 of record NZ_JBVIGN010000008.1, read on the forward strand.
GGGCTGCTGGCCGCGGCCGTGTACTGCGCGCTGGTCGGGGAGGACGTACGCCACGGCCTGTGCCTCGCGGTCAACCAGAGCGGGCCTTCCGCGGCGGCGGGCGCGCTGACCGGGGGACTGCTCGGCGCCCTCCACGGCGAAACCGCCCTCCCGCCGGCCTGGCTGACCGAGCTGGAAGGGCGGCCGACGATCCTGGAACTCGCCGACGACTTCGCGATGGAGCTGACCCAGGGGCCCGCGCTGCACGGTCCGGCCGGGTCGTCCCCGGGCTGGCTGGCCCGCTATCCGCGGGCCTGACCTCAGAGCCTGTGTCATATCCCCGGCCGGGCGCGCGACGCCTGGCACGCACGCTCGCCGCGTTGCCGAACCACCCACGTGGCTCCGCCACGAGGGCGCTCCGGCGCCTTGCGATCGCACGCACCAGACGCCGCGCGCTGATCCGACCGGGGATATGACACAGGCTCTCAGCCCCGGACGCAGTGGTGGACGGTCATGCTGCCGTGCGCGTCGAAGTGCCGGATGCGCAGACCCGCCTGTTTGGTGTACTCCACGTCCAGCCGCTCCCCGGAGCCGGTGCCCGCCGTGCCGGGCGGCTGCCACGGCAGGATCAGGGAGACGGAGTCGCCCACCGTCGCCGGTACGTTCGCGGCGGCGGCGTCGTCCATGTCCTTGCTGTCGGGGTCCAGCCGTTCGGGCACCTGCAGGGCGAGCCGGCCGCCCTGGAGCGCCCACGTGCCCTTCGGCGACCTTCCGCCGGCGTCCATTCTCCACGTCCCGTCGCCGACGGTGACGGTGTAGGTGTACGGCTCGGCGTGCGCGCCCGGCGGCTGCGAGGTGACCTTCCAGGAGCCGCGGACGAAGGCCGCGAACGCCCTGCCCGTCACGCCGGTGGCACCCGACGGGCTGCCGCCGCCGTGCGCCGTGCCGTCGCCGCCTTTGTTGTCGTTCCCGTTGCTCTTGCACGCGGCGAGCAGCGACGCGCCGACGCCGATGGCGAGATATCGCAGGGTGGTGCGGCGGCCCACCAGCCGGGAGGCCGCACGCATCTCGTTCAGACTCATCGTTTCCCCGTTCCTGCCTGTTGAAGATCAACGGGTAGGCTACCGGGGCTGGTTCGGGGCTCCCAGCACGTCGTCGCCGGCAGCGGCGGGCACCGGTACGGCCGCCGCCGCGTCCCCGTCCGTGTTGACCCTCTCGATGACGGCCAGGCGCTCGGGGGTGTCCTCCGGCTTCAGGTAGCCGATCAGGATGTACAGGACCAGGGAGACCGCCAGCGGGACCGAGACCTGGTACTGGAGCGGGACTCCACCGTCGACTTTCCAGTTGACGGGGTAGTTGACCAGCCAGAAGGCGAGCAGACCCGCCGCCCAGCTGGTGAGGGCCGCCGTCGGGCCGGAGCGGCGGAACGGGCGGAGCAGACCCAGCATCATCGGGATCGCGATCGGGCCCATGAGGCCGGCCACCCACTTGATGACGACCGTGATGATGTCCTTGAAGGCGGCGGAGTTGACCTGGGTCGCCACCGCCATGGACAGGGCGAGGAAGGCGACCGTCGTCACGCGGGCCGCGATCAGGCCCGAGCGCTCGCTCCACGACCGCGCCTTCGCCGACACCACCGGCGCCACGTCCCGTGTGAACACCGCGGCGATCGCGTTCGCGTCCGAGGAGCACATGGCCATCGTGTGCGAGAAGAAGCCGACGATCACCAGGCCCAACAGGCCGTGCGGCAGCAGCTGTTCGGTCATCAGGGCGTAGGAGTCCGAGCCGTCCGGCTTCTGCGCGTGGACGAGCAGCGGGGACATCCACATGGGGAAGAACAGGACGACCGGCCAGACCAGCCAGAGGACCGAGGAGAGGCGCGCGGACCGCTCGGCCTCGTACGCGCTGCCCGTCGCCATGTAGCGCTGGGCCTGGTTGAGCATGCCGCCGTTGTACTCGAAGAGCTTGATGAACAGGAACGCGAGGAGGAAGACCGTGCCGTACGGGCCGACCAGCGGCTTGCCGTGGCCGTGCAGCGCGGGCTCGGCCCAGGCGCCGAAGAAGCCGATGTTCTGGTCGTTCAGCTTCAGCACGACCGCGACGAACATCGAGATGCCGGCCAGCAACTGGATGACGAACTGGCCGAGTTCGGTCAGCGCGTCCGCCCACAGGCCGCCGATCGTGCAGTAGACGGCGGTGATGGCGCCGGTGACGAGGATGCCCTGGTTCAGTGACACCCCCGTGAACACCGACAACAGGGTCGCGATGGCGGCCCACTTGGCGCCCACGTCCACGATCTTCAGCAGCATCCCCGACCAGGCGAGCGCCTGCTGCGTGGGGAGGTTGTAGCGGTTCTTCAGGTACTCCAGCGGGGAGGCCACATGGAGCCGGGACCGCAGCCGGTTGATGCGCGGTGCGAACAGCTTCGAGCCGATGGCGATGCCGAGCGCGATCGGGAAGGACCAGGTGATGAAGGAGGTGACGCCGTAGGTGTAGGCGATTCCCGCGTACCCCGTGAACATCACCGCGCTGTAGCCCGACATGTGGTGCGAGATGCCGGACAGCCACCAGGGCATCTTGCCGCCGGCCGTGAAGAAGTCGCTGACGTTGTCCACGCGCTTGTGCGACCAGACGCCGATCGCGACCATCACTCCGAAGTAGCCGATCAGCACGGCCCAGTCGAGACTGTTCATGTGCCCGATCGTGAGACCGGCTACGTGAACACGACAAGCGAGAGGAAGGTCAAGTCCAGTTAAAAATGTTCTGTTTGATGACCGCTGTTCACCTACATGAATATCAGCGCATCAGCTCCCCCGCGTTGACCAGCAGCTGCTGCCCCGTGATGGACCGTGCCCGGTCCGAGGCGAGGAAGACCGCCGCGTCGGCCACGTCACCGTCCGTCGCCAGCTCCGGCAGTGCCATCCGCTCGGTCAGCCGCCCCAGCACGTCCGCCTCCGGCACCCCCTCGGTGTGCGCGGTGAACTGGACGTACGCCTGCACGGGCGGCCCCCACATCCAGCCCGGCAGCACCGTGTTGACCCGGATCCGATACGGCCCCAGCTCCCGCGCCAGCGAGTACATCGCGCTGGTCAGCGCCCCCTTGGAGGCGGCGTAGGCGGCCTGCTTCACCTGGGACGGCGCGGCCACCGCCGACTGCGTCCCGATGAACACCACCGACCCGCCGCCGCCCGCCTTCAGCGCCGGCAGGCACGCCCGCGTCATCCGCAGCGTCCCCAGCAGGTTCACGTCGACGACCGACTGCCAGGTCGCGAAGTCCGCGTCCTCCAGCCCGCCGAAGTACGAGTCCCAGGCCGCCACGTGCACCACCGCGTCGACCGCCCCGAACCGCTCCCGCGCCAGCTCCGCCAGCGCCTCGCACTGCCCCTCGTCGGTGATGTCGGTCGCCCGGTACGCCGTGCGCCCGCCGCCCGGATCGATCTCGGCCGCACTCTTGGCGAGGTTCGCCTCGGTGCGCGCCCCCAGCACGGCGTTCCCGCCGTCCCGTACGACGGCCGCCGCGACCTGATGGCCGAGCCCGGCCCCGACACCTGAGACGACGACGGTCTTGCCTGCGAGCAGAGACATTGCGGCCTCCCCGGCTATGGCGCTTCATCTGACGGAGCGTCAGAGTATGGGCGACCGCAGGAAAGGGGAACCGCATGAGCGAGGACACCCGCAGCGAGACGTACGCCGACCTGGCCGCCGTCGGCCCCTACGGCGTCCACCCCGGCCACGCCCTGATCACCATGGTCGAGCCGCACCCCGGCCACGAGTACGCCTACAACCGCTGGTACGAGGACGACCACTACTACGCCGGCGCCATGGCCATGCCCTGGATGTACGCCGGCCGCCGCTGGGTCGCCACCCGCGACCTGCAACTCCTGCGCTACCCGGAGAAGTCGGCCGTCGCCCAGCCCGTCACCGCCGGCTGCTACATCTCCACGTACTGGATCACCGACGGCCGCTACGACGACCACATGAAGTGGACGGTCGCCATCAACAGGCGCCTCAACCGCGATGCGCGGGTGTACCAGGACCGGACCCACGTCTTCACGGCGTTCCAGGATCACGAGGCGACCGTGTACCGGGACGGCGCGGCGGGCCCGAGGGACTTCCACGCCCTCGACCACCCGTACACGGGCCTGGTGGTGGAGGTCGTCGACGCGGACTCGGCCGAGCAGCGGGCCCGGCTGCTGGAGTGGCTCCGGACCCGCCATCTGCCCCGCCGGCTGACGGGTTCCCCGACCGCGATGGTCACCGTCTTCCGGCCCACCCCCCTCCCCGGCGACCGCATGACCTACGTCAAGCAGGTCGAGGGCGTGGACACCCGGCTGACGCTGCTGTGGTTCCTGGAGACGGACCCGCGGGAGTGCTGGGAGGGGCACTTCACGGGCCTGGACGAGCAGGTGGCGGAGGCCGGGCTGGGCAGGGTGGAGCTGGTGGCGCCGTTCATCCCGACGGTGCCGGGCACCGACACGTACGTGGACCGGCTCCGCTGAGGGTCAGGGTGTCTTGAGTTCGTCCGGGCAGGGAGTGCCGCGCGGCAACTGGTACGGCGCAGCCAAGTGGTACGTCCCGGCCTTGGGCGCCAGCAACATCGTCCACTTGTCCCCGTCCGCGTCCTCCGGCGTCTCCATCAGGCACCCGTTGACGTTGTCGTACGTCTTCGGCATGCCCTCGGCCCGATGCTTGGACGCCTGCGTCTCCTGGGGCGGCTTCAGGCTCTTGCCCTGTCCGTCGACGATGCTCAGCCAGGGCGAGTACGGGATCTTGATCAGGATCCGCCCGGCCCTGCGCACCTCCAGCGTCATCTCGCCCTGCTCGGCCCGCTGCACCAGGGCGTCGGGCTCGGCGAGCGGCGCCGGGTCGGTCACCTTGAACAGCTGCCAGTTGGCGTCGCCCCAGATCTGCTTCAGGTACGGCATCCCGCGCTGCAGCAGCGCCCGCTCGCGCTCGCCGCCGTCGCCGTCCGGGTTGTCCTTCGGCAGCACGACGAAGTGCACGGCCCACCGCTGGAGCCACTCGTGGTAGTTCGCCGAGTTGAGCGTGTCGTCGTAGAAGAGCGGGTTGCGCTCCATGTCGGCCTGCCGGTTCCAGCCGCGGGCCAGGTTGACGTACGGCGCGAGCGCGGAGGCCTCGCGGTGCGAGCGCGCCGGGACGACCTCGACCCTGCCCTTCTCCGCGCCGACCTTCTGGAGCTGATTGACCAGCGGGGCCAGCTCACGGGCCCAGGACGCGGCCGGCGTCGTGTGCAGGATGTCGTCGACCGACTTGAAGCCGATCCACCCGGCGAAGCCCAGGAAGGCCAGCACGGTCACATAGAACTTGCGCGAGCGCGGCACCGTGTACGGCAGCGCGGCGATCAGCGTCGCACCCGCGAACATCATCGGCAGGCGCGATATGTTCGAGCCGATCTGCGAGCTGATCAGCCACACCAGGACGACCCCGAGGCTGTAGACGCCGGCCGTCAGCCGTACGGTGATCCACTCCTTGGGGACGAGGAACAGGCACAGCAGGCCGTACAGCAGGGGCATGATCACCGAGCCGAAGATCATCGGCTGGGTGCCCGAGAAGGGGAACAGCCACGCGGACACGGCGACCACCGCCGAGGGCGCGAGCCCCAGCGCCCACGCGCCCGGCCGCCGCTTCTGCAGGAACAGCGCGGCCGCGACCAGGCCCACGAACAGGCCCGCGACCGGCGAGGCCATCGTGGCGAGCGCGGCCAGCGGGGCGGCGACCAGGGCCTTCGCCCAGCGTTTGTACCGCCACCGGTAAGGCCAGCAGAAGACCGCCGCGACCGCGCCGAGCGCGAACACCGTGCCGAGTCCGAAGGTCACCCGCCCCGATATCGCGTTGCAGATCAGCGCGAAGACCCCGGCGAGCGAGGCCCACAGCGGGTTCTTCACCGCCCGGCTGCGGATCAGCACCAGCGTCAGCAGACCGGCCGAGACCGTCCCGGCGATCATCATCGTCGTACGGACGCCGAGGAGCGACATCAGATAGGGCGACACCACGCTGTACGACACCGGGTGCATGCCCCCGTACCAGGCGAGGTTGTACGCCGAGTCCGGGTGCCGGCCGACGAACTCCGCCCAGGCGTCCTGGGCCGCGAGGTCGCCGCCGCTGTTCGCGAAGGTGAAGAACCAGATGATGTGCAGGGCGCCCGAGAGCGCGGTGAGGGAGAGCACGGGGTGCAGCAGGAGCCGCTGCCGGAGGGGCTCGGCGGCGGCGAGGAGACGGGCGAGGCGGCCCGGCCGTGCCCCGGTCCGGCTGTCCGGGCCGCGGTCCGGACCATGGTCCGCCCGTCCGTCGGTACCGGCGTTCGTACGACTGTCCGTACCGCCGTCCGTGTGACCGTCCCTGTGACTGTCCGTGCGGTCCTCGTGATGACCGTCCGTGTCAGCCGTGGACAGGCGTATTCGCGGGCCGGATCCCGGGTCCGGATCGGCGTGGTCGGCGCGTGTCGGCTCGGCTGTGGCCACCTGAAGGCACTCCCCGTGTCCCGTCTTCTGTTCTCGGCCGCGTTTCTTGGTGTTCCGGGCCGCTTCTCGTCCAGTTCGCCGCCCCGTCCCGTGACCGGCGACCTGCCCCGATTCGTGACGCTAGCACGCACCCCGCCGCGGGGCTCCGTCGGCGGGGTGCGGGAGAGTGGAACGGGGAGACCGGCTCAGCCGAGTCGGGTCAGCTTGTCCGGGAAGCCGGGTTCGGTCAGATCCTTCTTGAGGGCCACCGGCACCTTCACCGCACCGGCCGAGCCGTCACCCACGGTGAGCGTGCCGACCTTGGTGCCGGCCTTCGCGGTGTGCGGCACGCTGTCGGAGGCGAAGGACAGCTTCACCTTCAGACCCGCCCAGCCGGCGGCGGAGACGTCCTGGGTGACCACGACCGGGGTGTGGCCGCCGAGCTGGTCGTCCACGTAGCCGACCACGTCGCCCTTCTTCAGGATCTTCGACGAGGTCAGCGCGTCCTGGGCGGCGAGCAGCGCGGTCTTGCTGACCGCGTTGGCCGTGCCGAGGATCGGCGCCTTGTTCTGGCCGAGGATCGCGCCGACGATGGTGACCGTCAGCCCGCCGACCTTCTTGCGGGAGGCGAAGAGCAGGTTGCCGCCGGCCGCGGTGGTGCTGCCGGTCTTGATGCCGATCGCGCCGATGCGGTACGGCAGCTCGTTGTAGTTGGGCCAGTTGTGCCCGGAGGGGTCCGTCCAGCTGGCCGCGCTGGTGATGGCGACCAGGGCCGGGACCTTGACGACCGCGCGGCCGAGCTTCACCTGGTCCTCGGCCGTGGAGACGGTGGTCTCCTTCAGGCCCGAGGGATCGGTGTACGTCGTGCCGGTCATCCCCAGTTCCTTGGCGGTGGCGTTCATCTTCTTCACGAACGCCGCCTCCGAGCCCACGTCCCAGCGCGCGAGCAGCCGCGCGATGTTGTTGGCCGAGGGGATCATGACGGCCGACAGGGCTTCCTTCTCGGTGAGGTGGTCGCCGGCCTTGACGGTGTTGAGCGTCGACTCGCCGTCCTTGTCGTAGCCGCCCTCCTTCTCCGCCTTCGGGTCGATCTCGATCTTCGGGCCGTCCTGCCCCGGCTTCAGCGGGTGGTCCCGGAGGATGATGTACGCGGTCATGGTCTTGGCGACCGAGCCGATGGCCACGGGCGTCTGCTTGCCGAAGCTGCCCATCGTGCCGATGCCGTCGCCGTCGATCCAGCCCTGGCCCTCGCCCGGCCAGGGCAGCTGCAGCTTGTCGCCGTCGAACGTGTAGCTGTCCTTGGCGGTGAGCGCGAGGGTGGGGGACGGCAGCGGGCGGAACGCCTGTACGACCGCAAAGATGATCGCCAGGAGAAGGACCAGGGGGGTCCAGATCTTGACCCGGCGGACGATCGTGCGGACCGGGGTCTCCGGCGGCGGGGGCGTGTTCGTCAGCTCGGCCAGCAGGTCCAGCGGGGGCTTGGGCGGGAGGGGCTGCTGGGTGGTGCGCTCGGGGCCGACCTGGGGGACGACGGTGGTGACGTCGGGGTTCTTGAGCGGGACGAACTTGCTGCCGCCCAGCTTGAGCATGGTCGTCGGCTGGTCGACCTCGGGCTTCTTCGGGCGGACGGCCTTGAAGATGGTGGTGGGCTGGTCGACGCCCTCCGCCTCGGCTTCGCCTTCGGCGTCGGTCTCGTCCCCACCCGCACCACCCGTGCCGCTTTCGTCGTCGACTGCGGGTGGCCCCTGAGGGGCGTCCTCGCCATCGGCGGCCTGCGGGTGCTTGTCCGAGGGCTGCTTGTCCTTGTCGGCGGCCTGCGGGTTGTTGTCCGAGGGCTGCTCGTCCTTGTCGGCGGCCCGCGGGTTCTTGTCGGTGGGCTGGGCCTTCTTGTCGGCGGTGTGCCGGTGCTCGTCCGAGGGCTGCTCGTCCTCGTCGGCGGGCTCCGGGGCCTCGGCGGTGGCCTCTGCCTCGTCCTCGGCGGTCGGCTTTGCCTCAGCCTCCGCGTTCTCGGCGGTCGGCTTTGCCTCAGCCTCCGCGTTCTCGGCGGCAGGCTTCGGCTCGTCGGCCGACTCCGTGTCAGCCTTCGCCTCGGGCTTTGCGTTCGCGCCCTCGTCCGACTCGGCGTCACCCTCCGGCTTCGGCTCCGGCTTCGACTTCGTCTGCGCCTCGGCGCCGGCTTTCGCGTCCGCGTCCTTGCCCGACTCGGCGTCAGCCTCCGCCTTCTGTGCCGCAGGCTCGTCCGGACGGTCGTTGTCGGCGGCCTCGGAGCCGGCCTTCTGCTCGGACGCTTCGGACTCTTCGGTCTCTTCGGCCTCCAGGGGCTTCTCCGCCGTCTTTGCAGGTGCGTCGGCCGAGCGGACCCACGCCGAGACGGCCTCGCGCAGGTCCGTGTCCCCGTCCTCGGCGGCGGCCGCGGCCTTCACGTCGCGGACCGAGAGGACCTTCGTCGCCGTGTCCACCCCCGCACCCGAGGAATCCTTTTCGCGGGACACCGCGAGCCGCGGATCGCGCGCTTCGGGAACCGTACCCGCGCTCCCCGACGTCGCTTCCGCCGACGCCTCGTGCTGCTTCGACCTGTCGGGGGACTCGCCCGCCACCGATGCCTCCTCCATGCGCCGCACGCCCACCCGTGCGCCCTGTCCGAACCATGTACCAGTGTCCTGTGTGAGGGCTTGGCCCCTGTGGTAGACGAGAACGACATACCTGCCGGTTCCCTCACGAACCGGTCACGCACCCTCGACAGACCAATGTGAGAGGGGTCACCCTGTCATTCATCCACGCGGGGAGGCATGGATGGGCAGGAGCCGCAGAACACTTCCGGAAGAGCTTCTGCTGCTGGCACTGGACCCGGCCACGGGTACCACTGCACAGCCGCAGTCGCTCGACCTCGGTCTGGCCGGAGCACAGCTAGTGGAGCTGGCGCTGGCCGGACGGATAGCCCCAGACGGGGATCGTATCGCCGTGGTGGTACCACGGCCGACAGGAGATCCGACATTGGACTGCGCGCTGGAGTTGCTGCGAAGGCGCGGCGCTCCGGTACGTGCCGTCCACTGGATCGGCGGGCCGCGTCTCGGGCTCCGCCAGGTCTACCTCTCGCATCTGGAGCGCTGCGGCATGGTTGCCGCCGTGGCGGGCCAGATGTGCGGGGTGTTGCCGACGACTCGGTATCAGGCGACGGACACCGCCATCAGCCGGGAGATCCGGGCCCGGCTGGATTCCGCGATCCGCACCGGCGTACCGCCGGACCCGCGGACCGCGGCGCTCGCCGCCCTGGCCCACGCCGTCGGCCTCGGCAAGCACCTGTACCCGGGGAACGAGGGGCGTTCGTCCCGGTCCCGGCTGCGGGATCTGATCCGGCACGACCCCATGGGCGGGCTGGTCGCGCATGCCGTGATGGACGTACAGAACGGCGCGGCGGCCCAGCCGCGGCGCGGTCCGGCCACGGCCGGCCGCCCGACGGGGCCCGCAGCCAGGGCCACGGCGGAACCCGCACGCGGGGTTCCGATGCAGCCGCACCGCGGGTCCATGGCACGCGCCGTGGCCCACTGAGCCGCACCGTCGGTCCCCACGACCCGGTACGGGAGCCGCTGGTTCGAGCGGGGCGGATGGGATCCTTGTGGTCTCATCGCCCCGCTCGACCGCGTCCGCACCCGTAAATCCGTGCCCGAACTGACGCGTACGCGCCGCATATCCACCGTTTGCCAGCGGTAGAAAGCACCTTGGTGGCAGTCTGCTCAGCAGCAGATACACAAAGTGTCAGGTACAGGCAGGCAGCCGGAGGTGCACGTCCCGTGGCGTCCAATGTCAATCCCACCGTCAGGCGGCGCCGGCTGGGCCAGGAGCTGCGCAGGCTCCGTGAGCTCAAGGGCATGACGGCCGAAGAAGTGGCGGAACGGCTGCTCGTGTCGCAGTCGAAGATCAGTCGGCTGGAGAACGGCCGCAGAAGTATCAGTCAGCGTGACGTGCGCGATCTGTGCGGGGTCTACGAGGTCGAGGACCAGCGGATCGTCGACTCCCTCATGGAGATGGCGCGGGACTCGCGGCAGCAGGGCTGGTGGCACACGTTCGGGGACATTCCGTACAGCGTGTACATCGGCCTGGAGACCGATGCGGAGTCGCTGCGGGTGTACGAACCCCAGCTGGTGACGGGTCTGTTGCAGACCCGCGCCTACGCGGAGGCTCTGGTGCAGGGCGCGTTGCCGGAGACGTCCACGGCGGAGATCGAGAAGCGTGTGCAGGTGCGCATGCGCCGACAGGAACGTATCACCGCCGAGAGCAACCCCCTGCGGCTGTGGGTGGTGCTGGACGAGGCGTCGCTGAGGCGCGTCGTGGGCAGCCGGCTGGTGATGCGGGAGCAGCTGGAGCACCTCATCGAGATGTCCCAGCTGCCGCACGTCACCGTGCAGGTGCTGCCCTTCGAGGTGGGCGCGCATCCGGGGCTCAACGGCCAGTACGCGATCCTGGAGTTCACCGACGCGGCCGACTCGAGCGTCGTCTACCTCGAGGGCGTCACCAGCGACCTGTATCTGGAGAAGGCACAGGACGTGCAGAAGTACGCCGTGATGTACGAGCATCTCCGGGCACAGTCCCTCAATGTGGAGCAATCCCGGCAATACATCTCCGATGTGGCGAAAACCTACGCCGATTGAGCCCTGCTCCACAGGAAGTGCCGGATCGTACACCGTAGTGACGATTCAGTGGAAGGCTCACCTGGAATATGCCATCCGCTCGGGTGAACGACTACTCCGGCAGGGGCAGTTGCCCGGTAGCGTCGATCACGCCAATCAGACGACAAGGTTGGCGTGAACCGCACCACCAGCAACTCGCAACAGGAGTGGACATGGCACTGATTCAGGGCGCTTCGGAGACGTGGATGAAGTCCTCTTATTCCGCGGGCAACGGCGCCTGCGTCGAGGTCAAGTCGCCCACCGCCGCGGAGCTCGCCGTACGCGACTCCAAGGTCATCGAGGGGCCGATCCTGGCCTTCCCCGCCGACGCGTGGAACGCCTTCGTCGCCTCGGTCAAGGCGTAGGGAGCCCTCTCTGACGCTCCCGCGTAGACACCTCCGACGACAACTGCACAAGCACCACCCCCGCAGAGCCCTCTCGACGAGTCGCCGTCCTTGCCGAGGGGGCTCGGCCCCGTTTTCGGGCGCGGTTCGCCTCAGGCGCCCCTTCGGCTCATTCGCTGCGGGTGACCGCCGGAGAACGCACCGGGAACGCCACATCACAGACCGGGTCCCCGGCTGAGGCCGCATCCCAGTCCGCGAAGTACACCTCCCGGCAGGGGCCGGCCATCTCCAGACCCTCCCGGGTCATCCAGTGCTCCACCGCCTCGAAGGCGGCGAGGATCTGCGGATGCGCCACCTGCGCCTTGCTGATCCGGGTGTAGGCCAGCCGGGCCGCCGGCTCCACCCGCACCCGCGTCGCCCAGGGACCGCCGTGCCGCTCCACCCAGGCACGGGCCGCCGCCTCGTCGGCCACCGGCACACAGGACTCGGCGGGCCCGTCACTCTCCATCGACACCTCGGAGTGGTAGACGACGAACGGCGCACCGGCGACGCCCCCGCACTCCCGCGCGGCCTTCTCCAGACGGCTCAGCGACGCGCCGATCCACGTCGGCAGCTCGTCGGCCAGCGTGTGCCGCGACTCGGTGATCACCACCTGCGCCGGCACGTCCACCGTTTCGACCACGAACTTCTCGTACATCTCGGAGCTCCTCCCCGACAGTCGTCCACGGAGGTACTCGGCGAGGGTCCGCTGCCCGGCCACCCGGGTCTCCACGGCCGCCCAGTAGGCGGCGAGCCGGTCGGCCGCCTCGGCGCCCTCGGCCCCGACCACCTCGGCGATCCGGGCCAGTGGCATGTCCAGCTGCCGCAGCAGGGCCACCGTACGGGCGCGTTCCACCTGGTCCGCGCGGTAGTAGCGGTAACCGCTGGCCTCGTCGACCTGCGCCGGTTCCAGCAGCCCGAGCCGGTCGTACAGCCGTAGCGCCTTGGCCGACAGGCGGGCTCGCGCGGCGAACGCGCCGATGGTGAGCAGCTCCTCGTCCACGATGTCAGCCCCTTTCACCGGCGGCTCGCCTCCGGGGCGCTCCAGCCGGTGTCGAGACCGCGACCGTGCTCAGCCCTTCGGGCCTCCGCGCGCTCACGCCCTCGACACCGGCGCGCCCCTTCGGCTCCCTCGCCCCTCCGTCACCGGGCGGCTCTTTCCGTCCGGTGACAGGGACGCTCTCCCTTGCCCCAGGGGCAAGGTCAACCGGTCAGGCCAGCTGCTGCTCGATGGCCGCCACGACCTCGGCGGACTCCGGCTCGGTCTGGGGGGAGAAGCGGGCGGCGATCCGGCCGTCCCGGCCGATCAGGAACTTCTCGAAGTTCCAGCGGATGTCCCCGCTGTGCCCCTCGTCGTCGGCGAAGCCCACCAGACGCTCGTACAGCGCGTGCCGGCCCTCCCCGTTCACCTCGACCTTCTCGGTCAGCGGGAAGGTCACCCCGTACGTCGCCGAGCAGAACTCGGCGATCTCCTCGGCGGTGCCGGGCTCCTGCCCGAGGAACTGGTTGCAGGGCACCCCGAGCACGGTGAAGCCCTGCTCGGCGTACCGCTCCTGCAGCCGCTCGAGACCGGTGTACTGCGGGGTCAGGCCGCACTTGGAGGCCACGTTCACGATGAGCACGCTCTTGCCGGCGTACTGGGGCAGATTCGCGGAGCCGCCCTGGAGGGACCCGATCTCGGTGTCGAGTACGGAGCCGTCGTAGTCGTCAGTCGTCATGAGCGGATGCTAACTCCGGGGGGTGACGGGTTCCCTTCCCGGCGTCGACCAGCACCTGACCCGCCGCCGTCCGCACGTACAGCACCGACCGCCCGGCCCTGCCCCACCGCTCCACCAGCCCCGCCTCCCGCAGCACCTTCAGGTGCCGTCCGACCGAGCCCAGCCCCTGCCCGGTCACGGCGGTCAGCTGGGTGGTGCTCATGGGGGAGGCGAGGAGTACGAGGACTGCGGCCCGGGCCGGCCCGAGCAGCGCCCCCAGACCGGACGGCACCGCCCGGTCCTCCGCCCCGGCCAGCACCCCGGTACAGGGATAGATCACGGCGTACCGCTCCCGCCCCTCCCAGGCCACCCACCCCGCCCGCTGCGGGGTCACCGGCACGAAGACCAGCTCGGCGCCGGAGATCTCGCGGGGCGGGTACTCGTGCAGGTTGACCTGGAACCGGTTCTCCCCGAGCCACCGTGTCCCGCCCGGCCGCAGGGAGTCCAGCACGCTCGCCCAGCCGCCCCGGCTCACCTGCGCGGTCCGGGCCACCACATCCGCCTCCAGCACCCGCCGGCGCCGCTCCCAGGACGGCCGTACGGTCTCCTCCCACACCCACTCCAGCAGCGCGGCCGCCCGCTCCGGCAGGTCGTCGCGGTCCAGGACGGCGGGGAGCGGCCCGGCGAGGGAGAGGCGCAGATGGGCGCGGGCGGCGGCGGGCTCGGTGCCGCGCACCCGGGTGACCTCGTCGGCGAAGTCCTCCCCGGCGCGGGGCGTGGGCGTGAGGAAGTCGGCGATCCAGTTCCGGCCCAGCCCCGCCCGTACCAGCCGGGCCGTCACCGGGTCGGCGTCGAGTAGCGCCCGGTAGCCGGGCAGATGCCTGCGCAGCCACGCCCGCTCACCGGGATGCGCGCCCGTGCCCGTGTGCAGCAGCTTCAGGCTCGCGAAGGCCTCGGCGAGCGGGGAGAGCACGAACCGGCTGCGGGCGAGGGTGTCCGCATTCAGCTGCCACCATCCCAAGGGCCCGCCCCTCCCCGCCCGTACGACTTTGCGCAAGACGGTGAACCAATCCCGTACGACCTTGCGCACGACGGCGAAACAATAACGAGGCCCCTCGCGGCGCGTCCGAGACTTCGGGGCATGCCCAGCTACCGATCCCTGTTCCGCACCCCGGAGTTCACCCCGCTGTTCCTCGGCGCGGCCGCGCAGACCGCAGCCCAGACGGTCGGCGGACTCGCCCTCGGCACGCTCGTCTTCCGGGCGACCGGGTCCCCGCTGCTGTCCGCGGTCAGCATGTTCGGCCCGTCGCTGGCCCAGGTGCTGGGCGCGACCTTCCTGCTCTCCGGCGCCGACCGCCTGCCCCCGCGCACGGCCCTGGCCGCCGTCTCGCTGGCCTTCGCGGCCGGTACGGCGGTCCAGGCACTGCCCGGCCTCCCGACCGGCGCGCTCTTCACCGTCGTCCTGCTGCTGGGCCTGGTCGCCTCGCTGGGCGGCGGGGTCCGCTGGGGCCTGCTGAACGAGATCCTCGCCAAGGACGGGTATCTGCCCGGGCGTTCGCTGTTCAACATGGCGAGCGGGCTGATGCAGATCACCGGCTACGCCACCGGCGGCGCGCTGCTGGCCGTGCTGTCCCCGCGGGCCTGCCTGCTCCTCTCGGCGGCCCTGTACCTGACGGCCGCGCTGGTGCTGCGCCTGGGCCTGGGCGCGCGTCCGCCCCGTGCCGCCGGCCGCCCTTCCCCGGCGGCGACCTGGCGCACCAACGCCCTGCTGTGGTCGGCCCGCCCGCGCCGCCTCGCCTACCTGGGCCTGTGGCTGCCCAACGGCCTGGTCGTCGGCTGCGAGTCGCTGTACGTGTCGTACGCCCCCGACGCGGCCGGCACCCTGTTCGCGTGCGCGGCGCTCGGTATGTTCGCCGGGGACGTGACGGTCGGCCGCCTGCTCCCGCCCGCCGTACGGGCCCGGCTCGCCACCCCCCTGGTCCTCCTCCTGGCGGCTCCGTACCTGCTGTTCGCCGCGCACCCCTCGGTGCCCGTGGCCGCGGTCTGCGTCACGGTGGCCTCCGCCGGCTTCGGGGCGGGTCTGGTCCAGCAGGAGCGGCTGATGAGCCTGACCCCGGACGAACTCGCCGGTCACGCCCTGGGGTTGCACTCGGCGGGCATGCTGACCCTGCAGGGCGTGAGCGCGGCACTGGCGGGCGCGGTGGCCCAACTCGCCTCGCCCGCCTGGGCGACGACGGCGCTGGCGACCGCCTCGGTGTCCGTGACGCTGGTGCTGGCTACGGCTGGTCGGCGTTATCCTGCGGCTGCTGTGCCGGAACCGTCTTCTCGCTGAGCCCGGCGCCGAGGTTCGCGGCGGCCCGGTCGAAGTAGCGCAGCAGCTCCACCGGGAACGGCATCACGAGCGTGGAGTTCTTCTCGGCGGCCACCTCGACGACGGTCTGCAGGAGCCGCAGCTGCATCGCCTCGGGGGTGTCCGACATGATCCGCTAGGCGTTGGCGAGCTGCTGGGCCGCCTGGAACTCGCCGTCCGCGGTGATGACCCGGGCCCGCGGCTTCCGCTCGGCCACCGACGAGCACCGCTCGTGAACGCTCCGGACAGGGAAGGTGGTGCACAGCTCGGCCGCGCCTAGTCGAGCCCGAGCCGTTCGAGGAGGGCGCGTGCCTCCTCCGGTGAGTCGGTATGGATCTCGACGGTCGTTCCGTCGGGTCGGCGAACCGTCAGGACGGGCCGGTGCGGTCGCGTGGCGCGCCAGCTGACGAGGCTCAGCGCCAGGGACGCGGCGTTGAAGGCCGAACCGAGCACCAGGGAGAGGACGTCGATCACCGGCCCCTGCGCTCCTGGTGCCGGCGGGGCCACCGCCCCTAACTGCGGGGCCGCGAGGAGCCTCGTCTGCCGGTCCGCTTGGAGCCAGCTGTGCAGCGATCTCAACTCGGCTTCCTTCTCACGGTCGTTCGCGCCTTCAACGCTGACCCGGACCTGCATGACCCCTCCTCTGCCGCCCCGCCGTTCATGGTCCACAAACGTCGGCGCCGACGCGATGGTTCCCGATGGTGCAGGCGGGACCTTCGGCATCAAACGCGCATTCGATCACCGTCATACACGAGTTCGACCATACGGGGGGAATATGGGAATTTTCGAAAGTGTCTGCGGCGTAGTCGGCCCGACCGGTGCCCAGGCTGGCTGCCAGGTGCGAACGGTCGCACCGCTAGCCGATGGGAGCAAACTGTATGACGGTCGATCAGTCCCGTCCCCCGACCGCCGTGGACTTTCCGTTCGGGCCCGACCACGAGACCTGGGAGGAGATCCTGCAGAGCCAGGGACTCCACAACGGCCAGGCCGGGCTGGTCAGCGGACCGCTCAAGGACCCCGCCCACGAATACCCGGTGGAGCCGGGCATCGACGCGCGTCAGTTCCAGATCGCAGGCCACGCGCTCACCGACGTCCAGCGCGTCAGGGCCCTGGACGCCATGGAGAAGTACCTCACCTACAAGCGTGACCACATGCTGGGCTACCAGTTCAGCCAGGACACCGACGGCAGCAAGCGGGACCTCGCGCGGTTCCTGGACTTCCATGTCAACAACATGGGGGATCCCTTCGACCGCGGCGGCTACAAGCCCAACACGCGGGTCGCGGAGCGGGCCGTGCTGGACTACTACGCGTCCCTGTGGAACGCGGAATGGCCGCACAACCCCGAGGACGGGGAGTCGTACTGGGGATACATGACCTCGATGGGCTCCACCGAGGCCAACCTCTACGCGCTGTGGAACGCACGCGACTACCTCTCGGGCAAGGCGCTCCTGAAGACCAAGTCCGACGGCCGGGAAACGCTCACCTACGTGGAGCCCGTGGAAACGGCCGAGAACAAGAAGCACTTCACCCCTGTCGCGTTCTACTCGCAGGACACGCACTACTCCTTCGGCAAGGGGATGCGGGTGCTGGGCATGTACAACGTCTACGGCGCGGCGCAGAAGTTCGAGTACCCGGATGAGGACTGTCCCATCGAGGGCGGCTGGAAGAGCTGCAACGAAGGCGTTCCCTCCAACGCCGACGGCGAGGTCGACATCGACAAGCTCGTCAAGCTCGTCGCCTTCTTCGTGAAGCAGAATCACCCGATCCTGGTCAGCCTCAACTACGGCAGCACCTTCAAGGGCGCTCACGACCAGGTCGACGAGATCTGCCGCAAGCTGCTGCCGCTCTTCGAGCCGAAGCACCTCGAGCACGAACTGACCTACGGCCCCGAAAAGAAGGTGACGCGCCGCCGCTTCTGGATCCATGTCGACGGGGCGCTCGGCGCGGGGTACGGACCCTTCATGCGGATGGCCTCCGCGGAACCGCACGTCTTCAACTGGACCCCCGAGGTCACGCTGCCCGAGTTCGACTTCGGCCTGAGGGCGGAGACGAAGAGGGGCAAGAGGGTGGACATGGTCTCGTCCATCTCGATGAGCGGCCACAAGTGGCCCGGCGTCCCCTGGCCGTGCAGCCTGTACATGACCAAGGTCAAGTACCAGATGGCGCCGCCCGCCGAGGTGCCGGTGATCGGGTCCAAGGACACCACCTTCGCCGGCTCGCGCAACGGATTCTCCCCGCTGGTGATGTGGAACGCGCTGGCCCAGCTCTCCTACAGCGACCAGGTCGAGCGCTGCCGCATCGCGATGGAACTGGCGGAGTACATGGAGCGCCGGCTCAGGGAAATCGACATCACGCCCTCCCTCGAGGTCGCGCGGACACCCGGGTCGTTCAGCGTCCGCTTCCGCCGCCCCAACGCGCGCCTGCTCGCCAAGTGGTCGATGTCCGAGGTCGGCGATCACGTCCACGCGTTCGTCATGCCGTCGACCACGCG
Organism: Streptomyces sp. NPDC031100; assembly: GCF_055570785.1. Taxonomy (NCBI): domain Bacteria; kingdom Bacillati; phylum Actinomycetota; class Actinomycetes; order Kitasatosporales; family Streptomycetaceae; genus Streptomyces; species Streptomyces sp. NPDC031100. Next base: position 385,165 of record NZ_JBVIGN010000008.1, read on the forward strand.
GGAGGAGATCGACGAACTGGTCTACGACCTCCAGACCAGTGACGCCTTCATCGAGCCTGTTCCGCCGATCGGGCTGGAGGAGGCGGAGGAGTCCTTTGTGGCCCAGCTGGCCGCCCTTCCCGCCGTGGACCTCGCCGATGGATTCATTTCCCTCGGCGGCGTTCCCTTCATCGGACGCGGCATGGAATAGGCGGTACCGCGGGGGAGCTTTCCCTGACGCCGGAAGAGCTCCCTCGCCCGCCTGTTCCGGGACCTGTCACTCGATCAGGGATCTCGCAGGGACACCCCGCTGGTCAGTCGTCGGCCCGGACGAAGACGGGCTTGAGGTGTTTCTCCGGCAGCGCGGTCGGCAGGTCCTCCCAGTCGATGATGTGGGAGACGACCCGTTCGGGGGCGACCCATCCTCGAAGGCCCTCCCCTCCGCCGGAAGGAAGGGCGTGTCACTCCCCGGTCAGTCGCAGGTAGCGCTCCATGGCGCGCTTGGCCTGGCGGTCGGTGTGGCGCGCCATGGCCACACTGATGCCGAGGTGGTAGGCGGCATCGCGGATCGAGTGCCCGTGGAGGTGAATCAGCACGGTGATGTCCCGCTGCCGTTCGGGAAGCGCCTGGATGGCATGGAAGAGGTTGATCGTCTCCTCCAACTGCCCTACGGGATCAACCGCTTCGCGCAGCGCGATGGTCTCGAAGGCCGAGTCGATGAGCGCATCGCGTCGGCCGTGGGCCTTGGCAAAGCCGACGGTGTAGACCTTCATCACCTGCCAGGCGTATGCCGCCGGGCTCTCCGTTTTCAGCACGTTCGGCCATATTCTGAGCAGCTCCTCGAACGCCGAGTCGACTGCGATTTCGGCATCGGCCTTGTCGTTCAGGTACGTGCTCGCCCAGGCCAGATATGCCGGGTAGTGCATGCGGCGGAATGCCTCGAAGGCGCTCGGCCCTCGTTCCACCAGGGGTGGTGCGGCGTTCTCCGTTTCGGAGTCCGGGCCGTCGTCCGAGGAGTTGTCCGCCTCGACGTCCGAGCTGGAGGAGTTGTCCGGCGGGTTGTCCAGGTGGAGTTCGCTGGCGAGCTGATCGAGACGGTCGGCGCGGTCATCCAGGTGACGCGCGGCCTTGATGAGCGCCAGATCAATGTCGTCGCTCGTGCCGTCCAGCGCGTCCTGCACCTCGGGTGTCGTGGTCGGCAGCGGCGCAGAGTCATCCGCGCCGGGGTCGGGAACCGCACCGCGGAGGCGTTCGAGTTCCTCCGTCAGCCGGCGGACTTGTTCGGCGGCCTCTTCTGCGAGGCGGTCGGCTTTCTGACGCTCAGAGCGAGCACGCTCCAGTTCCGTCTCCGCCGTGACCCGCTGCTGTTCACTCCGCGCCAGCCGCTCCTGCACCTGCTTCACATCCGTGTGCATGGAACGGGAATTACGCAGACGGTCGCGCTCCCGGGCCAGCGCGTCGGTGTCGCGGTGCAGCTTGTCCACCATGGCCAGCAGGACAAGCACCATCTGGTTGGCGTCGTTGCGCTCGCGCTCCAGCTGCGTCGCGCGTTCCATGGCCCGTACCAGCTTGTCGGAGACCGCAATCGACCTCTGCTGCAGCATCACAAGCTGGGCCTCGACAGCAGCGCTGCCGGCTCCTGTAGCGCCGGAGGCCGCGCCCGCGCGGCGCCGGGCTGCTTCTGCCTGGGCAAGAAGACGATCCCTGCCCGCGGCGTTCGGCGAGCAGACGTCGGCTATGGCCTCGACAAAGTCATGCCGCAACCCGACACCTGCCAGACGCTCGGACAGGGTCGACCGGCTCGGGACGCGTCCGTCGGCGAAGTGCTCTGGCGTCAGTTCCCGCAGAACGTCGTCCACCCGCATGCCCGCCCGATCCAGCCACTGCCTCAGTACCTGAGCGACAGCATTCGCCTCATCGGACGGCCCTTTTAACGGCCCCCATGGACGAGTCCGTCTGCCCTCACCGGTCACGCGATCCTCCTGCCCAGCGAACATCCTGCCTTTGTCCGGGCTTATCCGGACCAGGGCCCGAACAAGTAGACCAGGCCCGGTTCACCCCAGGAGCGTAAAGACGTCATCCAGCCGCATCCGGCCATATGCAGCCCCGGCCATCCAGGAGTCCAACCGATGAACGCTCTTCACCGCGCCTTCGATCTTGCTGTCCACGGGCTGCTCACAGAGCTTCCTGCCCAGATCATCACAGCGGCGGCGGCAGCAGCCACAGCCGCTGCCGCCCGGGCCTGGAGGAGGCGCCGTGCCGCGTCTGCCCCTGAGGACAAGGCATGAGGTCGGCAGGTCTGGGCTCGCGGGTGCGCATCCGACGGAGTGCCGGTGATCGCTCTGGGGCGGCGGAGCGCTGGTACATGGGCGCTGTGCCCGCGGCAGTGCGGACACCGCAGCCCGAATCTAGACTGGCGAACGTGTAGAAGGTTCCGAATTTCCGAATCAGGGAGAGGCGCGCCATGTCTACGCGAGGGAACAAGCGACGCAGCCGTAAGAAGAAGAAGGCCAATCACGGCAAGCGCCCCAACGCCTGACCTCTGGACGAACTCCTCCACACCCCTGGTCCATCCGCAGCACAGTGGTGCGAAGCGGATGGTGATCACGTCACCGTGGAGATACCGAGTTCGGCGAGCAGGCGACGTACACGCTGCTCGATGTCGTCCCGGATGGGCCGGACCGCGTCGACTCCTTGACCCGCCGGATCCTCCAGCCGCCAGTCCAGGTACCGCTTGCCGGGGAAGACCGGGCAGGCGTCCCCGCAGCCCATGGTGATCACCACGTCCGAGGACTGCACGGCCTCGGTGGTCAGGACCTTCGGTGTCTCGGCGGAGATGTCGATGCCCACCTCTGCCATGGCTTGGACAACGGCGGGGTTCACCGCGTCGGCGGGGGCGGAGCCGGCCGAGCGCACCTCGACCCGATCGCCGCCGAGGCGGGTGAGAAAGGCGGCGCCCATCTGGGAGCGGCCGGCGTTGTGGACGCAGACGAACAGGACCGAGGGGCGCGGGGCGGCGGGAGTGCTCATGGCCGGTGTCTTTCCAGAGGGCGGAGTGGGTCAGGAGGAGGCGAGTTCGGCTTCGCCGTGCGGGAGGACGACCTCGGCCTCCTCGTCCTCGGCGGACGCGGGACGGCCGTACACGGCGATGACGGCGCCCAGCCCGAGCACGGTTCCGGCCAGTTGGGCAGCGATGAACGGGGCTACGGAGGCGGGGGCGATGCCGGCGAAGGTGTCGGTGAAGGCCCGGCCGATGGTCACCGCCGGGTTCGCGAACGAGGTCGAGGAGGTGAACCAGTAGGCGCCCCCGATGTACGAGGCCACGGCCGCCGGCGCGAGGGGCGCTCGGCCGATGCGGTCGAGGCCGAAGACCAGCAGGATCAGCCCCGCCGTGGCGACCCCCTCACCGAGCCACAGGTGCGAGCTGGACCGGTCGTGCGTGGACCACTTGACCAACGGCTTGGCGAACATCGCGTCGGCCAGGATCGCCCCGCCGGCGGCCCCGACGATCTGGGCGGGGATGTAGGCGGCGACATCTCGTGCGGCGAGGCCACCGGCGCTACGGCGGCCGGTGAACCAGGCGATCAGGGTGACAACGGGGTTGAAATGCGCACCGGACACCGGCCCGAACAGGGCGATGAGCACGCCGAGCCCGAAGACGGTCGCGAGGGAGTTGGCCAGCAACTGCACGCCCACGTCGCGCGACAGCTCGGTCGCCTGGATGCCCGAGCCGACCACGACGGCGACCAGCAGACTCGTTCCGACGGCCTCGGCGGCAAGCCGTCGGCCCAGCGGCGGCGGGGTCACGCGATGGCTTCCGCGGTCTGAGGCGTGGCCAGGAACGCGGCCAGCTGGTCCAGGACTCCGGGCAGCACCCAGTAGTAGACCCAGGTGCCGCGCCGCTGGCAGTCGATGAGACCGGCCTGGCGCAGGAGCTTGAGATGGTGGGAGATCGTCGGCTGGGACAGGTCGAACGCGGGCGTCATCTCGCACACGCACACCTCGCCGCCCTCACGGGAGGCGATCATCGACAGCAGCCGCAGCCGGACCGGGTCACCAAGAGCCTTGAAAACCTTGGCCAGCTCCGCCGCCCGGCCCTCGTCGAGCGGCGCCGCGGACACTCCCGGACAACAGGCACCGTCCTGGCCGATCACCTCAAGCTCTTGCTTCGACATGCCTCTATGTTGACGTTTTTCGATCCAGGGTGCAAGGTTGCATCAACGAACGTCAATACAAGACGTTCTGGGGACCGCCGTGCCCCTTCACCCAGGAGTGCAGTCATGAGCGACCAGCAGTCCGCCGACCTGCGGGAGACCGTCCGCCGGCGGTATGCCGCCGCAGCCGTGACGGTCACCGAAGGCGGCACCGCCTGTTGCGGGCCGCAGCCGGTCGAGGTCGACGAGAACTTCGGGTCCACCCTGTACGCCGCCGACGAGCGGAGTGCCCTGCCCGCCGAGGCCGTCGCCGCGTCCCTCGGCTGCGGCAACCCCACGGCCGTAGCGGACCTGCGGGAGGGCGAGCGCGTGCTGGACCTCGGCTCCGGCGGCGGCATCGACGTCCTGCTCTCCGCCCGCCGCGTCGGCCCGACCGGGAAGGCGTACGGGCTGGACATGACCGAGGAGATGCTCGCCCTGGCCCTGGCCAATGCGCGGCGGGCGGGTGCGACGAACGTGGAGTTCCTCAAGGGCACCATCGAGGCCATCCCGCTGCCCGCGAGCACCATCGACGTGGTGATCTCCAACTGCGTGATCAACCTGTCCGTCGACAAGTCGGCCGTGTTCGCCGAGACCTTCCGTGTCCTCAAGCCCGGCGGTCGCATCGGCGTCTCCGACGTCGTCGCCGACAACACCCTCACCGCCGAACAGCGCGCCGAGCGCGGGGACCACGTCGGCTGCATCGCCGGCGCCCTCTCCTTCGCCGAGTACCGCGCAGGGCTGGCAGCGGCCGGGTTCACGGACGTCGAGATCACCCCGATCCACCGGGTTGCGGACGGAATGCACTCTGCGATCGTCCGTGCCACCAAGCCGGTGACGCCCGCCACCTCCTCCGAGGCTGCCGAGCCGGCCGACACCTGCTGCGGAGTCAACGCAAGGTATGTCAGCTGCGCAGGCGAGGCGTGACACCTGCATGGTGATGGCCCCGGGAGGATCCTCCCGGGGCCATCACGTTCTCAGATCGCAGCGACAGCGTCAGTGGTCGTTGACCCACGAGTGGTCGATGGTGTGATCGACCGTTGCGCCGCCCCACATGGCCACGCCGATCTTGGCGCCCTCCGGCAGGTTGTACACCCCGCCGTATCCGGCACTGCGGACCGAACGGCCGTAGTCACCATTGCCACCGCTCGCGAACTCCGACGCCCAGAGGGTGTAGCGCTTTCTGCCATTGACGAACACGATGATGCCGGCGTCGCAGTGATTCCTCTTGGTGTCGGTCACCTGGATCACGTCATCGTGCTCCCAGACCTCCACCTTCACCCCGCTCTCCGACCACGTGTGGTCCGCAGTGCTGGCGGAGGCCGGGCTGGGTGTGGCCAGGACCGTCGCGGCGACAGCCACGACCCCTGCGGCGATGCGGCCCATGCGAATCCTCAAGTTACCCTCACTCCATACAACTTGGTCAAAAATCACCAGCTCCAAGCCGGTGCGACCTCAGTCTTTCAGACCAGCCTGCACGCAATCCCGGCAGTCGCCACTGCGCCGGGTTGCAGGGCCCAACCCCGTCCACATCTGGTTTTCCTGGAGTCAAGCCCCGGCTGCGGCGCCGACGAGGAAGGCGACGGTCCTCAGGAGCGCGGTGCGGGCGCCTTGGCGTGGGTGGTCGCGCCGTAAGCTGCGCCGGGTTTCTGATTCACGGGAGGCGTGAGTGGGGCGGGAAATGGTCCTCGGCGGCCGGTACGAGCTGGTCGAGAAGCTCGGTCAAGGTGGCATGGGAACGGTCCATCGCGGGGTGGATCAGCGGCTGCGCCGCGCTGTCGCGGTGAAACTGCTCTCCTCGGCGCTGGCCCACGATCCGCAGTCGCGAGCCCGTTTCCGGCGAGAGGCGCACGCGGTCGCCGCGCTGAACCATCCAGCGGTGGCCACCATCCACGACGTCGGCGAGGAGCCGCACCCGGACGGCCCACTGCCCTACCTGGTCATGGAGTACGTGCAAGGCGTCACCCTCGCCGAGGTCCTGCGAGACGGCCCACTGCCTGTCGCCGACGCCGTCAACGCGGCATGCGCGGTGCTGGACGCGCTGCGGCACAGCCACGAGTGCGGGATCGTGCACAGGGACATCAAGCCCTCGAACATCATGCTCACCGGACCCGACACCGTGAAGGTCCTCGACTTCGGCATCGCCAAGGCTTTCACCGAGACCGCCACCCGCATCACCGGTAGCGGTGCGGCGATCGGCACTCCCGCTTACCTTTCCCCCGAGCAGATCAACGGGGCGGAGATCGACCATCGGGCCGATCTGTACGCGATGGGGTGTCTGCTGCACGAACTGCTGGCCGGGCAGCCCCCGTTCCGGGGCGAATCGCCCTTCGCCGTCATGCATCAGCACCTGTTCGCCGCACCCGAGCCGGTCTCCCGGCTGAGACCGCAGATACCACCGGCGGTGGAGGCGGTGATCCTGCGCGCCCTCAGCAAGGACGCGAAGGAGCGGTTCGCCGATGCCGGGCAGATGCGCGAAGCCCTCGCCGACGCCCTGACGCAGACCTCCATGCCGACGGTCCAGGCCACCACGCCCGGGCCTCCGGCGACGCGGCCCGGCGGCCGAACCGCCCTCCGGGACGCGCTCCGTGTCTCACTGCGCCCTTCCGCCGACAGCGCTCTGGCTCTGCTCGGATGCCTGCTTGCGCTGCTGTGCGCACGTGGCCGGCTGGTGGACACCGCTCACTTCGGCTGGGTCGCCATCGCGGCCGGCGTGTTGGGCCTGGTGACGCTGCCGTGGTCGACACGCCTGTCGTGCGTGGTGGGCTGGGGGCCGGTGGCCGAGGCCGTGGCGGTCAACTCCGAACTGCGGCGCGCCTACGTCGGGTGGGCCCACTCCTACGTCGCCATCGCTGCTCTGCTCGCACTGGCCGCCGCCTGCTGCCTCGTCAGCGCAGCACGCAGCCGGGAGCGCGGCGCCGGCTCGCTGATCGCCTTCTGGTTCTGTGCCACGGCGTCGATCTGGTACTTCCTCGACGACCTGCACAAGCTCTACGTCTTCTACCTGCTGCTGTCGCTGGTGGCCATGGCCACCGTGTCGTGGGAGACCGTCGAACTCGTCCGCCGCCGGGCCTCGGACACACGGGCAGCAGCTCCGAAGGCGTATCCGCCGGCGTGACGCCGCCTGGCGGCCTGAGGGCGCCCTCCATCCCTCGGCGGAGAGCGCCCTGGACCCCTCCGTAGGGCGCTCGCCCTCTGCAGGGCACCGTCAGGGCGCGACGGTGGGTGCGGGAGGAGTCCAGCGATGGGTGGGAGGCACGCTGCCACTGACACCGAAGTCCTTCTTCAGCTGTTCGGGGATGGCGTAGTGCATGACGCGGCCGCGGGTGAGGGAGGACAGCTCGAAGACGGTGGTGAGGTGGCCGAGGCGGTCCAGCGCCCAGGCGCCCAGCGGTGAGCTGTCCTCGATGGTCTCCAGCACGCCGAGCAGGCTGGGCACGATCTTGACCACGCTGTCCCAGCCGGTGCGGGGGACCCGGAGCCAGTCGGCGCAGGTGTCGCCGACGAGGTAGCGGATGAGGGCGGAGACGACGGGGTCGAAGAAGGTGCCGGGGACGACCTCCTCGTAGAGGTCGATCAGCTGCCGGGTCAGATGGGCGCCCTCTTCCGAAGGACCCATGTGGCGGATCATGTACAGGTCGAGGAACTGCCGGGCCTCGTCCAGGGTTTTGGGCACGGCGCCCTGGTCGACCCCGAGGATGGCGCCGACCACGCGCCATGCGTAGAAGTACGCTTCGGCGCCTTCGGTGGACATGTGGATCCCGAGCCGGTGCAGGCTGTCCAGGACGAGGAGGGAGAACAACATCTGCGCGCCGATCATGTCCTCCTGGCAGATCGGCGTCCCCATGGCCTCGGTGTCCCAGTGGTTCTCGCGCTTGAGGTGGTGGCGGATGGAGGCATGCAGGAGACGGACCTTCTGCGCGGCGGGGATGAAGCGGCTGCCTGCTTCGAAGGCGTCGGGCTGCATCAGGTAGACGGTGAACTGGCCTGTCTCCGCCATCCGCTTGGACGGGTAGTTCAGCCCGTGCGTGGCGGACAGCAGCTTCGCGGCGTGCGGCATCGCGTAGCAGGCGGGCATGGAGGCGAAGGACAGAGCGGTGGAGATGTGCACGTTGTTGTCGATGAAGAACAGCCGGGCCTTCTCCATCTCGCCCCAGTCCACCCAGGTCGGGGGCACGCTGGTGGTCTGGAGGTACTCACGGGCGACCTCGGGCAGTCCATCGGGCAGGGGCGAGCCGGCGGTGGAGACGTAGCGCATCAGGGTGTTGAACGTGCCGACCTCCCCCCGCTCGAACAGTGTGGCCACGACGGCGTCGGCGAGTTCGTCGCCGGACTGGCGCAGGGCGTTCAGCGAGGCTTCGGCGTAGGTCATGTCAGCAGTCCTTCTCGGCAGGCTGCACGGTGGTGTGCGGGGCCGGTGCGCGGAGCGGGTCAGTTACGGCGGTCGGTGGCGGAGCGGGCGAGAGCGGTCAGGGCCCGCCGTGCTTGCTGAGACGTGTCGAGCCCGTCCAGGAGGCCGACGGCTTCCCGCACTCGGGAGGCGATCATGTCTTCCACTTGTTCTGGGGCCTTGAGCGCGACCATCAGCTCGCGTACGTCCCGCAGGTGCTTCTCGTCGAGGTCACGGCGCCCCAGCACGCCGGCAAGACGCTCACGCTGTGCGGGACGGGCGGCCTGCCAGGTCGTGGCCAGCAGCGCGGTGGGTCGGTGGCCGCGGATGTCGTCCAGGCCGGCCTTGCCCGTGTGCTCCGGTTCGCCGAAGAGGCCCAGCAGATCGTCGCGCAGCTGGAATGCCTCCCCCAGCGGAAGCCCGTACGCGGACAGGGCGGCCCGCAGCTCCGGGGAGGCGCCCGCGAGCAGGGCACCGATGAGCAGGGGCTGCTCGACGGTGTACTTGGCCGTCTTGTAGCGGACGACCTTCAGGGACACGTCCGGGTCCGGGTGGGCGCCCGTGGTCAGGATCTCCAGGCATTCGCCCGCGATCAGTTCCCGCGCGAGTACCGCCCACATCGGCCGGGCCCTGGCCAGGTAGGCGGCGGGAAGGCCGCTGGCGGCGAACAGGTGCCCCGCCAGCGCCATCAGGTGATCCCCGACCAGCATGGCCAGCGAGCGGGCGGCGGCGCGCGTCTGTGGACGCCCGGCGAGGTTGGCCTGCAGGGAGATGTGAACGGTGGGCAGGTTATGACGTAGTGGGCTGTCGTCGATGATGTCGTCGTGGACGGTCGCCGCGGCATGGACGAGCTCCATGGAGGCAGCCGCACGCATCAGGGCATCGCTGTCGGGCTGACCGGCCGCACGCCACCCCCAGTAGCAGAAAGCCGCCCGCAGGCGCTTGCCGTGCCGCGCGGCCACCTGCAACTGCTCGGCGACCGGCTTCAGAGCGTCGTCGATCGCGAGAAGCTGTTCGGCTTCGCCTGTCAGGAAGTCGTCCAGAAGAGCGTCGATACGGTCTTTGAATCCGGCCGGATCCCAGCGGTCAGACATCGGTGGCGGACGCCGCCTGCCGGGCCACGGCGTGCTGGGCCAGCACCTCCAGGTGGGCCGGGGGAGCAGATGCGATGCGATCCAGGGCGATACGGCCGCGGGCCATCAGGTCCTGCTGCGCATCCCGTGCGAGTTCGGGCCCGTCAGACCGGCGCAGCAGTTGCTGCACGGTTCCGGCGGCCGAGCCGATGGTGCTCACTGCCAGGTCCGCCAGACCCGCGACGAGCAGCACCGCCTGCTCGTCCAGACCCCGGCCGCTTTTCGGAGCAGATGTCATACCGATCCCCCTGCGTTGTCGGTCGGATGCGGCACACGCCGGCTCGCGGCGCTGCCGATCACAGGATGGCCGCGTGATCACTCCGCTTTGCCCGCATTACCGCATCGAGTGATCACATGAACGGGTTTACGATCTGACCCCGGCCGTAGGTCGGACAGCTCCGGCGGTCGGCGAGCCGGTTGCCGCCGCCGGTTGCCGGCGCCGGTTGCCGGCGCGCGAGGTCGGCGGGTCCGGCTGATCCGATGCCGGGTAATGGCTCGTGGTTTGCGCTGTGTTCACTCGGGGGTAGCTCTCGGGCCATGCGTGACTTAGTGCGGGAGCAGTACTACCGGCATCGTGCCCCGGTCTACGACGAGACCAGCTATCGCGGGGACGAGATGGTGAACGCCGGACTGGACCGGGAGACGGCCGAGATCGGGAAGCTGCTCAACGCCCTGCCGGCGGGGCGGGTGGCGGATGTCGCCTGCGGAACGGGCGTGTGGACCCAGTTCCTGCGCGGCGACGTCGTCGCCCTGGACCAGAGTGCGGAGATGCTTCGGCTGACGCACGCCCGGGTACCGCAGGCCCGGAGGATGCAGGCACTGTTTCCGCCGCTGCCGTTTGCCACCGGTGGCCTGGACCGCATCGTCACGGGCAACTTCTACGGGCTGCTCAGACCGCCTGAGCGGGCCGTTTTTCTTGCCGAAGCCCGGCGTACGGCCCGCGAGCTGATCGTGATCGACCTGCGCAGTGACGGCGACCTGCACGAGGAGCAGACGGAGCTGCGGACCGTCGACGGGACCACCTACCCGATCTTCCGGCGCCGCTTCACCCCCGAGAGCCTGAGCATGGAGCTGGACGGTGAACTGATATACGGCGGGCGCTACTTCCTGGCCATACGGGCGTGACCAGCACGGCCCGAAGGGTCATGCAAGCGGTGTCTCCAGCGTGAGCAGGTGGGAGTCGCCCGCCGCTTCGCCGTCGTCCGGTGCGGCGAACATCCGCAGGGTGCTGCCGTCGATCTCCAGATGGACCGCGTTGTAGGTGACGACGCGGCCGGCAGGGGACAGGGTGGTCACCGGAGCCTCGTGCTCGATCCGGCCCGACTCGACGTCGACGACGGCGATACCGCCGAGACTGAAGACGCCGGTGCCCGCGAGCGGGTACTCCGCGATGCCGGTGCACACCATGTGGCCGCCGCCGGCCGTGACGCAGGTCTGGTAGTCGACGAAGTGGCTCTTGTTGTCGACCCGGTGGATGAGCTGCCCGTCGGTGGTGAAGGTGAGCAGCCGCCGGGATCCCCACGTCACGGCGTGCAGCAGGCCGGTCTCGCGGTCGCGGACGATGCCCCCGATGTGGTCGTCGAAGCGGAACGCCTCGGTCGCGGCCAGCGTGTCGGGATCCACTCGGTAGACGATGGAACGGGAGTCGGGCCGGTACTCGGCGGCCGGGACCCAGAGGGATTCACCGTCGAAATCGATGCCGCCGGGGTGGTAGACCGTGTCCTCGCCCACGGTGACGTGACCCAGCGCCGCGCCCTCGGCGTCGGTGACGAACACATGCCCGACGCCACGACCGGGCGTGCGGTCGTAGCCGTCCACGGGCTTGTCGTACGGCCTTGTCGCCTCGATGATCTCGGCGGTCGACACGTACAGCCGGTGGTCATGATCGCGGGTGATGCCCTGGGGGTGATGGGCGGCGAAGCCGAACGGCACCTTGCCCTGCACCGTCCAGACGGTGCTGCGGGAGAGCTGTCGCACGGCTGCCACAACGGCCTCGTTCGAGTCGTCGCGCCCAGTGATGGCAATAGGAGAGTCGTATGGATCGCTCATGTTCCGTCAACGACCCCTTCGCAGGCGTGTAACGGGGCTGCGTTCACGAGGTGGGGGCCGGTGCCGATTCCCCGTCCGCTCACGCAAACGGCCCCGGACGAGGAGTCCGAGGCCGAACAGAACGCCTCTATGGGAGGAAACCCCAGGTCAGCGGCCTAATGCGTTATGCAGCCGACAGTGTGGGCTACTTGCCGAGGACGATGGTGTTGTCGCACCCCAGGCGTGAGCCGATGTTGGTGGTCTGCGGGCCAGGTGAGCCCTCGCCGTTGGACTGGTTGCCCTCCCTGCCGTTCTCGTACCCGGACTCGCCCTGTACGTCGACGTTCTCTTCGACCGTCTTGCATGAGGTGCTCTGGTTGATGACGGTCGTGTTGCTCTCTCGACCTTGGTTCTTGTGCCCGTGCCCGTGCCCGTGGCCGTGCCCGTTGGCGTAGGCGGTGCCGGCGCCGAGGAAGCCGACGGTACCGAGGAGGACGGCCACGACAGCCGTCTTGCGAGACTTGCGCATGTCTTCTCCGAGCGTTGAAGCGGACGCGTATGGATCCGCCACGTCATAAGGTGACGAGAGGTTAATGCGCAAATGTCCGATATTCGCTCGTCGGCACGCCGGATCGTCTGATCAACGAGCGCGGGCGTCGGCCCCGGCGGTCGGCTCAAGCTCCCTGTGCAGTAAGGGCATTACGAGGCAGAACGCGGGTGTCGGCGCTCCGCGCAGAACCACCCGTGTGGCCGCGCCGCGAGTGCGAGGCGGCATGGGCCATTCGGCGTTGAACCAGGGGCACCGACGAAACTCCCGGGTGGCGTTGGTGAGTTCGCCGCACGACGGCACAGCCCGACGACGTCACGCGCCGCGCACGAGGGGAAACGATCTCCGGCAGCGTGGAAAGGCGGAAGCTGCTTCATGGGGCTGGCCGGCCTGGTGGTGGTGCATGCCGATGCGGTGGTGGCATGGTGGACAACCGCAGTACTGTCGGCGGCAGCGCGTGGACGATCGCGTTGGTGGTCAGCTCCGAGATCACCAGGAGGACGTCGTCGGCCGTCGGGGTGGACACGCGCCGTTGGGTGAGACGTTCGTCGTCGGCCGGCTCTCCGGCCGCCACGGCATCCGCATCCAGCTCCGCGGGTCACCTCCCCACGGCGTCACTGCAGTGGTCATGTTGCCCCAGCAACCGGTCCGGGACTCCTGCCCTGGCTCCATCGCGCGAACAGTCGAGAACAGACTCGAGGACGGACTCGAGAGAAGAGTCGATCACGGCCTGGGCGCTCGCCGCCCGCAACGGTGACCCCGACGCCGTCGACCACTTCGTACGCGCCCTGCACCGAGACGTCCGCCACTACGTGACGTACCTCGGTGCCGACCCCCAGAGCGCCGACGACCTGACCCAGGACACTTTCCTGCGGGCCCTGGGCAGCCTGCACCGGTTCGAAGGCCGCTCCTCGGCCCGGACCTGGCTGCTCTCCATCGCCCGTCGTGCCGTGATCGACAGCATCCGCTACAGCTCGTCCCGCCCCCGCTTGTCGGACACGGACGACTGGCAGTCGGCCGCCGAACGCACCCAGCCACGCGATGTGCCCGGTTTCGACGACGGCGTCGCCCTCACCGAACTGCTGGACACGCTTCCCGACGACCGCCGCGAGGCATTCGTCCTCACCCAGTTGGTGGGACTTCCCTACGCGGAGGCGGCCCTTGTCAGCGACTGCCCGATCGGCACGGTGCGCTCCCGGGTCGCCCGCGCCCGCACCTCCTTGATCGCGTGGCTGGACGAGGCCGAGCACTCCGCGCCGGTGGCCGCAGCGGCCTGATCGGTCCTTCGGCGACGGCCCGGATCGCCAAGTGGTCCGGGCCGTATGGCGGTTCCGGCGGCGCACTGGTTGCCGACGGGCGCCGCCGTCAGCCGTGAGGACTTGTCCGTGCCCCGCCGTAGGGGAACTGCATCAGGTTCGAAGGCAAAGTTCAAAGTGACGACCCCTGTGTCGTCAGCCGCTGTCGGCCGTGCGGGCGCTCCAGCGCTCCTCGACCTTCGCCAGGCGCCAGTAGCCGATGGCCAGGGCCCAGACGACCACGAACAGCCCGGCGATGACGTAGCCGACACTGTCCAGGTTCAGGGCCGCGATCCAGCCGGAGACGTCATCGCTCAGGCCCAGCTTGTCGTGCAGCACCCCGACCAGCTCGATCGTGCCGACGAAGAAGGCCACCGCGATGGACAGGCCGGTGATGGTGAGGTTGTAGAACACCTTGCGGACCGGGTTCGAGAAGGCCCACTGGTAGGCGAAGTTCATGAAGGTGCCGTCGAGGGTGTCGAACAGGCTCATGCCCGCCGCGAAGAGGAGGGGCAGGCACAGGACCGCGTACCAGGGCAGGCCGGCGGCGGCACCGTTGCCGGCCAGGGCGAGGAGCAGCACCTCGGTGCTGGTGTCGAAGCCGATGCCGAAGAGGAAGCCGAGCGGGAACATCTGGCCGGGGCGGCGGATGGACTTGGTGAGCCGGCCCAGGATGCGGTTCATGAACCCGCGTGAGTCGAGGTGGGCCTCCAGCTCGGCCTCGTCGTACTGCCCGTTCCGCATCGCCCTGAAGACGCGGGCGATGCCGAACAGCGCCACGAGGTTGAGGGCGGCGATCAGGTACAGGAAGCCGCCGGAGACCGTGGTGCCCACGGTGCCGAGGACCTGGTGGGTCCGGGAGCCGTCGTTCATCAGGGTGCCCGCGAGCTTGGCGCCGCCGGCGACCAGCGCGGCCATGACGACGACCACGCTGGAGTGTCCGAGCGCGAACCAGAAGCCCACCGAGACCGGCCGCTTGCCGTCGGCCATCAGCTTGCGGGTGGTGTTGTCGATCGCGGCTATGTGGTCCGCGTCGAAGGCGTGCCGCATACCGAGGGTGTAGGCCGTGATGCCCAGCCCGACCCCGAACGCCTTGGTTCCGACCTCGTAGTGGTGCGGGACCACGAGCAGGAAGAGGATCCCGAAGGCGACCACGTGCAGAGCGACGATCACAGCCAGCAGGCCGGCGGTGCGGACGGTGTCCTCGCGCCGCCACCGGAAGGAAGGGGCGGCGGCGGTTTCGGGCACGCCTCGGGACACGGTCATACGGTCACGCTCCAACACCTCGTGGATCAGCTTCGTGCTGCCGTGGCCGGTCTCCTGGCTGACGGGTCATCGCGCCCGCCCCTGCCTTCCCGGCCGTGAGGCCAGTGGCAACGCATGGGGCGGGAACTCCCCGATCACAGTGGCGAGGGCCGCTCCGGACTGAGTCCCTGAGGGACTGTCACCGGTCTTCCCGAACACCATGGCCCGCCCACCCTAGAAGGCGGGAGGTAGAGGCTGCAAGGCTGCACAACTGCGCAGATATGGAGCCAGGGTGCCGATGACTGCGATGATGAGTGCATGCATCTCGTCCCCGCGGAACGTGCCGGGCAGCGGACCATCGACGGCCATCGGGTCTGCGACGCCATCGCAGCCGTCGGCGAACCCGAGCGGGTACGCGCCTGGGCCGACCGCTTCTCCCTGCTCTCCGACCCCGGGCGCCTGTCCCTGCTACTGGCCCTCCACGAGGCGGGCCCCATCGCCGTCTCCGACCTCTCCGTCGCCACGGGGATGAGGGACACCGCCGTGTCCCAAGCCCTGCGCCTGCTGAGGACCGCGGGCATCGTCGAGGGCGAGAAGGACGGCCGGATCGTCCGCTACCGACTCGTCGACGGCTGGATTTCCGCGCTGCTGAAACACTGCACGTCCCAGGACACAAGCGCTGATCGCAAAGCTGGCGCGCGAAATTCTGTTACCTGAAGGCGAGGGCCCGGAAGGCATTACGGACGTCGGTGAGGGGGCCGCGGTCGCGGGTGTAGTAGAGCATGTTGCTCAGAAGCACTGCCCAGCGGCCCGTGGCGGGTGCAATCCACATGCCTGTGCCGGTGAAGCCGTAGTGGACCCAGACGCTCTGCTCGGTGGTCGTGCCGGGGGCGGAGTGCCAGAACAGGCCACGGGTGGGCTGAAGCTTGCCGGTCTGGAGGGTCAAGGAACAGCTGGTCCAGTCGGTGCCGAATCCGGCAGGGGTCGGGCAAGTCCCGCGGCGCAGTCCGCGCCCTGCGCACCGCCCCGGTCACCGGCGACGGCTCCGGGCTGGCGAACGTCACGCGGCATCGCCCTCCAGTGCGGCCACCACCTCAGCAGCCTCGCGAGGTCAGCGATTCAAGCCGGTCGACCAGCTCCTCGTACCGGCGCAGGGCCAGCTCATCCTTGACGGGCATCCTGCACAGCTCCCCACCATCCGCGCGCACGGCATGCGTGCCATATGTGTGCTGCAAGCGCAGGGGCCCTCCCGTCCGCCGGACGGAAGGGCCCCTGACCTGGTGTTTCTCTGTGCCCCCGGCAGGATTCGAACCTGCGACACCCGCTTTAGGAGAGCGGTGCTCTATCCCCTGAGCTACGAAGGCGAAGGCTTCTCGATCAAGCCGTGGGCGTCTGGCCTGGTCGCCGTGGCGTGTGGGCGGGGGTCCGCGTGTCCTGCCACAGCGCCCGCCTGGGCGCCCGATCCACAGAGTACCGGATCGGGGCACGGGCGGGCGCTGGTGTCTACGAGCTGCGTGGAGCGGGCGGGCCGGTGTGTCGCGGTGCAGCCGGGTTCATGGCCGTGCGGGCAGGTTCATGGCCGTGCAGGCCGGTTTGCCGCCGTGTGGACTGGCTGGGTGCCGCGCCGCCGGAGCTCCTCGGTGGTGCGGGGTGTGGCCGGTCGCTGTGCGGAGCGACGGGCGGGCGAACGCCTCTCGGATGAGGGCGGGTGGTCGCCTCGGACGAGGGAGGGTGGTCGCCTCAGGTGAGGGCGGGTACGCGCGTGGCGCTGTGTACCGGGGCCGGCCGTGTGGTCGTCACCTCGGCGCTGAGGCAGACCGTCCGGTCCTGTTCGATGGTGACCTTCAGATCGCCGCCGGCCAGCGGAGTCACGGACACCCAGCTGGGCTCGTCCAGTTCCACCCAGCGGTCGAAGGTGACCGACATGCCGCTGACCATGCCGGTGGGCCGGTGCGCGTGCGCGGCCTGCCGTACGGCCTCCAGGAGGAGCATGCCGGGTGCGTGGTCGACGGGGTGGTCGAACAGCACCGGGTGGTCCAGGTCGGCGCGCAGCTGCCACCGGTCCGCCCGGACCGTGGGGGCCAGAACCACGTTCCACGGCAGGCAGTGACCGACGGCTGCGGGCCGTAGCGCCGGGGCGAGCGGCAACGCCGTGCGGCGCACGGTCTCAAGGTCGCGCCGCGGTCCGCGCAGGCGCTGGTACAGGGCGGGGGTGCGGTTGGCGAAGGCGGTGGTGGCCGTTCCCATGCGCTGTCCGTCCAGGTACGCGGTGGTGTGCATGACCATCGACACCAGGCTGTTGTTCCTGATCCGCACGTCCTCGCAGGCGATGTCGAGCACCAGATCCGCGGGTGACTCCGCGACCAGCATGGCGCCCGGATCGACCTGGTAGCTGAAGTCGTCCCAGATCAGGTGGTTGCCGAAGGGGACACCGTATGCGGTGTGGGACAGGAGCGGCAGGGTCTGCCGGACGGTCTCGACGAACAGCATGGGATCGAAGCGCTGGTCGCGGGGCCAGTAGAAGCTGTGGAAGCGGGGCCACTGGGCGCGAACCGTGTGCCGGTCCTCCGCGTGCGTGGTCCAGTCGGTGAGCAGTACCTCGGCGTGTGCCCGCTTGTGGACGAGCTCTCTCGGTACCGCGGTGGTGAGCTGTGCTATGTCGAAGCCGGTGCCGTGCGCATGGGACATGTCTGCCTCTCCCCCTGAGTGACAAGTGACTGTGCCGCTGGCTGCGGTGACTGCGCTAACGTAAAATACGTTCTCTATTTTTGTCGAGGATTGGATTTTCCATGACGACCGCCAACGCAGAGCGCGCCGCCCGCACTCGCCAGCGACTCCTCGTCGCGGCCGCGGAGATCTTCGACGAGGCAGGCTACGAAGGTGCTGCCGTCACCCGGATCGTCGAACGCGCCGGGCTCACCCTCGGCGCCCTGTACTTCCACTTCGGCTCCAAGCAGGGCGTTGCCGAAGCGCTGATGAACGCTCAGGCCACCACCATCGAGCCGCACCTCGACTCCACCGGCCTGCAGCGACTGGTCGACATCACGCTGGTGTGGGCCCGCCGCATGCAGGACGACCCGATCCTGCGGGCGGGTGTGCGCCTCGCGGTCGAGCAGGGCAGCCACGGCATGAACGACGCGACGTCGTTCGAGGACTGGCGCAAGCTCATGCGCGATCACCTGGAGACGGCACGCTCCGACGGAGAACTGCAGGAGACGGTCGACACCGACCGTCTGGCCCGTTTCGTGGTAGCCGCCTGTACCGGCATGCAGGTCTACTCCCAGCTCGCCACCGGGCGGGCCGACCTGATGGAGCGGGTCTGCGACATGTGGGCGCTGCTGCTGCCCAGCATCGCCCCCGCCGCCGTCCTCAACAACATCCACGTCGATCCGCAGCAGGTCCTGGCTTCATGACGACACCGGCGCAGCCCGCCCGGCACATCGTTCTGACCGGGGCCACCGGCACGGTCGCCCCGCTCGTGGCCCGGCATCTGACCGCGGCCGGGCACCGGCTCACCCTCACCAGCCGTACCGCTCCGGACCACGGCCTGCAGCCCGGCGTACGGCATCTGGCCTGCGACTACGACCGGCCCGCGAGCCTCGTCGAGGCGTTTCGCGGGGTGGACGCGGTCTTCGTCGTGACGAACGACCCGCTGCGCCCCGAGGACGACCGCAACGTTCTGCGGGCGGTCGCCGACGCCTCGGTCGGACACATCGTCAAACTCTCCGCGGCGGCCGTCCACGACCCGGACGCCGACGATCTCGTCACCACCTGGCAGCGGGAGAACGAGGAACGCATCAGGAACAGCGGCATCCCCTGGACCTTCCTCCAGCCGCGGTCCTTCATGACGCACACCCTGGCCTGGGCGCCCGGCATCCGCAGCAGCGGGACCACCCAGGCGCTGCACCCGCACAGCCGCAACGCCTGCATCGCGCCGGAGGACATCGCCGAGGTGGCCGCACGGGTCCTCGGTGACGACGCCCACCATGGCCGGTCGTACCAGCTCACAGGTCCCGAGGCGCTCTCCGCCCATGACCAGACCCGCGTTCTGGCCGGCCTCCTCGGCCGGCCCCTGGTGTGCCGGGCCCTGTCCCGGAGCGAGGCGCACGCCGCCCACCTGCGCCGGTATCCGGCGGCGATGGCCGACGCGCTGCTCGCCAGCGCGGACCGGCAGGCGGCCGGGGCCAAGAGCGCGACCACCGACACGGTCGAACGCCTGACGGGACGGGCGCCCACCACGTTCGCGCAGTGGGCCACCGCTCATCTCCACCGGTTCACCTGATGTGTCGCCACCAGTCCACCTGATGCGTCGTCACTGGTTCACCTGATGCGTGTGTGCCGGTTCACTTGATCGGGGATCAGAAACCAGGAATCCGCGCGGCTCCCTTGCCGCCGCTTGCCCGAACGCCGTTGGAGCGTCCATACGTTCCGTACGTCCGAGGAGAGTCATGTCCGAACAGGGTCTGCTGTACGGCAAGTCCGTCGTCATCACCGGGGCAAGCAGCGGGATCGGGGCGGCGGCGGCCCAGCTCTTCGGCCAGGAGGGCGCTCGTCTGGTCCTGGCCGCCCGGCGCAAGGAAAGACTTCAGGAGGTCGTCGACAAGGTCGAGGCGGCCGGCGGGCGGGCGACCGCCGTCGTGGCCGACGTCACCCGTGCCGACCAGATGCGCGATGTCGCGCAGGCGGCGCTGGACAGCTACGGCAGCCTCGACGCCGCGTTCAACAACGCGGGATGGACCTCCACCGGTACCCCGATGCACCTGATGGCCGACGACGAGTACGACCGGATCATGGACGTCAACGCCCGCGGTGTGTGGAACGCCATGCGCGCACAGATAGCCGTGATGCTCGAGCACGGCGGCGGCGCCATCGTCAACACCTCCAGCGTGGCAGGAGTGCGCGCGACCGGGGCGTCGGCTCCGTACATAGCCGCCAAGCACGCCGTCATCGGACTGAGCAGGGCCGCCGCCGACGAGTACGCGGAGCAGGGGATCCGGGTGAACGCGCTCGTCGTCGGCAGCACCCGCACCGAGCTGATGCAGGAGGTGCTCACCCACACCCCCTCCCTCCTGAAGCCCTTCACCGAACGTGCCATCCAGCAACGCCTGGCGGCACCGAGCGAGGTCGCGCAGACGGCCGCCTGGCTCTGCTCGGACCGCTCGTCGTTCACCACCGGAGCGGCCGTCCCCGTCGACGGGGGCTGGACCGCCAAGTAGCTGTCCGAGGGCGGTTTCGGCTGGACTTGCCGAGAACGTTCCGGCCTTCTCCCGTTCCCATTCCCGTTGCCCAGGGGCCGTCCTATCGTCGGACCCGCCCGCCGAGCCCGGTTCGAGGGCCCGCTCAGCAGCCTGCGGCCAACTGGCAGTGACATCTGGGGACTTACGTGACCGACCTGACCCGACCCCGACCCGCCCGCTTTCACGTCAAGGACTTCCGGTACGCCGGTCAGGAAGGACCCGGACCGCGTGACCGACACGGTCGACGCACCCACCGGTGAGGCCGCGGACCCGGTTCTCCGGTGTCCGCCCCTCAACTCTCCACCGCGATCACCGAGGGCCCATGATGAACAAGAAGGAAAAAGCCGCCCGAACGCGCACCAACCTGGTCCTGGCCGCGGCACGCAACTTCGACCAGCACGGTTACGACGGTACGTCCCTGGCGGCGGTCTGCAGTGACGCGGGCATCTCCATGGGGGCGCTGACCTTCCACTTCCGCAGCAAGGCCGCCCTGGCGACGGCGGTGGCGGACGAGGGGGTCGCCGAACTGCAGCGGATCCGTACCGTGCGTCCCCGCACCGGCCGACCGCTGCACGACCTGTCGTCCCTGGTCCTGGACGTGGCGGCGACGCTCCATCGCTGTGTCCGCGCCCGGTCCGCGGCGCGTCTGATCGCGGAGGGCCACATCGGCTCCGACTGGCCGGCCGACTGGCGCGGCGAGGTCGAAGGACTGATCGTGGACGCGTGGAAGACCGGAGCCCTGACCCAGGAGGTGCAGCCGGGGACGGCCACCCAGCTCGTCCTGCACCTGGTGGAGGGCGCGGCGACCGACGCGCGCTGCACCGGGGGGCAGTTGGGCCCGGCCGCGTCGGACTTCGCGGACGTCTGGCGGGCAGCTCTGACCGGCCTCGCCACCGGGTCGCAGGAAGGCGCCGCCGACGCGCCGTGAAGGGCATCGGGCGATGGCAAGGGGCACGCCTCGGCCGCCGTACACACCGGTGACGGACGCCTCCGCGGGCACGCCTCGAAGCTCGGGGCGCCGTGGCGGATGCGTCCGAGGGTGGGCGAACCCTGGGGCGGATGCGTCCGGGGGTGGGCGAACCCTGGGGCGGATGCGTCGAGGGTGGGCGAACCCTGCGGCGGGCGCGTCCGAGGGTGGGCGAACCCTGCGGCGGACGTGTCCGAGGGGGGCGAGCCCTGCAGCGGACGCCTGGGGGGCAGGCCGTCTCGGAGTAAGAGGCCTGGGGTGGGTCGCGACGGAGTAAGGCGCCTGGGGGCGGGTCGTCTCGTAGCAGGCCACCCCCGGCTAGAGGCCCCCAGGCAGGCCGCCCCCGGGCAAGAGGCCCCCGCGCAAGACGGCCCCGAGCAGGCCACCCCCGGGCAAGAGACCCCCGAGCAAGAGACCCCCAGGCAAGAGACCCTCGGGCAAGACGCCCCCGCGCAAGACGCCCCCAAGCAGGCCACCCCGAATTCAGACGCCCCCGAGCAGGCGATCAGCCGCCCGCACCCTCCGCGCCCCACCCGCGCAACCGGTAGTGCGTGAAGGCGGCCGACACCAGCGTCGCGTGATGGTGCCAGCCCGGGAACGAACGGCCCTCGAAGTCCTGCAGACCGAAGTCGCCGCTCAGGGAGTTGACGACCGCGGTGGCCAGGCGCGGCTGACGCATCAGGGGCAGCATCTGCGACAGCGGCCGGTCGACCAGGTTGGTCAGCCAGACCCGGGTACCCCGTCCGCCCGTCCGCCGCTGGGCCAGCATCCGCAGCCTCGGCTGCCGAGCGGCCGCGCCGGGCAGCATCACCGGCAGGGACAGGATGTCGAGCCCGTGGTGCTGCTCACCGCCGGCCATGGGGCTGCCCTGGGCGTCGAGCAGCCGGCGGACGCTGAGGGGTGCGCAGGCGTGCTGTGGAGTCGAGGCCGGTCGCACCGTCAGGGTCTCGGGGACCTCGACGACGAAGGGCTGCTCGCTTCGCGACAGGTACGCGAGGAAGGCGCTGCGGTCAGGCATCCACGACAGGTCCGTGGTGAGCGGGGCCTGCGGACCCGTGGTCCACGAGGCGACCCGGTGCAGGAGTTCGGCGGTCTGGGACCACAGGGCACCGCCGGCTCCCTCGGGCAGCCGGGCCCTGGTGCGCAGCTGGGAGTCCGTCGCCCAGTCCTCGGGGAGGTAGAGGGCCCAGTCGACCGGGAGCGGACCCTCGCCGTCGCAGAGGAACAGGCCGATGCCCAGCTGACAGGTGGTCGCCCTGCCCAGGAACGGGTCGAAGCGCCGGTGCACGCCGACGGAGTGCTCGCCGCGCTTGGGGATGAACGCCGGTGCCAGCGCCCATGCCGTGGCGGTGGTCGTTCGCTCCACCCAGTGCAGCAGGTCCTGCCGGATCACCTGCCAGTCCCAGGGGCTGGCGTTGACGAACTGGTGCATCGACTGCGACGCCGTGGGGGAGTCGCTGACGGAGTCCGCGAGCCTGCGCACCGACTTCTTGCCCGGGGTCTGCAGCAGGGCCTTCACATAGAGCTCGGCCCACCTGCGCTGGTCGGCCCGCGGCAGGCGGCCGAAGACCGCCTCGGTGAACGAGTTCAGCCGACGGGCCTCGCCGAGGTGGGCCAGATCCCTCGGATCCGACTCGTACAGCACGGTCATCTGACAAGTCCCTCTCACACGGCGGCGTTGGTCCCTCCAGCATAAATAGCGTTCTTTATGTTGCTGCGTGCGGCGGTCGCTCCGCGGCGACTTTGGCAAGTTGGGGGCTCTAAAAGGCGCGAAACCACCCGGAACGACCGCTGTGGCGAGGTGAAAGTGCGGCCCGGAGCCGCCCGAACTCTTCGCCGACTCCCTTAAGTAGCTTCCGGTCGCAGCGCCAGGCTCGCGGCGGCGAGCCCGTTCCTGCGCACACTGACCGCCGACGGCGAGGCGGTACCGCACGGCCCCTCGCCGGGATCGCCGCAGGCCACCTTCCAGGCCGTGAGAACGGCACTTTCCCCAGTCTTTGGACACCCAACATGAGTGAGATAACGAAAGCCGTCATCCCCGTCGCCGGGCTGGGCACCCGCTTCCTGCCCGCCACGAAGGCCACCCCCAAGGAGATGCTGCCGGTGGTGGACAAGCCGGCCATCCAGTACGTCGTCGAGGAAGCCGTCAGCGTCGGGATGCGCGACATCCTCATGGTGACGGGGCGCAACAAGCGCGCCCTGGAAGACCACTTCGACCGCAACTGCGAACTGGAACTGGCCCTGGAGAAGAAGGGCGACACCGACCGGCTCGCCTCCGTCCACGCCTCCACCGAACTGGCCGACATCCACTACACCCGTCAGCGCGACCCGCGCGGCCTCGGGCACGCCGTGCTGTGCGCGGCCCCGCACGTGGGCGACGAGCCCTTCGCCGTCCTCCTCGGCGACGACCTCATCGACGCCCGCGACCCGCTCCTCGCCCAGATGCAGCAGGTGCGCCGGCGCCACGGCGGATCGGTGGTCGCGCTCATGGAGGTCGCCCCCGAACGCAGCCACCTGTACGGCTGCGCAGCGGTGGAGCGCGAGCACGGAAGCGACGTCGTGCGCGTCACCGATCTCGTCGAGAAGCCGGCGCCCGGCACCGCCCCGAGCAACCTGGCCGTCATCGGCCGCTACATCCTCGACCCCGCCGTCTTCCCCGTGCTGCAGCGCACCCCGCCGGGACGCGGCGGCGAGATCCAGCTCACCGACGCCATCCGGACGCTCGCCGAGGACGGACACCCCGTCCACGGGGTGGTGTTCTCGGGACGGCGTTACGACACCGGAGACCGCGGCGACTACCTGCGCGCGGTCGTCCGGATGGCCGCCGACCGCAGCGACCTCGGCCCCGACTTCGTCGAGTGGCTGCACGAGTTCCTGGGCCGCGAACCGGCGACGGTCACCGCCTGATGCGTGCAACTGCGCCTGGAGCGCCCGTTGAACGTCGGCATCTTCAGCGAGTTGGCGATGTCGTCGTCGTCCGACTCCGCCGGATGGATAACGACAGGAGACCTCCGTATGGTCCACGAGCGAATACAGAGAAGCAGCCGGACGGAATCCGTCGGACGAAAGGCGGAGCACACCCGGCAGGTATCGGCGCAACCACAGGAAGGAGACGCCGAATCCCCCGAACGCGTCCCGCTGACCGCACTGCGGAATGTCATCAGGGTCAGACTGGACGGTCCGGACGAACGGCACACGCGGGCTCTCGCCGAATCCGGTGACTTCCCGCCGATTCTGGTCCATCGCCCCACCATGGCGATCCTCGACGGAGTCCACCGCTTTCACGCCGCGCAGCTGCGGGGTGACACCCATATAGCGGTGCGATTCTGCGACGAGCCACTGGAGAAGGCCTTCGTCCGCACTGTTCGCGAGAACGTCCGACACGGTCTTCCGCTGACGCAGCCCGATCGCACAGCGGCTGCCGACCGCATCCTGACGGCGCATCCGCACTGGTCGGACCGCTATGTCGCACAAGTCGCCGGGCTGTCCCCGAGGACCGTCGCCGACCTGCGCAAAGGCGCGCAGCAGGCGATCGGGCCGACGCATCGCCTCGGCCGCGACGGACGTCTGCGTCCCACCGACGCGGACGCACGGCGCCGGCACGCGGCCGAGATCCTGCGCAGCGAACCGGAGTCCTCGCTGCGCGAGGTCGGGCGCCTGGCCGGCATCTCGCCCACCACGGTGCGGGACGTGAAACGCAGGATCGAGAACGGTCAGGAGCCCAT
The DNA here is from genome assembly GCF_055570785.1 of Streptomyces sp. NPDC031100. Classification (NCBI taxonomy): domain Bacteria; kingdom Bacillati; phylum Actinomycetota; class Actinomycetes; order Kitasatosporales; family Streptomycetaceae; genus Streptomyces; species Streptomyces sp. NPDC031100. The sequence continues at coordinate 409,904 of NZ_JBVIGN010000008.1, forward strand.
TCCGCGGAGAACCGCGGAAACCACGGAAATCACGGAAACCGCGGAAACCACGGCCCCGGCGGCCCCGAGGGCCCCGAGGGTCGAGAGCACGCGGCCGTCACCCCAGAACGACGCGGCGGACTTCCCGGCGCTGGTGAAACGCCTGTGCAGTGAGCCCTCGTTGCGGCATTCCGCCGACGGACGGCTGCTCCTGCGGCTTCTCGACCTCCATCTGGCGGCACAACGGAGTTCCGCCCGGATCGCCTCCGCGGTCCCCGCACACCAGATCGCGACGGTCGCCGTCGTCGCCGCCCGCTGCCGGCAGATCTGGCACGACATGGCGGCGGGACTGGACAGCACACGGCGCGGCCCCGACGGCGTGGCCGCAGCGAAGAACTGAGAGAGAAAGGAAAGAACATGTCTGTTGTTGATGGTGTGGTTGAGGGGGCGGTGGGTGCCGGGTCGGGGGGTGTGGGGCCGCAGCGGTTGACGTCGCGGATGCGGTTGACGC
>NZ_JBVIGN010000009.1:0-280715 GCF_055570785.1 Streptomyces sp. NPDC031100
GTTGATTTTTGGCACGCTGTTGAGTTCTCAAGGAACGGTCGCTTCCTTTGTACTCACCCTCTCGGGCTTTCCTCCGGGCTTCCCTTCGGTGTTTCCGACTCTATCAGATCTTTTCTCGATCCGATTTCCTCGGTGCTTTCCAGGTTTCCGCTCTCGCGGTTTCCTTTCCGGCGGTTCCGACTCTATCAGATCCTTTCGGGCCTGACTCCCAGTCAGCGGGTTTGTCTTCCCGGCCGCTGGGCCGTTTCGACGAGTGAGACTTTAGCGGATTCCTGGCCCCCGAGCTAATCGGGGACTGCGTCCTTTCGAACGCGGATTCCTCATTTCGTAAATACGCATGCCAAAGCACACGGCGCCGTAGCGTCGGAGAGTGGCTGGTACTTGCGGAATGGCTGTCCGGGGACCGACCGGAGTCGGCGCTCACGTCGGACAACTCGGAGAACACTACGTATCGGTCCGGGGTGTGTCAACTCTCCTCCCCGGGGTCCCTCGTGTGCGTACTCTGGGGACGTGACTACGCGTACGTGTACCCAGCAGTGGTGGGCCGCCTGACGGCGGCCGTACACACGTATGCACTCAACGGCCGCCGCCTCGGCGGCCGTTCTCGTATCTCCTCCAGAACTCCGGGGGCCGGCCGACCGGGACGGCGGCCCGACCAGGAGGTGGAGTAGAGATGACGCGGGTCTTCAGCGGGATCAAGCCGACCGGGCACCTGACCCTCGGGAACTACCTGGGCGCCATGCGGCGCTGGGCCGAGGTGGACCAGCACCGGTCGCACGCGCTGTTCTGCATCGTCGATCTGCATGCGCTGACCGTGGACCACGATCCGGCGCGGGTGCGCAGGCTCAGCCGGCAGGCGACGACGCTGCTGCTGGCGTCGGGGCTCGACCCAGAGCTGTGCACGGTCTTCCTGCAGAGCCATGTCGACGAGCACACGCGGCTGTCGTACCTGCTGGAGTGCGTGGCGACCGACGGGGAGATGCGGCGGATGATCCAGTACAAGGAGAAGTCCGCGCGGGAGCGCGAGCGCGGCGGGAGCGTGCGGCTGTCGCTGCTGACGTATCCGGTGCTGATGGCGGCGGACATCCTCGCGTACGGGGCGGACGAGGTGCCGGTCGGGGACGACCAGACGCAGCACGTCGAGCTGACGCGGGATCTGGCGGTGCGGTTCAACCAGCGGTACGGGCACACGTTCGTGGTGCCGAAGGCCACCCGTCCGGAGGTCGCAGCTCGGGTGATGAACCTCCAGGACCCGACGGCGAAGATGGGGAAGTCGGACGACTCGGGACCGGGGATCGTCTATCTGCTGGACGAGCCGGACGTGGTGCGCAAGAAGGTCATGCGGGCCGTGACCGACAGCGGGCGGGACGTGGAGTACGACCGGGAGGGGCGGCCGGGGGTCGCGAATCTGCTGGAGATTCTCGCAGCGTGCACGGGCGGGAACCCTGAGTCACTGGCGAGCGTTTACGACTCGTACGGCACTTTGAAGAAGGACACCGCGGAGGCCGTGGTGGAGGTGCTCAGGCCTGTGCGGGCCAGGCACAGGGAGTTGTGCGCGGATCCTGTGTATGTGGAGGGGGTGCTGCGGGATGGTGCGGAGAAGGCCCGGGCGATGGCCCGGCCGACCGTCGATACCGCTTATCGGGCGATCGGGTTGCTGCCGCCGGTGTCGGAGCCTGCGTTGAGCGCCGCTCGCTAGCCCGCGGGGCGGCGGGGTGACCCGCCGCCTTCGGGGCGCCGTGGGCTTCAGTCCTTGTTCCCGGAGGCGAGTTCGCGGCTGCGGTCTCGGGCGGCCTCGAGGGCGGCGATGAGGGCGGCGCGTACGCCGTGGTTCTCCAGTTCGCGGATGGCGTTGATCGTCGTGCCGGCCGGGGAGGTGACGTTCTCGCGGAGCTTGACGGGGTGCTCGCCGCTGTCGCGGAGCATCACGGCGGCGCCGATGGCGGACTGGACGATGAGGTCGTGGGCCTTGTCGCGGGGCAGGCCGAGCAGGATGCCGGCATCGGTCATGGCCTCGACCAGGTAGAAGAAGTACGCCGGGCCGGAGCCGGACAGGGCGGTGCAGGCGTCCTGCTGGCTCTCGGGGACTCGGAGGGTCTTGCCGACGGCGCCGAAGATCTCCTCGGCGTGCGCGACATGTGCCTCGGTGGCGTGGCTGCCGGCGGAGATGACGGACATGGCCTCGTCGACGAGGGCGGGGGTGTTCGTCATGACGCGGACGACCGGGGTGCCTGCGGCGAGGCGCTCCTCGAAGAAGGAGGTGGGGATGCCGGCGGCTCCGCTGATGACCAGGCGGTCGGCGGGGACGTGCGGGGCGAGTTCGTCCAGGAGGGTGCCCATGTCCTGGGGCTTGACCGTGAGGATCAGGGTGTCGGCGGTCTTGGCGGCCTCGGGGTTGGTGACCGAAGCGACTCCGTAGCGGGATCGGAGTTCTTCGGCGCGTTCGGGGCGGCGGGCGGTGACCAGGAGGTCCGCCGGGGCCCAGCCGGCGCGGATCATTCCGCTGAGCAGGGCTTCGCCGATCTTGCCGGTGCCGAGGACTGCGACTTTCTGGCTCATGCGGTTCAGTTTCGCACCGGGGAAGAGGGGCGCGGGTGGGTTGTCCGGTGGGCGGACTCCCTGTGCCGCCGGGGGAGCTCATGCCGTCCGGCGCCGTAGCGTCGCTGCCCCCAGACCCAGCACCAGTACCGCGCACCCCGCCACGATCAGGACGTCGCGGATGAAGGTTGCGGTCATGTCCGTGTGATGGAGGACTTCGTTCATGCCGTCGACGGCGTACGACATCGGCAGGACGTCGGAGATGGCCTTGAGGACGGGGTGCATGTCGGAGCGGGGAGTGAAGAGGCCGCAGAGGAGGAGCTGGGGAAAGATCACCGCGGGCATGAACTGGACCGCCTGGAATTCCGAGGCCGCGAAGGCCGAGACGAAGAGACCGAGGGCCGTGCCGAGGAGGGCGTCGAGGAGGGCGACGAGGAGGAGCAGCCAGGGTGAGCCGGTGACGTCCAGGCCGAGGAGCCAGACGGCGAGTCCGGTGGCGAGGGCCGACTGGAGGATGGCGAGGGCGCCGAAGGCGAGGGCGTAGCCGGCGATGAGGTCGGCCTTGCCGAGGGGCATGGCGAGGAGGCGTTCGAGGGTGCCCGAGGTGCGTTCGCGCAGGGTGGCGATGGAGGTGACCAGGAACATCGTGATCAGCGGGAAGATGCCGAGCAGGGAGGCGCCGATGTTGTCGAAGGTGCGCGGGCTGGCGTCGAAGACGTAGCGCAGCAGGATCAGCATCAGGCAGGGGATGAGGATCAGCAGCGCGATGGTCCGCGGGTCGTGGCGGAGCTGGCGCAGGACGCGGGCCGCGGTGGCGGTGGTGCGGGCGGCGTTCAACACGCTGGTGGGGGCGGTGGGCGTGGTCGTGCTCATCGGGTTGTCTCCTTGCTGAGGTCCGCGGCGGCGGCTTCGTCCACGAGGCGGAGGAAGGCGGCCTCGACGGTGTCGGTGCCGGTGCGGGTGCGCAGGGCGTCCGAGGTGTCGTCGGCGAGGATCCGGCCGTCGCGCATGAGGAGGAGGCGGTGGCAGCGCTCGGCCTCGTCCATGACGTGGGAGGAGACGAGGAGGGTGGCGCCTCGTCCGGCGGCGAGCTCGTGGAAGAGGGTCCACAGGTCGCGGCGCAGGACGGGGTCGAGGCCGACCGTCGGTTCGTCGAGGACGAGGAGTTCGGGGGTGCCGAGAAGGGCGACGGCGAGGGAGACGCGGCTGCGCTGGCCGCCGGAGAGGTTGCCCGCGAGTGCGTCGGCGTGGCTGGTGAGGTCGACGTCGGTGAGGACGCGTTCGACGTCCTGGCGGCGTTCGGGGGTGGCACGGCCGGGGTCGAGGATCGCGGCGAAGTAGTCGAGGTTCTGGCGGACGGTCAGGTCGTCGTAGACGGAGGGGGCCTGGGTGACGTAACCGATGCGGCTGCGCAGGGTGGGGTGGCCGGCGGGGCGGCCGAGGACGTCGAGGGTGCCGGTGACCTTGGCCTGGGTGCCGACGATGGAGCGCATGAGGGTGGACTTGCCGCACCCGGAGGGGCCGAGCAGGCCGGTGATCTGGCCGCGGGGGACGGTGAAGCCGAGGTGGTGGAGGACGGTGCGGGGGCCGCGGACGACGGTGAGGTCCTCGGCGTGGACGGCGTCCGGTGGCGTGGGGTGGAGGGGGTCGGGCGCATAATTCATCATGCGATGAATAATCGGCTCGCGCAGCGGCGCCGTCAAGTGGCTGCGGTCGCTGCGCCGTACACGAAAACGGCGGCCCGGAAGGAACCGGGCCGCCGCTGTCGGAAGGATCGGGGGTCAGGAGTTGGTCGCCACGAGCAGGAGCACGTCGTAGGTCTCCTCGACGATGCCGTCCGGGAAGACCTCGAGCAGATGGGCGCGCTCTTCCTCCAGGAACGCGGTCCTGCGCGCCTCGGGGGTGACGAGGAAGGCCGAGTGGCTGCCGATGTTGGCGAGGTGGGTGTCGACGGGGACACGGCGGCTCCAGCGGACCTCGCGACGGGTGAAGCGGAGGCGGCCGCTGGGGTCGGCCAGATCCGTGCGGTCCGCGGCCTTGCGCTTCTCGGCGGGGATGTCCACACCGAAGAACCGGCCGGTGCGGTCGGCCGCCTCGGCGATCCACTCGACGTCGATGGCCTCGGTGTTCCACCACAGCGCCAGCGCCCCGCCCGGCCGCAGCACGCGCAGCGCCTCCGGCACCGAGTGGGCCGGGTCGGTCCAGTGCCAGGCCTGGGCGTAGGTGAGGAAGTCGGCGTGGGCGTCGGCGACGGGGAGGGCGTTGCCGTTGCCCCGCACGAGCGGGATGTGGGGCAGGGCGCGGCGGAACTCGTCGGCCATGCCCGCACCGGGCTCGACGGCGAGGACGTCGGCGCCGCGGGCGTGCAGCAGAGCGGTCGCGATACCGGTGCCGGCACCGACGTCCACGACCCGGGTGCCGGACAGCGACCGGCCGGCCAGCTCCTCCACCGCGTCGAAGAGGGCGGGCGGATAGGAGGGGCGGTTCGCGGCGTACTGCGCCGCCGCCGCGTTGAAGGAGTGGGCGCGCAGGGCGTGCGGCGGCGTGGACGGCTCCGAGGGGGCTGGGATCGCGGTCATGCCGCCATGGTGCGTGGAGGGGGGCGCGTGGGGACAGCGGGTAGGGGGGCGGGCGGCGGTTTTCGGGCAGCGGCCCTTGCGCCGGTCCTCTCATCGCGCCTCACGCAGGTCCCCTGGCCGGGGCTTGCCCTGGTTCCCTGCCCGCGGCTTGCCCTGGTTCCCTGCCCGCGGCTCGCTCCGGCCCCCTGCCCGCGGCTTGCTCCGGTCCCCTGCCGTGGTTTGCTCCGGCCCCTTGAGCTGCGTCGCTTACCGGCGCCGCTTCTTCTTCGACGGGTTGCCGGTGCGGCGCGTGGAGCGGCGGTCGTACTCCTCGCGGGCCTTGTCGTACTCCTCGCGGTGCAGTTTCTCGCCCGGAGCCTCGGTCAGGGAGCGGAAGAAGTAGGCGAGCAGGGAGCCGACGAAGCCGATGGCGAGCAGGCCGCGCAGGGAGGCCTGGCGCTGGGGGTCCTGGCGCTTGCCGAAGCCCTCCCAGGTGTTGCGGAAGGCGAGCGCGCTGCAGATCGCGAACATGGCGACGATCAGCACGGACACGAAGGCGCCGGTGTCGGCGATCCGGATGCCCTCGTAGGCGAAGTTCAGGACCAGGCAGGAGACGGCGGCCGTGGCGAGGGAGCCGACGGCCACGCCGGCGCGGCGGGCCCCGTAACCGTTGTCGTGGTTCACCCAGGACGTGCCGAAGAAACGCAGGGGTTCCGGACGGGGACCGCCCTGGGCCGCGCCGCCTGTGGAGCCCGCCGGGGTGTCCGGGGTGCCGGTTTCGTCGCTCACGGGACGATTATGGCTCCGGACGGGGGCGGGCTCCCGGGCGGGGTCAGCTGCAGCGCCCGGCGACGTAGCCGTCGGTGCCCGTCTGCACGTAGGCGTCCGACACGTACTCGCCGTTGCTGATGTTGTCCCAGATGTTCGAGGTGCCGTACGGGCCTGTGATGGTGGTGCCCGGTGACTGGCAGTAGATGTGGACCTTGGCTCCCTCGGGCAGGACGCGGACGAGGTTGTAGTTGGTGCCGGGCCCACTGCGGACGTTCAGGCGTACGCCCGGGGCGACCGAGTAGTACCGCAGTCCCTCCGTCGCGACCGCGGCCGTCGCAGCCGCTGCACCGCTGTTGTCGTCTGCTCCGACGTTGTCGTCTGTTCTGACGCGCTCGACAGACATCGAGTGCCTCCCCCCGTTGTCCCCATGACTGTCATGGGGCACGTTGATGCCCCTGAGACGAATTGCGAAACACCTGTGCGCAACTCGTATGCAGACGCTAGCAAGCCGCCTCTGTCTCGTACGAGTCATCGACTAGGCTCCGTGCGTCGCGCGCGCGGACGAACAGCACGGGGGTGGTCCATGACGCCACAGCGCAACACCGGAGCGGGCGCGGAAGCGGAACTTCCCGAGTACGCCGGTCAGTACCACCTGGAGTCCTGTCTGGGGTCCGGTGGCATGGGCGTGGTGCATCTGGCCCGCAGCACCTCGGGGCTGAAGCTCGCGGTGAAGGTCGTACATGCCGAGTTCGCAAGGGACCCCGAGTTCAGAGGCCGTTTCCGGCAGGAGGTGGCCGCGGCCCGGCGGGTGAGCGGTGCCTTCACCGCGCCGGTCGTGGACGCCGACCCGGAGGCCGAACGGCCCTGGATGGCCACGCTGTTCATTCCCGGTCCGACGCTCTCGGAGCATGTGAAGCGGAACGGGCCGATGCCGGCGGCGCAGTTGCGTCGGCTCATGGCCGGGCTCGCCGAGGCGCTGCGCGACATCCATCGGGTGGGGGTCGTGCACCGGGACCTCAAGCCGAGCAATGTGCTGCTCGCCGAGGACGGGCCGAAGGTGATCGACTTCGGCATCTCCCGTCCGAAGGACAGTGAACTGCGCACCGAGACCGGGAAGCTGATCGGAACGCCGCCTTTCATGGCGCCCGAGCAGTTCCGGCGCCCGCGGGAGGTGGGACCGGCGGCGGACATCTTCGCCCTCGGGTCGGTGTTGGTGCACGCGGCGACCGGGCGGGGGCCGTTCGACTCCGACAGCCCGTATGTCGTCGCGTATCAGGTGGTGCACGACGAGCCGGATCTGACCGGGGTGCCGGAGAGCCTCGCGCCGCTGGTGCTGCGGTGTCTCGCCAAGGAGCCCGAGGACCGGCCCACTCCCGACGAGCTGATGCGGGAGCTGCGGTCGCAGGCGGCCTCGTACGATACGCAGGCGTTCATACCGGCGCAGCGGACGGGTGAAGTCGACCGGGGGCAGCAGGCCGGTGCCGAGCGGGCCGTGGAGCGGGCCGTAGAGCAATCCGTGGAGCAGACCGGACCACGTCGGCGCCACAAGAAGCGGATGGCGGCTGTGGGCGCCGCAGTGCTCGGGCTTGCCGTGCTCGGCGCCCTGACCTCGGTACGGCTGTTCGACACCCCCCGGCACACGTCGCAGCACGGGAGCCCACGGACGGTGTCGACGGCCGCCGCGACCTGGGCGACCGAACCGGTCGGGCCGGGCAAGGACATGCCGCAATGCTCCTACGGAGCTGGGGAGTTGCTCTGCGCGCGACCCGGGGTGGTGTTCGCCGTGTCCCCCGCCGACGGCGCCCTGTTGTGGCGGCACTCCGTCGTCGAGCAGACCTTGAGTGAACCGCCCCTGGTCTCTGCCGGTCTCGTGCAGCCCTATACGAGCGGCGGGTCACGTCTGGCGGCTCTCGCCCCCGCCTCGGGCAAGGTGGTCTGGGAGCGACGCCTCTCTCCGGGCACGACGATTCATTACACGGGCGGCATGGCCCTGCTCACGCACGCCGACGGGACGGTCACCGGTGTGGACGCGGCGACCGGTGACACCAAGTGGCAGCGCCGGTTCCCCGGTCAGGGCACGCCGGCCTTTCTGTCGTTCCAGGGAGACTCCCAGGCCTACGCAGCCCGTACGTCCGTCGACGGCTCGAGCACGCGGGTGACCGCGGTGGATCCGGGCACGGGCCGTGTGCGATGGGACGTCCGGCTCGCCGGAGCACTGAGGTTGTTCGGTGCCCAGGGCGGCTCCGTGTTCTTCCTGTCCGTTGACAGCGTCTACGGACACACCGAGGAGATCGTTCGCTATACCCCCGCCTCGAAGGAGACGCACCGAGTGAGGCTGCCCGTCGCGCTCGACGACGCTCAGGCAACCGTGCGGGGGCACTTCGCCTATCTCCTGGCCACCGGTGGTTCCCTGCTGGCTGTCGATCTGGACGCGCAGAAGCAGCTGTGGCGCCTGGAGACCTCCGTGATCCGTGGGTCGGCACCTGTCACCGACGGCAAGAGGGTGTACTTCAGCTCGGGCGACGGGCGGCTTCTCGCCGCCGATGCGGCCGAGGGGAGGCTCGTGGGGCAGACCGAAGCCCGCCTCGGCAACCGCTCGGGGGTCGCGGGGGCACCGCCCGCGCCGGTCGTCGTCGGCGATCGAATCTTCGCCACAGCCCCCGACGGCACCGTCTTCGCCCTCGACGCCCGCAAGCCCTCAGCCTGGTGACATGCGAAAGGGGCCGCCCCACCGAGGGGCGGCCCCTGCCGTGAGCCGGCGGGTCAGCCCAGCTTGGTCACGTCCCGCACCGCGCCCTTGTCCGCGCTGGTCGCCATCGCCGCGTAGGCGCGCAGGGCGGCCGAGACCTTGCGGTCGCGGTTCTTCGGGGCGTACACGCCGGCCAGGGCCTCCTCGCGCCGGGCCAGCTCCGCCTCGTCGACGAGCAGCTCGATCGTGCGGTTCGGGATGTCGATGCGGATCCGGTCGCCGTCCTGGACCAGGGCGATCGTGCCGCCGGAGGCCGCCTCGGGGGACGCGTGGCCGATGGAGAGGCCGGAGGTGCCGCCGGAGAAGCGGCCGTCGGTGATCAGGGCGCAGCTCTTGCCGAGGCCGCGGCCCTTCAGGTACGAGGTCGGGTAGAGCATCTCCTGCATGCCGGGGCCGCCCTTGGGGCCCTCGTAGCGGATGACGACGACGTCGCCGTCCTTGACCTCATGGGTGAGGATCCGCTGGACGGCCTCCTCCTGGGACTCGCAGACGACGGCCGGGCCCTCGAAGGTCCAGATGGACTCGTCGACGCCGGCCGTCTTCACCACGCAGCCGTCGACGGCCAGGTTGCCCTTGAGGACGGCGAGGCCGCCGTCCTTGGAGTACGCGTGCTCGGTGCTGCGGATGCAGCCGCCCTCGGCGTCCTCGTCCAGGGCCTCCCAGCGCTCGGACTGGGAGAAGGCCTCGGCGGAGCGGACGCAGCCGGGGGCCGCGTGCCACAGCTCCACGGCCTCGGGGGACGGGGAGCCGCCGCGGACGTCCCAGGTCTTCAGCCAGTCGGAGAGGGAGGGGCTGTGGACCGCGTGCACGTCCTCGTTGAGGAGGCCGGCGCGGTGCAGTTCGCCGAGGAGGGCGGGGATGCCGCCGGCGCGGTGGACGTCCTCCATGTAGTACGTGCGGTTCTTCGCGACGTTGGGCGCGACCTTGGCCAGGCACGGGACGCGGCGGGAGACGGCGTCGATCTGCTCCAGGCCGAACGGGACGCCCGCCTCCTGGGCGGCGGCCAGCAGGTGCAGGATCGTGTTCGTGGAGCCGCCCATCGCGATGTCGAGCGCCATGGCGTTCTCGAAGGCCGCGAAGGTGGCGATGTTGAGCGGGAGGACGGACTCGTCGTCCCGCTCGTAGTAGCGGCGGGTGATGTCCATGACCGTGCGGGCCGCGTCGACGTAGAGCTGCCTGCGCGCGGTGTGGGTGGCGAGGACCGAGCCGTTGCCGGGGAGGGAGAGGCCGATGGCCTCGGTCAGGCAGTTCATCGAGTTGGCGGTGAACATGCCGGAACAGCTGCCGCAGGTCGGGCAGGCGTTCTCCTCGATCCGGAGGATGTCCTCGTCGGAGATCTTGTCGTTGACGGCGTCGGAGATCGCGTCGACGAGGTCGAGGGTGCGGACCGTGCCGTCGACCAGGGTGGCGCGGCCGGCCTCCATGGGGCCGCCGGAGACGAAGACCGTGGGGATGTTCAGGCGCAGGGCCGCCAGCAGCATGCCCGGGGTGATCTTGTCGCAGTTGGAGATGCAGACCAGGGCGTCGGCGCAGTGGGCCTCGACCATGTACTCCACCGAGTCCGCGATCAGGTCGCGGGAGGGGAGGCTGTACAGCATGCCGCCGTGGCCCATCGCGATGCCGTCGTCCACGGCGATCGTGTTGAACTCGCGCGGGATGCCGCCCGCCTCCTTGATCGCCTCGCTGACGATCCGGCCGACCGGCTGCAGGTGGGTGTGGCCCGGCACGAACTCCGTGAAGGAGTTCGCGACCGCGATGATCGGCTTCCGGCCGATGTCCGCACCGGGTACACCGGAGGCGCGCATCAGGGCGCGGGCGCCCGCCATGTTGCGGCCGTGGGTGACTGTGCGGGACCTCAGCTCGGGCATCGTCGCTCGCTCCTTCGAAGACCATCCGCCAGGGATTTCTGACAGAGAGTTCTGACTTCCTACGAGCGTACGCCGCCCCTCCAAGGGCTGGACAAGGTTGTCCGGAATGCGGGACACGTGTTTCACCGGGGCAGCTGTCAAGGCTGCGTCAGATGCCCCTGCACCACCGGCGCCACCCGCGCGACGATCTGCTCCAGATCCGCCGAGGCCAGCGGCTCCAGCTTGATCACGTAGCGCATCATCGCGGTGCCCACCAGCTGGGCGGCCGCCAGCTCGGCGCGCAGCTCCGGGTCCGGCAGGTCCACCTGGGCGGCGACGCGGCGCAGCAGCTGGGTGGCGACGAGCCGGCGGAAGACGGCGGCGGCGGTCTCGTTGTTCACGGCGGACCGGAGGATCGCGAGGAGGGGCGCCCGGGTCGTGGGGTTCTCCCAGACGCCGAGGACGAAGCGGGTCAGCCGCTCCCCCACCCCCTCCAGCGGGCCCTCGGCCACCGCGTTCGGGGCGCCGAGCGCGGGTGCGAAGGCGACCTCGACGGCGGCCTCGAAGACCTGCTCCTTGGTGCCGAAGTAGTGGTGGACGAGCGCGGAGTCGACCCCGGCGGCCTTGGCGATGCCGCGCACGGACGTCTTCTCGTACCCGCGTTCGGAGAACTCCTCGCGGGCCGCGCTGAGGATGCGGTCGCGGGTGTCGGCGGACTCGGCGCGCGGCGGCCGGCCCCTTCGGCGCGAGGTGGTCCCGGTCATCGCCGCGGCACCTCCACTGCGGAGGCCAGATGCTGGCGGGTGAAGGCCAGGGCCTCGGCGAGGTCGGCCTCGCGCTCGGCGCCGGACATCGCCCGGCGGGTGTTGACCTCGATGACGACATGGCCGTCGAAGCCGGTGCGCGCGAGGCGCTCCAGCAGCTCGGCGCAGGGCTGGGTGCCGCGGCCGGGGACCAGGTGCTCGTCCTTGGCCGAGCCGCGGCCGTCGGCGAGGTGGACGTGGGCGAGGCGGTCGCCCATGCGGTCGATCATGTGCAGCGCGTCCGTGCGGGCCGTGGCGGTGTGGCTCAGATCGACCGTGAAGTGCCGGTAGTCGTCCTTGGTGACGTCCCAGTCGGGCGCGTAGGCCAGCATCTCGCGGTCGCGGTAGCGCCACGGGTACATGTTCTCTACCGCGAACCGTACGTCCGTCTCGTGCGCCATCCGCCAGATCCCGGAGACGAAGTCGCGGGCGTACTGCCGCTGCCAGCGGAAGGGCGGGTGGACGACGACGGTGTCGGCGCCCAGCTTCTCGGCGGCCGCCCGGGCCCGCTGGAGCTTGGTCCAGGGGTCGGTGGACCAGACCCGCTGGGTGATCAGCAGACAGGGGGCGTGGACGGCCAGGATCGGGATGCCGTGGTAGTCGGACAGGCGGCGCAGGGCCTCGATGTCCTGGCTGACCGGGTCGGTCCACACCATGACCTCGACGCCGTCGTACCCGAGGCGCGCGGCGATCTCGAACGCCGTCGCCGTCGACTCCGGGTAGACGGAGGCGGTGGACAGCGCCACGCTCACGTCCGTTGGTTCAGCCACGTCCGTCACCTTAAGGGGTGGAGTGGCGAGGGGGTGGGGTGCCTGTTCGCCGTTGTGAGGTTCGCCATTCGCGGGTGCGGGTTCGCTTGGGTTGATCGCGCCCGCGCGGCGGAGCCGCATGGCGATACGGCCCCGCGCCCCTCAGGTGATCAGGCTGAATTCATGTGATCGAGGCGCCGCAGGATCACGCCCTCCCTCAGGGCCCACGGGCAGACCTCCAGGCTTTCCACGCCGAACAGGTCCATCGCGCCCTCGGCCACCAGGGCGCCCGCCAGGAGCTGGCCGGCCCTGCCCTCCGAGACTCCGGGGAGTTCGGAGCGCTGTTCCGCGGTCATGCCGGACAGGCGGGGGACCCAGGCCTCCAGGGACTCGCGCTTGAGGTCGCGCTGGACGTAGAGGCCCTCGGTGCTGCGGGCGGCGCCAGCGATGCGGGCCAGCTGTTTGAAGGTCTTGGAGGTGGCGACGACGTGGTCCGGGGCGCCGAAGCGGCTGAATTCGCCGACGGTCCGGGCGATCTGCGCGCGGACGTGGCGGCGCAGGGCGCGGACGGCCTCGGGGCTGGGCGGGTCGCCGGGCAGCCAGGCGGCGGTGAGGCGGCCGGCGCCGAGCGGCAGGGAGACGGCGGCGTCCGGCTCCTCGTCGATGCCGTAGGCGATCTCCAGGGAGCCGCCGCCGATGTCCAGGACCAGCAGTTTTCCGGCGGACCAGCCGAACCAGCGGCGGACGGCCAGGAAGGTGAGCCGGGCCTCCTCCTCGCCGGTGAGGACCTGGAGCCGTACGCCGGTCTCCCCCTCCACGCGCGCGAGGACGTCGTCGGCGTTGGTGGCCTCGCGGACCGCGGAGGTCGCGAACGGCAGCACGTCCTCCACGCCCTTGTCCTCGGCGGCCTGGAGCGCCTCGTGCACGACGGCGATCAGTTTCCGGACACCGTCGTCACCGATGGCACCGCTGTCGTCGAGCAGCTGGGCGAGCCGAAGTTCGGCCTTGTGCGAATGCGCGGGCAGCGGGCGCGCGCCGGGGTGAGCGTCCACCACCAGCAGATGCACCGTGTTCGAACCCACGTCCAGGACACCGAGTCTCATGTACGGAACGCTACTGCCAGAACCCCCGTCCTCGTTCCCCCGATCGGCCTCGGGCCACTTACTCTGGACGCGTGCCAAAGACGAAGAAGGCGAAACCCGACAAAGCTGCCAAGGCAGAAAAGGGTGCAAAATCCGCCAAGAGCCCCCGGAAGGCCCCGAAGCCGAGCGACGAGAAGGGGCTCGACTTCGCGCGCGCATGGGTGGAGTTTCCTGATCCGGCGGACGACGAGCAGGTCTTCCGCTGCGATCTGACCTGGCTGACCTCGCGCTGGAACTGCATCTTCGGCAGCGGCTGCCAGGGCATCCAGGCGGGCCGCGCCGACGACGGGTGCTGCACGCTGGGCGCCCACTTCTCCGACGAGGACGACGAGAAGCGGGTCGCCGAGCACGTGGCGAGGCTCACGCCGGAGATCTGGCAGCACTACGACGAGGGCACGCGGGGCGGCTGGGTCTCGAAGGACGAGGACGGATCCCGGCAGACCCGGCCCTTCCAGGGCTCGTGCATCTTCCAGAACCGTCCCGGGTTCGCCGGCGGCGCGGGCTGCTCGCTGCACATCCTGGCCCTGAAGGAGGGCCGGGAGCCGCTGGAGACCAAGCCGGACGTGTGCTGGCAGCTGCCGATCCGGCGGACGTACGACTGGATCGACCGGCCCGACGACACGCGCGTGCTCCAGGTGTCGATCGGCGAGTACGACCGCCGGGGCTGGGGTCCGGGCGGCCATGATCTGCACTGGTGGTGCACGTCGGCGACCTCGGCACACGGCGCGGGCGATCCGGTGTACGTCTCCTACCGGGCCGAGCTGACCGAGCTGATGGGCAAGGCCGGCTACGACCGCCTGGTCGAGCTGTGCGAGCAGCGTCTGGCGTCGCAGCTGCCGCTGGTGGCGCCGCATCCGGCGGACCCGGAGGACGTCCGCTAGTCAGGGGGACGCCCGCCGGCCCGGAGGCGACCTGCCGGCTGTCCGACGGGCAGTGACCGGCAGTCTCTAGCTCTCCGACGGGCTCGGGCTGCCGTCGTCGCTCGGGGACGGGGACGGGCTCGGCGGATCGGACGGGGTGGGGTCGCTGGGGCTGGGGCTCGGGTCGGTCGGGGACGGGGACTGGCTGGTGGGCGGGGCCGTGGGGGTCGAGGGCGTCGGGTCCGGGCTGGTCGGGGGCGAGGACGGGGTCGGGGTCGAGGGGCGGCTCGGGGCGGTGCCGTAGCCGTCGATGGTGACCACGGCGCCGGCCGGTGAGATCGCCACCCGGGCGCGCCAGTGGCCGGACGGCTCGCGCAGCTGGTCAACGTACACCTTGATCGTCAACGTCTCGCCGGGGTCGAGGGTTCCCGTGGACTGGCTGAAGTAGAGCCAGTCCGCCGAGGCGGACGCGGACCAGCGGACCGGGGCGGAACCGGAGGCGGTGAGGGTGATCAGCGTGGTGTCGCCGTCGTTGCCGGCGCTGACCGCGAGCCTTCCCGCGCCCTTGCGGTCGCCCCCGGAGACGCTGATGACCTCCACGGAGACGTCCGACGTGCCCTCCTTGCCCGGGCTGCCGCCGGGCTTCAGGCGGGCGTTTCCCGCGTTCTCGTAGCCGCCTGCGGTGTCGCTGCCGAGGGCGTCGGGGCCCTGTGCCCCGCGTGCGGTGGCCGCACGGCCTTCCTCGTCGGCGGTCGGCGTGCCCCGGTAGGCGGCCCACAGGGCGAGCACGGGGGCCGCGACGACGGTGGCGACGACGGTCGTGGTGACGGCACGCGCGCGGAGGCGGTCCCGGCGGGCGGCGTGGTCCTTGGGGTCCATCGGGAAGCCGCGCCGGTCGAAGCGGGGCACGGCGGCACCCCGCGCGCGCGAGTGGTGCGCGAGGGCGACGTGCAGGGCCGCGCGGGGCGCCTCCAGGACGGGCAGCTCGGCCGGGGTGACCGTGGCGCCGGGCCAGCGGCCGGGCACGGCGCGCTCGGCGGTACGGCGGCAGCGCGGGCAGTCGTCGACGTGCCGGACCAGCTCGCGGCGCAGGGCCGTGCTGAGGACCAGCCGACTGTCTCCGGTGAGGTGGGCCACGCTCGGACAGCCGCCGGTCTCCACCACGGCGAGCGCGGCGCGGGTGCGCTCGACCTCGCAGGCCGCGGAGGCCAGCAGCTCGCGCGCGGTGGCGGGCTCGATGCCGAGGACGGCGGCGACCTCGTGGGCGGCGAGGTGGTGGCGGACGGCGAGTTCGAGCGCCTCGCGCTGCTCGGGGGTGGTGCCGGCCGCCTCCGGCCAGGCGAGCAGGGCGAGTTCGCGGTGCCGCTGCTCCTGGACCTCCGGGGAGACGGGCGGATCGGGCATCTGTTTCGTGGCCGCGGGACGGCCCGCCGCATGAGTGGCCTGACGTTTCTGCTTGGCCTCGGCGAGCCCGCGCAGGCACGCCCAGCGGGCGAGCGCGTACAGCCAGGCCCTGCGGTCCGCGGCGGCCTCCGGGACGCGCTGCCCGCGCCGCTCCGCCAGCGCCAGGACGTCCCCGAGGGCGGTGGTGGCCGCGTCGTGGTCGCACAGCACCGACAGGCAGTAGGTGAACAGACCGTCCACGTACGGCTCGTAGCGCGCCGGCGGCCGCTGGGCGAGCGTGCGCGCGGCGGCTCGGTCGCGCACCTCGCGGTGCGCCCGGTGCGCGGCGACGGTGCGGGACGTGGTCTGAGGACTGCTGCTCATCACCCGTGCGACCGTAGGCGGCGGTGGAGTGCCCCTTCTTGCACCTTGAGCACTTTTAATCCATACGGGTGAAACGATCCCTCATAAGGGGACAGGAATCCCTCGTTCCGCGGCTCGAATCCGATGGACCGTGGCCGGTACCGGGCCACCCACAGGCGCCCCGGACGGGCGCTGTCAGTGCCGCGGGCTACGGTTTCCGCATGGCTGCCCGTACCAAGACCACCAAGGACCGACCGTCCTACCGCTGCACCGAGTGCGGCTGGCAGACGGCCAAGTGGCTCGGCCGCTGCCCCGAGTGCCAGGCCTGGGGGACGGTCGAGGAGTACGGCGCACCCGCGGTCCGTACGACGGCTCCGGGCCGCGTCACCAGCTCCGCGCTGCCCATCGGCCAGGTCGACGGCCGCCAGGCCACCGCCCGCTCGACCGGCGTGCCGGAGCTGGACCGGGTGCTCGGCGGCGGTCTGGTCCCCGGCGCGGTGGTGCTGCTCGCGGGCGAGCCCGGGGTCGGCAAGTCCACCCTGCTGCTGGACGTGGCGGCCAAGTCCGCGAGCGAGGAGCACCGGACCCTCTATGTGACCGGCGAGGAGTCGGCGAGCCAGGTGCGGCTGCGCGCCGACCGCATCGGCGCCCTCGACGACCACCTGTATCTGGCCGCCGAGACCGATCTGTCGGCCGTCCTCGGCCACTTGGACGCGGTGAAGCCGTCCCTGCTGATCCTGGACTCGGTGCAGACGGTGGCCTCTCCGGAGATCGACGGCGCCCCCGGCGGCATGGCCCAGGTCCGCGAGGTGGCCGGCGCCCTGATCCGCGCCTCCAAGGAGCGTGGCATGTCCACCCTGCTGGTGGGCCACGTCACCAAGGACGGCGCGATCGCCGGCCCCCGGCTGCTGGAGCACCTGGTGGACGTGGTGCTGCACTTCGAGGGCGACCGGCACGCGCGCCTGCGCCTGGTGCGCGGGGTGAAGAACCGCTACGGCGCCACGGACGAGGTCGGCTGCTTCGAACTGCACGACGAGGGCATTACGGGACTTGCCGACCCAAGCGGACTTTTCCTGACCCGTCGTGACGAACCGGTCCCGGGCACCTGCCTGACCGTCACCCTGGAGGGCCGCCGCCCGCTGGTGGCGGAGGTGCAGGCGCTGACCGTGGACTCGCAGATCCCCTCCCCGCGCCGGACCACCTCGGGCCTGGAGACCTCCCGGGTGTCGATGATGCTCGCGGTGCTGGAGCAGCGCGGCCGGATCAGCGCGCTCGGCAAGCGGGACATCTACTCGGCGACGGTGGGCGGTGTGAAGCTGTCGGAACCGGCCGCCGACCTGGCGATCGCCCTCGCCCTCGCCTCGGCCGCCAGCGACACCCCCCTCCCGAAGAACCTCGTCGCGATCGGCGAGGTGGGTCTGGCGGGCGAGGTCAGACGGGTCACCGGCGTGCAGCGCAGGCTCACCGAGGCCCACCGGCTGGGCTTCACGCACGCGCTCGTGCCGGGCGATCCGGGCAAGGTCCCGCCCGGGATGAAGGTCCTGGAAGTCGCCGACATGGGGGACGCACTCAGGGTCCTGCCGCGCTCCCGTCGCCGAGAGGCCCCACAGGAGGCGGAGGACCGCCGGTAGACTTTGCCCTGGTCTCGCCCGTCCGTACGAACCCAGTGCGCACGAAGGCAGCGCCCCAGAACCTGCGACCGGAGGAGTGCAGTGGCAGCCAACGACCGGGCAGCAGCTCCCGGAAAGTCCGGTGGGAGTGCCGGTTCCGATGGCCTGATGCGCGCCTCACTGAGCGCCGTGGCTCCGGGCACGCCCCTGCGTGACGGCCTGGAGCGGGTCCTCCGCGGCAACACCGGCGGGCTCATCGTCCTCGGCTCCGACAAGACCGTCGAGGCGATGTGCACGGGCGGTTTCGTCCTGGACGTCGAGTTCACCGCCACCCGGCTGCGGGAGCTGTGCAAGCTCGACGGCGGCATCGTGCTCTCCTCCGACCTGTCGAAGATCCTCCGCGCCGGCGTCCAGCTGGTGCCGGACCCGACGATCCCCACGGAGGAGACGGGCACACGGCACCGCACGGCGGACCGGGTCTCGAAGCAGGTCGGCTTCCCGGTGGTCTCCGTCTCCCAGTCGATGCGGCTGATCGCCCTGTACGTGGACGGCCAGCGGCGCGTGCTCGAAGACTCCGCGGCGATCCTCTCCCGCGCGAACCAGGCGCTGGCCACCCTGGAGCGGTACAAGCTCCGCCTGGACGAGGTCGCGGGCACGCTGTCGGCGCTGGAGATCGAGGACCTGGTGACGGTCCGGGACGTGTCGGCGGTCGCCCAGCGTCTTGAGATGGTCCGACGCATTGCCACCGAAATCGCCGAATATGTGGTCGAACTGGGCACGGACGGTCGTCTTCTGGCACTCCAGCTGGAGGAGTTGATCGCCGGGGTCGAGCCCGACCGCGAGCTGGTCGTCCGGGACTACGTCCCCGAGCCCACGGCGAAGCGCTCCCGCACGGTCGAGGAGGCGCTCGCCGAGCTGGACGCCCTCAGCCACGCGGAACTGCTGGAACTGGGCACGGTGGCGCGTGCGCTGGGTTACACGGGCTCCCCCGAGACCCTCGACTCGGCGGTGTCCCCGCGGGGCTTCCGCCTCCTGGCGAAGGTGCCGAGATTGCCGGGCGCGATCATCGACCGTCTGGTGGAACACTTCGGCGGCCTGCAGAAGCTGCTCGCTGCCAGCGTGGATGACCTGCAGACGGTGGACGGCGTCGGAGAAGCCCGGGCGAGGAGTGTGCGCGAAGGTCTGTCCCGCCTGGCGGAGTCCTCCATCCTCGAGCGGTACGTCTGACCTCGGGCTGTCGGGTCCGTCGTGGGCTGCGGGTCCGTCGTGGCTGATCGCGCCCACGCGGCGGGGCCGCACATCGATACAGCCCCGTGCCCCTGGGGGTTGCGGCGCCGTCCGCCGCAATCGCACCGTCCGTAGCAGCCGACAGCAGCCGCTAATCCGCCGACAGCACGAACGACGTCTGGCCCTTGGCGAACCCCGGCGCCTCGGCCTCCAGCAGATACGTCCCGGGCTTCGCCGACCCCGCCGGAGGCGTCGCGCACTGCGGGGCACTCGGCTTGCGGTCCCACTGCACGGTGTACGTGATGCTCTGCCCCGCAGGCACCCGGAACACCAGGCTCGCAGCGCCCTTCGGGCAGTCGGCCGAGGACCAGAAGGGGTCACTGCTGTCGGCCGGGGTGATGGTCAACACCGCCTTCTTCGGCCCGAGATCGACCTTGCAGTCCGCGGACGACGTGTTCTTCGCGGTGAGTTCGAACGCCGGCGCCTGGTCCGGCGAGTACGCGTTGTGCCGGCTGCGCAGGGTCAACGTGACCGCTCCGGGGGTGCAGTTGGGCAGCGAGGAGGACGCCGGCAGCGTGTCGCCCGTACCGACCTGGCCGCCACCGGACCCCGAACCGCCGCCGTCGGACCCCGCCGAGCCGGAGCCGCCCTTGTCGTCCGAACCGGAGCCGTCGCCCGACCCGGAACCGCTCCCACCGGAGTCCCCGCCGCCCGACTCGTCGCGCCCGCCCGGATGTTGGCTGATCGCGGGCCCCGGGGAGGAGGGCCCCGGCGTGATCGTGGAGGCGGGATTCTTGCCGCTGGACCCCGCGTTGTTCTTCTTGCCGCCCCCGCCGCCGGCGGTGACGATCCAGGTGATCAGCAGCGCCAACAGGGCGACCACGGACAGCAGTACGACCCTCCGTCGCCAGTAGATGGTGGAGGGAAGCGGCCCGACCGGATTGCGCAGAGATCCCACGGCGCAAACTGTACGAGAGATCGGCGCGCTTGCTTGCCCCACCCGCCGCCCCAGCCTCAACTTTTCCGGATCATCATCCCGGCAACTGCCGCGGGAGAAAGGGTCCTTCACACACGGCAACCCGACGCAACGCTCCGCAACCGTGCTGTCACCGGCTCTGTCCGCCCGACCCGTGGCAGGATCAGAAGGCCATGACTGAGAAGCTTCACGCCCCCGTGATCGCCTGGTTCGACATCCACGCCCGCGACCTCCCCTGGCGCCGCCCGGAGGCGGGCCCGTGGGGCGTGATGGTCAGCGAGTTCATGCTCCAGCAGACCCCGGTGAGCCGGGTCCAGCCGGTCTACGAGCAGTGGCTGGCCCGCTGGCCGCGCCCCGCCGACCTCGCCGAGGAGGCCCCCGGAGAGGCCGTGCGCGCCTGGGGCCGGCTCGGCTATCCGCGCCGCGCCCTGCGTCTGCACGGCGCCGCGGTCGCCATAACGGAACGGCACGGCGGGGACGTACCGACGGATCACGCGCAGCTGCTGGCGCTGCCCGGGGTCGGCGAGTACACGGCCGCGGCGGTGGCCTCCTTCGCCTACGGGCAGCGGCACGCGGTGCTGGACACGAACGTGCGCCGGGTTTTCGCCCGGGCGGTGACCGGGGTGCAGTACCCGCCGAACGCCACCACGGCCGCCGAGCGCCGGCTGGCCCGTGAGCTGCTGCCCGAGGACGAGAAGACCGCCGCCCGCTGGGCCGCCGCGTCCATGGAGCTGGGCGCGCTCGTGTGCACAGCGAAGAACGAGGGGTGCCAGCGGTGCCCGATCGCCACGCAGTGCGCCTGGCGGCTCGCGGGCAAGCCGGAGCACGAGGGGCCGCCGCGGCGCGGGCAGACGTACGCCGGTACGGACCGGCAGGTGCGCGGCAAGCTGCTCGCCGTGCTGCGGGAGGCGCACGCGCCGGTGCCACAGGTGGCGTTGGACCGGGTGTGGCACGAGCCGGTGCAGCGTGCCCGCGCTCTCGACGGGCTCGTCACGGACGGTCTGGTGGAGCCGCTGCCCGGCGGTCTGTACCGGCTTCCGCTGAGCTGACGCACAGCCACATCACAGCGTCAGGGCCCTCGTTACGCACCACTCAGCCCCACAAAGCGCCCCATAAAGGGACATAAGGGCCACCCTTCATACCCCGAACCTGCTTCCGTTACACAACCGACGGACAGCCGATTGCTAGCCGCAGGCTGCTTCGCACAGCCCCGTGACAAGAGGTCCGTAGTTTCTTGCTCGTGCCCGGCAGACCACGGGACAGCGGTACAGCGGGACTTCAGGCACAGGCCGGGAGTACACGGGGAACGGAGGCGGTTGATCATGGCGCAGGGCGAGGTGCTCGAGTTCGAGGAATACGTCCGCACCCGGCAGGACGCGCTGCTGCGCAGCGCCCGCCGGCTCGTCCCGGACCCGGTCGACGCCCAGGACCTGCTGCAGACCGCGCTGGTGCGGACGTACGGCCGCTGGGAGGGCATCGCCGACAAGCGGCTCGCGGACGCCTACCTGCGCCGGGTGATGATCAACACCCGTACCGAGTGGTGGCGTGCGCGCAAGCTGGAGGAGGTCCCGACCGAGCAGCTGCCGGACGCCTCCGTCGACGACTCCACCGAGCAGCACGCCGACCGGGCGCTCCTCATGGACATCATGAAGGTTCTCGCTCCGAAGCAGCGCAGTGTCGTGGTGCTGCGACACTGGGAGCAGATGTCCACGGAGGAGACGGCCGCGGCCCTCGGCATGTCGGCCGGTACGGTCAAGAGCACGCTGCACCGGGCGCTCGCCCGGCTCCGCGAGGAGCTGGAGGCCCGCGATCTGGACGCACGCGCGCTGGAGCGTGAGGAGCGGGAGCGTTGCGCGGCCTGACCGAGGCCGGGCCCAGCGAGGCCCGAGTTGGTTCTCTGGCGGTGATCACGGCTGTGGCCTCGATCGCCGCCCTCGCCCTTTTCACCGCCTCGTGCAGCAGCGGCGGCGAGGGGGCCCGGGACGAGGGCCCGGCGCACGCGTCCGCCATGGCGGGCGCCGTCGCCTCGCCGTCGCCCAGCCCCTCCGATTCCTACCGGCACGTGGACGCCGTGGACCTGCTCAAGAACGACCCCGCGGTCTCGGCGTCCGTCAAGCGGGACCTGAAGCCGTGCGACGGCGACGATGATCCGGTCGACGTCACCTACGGCGATCTGACCGGCGGCTCCGTGGACGACCTTCTGATCAACGTGTCGACATGCAGTGACTGGGTGGGCATCGGCACGTACGTGTACCGGGACGTCAAAGGCACGTACAAGAATGTGTTCAAGGCGGAGGACTCGCCGGTCGTCGGGGAGATCGACGGCACCGGCCTGACCGTGACCAAGCAGGTGTACGACACGGACGATCAGATGTCGAACCCGTCCAGGGAGACCGTGATCACCTACAGGTGGCAGGCGGACCGGTTCACCGAGCGGTACAGGCACGACACCGAATACAGCAGAACCGGCGGCGACGCGGCGTCCGCGTCGGACGGCTGAACCCCCCACGCACGCACATCACAAGGACTGAGAGCACCGGGATGGCAGACCAGACCCACGTCCTGTTCGTCGAGGACGACGACGTCATCCGCGAGGCCACGCAGCTCGCCCTGGAGCGGGACGGCTTCGCGGTCACCGCGATGCCCGACGGCCTGTCGGGCCTGGACGCGTTCCGGGCGAACCGGCCGGACATCGCGCTGCTGGACGTCATGGTTCCGGGCCTGGACGGCGTCAGCCTGTGCCGTCGTATCCGGGACGAGTCGACCGTGCCGGTGATCATGCTCTCGGCGCGGGCCGACTCCATCGACGTCGTCCTCGGCCTGGAGGCAGGCGCCGACGACTATGTGACCAAGCCGTTCGACGGCGCCGTCCTGGTCGCCCGGATCCGCGCGGTGCTGCGCCGCTTCGGACACGCCGGCGGGGCCGCGTCGGCCGAGGAGTCCCCCTCGCACGTGAACGCGGGCCCGCTGACCTTCGGTGACCTGGAGATCGACACCGAGGGCATGGAGGTGCGCCGGGCCGGGCAGCCGGTGGCGCTCACCCCGACCGAGATGCGGCTGCTGCTGGAGTTCTCCTCCGCGCCCGGGACGGTTCTTTCCCGCGACAAGCTCCTTGAGCGGGTGTGGGACTACGGCTGGGGCGGGGACACCCGGGTCGTCGACGTCCATGTGCAGCGGCTGCGCCAGAAGATCGGCCAGGACCGGATCGAGACGGTCCGCGGCTTCGGCTACAAGTTGAAGGCCTGAGCGAGGCGGTCATGCGGGGGATCATTCGGCGCCCGGTGGGGTGGGCGGAGCGTGCGGGCCTCAAGACGGGGCTCAGATGGAAGCTCAGCGCGGCGATCGCGCTGGTCGCCGGGCTGGTGGCGATCGTGCTGAGCCTGGTCGTGCACAACGCGGCCCGGGTCTCGATGCTGGACAACGCGCGCGACCTGGCCAACGAGCGCGTCCAGATCGCCCAGGGCAACTACGAGCGGTACGGGCGGCCGAACTTCCCCAACATCAAGATCGACGACGCCGCGCTGCCTCCCGCGCTGCGCGAGGGGGTCGAGGGGGGCCGCCGGGTCAGCGACGTCTCGGACCACGGCGGAGGGCCACCGGACATCTGGGCGGCCGTACCCGCCAAGGACGGGCATGTGCTGTCCCTGCACACCCACTTCCCGGACCGTTCCACGAACGTGATGAAGGACCTCGACCGGGCCTTGTTCATCGGGTCCATCGCGGTCGTGTTCGGCGGCAGCGCGCTCGGCGTGCTGATCGGCGGGCAGCTGTCGCGGCGGCTGCGCAAGGCGGCGGCCGCGGCGGGCCAGGTCGCCAAGGGCGAGACGGACGTACGGGTGCGGGAGGCCATCGGCGGCGTCGTACGGGACGAGACCGACGATCTCGCGCGCGCGGTGGACGCCATGGCGGACGCGCTGCGGCAGCGTCTGGAGGCCGAGCGGCGGGTCACCGCCGACATCGCGCACGAGCTGCGCACCCCGGTGACCGGGCTGCTCACCGCCGCCGAACTGCTGCCGCCCGGCCGCCCCACCGAACTGGTCCTGGACCGCGCGAAGGCCATGCGCACCCTCGTCGAGGACGTCCTGGAGGTGGCCCGCCTGGACAGCGCCTCCGAGCGGGCCGAGTTGCAGGACATCATGCTGGGCGAGTTCGTGACCCGGCGCGTGGCCGCCAAGGACCCGGACGTCGCCGTACGGGTGGTGCACGAGTCGGAGGTCACCACCGATCCGCGCCGCCTGGAGCGGGTGCTGTTCAACCTGCTCGCCAACGCCGCCCGGCACGGCAAGCCGCCGATCGAGGTCACCGTCGAGGGCCGGGTCATCCGGGTCCGTGACCACGGCCCCGGCTTCCCCGAGGCGCTGCTCGCCGAGGGCCCGAGCCGCTTCCGCACCGGCAGCATGGACCGGGCGGGCACGGGTCACGGCCTCGGCCTGACCATCGCGGCCGGCCAGGCCCGGGTGCTGGGTGCCCGCCTGACCTTCCGCAACGTTCGGCCTGCCGGCGCGCCCGACCACATCCCGGCGGAGGGCGCGGTCGCCGTCCTCTGGCTTCCGGAACACGCCCCGACGAACACCGGCAGCCATCCGATGCTGCCGCTGTCCGGGGGCGCCGGCTGAGCACGCCCGGCAGGTGCACTCAGGTGGTCGCCACGAGGAGTTCTTCCCCGCGCGAGGGCCGCAGGCCGTCCGCCCGGTCGGCGAAGTAGCGCGCGGTGAGGTCCTCGGCCGTGACATGGCGGACCTCACGGAATCCGGCCGCCCGGGCCAGGTCCAGGATCTGCGGCGGCGTGAAGAAGCTGAGGAAGGGTGTTCCGGAGGCGCGGGCGCCGGTCACGGCCGCCTGGAGCTGCGGACGCTGGTCCGGCTCGACGTCCTCCAGCGGCCGCAGGAAGGTCGTGACCAGCGTGGAGCCCGCGGCGAGCGTGGCGACGAGGCGGAACATGGCCTCGACCGCGTCCCTGGTGAGATACATCGTGACGCCGGTGGCGGCGACCACCGCCGGCCGGCCGGGATCCAGCCCGGCCGTGACCAGCTGCTCCCACCAGTCCCCCTCGAAGTCGACGGGCACCAGCCGCAGCCACTCGGGGACGCCGTACCCGAGCTCGGCCAGGCGCTGTCTCTTCCAGGCCTGCGGTCCTGGCCGGTCGACCTCGAACACCCGCAGCGCGGAGGCGATTTCCGGCCGCCGCTGGGCGAAGGTGTCCAGTCCGGCGCCCAGCAGGACGTACTGGTCGACGCCCCGGGCGGCCTGGTCCGCGACGAGATCCTCCACGAAGCGGGCACGTGCCGCGATGGAGGCGCGGGTGCGCCGTGTGGCCCGGGCATCCATGTCGGGGCGGCCGCGCCAGCCCTCGTCCGGGGCCGCGAGCCGCAGCCCGATCTCGTCCTCGATCACATGCGGCGGCGGATCGGCCCGGACGTGCAGGGCCCGCCACAGGGCGACCCGCACGGCCGTGTGGTCCGCCGCGACCGTCTCCTCGCGCATGCCGTGTCCTCCCGGCCGTCCGGT
Source organism: Streptomyces sp. NPDC031100 (assembly GCF_055570785.1). Taxonomy (NCBI): domain Bacteria; kingdom Bacillati; phylum Actinomycetota; class Actinomycetes; order Kitasatosporales; family Streptomycetaceae; genus Streptomyces; species Streptomyces sp. NPDC031100. Next base: position 25,085 of record NZ_JBVIGN010000009.1, read on the forward strand.
CAGCCGAAGTCCTTCGAGAAGTCCAGCTCCTCGCTGCGCTCGGTCAGCGAGTACCAGTTGCCGTTGTCGTCCCGGAAGATCGCCTCGATGCCGTACGGCCGCTCCTGCGGCTCCTGGAGGAACTCCACGCCCCGCGCCTTGAACCGCTCGTAGTCCCCGCGGCAGTCGTCCGTACGGAACGCCCCGGCCCCCAGCACCCCCTTGGCGACCAGTTTCTTCAGCGCCTCGGCGGACTCGGGGTCCAGGCCCGGGCCGTCCAGGCTCATCAGGGCCAGCTCCACACCGGGCTGGTCCTTGGCCCCGACGGTGACCCAGTGCATGTCGCCCATGGCGAGGTCGCTGCGCACCTCGAAGTCCAGCTTCTCGGTGAAGAAGGCCTTCGTGCGCTGCTGGTCGAAGGTCCATACGGTGGTGATGCCCAGGCCCTTGATCATGGCTCCGCTCTCCTGTCGGCAGGCTGCTGTTCCTGCTCGTCACCGTAGGCAGGGGCGGGCTCGGCGTGCTTCCTCAAAGTTGCGGTGTTGAAGCCGCCCGCCCAGAGCATGGCGTAGCAGCCCGGTATGAGGGAGGCGCCGCGGCCCACGTGCTTCGTGCGGAACTCGCTCGGGGTGAGCCCGGTGCGGGCCTTGAAGCTGGTGGAGAAGGTGCCGAGGCTGCTGAAGCCGACGAGGGTGCAGATCTCGGTCACCGTGAGGTTGGCACTGCGCAGCATCTCCTCGGCCCGCTCGATCCGCCGGTGGGTCAGATACTGCCCCGGCGTCTCGCCGTACGCGTCCTTGAAGGCGCGCAGGAAGTGATACCGCGAGTACCCGGCATGCGCGGCCACCGCGTGCAGATCCAGCCCGGGGTCGGCCCAGTCACGGTCCATGGCGTCCTTGGCGAGACGCAGCCGGCGCATCTTGTCCATGAGGCCGATGGTGACACGGGGGACTGACAGTGGCTGGGCATGGCGAAGGCCCCCGGGGCGGACACCAACCGGGGGCCTTCAGCTCAAGGACTTGCTCAGACCGCCTCGATCACCGGCGCCGGAGCAGCCTCGGCGCTGTCACCCGAGGCCTTCTGGGGCCCGCCCTTCAGCGGCACCTCCTTCACGAACAGCGCCACGATCAGCACGATCACCGCGATCGCCGCGCCCAGCAGGAACGCCGCGTGCGTACCGGCGGACACCGCGTACTGGTACGCCTCCCGGATCGGGGCCGGCAGCATCTTGAGGTGCTTCGCGTCCAGCGCGGCGGACTTCTCGGTCATGTGCTTGCCCAGCGCGCCGCCCCGCTCGGCCATGACGTCCTGGACCCTGTGGTTGAACAGGGCGCCCATGATGGCGACACCGAAGGAGGAGCCGAGCGTACGGAACAGGGTCGAGGACGAGGAGGCCACGCCCATGTCCTTCATCTGCACGCTGTTCTGCGCCACCAGCATGGTGATCTGCATCAGGCAGCCCATGCCGAGGCCCAGCACGGCCATGTAGATGCCGGAGGTCAGCCGGGTCGTACCGGTGTCCATGAGCGACAGCAGGTACAGGCCGACGATCATCAGCGCACCACCGATGATCGGGAAGGCCTTGTAGCGGCCGGTGTTGGTGGTGATCCGTCCGGCGATCATCGAGGTCACGAGCATCGCGCCGAGCATCGGCAGGAGCAGCAGACCCGAGTTGGTCGCGGAGGCACCCTGCACCGACTGCTGGTACAGCGGCAGGTAGAGCGTCGCGCCGAACATCACGAAGCCGGTGATGAAGCCGATGAGGGACATCAGCGTGAAGTTGCGGCTGCGGAAGATGTGCAGCGGCAGCACCGGCTCGGCGGCCTTGGTCTGCCAGAACACGAACCCGATCAGCGTGGCCACGCCGATGCCGATCAGCTCCATGATCCGCGCGGACGTCCACGCGTACTCGCTGCCGCCCCAGGTGGTGACCAGCACGATCGAGGTGATGCCGACGGTCAGCAGCGCGACGCCCAGGTAGTCGATGCGTGCCTGCGCCCGCTTCTTCGGCAGCTGCAGCACGGCGGTGACCAGGACGAGCGCGACCGCGCCGAGCGGCAGGTTGATGTAGAAGGACCAGCGCCAGCCCCAGTTGTCGGTGATCGTGCCGCCGACCAGCGGGCCGCCGATCATCGCCAGTGCCATGACACCGGCCATCATGCCCGTGTACTTGCCGCGCTCCCGCGGCGGGATCAGGTCGCCGATGATCGCCATGACGCCGACCATCAGACCGCCGGCGCCGAGTCCCTGCACGGCCCGGAACCCGATGAGCTGGCCCATGTCCTGGGCCATGCCGCTCAGCGCGGAGCCGATCAGGAAGATCACGATCGAGCTGAGGAAGGCGCCCTTGCGGCCGTACATGTCGCCGATCTTGCCCCAGACCGGCGTCGAGGCCGCGGTCGCCAGGGTGTACCCGGTCACCACCCAGGACAGGTGCTCCAGGCCGCCCAGATCACCCACGATCGTCGGCATCGCCGTGCCCACGATCATGTTGTCGAGCATCGCGAGCATCATCGCGATCATGAGCGCGAGCAGGACCACCCGCACGCTCTTCGGCTGTTTCTCCGGCTGGTCCGGCATCCCCTGGGCCGCCACGGCCGCCTCCGTGTCCGCCATCTCTCCTACTCCCCCTCGGGGCTGCTACTTACTTGCCGCCCGGCTAGTTCTCACTACACTGGGAAGGTAGACCTGTCACTAGCCGGGCGTCAAGTAAGTTTCCGCGGGAGCGCGAGGAGTACGAGGATGGGCGGCACCATGGACGGCACCAAGCAGCAGCGCCGCGGCAACACCCGCCAGCGCATCCAGGACGTCGCGCTCGAACTCTTCGCCGAGCAGGGCTACGAGAAGACCTCGCTCCGCGAGATCGCCGAGCGTCTCGACGTCACGAAGGCGGCCCTGTACTACCACTTCAAGACGAAGGAAGAGATCATCGTCAGCCTCTACGAGGACCTGACGCAACCGATCGAGGACCTGATCGAGTGGGGCCGACAGCAGCCGCAGACACTGGAGACCAAGCACGAGATCGTACGGCGCTACAGCGACGCACTGGCCGGCGCGGCACCGCTGTTCCGCTTCATGCAGGAGAACCAGGCGACGGTACGGGAACTGCGCATCGGCGAGACCTTCAAGGACCGGATGCGTCTCCTCAGGGACATCATCATCGACCCCGAGTCCCCCCTGGTCGACCAGGTCCGCTGCGTCAGCGCGCTCTTCACGCTGCACGCCGGGATGTTCCTGATGCAGGACCTGGAAGGCGACCCCGAGAAGAAGCGCAAGGCCATTCTCGAGGTCGCCGTGGACCTGGTCACGCAGGCACATGAGGGCGCCCGCAGGGAGGGCTAGCTCAGACCGTGACGCCCTGGGCGCGCAGGAAGGTGACCGGGTTGATCGCGGAGCCGTAGTTCGGGGTCGTCCGGATCTCGAAGTGCAGGTGCGGGCCGGTCGAGTTGCCGGTGCTGCCCGAGAGGGCGATGTGCTGGCCGGTCTTCACGACCTGGCCGATCTTGACGTCGATCCGGGACAGGTGCGCGTACTGCGAGTAGGTGCTGTCGCCATGCTTGATGACGACGGCGTTGCCGTACGCGGGGCCGTCACCGGCGCCGTTGGGGCCGGCCTTGACGACGGTGCCGCCGTGCGCGGCGAGAACCTCGGTACCGGTCGGCACGGCGAAGTCCTGACCGCTGTGCTTGGCGACCCAGTGGCTGCCGGACTGCATGAAGCTGGCCGAGAGCGTGTACTTCTTCACCGGGTCCACCCAGGAGGTCGCGGACGGATCGGCGGCGCTCGCCACCCCGGTCCCCAGCACGGCCGTGGCGCCCACTCCGGCGGCCAGGACGGTCACGCGGGTACGGAGCGAGGACGTACGGGAAGAGCGGGACATGAAGCGCTGGAACATGTGGACCTCGTGGGCTCGGGGACAGAATCACCACCCAGCGCACTGACGTCCGCCGGACGGGCCAGTCATTGGTAACCCGAGGTCCCATTCCCGCTCAATGCCCGCTATCTACGGCGTCACGTAGTAGATGAACCAAAAATCACCCAATCCTTGACAGACACTAACTCCTTGGACATCAACCCCAACGACGTCGGCTTTTCAGGCATGATTCCGGGGTGAACGTCCCTTTTTGCCTGATATCGGATCCCACTATCTCGGCTAGTAACGGACATTTCGCCTGTGCGCCATATCACCGGCTCGATAAACCGTCGGCCTGAGAAATGTGACGCACACCTCTAGGCACCTACCCATCGGTAACCTTACGGTTCCCCTCGCGCCACCCTCGCCACAGATCATGCCCCTGACAGTTCACCGTTCAGGCCGTGCAGCGTACGGACGTGAGAGGACCCCCACCGATGACCAGACGCCCCTGGGCGCACCGGATTGCCGCCACCGCCGTCTCCGTGGCCGCGCTCACCGCGCTGGCGGCTCCGGCCGAGGCCGCGAACGCGACCGCGAGCAGCACCTCCGCCACGGCCACCGCCGCCAAGGTCGACTACGCCACCTGGCAGAAGGACTGCCAGGCGGTGATGGGCCAGGCCCTGCCGTACCTGAAGGACCGCATCGCCGCCGCCAAGCCCGGTGAGAAGCAGGCGATCGTCTTCGACATCGACAACACCACGCTGGAGACCGACTTCGGCTTCAGCTACCCGCAGCCGGCCAACAAGCCGGTGCTGGACGTCGCCAAGTACGCCCAGGAGCACGGCGTCTCGCTGTTCTTCGTCACCGCCCGTCCGGGCATCATCTACTGGCCGACCGAGTACAACCTCGAGTACGACGGCTACGACGTCTCCGGCCTCTACGTGCGCGGCCTGTTCGACCTCTTCAAGGACGTCGCCGCCTACAAGACCGCGCAGCGCGTCGACATCGAGAACAAGGGCTACACGATCATCGCGAACGTCGGCAACAGCGCCACCGACCTGTCGGGCGGCCACGCCGAGAAGACGTTCAAACTGCCGGACTACAACGGGCAGTTGTCGTAACCCTTCGGGAATTCGGCGCTCGCGCGCGATGCGGCCGCGAGTGTGCATGCGAAAAGGGGCCGGTGCTCGAAAGCACCGGCCCCTTTTCACTCGACCGTGACGCTTACGCGTCCTTGCTCAGGTTCGGCCCGGCACCGCCGGCCGCCTGCTCGATCGGCGGGACGTCCGGCAGAGCCGACTTCTCCTCACCCCGGAAGGTGAAGGTCTGGGACTCGCCCTCGCCCTCGGTGTCCACGACCACGATGTGACCGGGGCGCAGCTCGCCGAAGAGGATCTTCTCCGAGAGCGTGTCCTCGATCTCGCGCTGGATGGTGCGACGCAGCGGACGCGCGCCCAGCACCGGGTCGTAACCCTTCTTGGACAGCAGCTCCTTGGCGGACTGGGAGAGCTCGATGCCCATGTCCCGGTCCTTCAGGCGCTCGTCCACCTTGCTGATCATCAGGTCGACGATCCGCAGGATGTCCGCCTGCGTCAGCTGCGGGAAGACGACCACGTCGTCGACGCGGTTGAGGAACTCGGGCCGGAAGTGCTGCTTGAGCTCGTCCTGGACCTTGTTCTTCATGCGCTCGTAGTTGGTCTTCGTGTCACCCGAGGCCGCGAAGCCCAGGTTGAAGCCCTTGGAGATGTCCCGGGTGCCGAGGTTGGTCGTCATGATGATGACCGTGTTCTTGAAGTCCACGACCCGGCCCTGGGAGTCGGTCAGGCGACCGTCCTCCAGGATCTGCAGCAGCGAGTTGAAGATGTCCGGGTGGGCCTTCTCGACCTCGTCGAAGAGGACGACGGAGAACGGCTTGCGGCGGACCTTCTCGGTCAGCTGGCCGCCCTCTTCGTAGCCCACGTAGCCGGGGGGCGAACCGAAGAGACGCGACACCGTGTGCTTCTCGCTGAACTCCGACATGTCGAGGGAGATCAGCGCGTCCTCGTCACCGAAGAGGAACTCGGCGAGCGCCTTGGACAGCTCGGTCTTACCGACACCGGAGGGGCCGGCGAAGATGAACGAACCACCCGGACGCTTCGGGTCCTTCAGACCCGCACGCGTACGGCGGATCGCCTTCGACAGCGCCTTGACGGCGTCGTTCTGGCCGATGACCCGCTTGTGCAGCTCCTCCTCCATGCGGAGCAGGCGGCTGGACTCCTCCTCGGTCAGCTTGAAGACCGGGATGCCGGTGGCCGTGGCGAGGACCTCGGCGATCAGCTCGCCGTCGACCTCCGCGACGACGTCCATGTCGCCGGCCTTCCACTCCTTCTCCCGCTTGGCCTTGGCGGCCAGGAGCTGCTTCTCCTTGTCACGCAGGGAGGCGGCCTTCTCGAAGTCCTGCGAGTCGATCGCGGACTCCTTGTCCCGGCGGACGGCGGCGATCTTCTCGTCGAACTCGCGCAGGTCCGGCGGAGCGGTCATCCGGCGGATGCGCATCCGGGAACCGGCCTCGTCGATCAGGTCGATCGCCTTGTCCGGCAGGAAGCGGTCCGAGATGTAGCGGTCGGCCAGGGTGGCGGCCTGGACCAGGGCCTCGTCCGTGATGGAGACGCGGTGGTGGGCCTCGTACCGGTCGCGCAGACCCTTGAGGATCTCGATCGTGTGCGGCAGGGAGGGCTCGGCGACCTGGATGGGCTGGAAGCGGCGCTCCAGGGCCGCGTCCTTCTCCAGGTGCTTGCGGTACTCGTCCAGCGTGGTCGCACCGATGGTCTGCAGCTCACCGCGGGCCAGCATCGGCTTCAGGATCGAAGCGGCGTCGATGGCGCCCTCGGCGGCACCCGCACCGACCAGCGTGTGCAGCTCGTCGATGAACAGGATGATGTCGCCGCGGGTGCGGATCTCCTTGAGCACCTTCTTCAGGCGCTCCTCGAAGTCACCGCGGTAGCGGGAGCCGGCGACCAGGGCGCCGAGGTCCAGCGTGTACAGGTGCTTGTCCTTGAGCGTCTCGGGCACCTCGCCCTTGACGATGGCCTGGGCGAGGCCCTCGACGACGGCGGTCTTGCCGACGCCGGGCTCACCGATCAGCACCGGGTTGTTCTTGGTACGGCGGGACAGCACCTGCATGACCCGCTCGATCTCCTTCTCGCGCCCGATGACCGGGTCGAGCTTGGACTCACGAGCGGCCTGGGTGAGGTTCCGGCCGAACTGGTCCAGGACGAGGGAGGTCGAGGGGGTGCCCTCGGCCGGGCCGCCGGCGGTGGCGGTCTCCTTGCCCTGGTAACCGGAGAGCAGCTGGATCACCTGCTGCCGCACCCGGTTGAGGTCTGCGCCCAGCTTGACCAGGACCTGGGCGGCGACGCCCTCGCCCTCACGAATCAGGCCGAGCAGGATGTGCTCCGTGCCGATGTAGTTGTGGCCCAGCTGAAGGGCCTCGCGGAGCGACAGCTCCAGGACCTTCTTGGCACGGGGGGTGAAGGGGATGTGGCCGGACGGGGCCTGCTGGCCCTGGCCGATGATCTCCTCCACCTGCTGGCGGACCGCCTCAAGCGAAATGCCGAGGCTCTCCAGGGCCTTAGCGGCGACACCTTCGCCCTCGTGGATGAGACCCAGGAGGATGTGCTCGGTGCCGATGTAGTTGTGGTTGAGCATCCGGGCTTCTTCCTGAGCCAGGACGACAACCCGCCGCGCGCGGTCGGTGAACCTCTCGAACATCGTTAATCGCTCCTCAGAGCGGTCAGGCAGTGGGGGGAACTTCCCCTCCCTGTCCTTCCGCAGCTTAGTCCCGCAAGCGGGGACCGCTCATTCCAACTGCCGACACCGTCGATGGCCTCCTGACCCCGAACGCCGACATCTGCTCCAACCCGATGGTGCGAGACGATGTTCCCGCAGGCCAGGCAGTTACCCCACTCGCCACTACGCCGATGGCGAACGTGAGACGGCCCGTCCTGCGCGTCGCCCCCTCCCACTAGGCATCTCTTACCCGCAGGGACTGACACTCCATGCCGCGCGCGCCGGTCCCCTCCGCTATGGGCGAACAACCTTGCGCCTCCCCGAACCCCCGCGCGCCCCCTGCCGGGCACTCTGCGCAATCATCAGAACACCCAGCGTAACCCGCGCTTCGGTTCGGCTGTTTCACTTGGCATGGCTGGCTCGGTCCCGACCTCCACTGTCCCCCTTCCTCGCCGTCCCTTCGACCCGAAGGTCCCCAGACCCTCGAACGGCCGGGACGGTCAGCACGCCCGGGCCCGGGACTGGTACGAGAACGATCTGGGGTGGCCGACGGTGCCCGGATGCCCCTTGCGCCTGGTCACGGGGGTGCGGTTCGACGTCCTGGACGTGCCGGCCGAGGCGGGCGCCGCGGCGCTCAGGCATCTCGCGCCGGGCTCTCCGGTGGCCCTGCGGGGTGACCGGATGCGGCTGCTGGTGGCCGCGGGCAGCGCGGAGGAACTGCCGGAGCTGCTGGACTGGCTGGAATGGGGGCCGCTGGCGCTGGACCTGCGGGCCCTGGGTGCGGGCGGCCTGATGGAGGCGCCTACTCCGCCCGAGCGGGCCTGCGGCGGGACGCGGCCGCTGCGCGGCGACCGGCCGGCCGCCGTTCCCGTGCAGGGGGCCGCCGTGTGGCTGCGGCCCCCCGGGCCGGGGGGCGAGGTCGAGGCCTCGCTGCCGGCGTTGCCGGCCATGGGGGGCCTGGACGGCGCCCCCGATCTCGTACGACTGGTGGACACGGTGGCAGCGCAGTGCCACCGGATCCGGCTGCGGCGCGCGAGCGCCCGGCCGCCCGCCTGCCGGCGAAATCAGCCGTTGGCCTTCTCGTAGGCCTCGCGAATGGACGCGGGAACACGGCCGCGGTCGTTGACCTCGAAGCCGTTTTCCTTCGCCCAGGCACGGATCTGGGCGGTGTCCTGGCTGCCGCCGGAAGCGACCCGCGCCTTTCCACGTCCGCCCGAGGCGCGGCCTCCGGTACGACGACCACCCTTCAGATAGGGGTCGAGAAGGCCACGCAGCTTGTCCGCATTGGCGGTCGTGAGATCGATCTCGTACGTCTTGCCGTCCAACGCGAACGTCACGGTCTCGTCCGCCTCGCCGCCGTCGAGGTCGTCGACAAGAAGGACCTGAACCTTCTGTGCCACCGGATTTCCTTTCATCGATAACGTGAGGGCCAGGGGGTGTGCGGCGTCCGCCGTTTCGCCGCCCCTGTTATATGCAGTACTGCAGTACGTCGGAAAGCAAACCGCTTTTGCCGGAAAAACACAAACCCTCGGGAGAGGCCCGAGGCCCGCTCCCGTCCGGAAACATGCGCGTTTCGGACATAGGGAACCGGGGCAATGACGATCACAGATGCAGAAGCATCCGGCTGTTGCCCAAGGTGTTCGGTTTCACTCGTTCGAGACCGAGGAACTCAGCGACACCCTCGTCATAGGAACGCAACAGCTCCGCGTACACATCGGTGTCGACCGGTGTCTCCCCGATCTCCACGAACCCGTGCTTCCCGAAGAAGTCCACTTCGAAGGTCAGACAGAAAACGCGGCGAACGCCGAGCCAGCGCGCGGTCTCCAGCAACTTCTCCAGCAACTGATGCCCCACGCCCGCGCCCTTGAGGCCGGGCTTCACCGCGAGAGTGCGGACTTCCGCGAGGTCTTCCCACATGACGTGCAGCGCGCCGCAGCCGACCACCTCGGCGTTGTCGTCGCGTTCCACGACCCAGAACTCCTGGATGTCCTCGTAAAGGGTGACCGTGGCTTTGTCGAGCAGGATGCGGTCACGGACGTAGGCGTCGAGGAGGCGGCGTACGGCCGGGACATCGCTGGTCCGGGCCCGCCGGACGGTGATGGCTTTCGGGGTCACTTCGGGACGCTCTGCTGACATGAGCGGACGCTATCGCCCGGCGGCCTCCCCCGCCGCGCCGGGGTTCTCCTCTTGCGCGGCTTGCGGGGCTTCCTGGGTTTCCGGTCCCTGGACGATGCGTACGGCGTCCCTGAGGGCCTGGCGCTGTTCCTCGCTCATCATCCCGAAGAAGGCGACGAGAGCGGCGGCCGGGTTGTCGCTCTGCGACCAGGCGTCGTTCATCAGGGCGGCTGCGTACGCGGCCCGTGTCGAGACGGCCTCATATCGATAGGCACGTCCTTCGGCCTCTCGGCGCACCCAGCCCTTCTGATGGAGATTGTCCAAAACGGTCATCACGGTGGTGTACGCGATGGACCGTTCCTGCTGCAGGTCTTCCAGGACTTCTCGAACGGTCACCGGGCGGTTCCACTTCCACACCCGCGTCATGACCGCGTCTTCGAGTTCTCCCAATGGGCGAGGCACAGCTCAGAACAATAGTGGGAGATCCCGGCAATGGCGTGCCGGACGTGCACTTAGGCTACAAACGCGAACAAAAAGGGCGTACGACTCGGAAAGCACTGGGACAGAAGGGGCCCCTGGGTGTGCAGAGTCGTACGCCCGGAGTTCGTACGGTTCAGGCGTCGCCGCCGGCGGAGGTCCGGCGTGCGCCCTCCGTGCGCGCGAGGGCGGCGTCCACGGCCGCGTCCTCCTTGGCCTTGGCGGCCCCGCCCTGGGTCTTCACGATCACCCTGACCACACCGATGAAGAACACGGCCATGACGACCGGGGGCACGAGTGCGGAGACGTAGTCCATGGCTCCAGGGTAGCCACGCGGGCCGGGGCGAATCGGGCGGGGTGGGCGAACCGGCCCTTCAGCCGGCGGCGAGCTGCCGCGACTTGGCCGGCCCCGTGGGGGCGGCGGGCGGCTGGGGCGGCTTGCGCCGTGGGAAGACCTCGCCGGGTGTGGGGATGGGGCGCTTCGGGGCGGCCGGTTCGGTGGCCGGGCGCTCGGCGGGACGTCCGGGAGGGGCCTGACCGGGCTTCGGAGCGGGCTTCTCGGCGGGTTTCTCCGGGTCGTCGGACTGAGCGGCCGGGATCTCGCCCGCACCGCCGGGAAGGGCCATCAGGCGCGTCCTGGAGGGGGGTACGGCGGGGGCGGGGACCTTGCGGGCGCCCTGGGCGAAGCGTGCCCGTACGTCCTGCTCGGCTAGCGCCTGGCAGCGGTCCAGCAGGGCGGCCGCGACGGGGTTGCCGCGCAGCGCCCGGAGCGCGGCGAGGTCGTCCGGCGTCGGCCGGTGCCCGGCGCCCAGCGCCTCCTCGAGGAGCGCGAGGTAGCCGGCGGCGGTGCCCGGCAGGGCGGTGCGGTACCGGCCGAGGTCCGCCACCAGGAAGGCGCGCAGCCTGGCACCCTCGTGCATCGCCTCGTCGAGGGTCTCGGCGAGGAGGAAGCAGTCCTTGACGTCCTCGGCGGACGCTCGGCCGGGGTGAAGGGCGAGGGCGAGAGCGCGGCGGAGCACACGCAGCTCCTCCGCGCCGAACGCCATGCCGCCGCGGGATCCGTATGGCGTGGGCATGCGGCGACGCTACCGCTAATCGGACAAAAGTGACGAATCGGAATGCTGTGTCGTCGCGTGTCGTTACGAGGTTCCCCCGACCGGGGTCACACGCGCGCGTGGAGCGTGAAAACCGGCGTCGTGTAGAGCGCGAGAACCGGCGCCCGCTGCGGGCGCCGGACTCTCACATCCGCGACACGTTCCGTTCGTACACCAGGCGCAGACCGATCAGGGTCAGCCACGGCTGGTGCTCGTCGATCACCGAGGACTCGCCCAGCACCATCGGCGCGAGGCCGCCCGTGGCGATCACCGTGACGTCGTCGGGGTCGTCGGCCAGCTCCCGGGCCATCCGGCCCACCACTCCGTCGACCTGCCCGGCGAAGCCGTACACGATGCCCGACTGCATGGCCTCGACGGTGTTCTTGCCGATCACGTTCCGCGGCCGGGCCACCTCGATCTTCCGCAGCTGCGCGGCCTTGACCCCGAGGGCCTCCACCGAGATCTCGATGCCGGGGGCGATCACCCCGCCGACGTACTCCCCGCGCGCGGAGATCGCGTCGAAGGTTGTCGCCGTACCGAAGTCGACGACGATCGCCGGTCCGCCGTACAGCTCGTTCGCCGCGACCGCGTTGATGATGCGGTCGGCGCCGACCTCCTTGGGGTTGTCGAACTGGATCGGCACGCCCGTCTTCACGCCCGGCTCGACCAGCACCGCGGGCACGTCGCCGTAGTAACGCCGGGTGACCTCGCGCAGCTCGTGCAGCACGGACGGCACGGTCGCGCAGATCGCGATGCCGTCGATGCCGTCGCCCAGCTCCTCGCCGAGCAGCGGGTGCATGCCCATCAGGCCCTGGAGCAGCACCGCCAGCTCGTCCGCCGTGCGGCGCGCGTCCGTGGAGATCCGCCAGTGCTCGACGATGTCCTCGCCGTCGAACAGGCCGAGCACGGTGTGCGTGTTACCGACGTCGATCGTGAGCAGCATGGCCGTTACTCCGCCTCGCGCAGGTCCAGGCCGATGTCGAGGATCGGCGAGGAGTGGGTGAGGGCGCCGACGGCCAGGAAGTCCACACCGGTGTCGGCGTACATGCGCGCGGTGTCGAGCGTGAGCCGGCCGGAGGCCTCCAGCAGCGCCCGCCCGCGGACGATCCCGACGGCCTCCGCGCACTCCTCGGGCGTGAAGTTGTCCAGCAGGATCAGGTCGGCGCCCGCCTCGACGACCTCGCGCAGCTGGTGCAGGGTGTCGACCTCGACCTCGATCGGCACCTCCGGAAAGGCCTCCCGTACGGCCTTGAAGGCCTGCGCGACGCCCCCGGCGGCCACCACGTGGTTGTCCTTCACCAGGGCCGCGTCGGAGAGCGACATGCGGTGGTTGACGCCCCCGCCGCAGCGCACCGCGAACTTCTCCAGCGAGCGCAGCCCCGGCGTGGTCTTGCGGGTGTCCCGCACGCGCGCCTGGGTGCCCTCCAGCACGTCCGCCCACGCGCGCGTGGCGGTCGCGATGCCGGACAGACGGCACAGGAGGTTGAGGGCGCTGCGCTCGGCCGTGAGCAGGTCACGCGTGCGCGTGGTGACCGACAGCAGCTTCTGCCCGGCCTCGACGCGGTCGCCGTCCTCGACGTGCCGCTCGACCTCGAACTCGTCCGTGCAGACCACGGAGAGCACGGCCTCGGCGACCCGGAGGCCCGCCACCACGCCGGCCTCACGCGCGGTGAAGTCGGCGGTGGCCACCGCGTCCTCGGGGATGGTCGAGACGGTCGTCACGTCCACGCCGCCGGCCAGATCCTCCTGGATGGCGACGTTGGCGATGTCCTCGACCTCGATGGGGTCGAGCCCGGCAGCGGCCAGCAGCTCGGCGAGCGCGGGGTCGAGCCCGCTCTCCAGGTACTCCTCGTCGCCCTCGGCGCCGCAGGCGCAGCCGTCACCGCAGCCGCCGGTCGGGGCGAGGGGAAGGTCGTCGGTGCTCACTTGTTCTGCTCCTGGGGACGCTGGTGGTGCCGGGTGGGCCGGGTCGGGGGGAAGTCTGCGGTGTCCGTGGTGCGTACGGCCAGCGACCGGTCGGGATTGAGCCGTACGACGATGTGGCGCCGCCAGTTCGTGTCGTCGCGCTCGGCGCGGTCCTCGCGCCAGTGGCAGCCGCGGGTCTCCTCGCGCAGCCGGGCGGCGGCGACCAGGACGCGGGCCACGCACAGGAGGTTGGTGGCCTCCCAGGTGTCGACGCCCGGCTCGGCGGTCTTGCCGTTCTCCTCCAGGGCGTCGCGGGCCTCGCTGTGCAGCCGCTGGAGCTGGTCCGCGGCCTTGTCCAGGGAGTCCGCCGAACGGAGTACGCCCGCTCCCTCGGTCATGATCCGCTGGATGGCGAACCGGGCCTCGGGGGCGAGCAGCGGGTACTCGGGCTTCTCGGGGTCCGGGACCGGTGCGGGCACGCGCGCGTGGAGGCCTTCCGCGGCGTGGGCCGCCGCGATGTCGGCGGCAATGCGCTCGGCGTAGACGAGGCCTTCGAGGAGGGAGTTGGAGGCGAGCCGGTTGGCGCCGTGCACGCCGGTGCAGGCGACCTCGCCGCACGCGTACAGGCCGGGGACGGTCGTACGCCCCTGTGCGTCGGTGCGGATGCCTCCGGAGGCGTAGTGGGCGGCCGGGGCGATCGGGATGGTCTCGGTGACCGGGTCGATGCCGTTGGCGCGGCAGGCGGCCAGGATGGTCGGGAAGCGGTGTTCCCACATGTCGGCGCCGAAGTGCCGGGCGTCGAGGAACATGTGCTCGGCGTCCTGCTCCTGCATCCGCCGCATGATGCCCTTGGCGACGATGTCCCGGGGCGCCAGCTCGGCCAGCTCGTGCTGCCCGACCATGAAGCGCACGCCGTTCCCGTCGACCAGGTGGGCGCCCTCGCCGCGCACCGCCTCGGAGACGAGCGGCTGCTGGCCCTCGGCGTCCGCGCCGAGGAAGAGCACGGTCGGGTGGAACTGCACGAACTCCAGGTCGCTGATCTCCGCGCCCGCGCGCAGCGCCAGCGCCACGCCGTCGCCGGTCGACACGGACGGGTTGGTGGTCGCGGAGAACACCTGGCCCATGCCGCCGGTGGCGAGGACGACCGCGGGGGCGTGCACGGCACCCACGCCGTCGTGCTGCCCCTCGCCCATCACGTGCAGGGTGACGCCCGCGGTACGGCCGTCGGTGTCCGTGAGCAGGTCCAGGACCAGCGCGTTCTCGATCATGCGCACCCCACGCGCGCGTGCGGCCTCCACGAGCGCGCGGGAGATCTCCGCGCCGGTCGCGTCCCCGCCCGCGTGCGCGATGCGGCGGCGGTGGTGGCCGCCCTCGCGGGTGAGCTGGATGTCGCCCTCGTCGTCGGTGTCGAAGTGGGCGCCGGTGGAGATCAGCCGCCGTACCGCGTCCGGTCCCTCGGTGACGAGGATCCGTACCGCGTCCTCGTCGCACAGGCCCGCGCCCGCCACCAGGGTGTCCTCGAGGTGCTGCTCGGGGGTGTCGCCCTCGCCGAGGGCGGCGGCGATGCCGCCCTGCGCCCAGCGCGTGGAGCCGTCGTCCAGGCGGGCCTTGGTGACGACGACCGTCGTCAGGCCCGCGGCCTCGCAGCGCAGGGCGGCGGTCAGGCCGGCCACTCCGGAGCCGACGACGACCACGTCCGCGGAGATGGACCACCCGGGGGCGGGCGCGTGCAGTCGTATGCCTGTGCTGGTCACGAGGCGGCTCCGAGGGATCCGAAGGTGAGAGGGAGGTTGTCGATCAGCCGGGTGGTGCCCACCCGGGCGGCCACGGCGAGGACGGCCTCGCCGGTGAAGTCGTCACCGATCTCGGTGAAGTCCGACGGGTCCACCAGGGCGAGGTAGTCCAGCCGGAGCGGCGGGTCGAGGCGCGCGGCCTCGTCCAGGACCTGGCGGGCAGCCGCGCGGACGGCCGCCGGGCCGCCGGGCGCGGCGGTGGCCACGGCGTGCGCGTCGGCCGCCGCGCGGGACTCTCCTATGGCGCTCAGCGCCTCGGCACGCGCGTGCGTGGAGGGCACTTCGCGGGCCCGCGCGCGCAGCGCCTCCTGCGCGGCGTGCCGGTCCCGGCCGGCGAACAGGGCGCGGGACAGGGTGAGGGCGGTACGGCGCTCGTCGGGCGAGAGGTAGCGGTTGCGGCTGGACAGCGCGAGCCCGTCGTCCTCACGCACGGTCGGTACGGCGACGATCTCGACGCCGAAGTTCAGGTCCCGCACCATGCGCCGGATCAGGGCCAGCTGCTGGGCGTCCTTCTGCCCGAACAGGGCCACGTCGGGGCGGGTGAGGTGCAGCAGCTTGGCGACGACGGTGAGCACGCCGTCGAAGTGCCCGGGCCGCGAGGCGCCCTCCAGGCGCTCGCCCATGGGGCCCGCGGAGATGCGCACCTGGGGTTCGCCGCCCGGGTACACCTCGTCCGCGGCGGGCGCGAACACGGCGTCGGCGCCCGCCTGTTCGGCGAGCTTCAGGTCGGCTTCGAGGGTGCGCGGGTAGCGGTCCAGGTCCTCGCCGGCGCCGAACTGCAGCGGGTTGACGAAGACGGTGACGACGACCTCGCCGCCTGGGCCGGCGATCTCGCGCGCGGTACGGATCAGCGTGGCGTGGCCCTCGTGCAGGGCGCCCATGGTCATCACGACGGCACGGCGGCCGTGGCGCACGCGCGCGTGCAGCTCGTCGGCGGTGCTCAGCAGGGCGGTGGTCATCAGGCGTTCCCCTCGGTGCCGTTCGTGCCGTTGATGCCGTTCGTGCCGGTGGATCCGTCGGCCAGCACGCCGAGCAGGTCCTCGGCGAGTTCCGGCTTCAGCAGGCCGTGGGCGAGAGCCCGGTCGGCGGTCGCGCGGGCCATCGCCAGATAGCCGGCGACGGTCTGCGGGGCGTGCCTGCGCAGTTCGGTGACATGCGCGGCGACCGTGCCGGCGTCCCCGCGCGCGACCGGCCCGGTGAGCGCCGCGTCGCCGGAGCGCAGCGCGTTGTCCAGGGCGGCGCCGAGCAGCGGGCCGAGCATCCGGTCGGGGGCCTCGACGCCGGCCGTGCGCAGCAGCTCCATGGACTGGGCGACCAGGGTCACCAGGTGGTTGGCGCCGAGGGCGAGGGCCGCGTGGTAGAGCGGGCGGTTCTCCTCGCTGATCCACTCGGGCTCGCCGCCCATCTCGATGACCAGGGCCTCGGCGGCCAGGCGCAGCTCCTCGGGCGCGGTGACGCCGAAGGAGCAGCCCGCCAGACGCTGGACGTCCACGGGGGTGCCGGTGAAGGTCATCGCCGGGTGCAGCGCCAGCGGCAGCGCCCCCGCGCGCGTGGCGGGGTCGAGCACCTTCGCGCCGTACCGCCCGGAGGTGTGCACGAGCAGCTGCCCCGGCCGTACGGCGCCGGTCTCGGCGAGGCCGGCGACCAGGCCGGGCAGGGCGTCGTCGGGGACGGTGAGCAGGACGAGGTCGGCGCGCTGCAGGACTTCGGCGGGCGGCACCAGCGGCACGTCGGGCAGCATCGCCTCGGCGCGCCTGCGGGAGGCGTCCGAGACTCCGGAGACGGCCACCGGACGGTGCCCGGCGAGCTGGAGGGACGCGGCCAGGGCGGGGCCCACGCGTCCGGCGCCGACGACGCCGACCGTGAGCCGCGCGGGGCGGTCCTTGAGATCTGGCTGGTGGACTGTACTCACGCGACAGCGGCCTTCCCGTTCCAGTCCGCTCTGGGTACCGGACGATTTCTCGTCATGTTAACGCTATCGGGTCGGGCGGCGGCCGGTTGTCCACAGGCTGTGGGTTTCGCCACGCCCCGGGGCCACCGGGAAATCCCGCTGCCGCACGCCGGTCTGCCGGGGCATCATCCACGGCATGACTGAAACGGCTGAGCAGGGCGAAGAGCGGTCGGCGGAGGAACTGCTGCGGCAGCGGCGCAGGACCGCCCAACTGGAGGCGCGGCGGGTCCTGTCGCGCGCAGGCTGGCGGGGCACGATCCGCGAACGGCTCGCGCTGCTCCAGGAGGCGGCCCCCGAGGTGTACGACCTGGACGAGCCGACGGACGTCTACGGCGACCGGATCGTGGCCGCCCTGGAGGAACGCGTCGCGGCGCTGCTCGGCACGGAGGCCGCCGCGTTCTTCCCGACGGGCACGATGGCGCAGCAGGTGGCCCTGCGCTGCTGGGCCGCCCGCACCGGCAACCCCACGGTGGCCCTGCACGCCCTGGCCCACCCCGAGGTGCACGAGCGGCATGCGCTCAGCCAGGTCAGCGGTCTGCGTCCGGTCCGGGTGACCGGTGAGCCGCGGCTGCCCACGGCCGACGAGATACGCGACTTCCCGGAGCCCTTCGGGGCGCTGATGCTGGAGCTGCCCCTGAGGGACGCCGGTTTCGTGCTGCCCACCTGGGAGGAGCTGACCGAGGTCGTGGAGGCGGCGCGGGAGCGCGACGCGGTGGTGCACTTCGACGGCGCGCGCCTGTGGGAGTGCACCGTCCACTTCGAGCGCCCCCTGGAGGAGATCGCGGGCCTGGCGGACAGCGTCTACGTGTCGTTCTACAAGTCCCTAGGCGGCTTCGGCGGCGCCGCCCTGGCCGGCCCGAGGACGCTGATCGAGGAGGCGAGGACCTGGCGGCACCGCTACGGCGGCATGATCTTCCAGCAGTTCCCGACCGTGCTGTCGGCACTCGTCGGCCTGGAGCGGGAGCTGCCCCGGCTGCCCGATTACGTGCGCCACGCGCGCGTGGTCGCCGCCGCGCTGCGCGAGGGGTTCGCCGAGGCCGGACTGCCGTGGGCGCGCGTGCACCCCGAGGTGCCGCACACCCAGGAGTTCCAGGTCTGGCTGCCGTACGACGCCGACGTGGTGGCCAAGGCGGCGGTGCAGCAGGCCGAGGAGACCTCGGTGATGCTCTTCGCGAGCGGCTGGGACAGCCCTGCGCCCGGCCTGGCGTACACCGAGGTCGGCATCCGCTCCGCAGGCCTGGAGTGGACGGCCGCGGACGTCCGGGCGGCCGCCGCGGAGTTCGTGAGCCGGCTGCCCGGGAGGGCATAGAGCCCCTAGAGGGCGCGGGGGTGCAACCAGCGGGTCAGGGTCTGGCAGAGCCGCCCGCGCGCGGGGCGCCCGGCGACAACCGCGCGAAAGCGGCGGTAGTCGCGCAGCTCGCGCAGCACATCGGCATCGTGCCGGCCCGGCGCGGGCGGTTCGGGCTCGCCGTGCAGGCGGGCGCGGTAGGTGTCGAGGAGGTACTGCTGGGTGATGCTCATGACGGATCGCCTTCTCGGGACGTGGCTGATCGGTGACTGATCGGGCTCCGCGGCTGCCCCGGTGAGCCCAGGTTGCGCCGGTCCGGGCGGGAAAGTCGCGTCGATTGACGTCCACCGTCAATCGGCGACCTGGTTGTCGGTGGCTCCGGGCACCATGGGGTCATGAGCGTGCACATCGACATCGCGGGGCTGCGCCCGGAGAGGGTTGCCGTCGTCCCCTCGCCGTTGGGCGAGCTGGGCATGGCCCTGCACGCGCTGTCGGAGCCGGGCCATCACCCGGGGCTGCGGGGCTGGGCGACCGGCGTGACGGCCCAGCTGGACCCGCACCTGGCCGACCGGATGTGCGAGGCGGATTTCCTGTGGCGCTCGACCTTCTCGGACCTGTTCCTGCCGTTCGCCGGCATCGAGGGCCTGAGCACGCTGCCCGGTGCCACCCTGGCCGAGGAACTGGACCTCCTGGACAAGCTGACGGACGAGCAGTTCGTGGACGCGGCCATGGAGTTCACCTGCGCGGCGCCGTACTGCTCGCGCGGCCCCTCCGCGCTCTCCGACGCCACGGTGCGTCGGCGGGCGCTGGAGCTGGCCGCCTCGCGTGGGCGCCGGCAAGTCCGGTTCACCGAGCGGCTGCTGGCCGACCCGCCGAGGATCCGGGCCTGGCTGCGGCAGTTCCTGGCGGACTGTGACGAGGCGTTCTTCGCCGAGACCTGGTCCAGGCTGCGTCACCAGCTCGCGGCGGACGCGCGCCACAAGACGGATCTCCTGCGGCGCAGGGGCCTGGCGGAAGCACTGGCCGCGGTGTCCCCCACGGTCGCGCTCGACGAAGAGGCCGCTCTGATCACGGTCGACAAACTGGGCACCGGCCATTCGGCCACCGCGGACGGCGGTCTCCTGCTCGTCCCGACGAGCCTGGGCTGGCCGCATCTGAGCGTTCTGCACCGGTACGGCTGGCAGCCGGTGCTGCACTATCCGGTCGGCTCACCCGAACTGGCGGCCCCGCCCTCGGTGGACCAGCTCGCACTGCGGATGACCGCCCTGTCCCACCCGGTGCGGTTGCGTATGTGCCGCCACCTGGCGCGCAGCGCCTACACCACCAGCGAACTGGCTCAGATCCACGGGATGACGGCGCCCGAGATATCCCGGCACCTGAGCGTGCTGAAGAAGGCGGGGCTGCTCACCACCCGCCGCCGCGGCCGGTACGTGCTGCATCAACTGGACGTCACCATCGTCGCCCGGCTGGGCAGCGACTTCCTGGAGGGGATACTCCGGTAGCCGTCAGCCGTGGCCGCCCGCGCGCACCAGGCCGGTCTCGTAGGCCAGCACCACGACCTGTACCCGGTCGCGCAGGCCGAGCTTGGTCAGGATGCGGCCCACGTGGGTCTTCACCGTCGCCTCGGACAGCACCAGCCGGGCCGCGATCTCGCCGTTCGACAGGCCCTGCGCGACCAGCACCATGACCTCGCGTTCCCGGTCGGTGAGCCGCTCCAGCTCCTTGTGCTGGGGCTCCTTGCCGGCGGAGGGCAGCATCGGCGCGAACCGGTCCAGCAGGCGCCGTGTGGTGGAGGGCGCCACCACCGCGTCGCCGCTGTGCACGGCGCGGATGGCCGCCAGCAGCTCGCCGGGCGGCACGTCCTTGAGCATGAAGCCGGAGGCGCCCGCCTTCAGTCCGGAGAAGGCGTACTCGTCCAGGTCGAAGGTGGTCAGGATCAGCACCTTCGGCGGGTTCGGCTCCTGGCAGATGCGGCGCGTGGCCTCCACGCCGTCCAGCTTCGGCATGCGGACGTCCATCAGGACGACGTCGACAGCGGTGGAACGCACCACCTGAAGGGCCTCGACGCCGTCGCCCGCCTCCGCGACGACTTCCATGTCCGGCTGGGCGGCGAGCACCATCCGGAACCCGGTGCGCAGCAGCACCTGGTCGTCGACGAGCATCACGCGGATCGCCATCGGGTCCTCTTCCGTCTCTTCGGTTGCGTTTTCTGCCGTCTTCGGGTGGCAGGGGGTGTTACAGGTGTCAACAGGGGGCGCGCAGCCGTCAGTGTGCCGGTTTCAGCGGGAGCAGCACGCTGATGCGGAATCCTCCGCCCGGGCGCGGGCCCGCGTCCAGAGTGCCGCCGACCATGCCGACCCGCTCGCGCATGCCGATCAGGCCGTGCCCCTGGCCGTCGGCGCCGCCCTCCTCGTACAGCTCGTGCGGGGCGCCCTTGCCGTCGTCCTCGATGAGCAGGCCGAGCCCGTCGTCGAAGTAGACCAGCCGCACGCTCGCGCCCGCGTTGGGCCCGCCGTGCTTGCGGGTGTTGGTGAGCGCCTCCTGCACGATGCGGTACGCGGTCAGCTCCACGCCGCTGGGCAGCGGGCGCGGGGTGCCCTCGACCTTGAAGTCGACGGGCAGGCCGGAGCTGCGGCACTGCTCGATGAGCTCGTCGATCTGCTCGACGTCCGGCTGCGGGACGTACTCGCCGCTCTCCTGGTGTTCGCCGGTGCGCAGCACGCCCAGCAGGCGGCGCATCTCGGCGAGGGCCTGGCGGCCGGTGGAGGAGATCGTCTCCAGGGCCTTCTTCGCCTGGTCGGGGGCGGCGTCGAGGACGTAGGCGGCGCCGTCGGCCTGGACCACCATCACCGACACGTTGTGCGCGACGACGTCGTGCAGCTCGCGCGCGATCCGGGCGCGCTCGGCGGCGACCGCCACCTTGGCCTGCGCCTCGCGCTCCTTCTCCAGGCGGGCGGCGCGCTCCTCCAGCTCGGCGAAGTAGGCACGGCGGGTGCGCATGGAGTCGCCGAGCACCCAGGCGAGGGCGAAGGGCACCGTCTGGAACACCGCGATCGCCACCTGGCCCAGGAAACTCGTCTGGGTCTGCGGCCAGCGCAGCTGTGACAGGGTCGCCGCGCCCAGGCTCACCGCGAGCGCCAGCCGCGACGCCCAGCGCGCGCCGGTCATGGCGACCGTGTACGTGATCACCAGCATGGCGAAGTCGGCGACGGTCGTCTCGATGTTCAGCACCAGCTGGGCCAGCCCGGTCGCGAGGGCCAGCAGCAGCATCGGCTCCGGGAAACGGCGGCGCAGCGCGACGACGACGCACAGGACGACGGACACCGCCAGCCCCCCGCCGAGCGTCATGTGGTGGCCGGGCGTCCTCTCGAGACTCACCACGCTCACGCTGGAGAGCCCGAAGAGGACGACGGCCCAGAAGCTGTCGACCCACGTCGGGTGCCTGCGGAGGAAGTCATAGAGGCGCTGCACGTAACCCAGAGTAGGGAAACGAGATGCGTGCAGGGGTCAACCGGAGGGCCGATCCGTACCCGGCATGTGTACTCCCCAAGGTGGAGGCAGTGATCACCTGTGCGCCTAGTCTGTCCCGGTGACGGATGAGGCGACGGCGGAGAACGTCCGCGAGGGACGGGGCTGGCGGGAGGCGACCGAGGAGGCGCTCTACGGCCCGGACGGCTTCTACCGGCGGCCCGAGGGCCCGGCCGGACACTTCCGTACGTCCGTGCACGCGTCCCCGCTGTTCGCACAGGCCGTGGCCCGGCTGCTGTGCCGGGTCGACGAGGCGCTCGGGCGTCCCCCGGCGCTGGACTTCGTCGACATGGGCGCCGGACGCGGGGAACTCGTCTCCGACGTGCTCACCGCCCTGCCGGCGGACGTGGCCGCCCGCGCGCGCGGGTACGCCGTCGAGATCGCCGACCGTCCGTCGGACCTGGACGACCGGATCACCTGGCTGCACGAGCCCCCGGACGCGGTCACCGGGCTTCTCTTCGCCAACGAGTGGCTGGACAACGTGCCCGTGGACGTCGCCGAAGTCGACCCGGCGGGCGTGCCCCGGCTGGTGCTGGTCGCGCCGGACGGCACCGAGCGGCTCGGAGAGCCGGTGACGGGCGCGGACGCGGACTGGCTGGCGCGGTGGTGGCCGCTGCCGGCCGAGGAGGGGGTGCGCGCGGAGATCGGGCGGCCCAGGGACCTGGCGTGGGCGGCGGCGGTGGACCGGGTCGCGCGCGGACTCGCGGTGGCCGTGGACTACGCGCACACCGCGCAGGCGCGCCCCCCGTTCGGGACGCTCACCGGATTCCGGGAAGGGCGCGAGACGGCGCCCGTGCCGGACGGGTCGTGCGACATCACGGCACACGTCGCGCTGGACGCGTGCGCGGCGGCGCCCACGGCGGACCGCACGGCGCACACGGCCCCGGACACGGCGCACACATCCCTGAGCGCGGCGCGTACACCCACCGATCCGGCGCGCACGCTCTCCGCCGCACGCCTGCTCACGCAACGCGCCGCCCTACGCGCCCTGGACCTCACCGGCGCACGCCCCCCGCTCACGCTGGCCTCCACGGACCCCTCGGCCTATGTACGTGCCCTCGCGAGCGCCGGCGAGGCCGCCGAACTCACCGCTCCGGGCGGCCTCGGCGACTTCGGCTGGCTGCTCCAGCCGGTGGGAATTGCGGACCCGCTCCGGCCGGACGCCTAGCGCCTGTCCGGCGGACCAGGCAGCAGGGCCGGTGAGCGTCTACTTGTCGATGTCACCGACCACGAAGAACATCGACCCCAGGATCGCCACCATGTCCGCCACCAGTGTCCCCGGCAGCAGCTCGGTCAGCGCCTGGATGTTGTTGTACGACGCCGAGCGCAGCTTCAGCCGGTACGGGGTCTTCTCGCCCTTGCTGACCAGGTAGTAGCCGTTGATGCCGAGCGGGTTCTCGGTCCACGCGTACGTGTGCCCCTCGGGTGCCTTCAGCACCTTGGGCAGCCGCTGGTTGATCGGCCCGGGCGGCAGCTCGGCGAGCCGGTCCAGGCAGGCGTCGGCGAGGTCCAGCGCGTTGTGGGTCTGTTCCAGCAGGCACTCGAAGCGGGCGAGACAGTCGCCCTCGCTGCGGGTGACGACCTTCAGCGTGTCCTGGAGGTCGCCGTAGGCCAGGTACGGCTCGTCGCGGCGCAGGTCGAAGTCGACACCCGAGGCGCGCGCGATGGGCCCGCTCACGCCGTACGCGTGCACGGTCTCCGGCGTGAGCGCGCCCACGCCCCGCGTGCGCCCCCGGAAGATCTCGTTGCCGAGCACCAGGTCGTCGAACCGGTCCATGCGCGAGCGCACGTCGGCCACGGCGGCACGCGCGCGTGCGGTCCATCCGGCCGGCAGGTCCTCCTTCAGGCCTCCGACGCGGTTGAACATGTAGTGCATGCGCCCGCCGGAGACCTCCTCCATGACGTGCTGGAGCTCCTCGCGCTCCCGGAACGCGTAGAAGATCGGAGTGATGCCGCCCAGCTCCAGCGGGTACGACCCGAGGAACATCAGGTGGTTCAGAACCCGGTTCAGCTCGGCGAGCAGCGTGCGGGTCCACACCGCGCGCTCGGGGACCTCCATGCCGAGCATCCGCTCCACGGCGAGGACGACGCCCAGCTCGTTCGAGAACGCCGACAGCCAGTCGTGCCGGTTGGCGAGCATGATGATCTGGCGGTAGTCGCGCGCCTCGAAGAGCTTCTCCGCGCCCCGGTGCATGTAGCCGATCACCGGCTCCGCGTGCACGATGCGCTCCCCGTCCAGCACGAGCCTGAGCCGCAGCACGCCGTGCGTGGACGGATGCTGGGGCCCGATGTTGAGCACCATGTCGGTGCTCTCGGCGCCGCCGCCGATGCCGACCGTGGTCTCCGTCGCAGTCATGCACCCAGTTTCCCCTACGTACGCTGGCTCCATGGAAACGGGGATACCGGAGCAGGCCGGGGTGGCGGGGGACGAGCCGGTGTGGCGGGGGCTGCCGTCCGGCCTGCTGCGCATGCGCCGGCTGCTGCTGGTGGTGTGGATGGGCGTGCTCGCCCTCGCGGCGGGGCTGCTGCCCGGCCTGCTCGCGGGACCGGCCTGGGCCGCCTTCGCACTCCTCCCGCTCGCCCTGGCCGCGTGGGGCTGGCGGCTGCTGGGCCGCAACTGGCGCTCCTGGCGGTACGCCGAGCGCGCCGACGACCTGCTGATCAGCCGCGGTGTCCTGTGGCGCGAGGAGACCGTGGTGCCGTACGGGCGGATGCAGCTGGTGGAGGTCACCTCGGGGCCCGTGGAGCGCTGGTTCGGGCTGGCCAGCGTGCAGCTGCACACCGCGGCCGCGGCGACCGACGCGACCATCCCGGGCCTGGACCCGGCCGAGGCGGAGAGGCTGCGCGACCGGCTCACCGAGCTGGGCGAGGCCCGATCGGCGGGCCTGTGACCACGCCGGGCCTCGGCGAGGCGACGGCTCGCCCGCCCGTCGCCGAACGGCGGCTGCACCCCGTCACGCCCTTCCGGCGCGCGTGGGCGCCGGTCGCCGTGCTCGCCGGATGGGCCGCGCACGACCCGAACGGCGCGCAGGAGCAGCTGCAGAGGCTGACCTCCACGATGCTTCTCCTCGGGCTCGCCGTACTGGTCCCGGCGGCCGGCCTCTACGGCTTCCTGTCCTGGTGGTTCACGCACTTCGCGGTCACCGACAGCGAACTGCGCATACGGACCGGGCTGCTGTTCCGGCGCACGGCGCACATCCGTCTGGAGCGCATCCAGGCGGTCGATGTCACGCGTCCGCTCCTCGCGCGCGTGGCGGGTGTCGCCAAGCTGCGGATAGACGCGGTCGGGGCGGACAAGAAGGACGAACTCGCCTTCCTGGGTGAGCAGGAGGCGCGCGCCCTGCGTGCGGAGCTGCTCGCGCGCGCGGCGGGTTTCGCGCCCGAGACGGCGCACGAAGTAGGCGAGGCACCGGCGCACGAGCTGCTGCGCGTGCCCCCGCGCGAGCTGGCGCTCTCCCTCGTGCTGACGGGCGCCACCTGGGGCTCCCTGACCGCCGCCCTCGTCGTGCCGCCCGTGCTGTGGCTCGTCACCCACAGCGTGTGGACGGTCCTCGCCGCCGCCCTGCCGCTGCTCGGCACGGCGGGCGCGAGCAGCGCCGGGCGGTTCGTCGCCGAGTACGACTGGACGGTGGGCGAGTCCCCGGACGGGCTGCGCATCGACCACGGACTGCTCGACCGCGCGCACGAGACGGTGCCGCCGGGCCGGGTGCAGACCGTGCGGATCGTGGAGCCGCTGCTGTGGCGGCGGCGCAGCTGGGTGCGGGTGGAACTGGACGTGGCCGGATCCGACAACTCCGTGCTCGTGCCGGTCGCCCCGCGCGCGGTCGCCGAGGCGGTCATAGCGCGCGTGCTGCCCGGCGTGACCGTACCGGCGTCGTCGGCGCGGCCGCCGCGGCGGGCCGGGTGGTGTGTGCCGGTGTGGTGGCGCGGGCACGGCCTCGCGGTCACCGACACGGTGTTCGCCGCCCGGCACGGGCTGCTGCGCCGCAGCCTGTCGCTGGTCCCGCACGCCAAGGTGCAGAGCGTGCGGCTCACCCAGGGGCCCTGGGAGCGCCTGTGGCGGCTCGCGGACGTCCACGTGGACACCGGGGCCGACAAGACCGTCACCGCCCGTCTGCGGGACGCCGAGGAGGCGGCGCGGCTGCTGCGCGCCCAGGCGGAGCGGTCCCGCACCGGCCGCAGGGACGCCCGCCCGGACCGCTGGATGGCGTGAGCCCGGTCCACCCCTCGGGGGTGAACCGGGCCCGGTGCCTGGTGCCTGGTGACGCCTCAGGAAGCCGCGGAACGCAGCCCCTGGAGGTCGATCTGCTCCGTCTCGTCGTGCGCGGTCAGGTCGATCACCTGGCCGGCACCGCGCGACTCCGGGTCGGCGGGCTTGAACTCGGCCTCGGCCTCGGCCTTGTGCAGCGCGAGGGCCTCCTGGCCGACGACGTCCGCGAGGTCCTCGTTCTGCACGGACTCCAGCGCGGCGGACGACGTGTCCTTCTGGGTGCCGAAGAAGTCGAACCCGCCCTCGACCGCCGGACGCCGCACGGGCGTGGCCGGTACGACGGCCACCGCGGTGGGCACCGTGAAGTGACCGGAGGGCTGCTGCGCGGGCTTGGCGGGCTGTTCCGGCGCGGTGGAGGCGGCGGCCGCGTGCGTGTGCTCCCCGGCCGCCTCGGACTTCCCCTGCGCCTCGCCCTCCTGTTCGGCCTCCTGTGCCTGGGCAGCCTCCCGAGCGGGCTGCCTCTCCGGAGCGCCGGCCGAAGCCTCGACCGACGTCTCCGTGGCGCCCTCGGGCTTGACGGCCTGAGGCGTTACGGCCTCGTGCCCGACCTTGACTGACGCCCCGTCACGGTCGAGCCGGGCCAGCGCCACCGCGGCCTTCAGGAACAGCTGAGCACCCTCGGCGGAGAACACCGGACCGGCCTTCGGCTTCTCCTCGGCCTGCTCGGCGGTCCCGGCAGCCTTGGCAGTCGTCTCGGCGTCCTCGGACCCGGCGCTGCGCGCGGGCGGCAGTGCGGGCGCACCCGCCGGCTCGGCCGCCTCGATCTCCAGCAGCCGGCGCCCCTCCAGGGCACTCGCGCGCTCGGTCTCCGCCGTGGCATAGCGGCGCAGCAGGGCCGCGTGCTCGTTGCGCAGCCCGGCCAGCTCGGCGCGCTTGGCGCGCAGCCGCTGCTCCAGCTTGGTGCGCAGTTCGCGCGACTCCTCCAGGTCGGTCTCCAGTTCGGCGACCCGTTCGTCGAAGCGCCACTCGTCGCTGGCACGCGCGCGCGTGAGGTCGGCGACCTGCTTGCCGGCCTGGGAGTCCCAGCGGCGCATCACGACCGCGCCGACGACGGCTGTCGCCGCGGCGGCCGCGGCCAGCGTGCGCAACACCGTGCCCTCGGAGAACACCCAGGGACCCAGCGCGCAGACGGCGGAGACGCCGGCGATCGCCGACGGAGGCAACAGCCGGTGCAGAGGTGGTGAATGGCGGTGGCGTCCACGTGGCATGGCCAGAAACTTACCGCGCGTAGGCGAATCGTGGACCCCCGCCCAGTAAAAACACGGCCACACCGAAGGCTTCACCGGGCATCGGGCACCCGCGGCGTCAGCGGTCGGTCAGCCGTCCGCTGATCCACTGCAGCGTCGGCGGGATCTCCCGGCGCCAGGTGTTGAAGTTGTGCCCGCCGCTGTCGAGGATGATCGACGAGATCCGGGTCAGGTTCGTCGCCCGCACACGCTCTATGAACTTGAGCGTGTCCTTGTAGTTGCGCTCGCCGATCTTGCTGCTGGTGACGAGCAGCGAAGTGTCGGGCGCGGGCTGGTGCTTGAGGAACCACCACAGGTCGGCACGATTCTTCAGGTTCTTGTCACCGTGGAAGAGGTCACCGGTCGTGGGGTCGATCGGCGCCTTGTAGTACGCCGACAGACCGGCGCCGGCCGCGTAGACGTTGGGGTGGTGCATGGCGATCTTCAGCGCGCAGTAGCCGCCGGTCGAGTCGCCGATGATGCCCCAGCTGCCGGGCCGCTTGCCCACCCGGTAGTGCGCGAGTACGGCCTCGGGCAGGTCCTTGGCGAAGAAGGTCTCGGCCTGCGGCCCGCCCGGGACGTCCACGCACTCGGTGTCGCGCGG
Organism: Streptomyces sp. NPDC031100; assembly: GCF_055570785.1. NCBI lineage: Bacteria > Bacillati > Actinomycetota > Actinomycetes > Kitasatosporales > Streptomycetaceae > Streptomyces > Streptomyces sp. NPDC031100. The sequence goes on from NZ_JBVIGN010000009.1 coordinate 52,939, forward strand.
CGGCGCCACGGTCGGCCGGAGCATCACCAGGATCATCGGCTGCATCCGCCCGTCCTTGGCCAGCTCCTGCGCCGTACGCGGGTAGTCAAGTTTGTCCACCAGTGCCTTGGCCGTACCGGGATAGCCGGTCAGGACGACAGCTGCCGGGAACGTGCGCGTGCGGTACTGCGGCTGGAAGTACTCGGGCGGCAGGTAGACGTACGCCGGCACGGCGACGTGGGACGTGCGGCCCACTATGTCGACCTTCTGGACCTGCCCGGCCGTCTGCGGCCGCGAGCTGTGCACACCCGGCACCCGTGAGGTGGAGAGCACCTGCAGCGGGCCGCCCGTGCCGCCGCCCAGCGAGTGGTCGACGACGACGCCCTGGTCGGTCTCCTTGCCGAACAGGTCCGCCCAGCTGGCGTAGAAGCCGAAGGCCTGGTTGGCGGCGACCCCCAGGGAGGAGAAGAGGGCCAACTGGGTGGCAAGGAGCAGGCCGACCCGCCCGCTGACGGCCCGCCAGCTCTGCCGGGCGAGCCGCGGCCACAGCCACACCGTTGCGACGAACAGCACCAGGGCGAACATGATCGCCAGCGCCAACACCTTGTTGCTCGTGAGACCCATGGGCTGCTTTGCCTGCGCTTTCCGCCCGTGACCGCCCACGCATCGTCGCGCGGGCTTGCCCGGGGCTTTCCTTGGCCTTTGACCCGACTTTCCGGAGGGGAGTGAACCTCTCTCCCCGAGACACCGTCCTAGAGGGCGCAATGTCGCCGGATGCCCCGCTCGGCACCGGGTTCAAGGTCTCTCGCAGAACTACGGGATGCGATGTCTGTCAGGATAGATGGGGAAATGTCGGGCGAGGTTCCGAGTCGATCAAGCCGGGCACGGCGCATATTGCGCGGCCCGCGCCCCGAGGCCGTTCCCGCTCTGGTCGGCAGGGCGTGCGCCCTCGTGGGCACAGTGGACATTGCGGCGGGCGTGTTCCCGCGCTTCCGTCACAGCCGTATGCACGCCATCGCCGAGGTACTGCCCGGCTCCTTCGGGCCCTTCGCGGCGGCGCTCTCACTCAGCGCCGGTGTGCTCCTGCTCCTGCTCGCGCACGGGCTCAAACGGCGCAAGCGCCGGGCGTGGCGCGCGGCGGTCGCGCTCCTGCCGGCCGGCGCCGTCGCCGAGTTCGTGTACCGGCACTCGCTCATCGGGATGCTGATCTCGTTGGCGCTGCTCGTACCGCTGCTGCGCCACCGTGACGAGTTCGCGGCCCTGCCCGACCCGCGCAGCCGCTGGCGCGCGCTCGCCAACTTCGTCCTGATGGCCGCCGGTTCGATCGCCCTCGGACTGGTCATCGTCAGCGTCCACCCCAACCGCATGGTCGGCGACCCGAGCCTGGCCGACCGGCTGACGCACGTCGTCTACGGCCTGTTCGGCTTCGAGGGCCCCCTGGACTACGACGGCAACACCTCCTGGACGGTCGCCTTCTCCCTCGGCGCCCTCGGCTGGCTGACCGCGGTCACCACCATCTACTTCGCCTTCCGCCCCGAACACCCGGCCGCCCGCCTCACCGAGGAGGACGAGGTCCGCCTGCGCGCCCTGCTGGACAAGCACGGCCGCCGCGACTCCCTCGGCCACTTCGCGCTGCGCCGCGACAAGGCGGTCGTCTTCTCGCCCAGCGGCAAGGCGGCGGTCACCTACCGCGTCGTCTCCGGCGTGATGCTCGCGAGCGGCGACCCGATCGGCGACGTCGAGGCCTGGCCCGGCGCCATCGAACGCTTCATGGACGAGGCCAAGGCGCACTCCTGGACCCCGGCGGTCATGGGCTGCTCGGAGACGGGCGGCGAGGTGTGGACCCGCGAGACCGGCCTGGACGCCCTGGAACTGGGCGACGAGGCGGTGGTCGACGTGGCGGATTTCTCGCTCGCCGGACGCGCGATGCGCAACGTGCGCCAGATGGTCAAGCGCATCGAGCGAGCCGGCTACGAAACCCGGGTACGGCGTATCCGTGACCTCGGTGAGGCCGAGCTGGAGCGCATCCGCCGGGCCGCGGAGGACTGGCGCGGCACCGACACCGAGCGTGGCTTCTCCATGGCCCTCGGCCGCATCGGCGACGTCACCGACGGCGACTGCCTGATCGCCACCGCCCACAAGCAGGACGACGAGCCCGGGGAGTACGGCGACCTGAAGGCGATCCTGCACTTCGTGCCCTGGGGGAAGGACGGCGCCTCCCTGGACCTCATGCGCCGCGACCGCAGTGCCGACCCCGGCATGAACGAACTGCTCATCGTCGCCGCCCTGCAGGCCGCCCCGAAGTTCGGCATCACCCGGGTCTCGCTGAACTTCGCGATGTTCCGCTCCGCCCTCGCGCGCGGGGAGAAGATCGGCGCAGGGCCGGTGCTGCGCGCCTGGCGCGGACTGCTGGTGTTCCTCTCCCGCTGGTTCCAGATCGAGTCGCTGTACAAGTTCAACGCCAAGTTCCAGCCGCGCTGGGAGCCGCGGTTCGTCGTCTACCGCGCCTCCGCCGACCTGCCCCGCATCGGCTTCGCGGCCATGCAGGCCGAGGGCTTCGTCAACCTCGCCCTGCCGCTGCCGCGCGCCCTGCGCCGGCGCAGGGCGGCCGCCGCGCGCCCCTGCGCGCACGCCGTCGCGGAGCGCGACGTCCGAGCCGCCTGACCACCCGCTCTGCGGCTGCGCAGAGTCCGGCCCGGCCCCCGACTGGCCCGGGCGGAAGCCCCACCCCCTCCAGCACGGGGCCTTCCGCCCGGGCCGCAGCGCGTTGACGGCGCCCCCCTGGGCCTACGCTGAACGTATGAACAACCTCAGCGGACGCGGTCGAGTGACAGGCCTTCCGGCATGGGACCGGTGCGCGGTCATGGGAGTCGTCAACGTGACCCCCGATTCCTTCTCCGACGGCGGCCGCTGGTTCGACACGACCCTCGCCGTCAAGCACGGCCTGGACCTGGTCGCCGAGGGCGCGGACCTGGTCGACGTCGGCGGCGAGTCCACCCGACCCGGCGCCACCCGCGTCGACGAGGCCGAGGAACTCAGGCGCGTCGTCCCCGTCGTCCGCGGCCTCGCCTCCGAAGGCGTGGTCGTCTCCGTCGACACCATGCGCGCCTCCGTCGCCGAACAGGCCCTCGCGGCCGGCGCCTCCCTCGTCAACGACGTCAGCGGCGGCCTCGCCGACCCCGCCATGATCCCGGTGGTCGCCGCCACGGGCGCCCCCTTCGTCGTCATGCACTGGCGCGGTTTCCTCGAGGGCGGCAACGTCAAGGGCGTCTACGAGGACGTCGTCGCCGAAGTCGCGGACGAACTGCACGCGCGCGTGGAGGCCGTTCTCGAGGGCGGCATCGCCCCCGACCGCATCGTCGTCGACCCCGGCCTCGGCTTCTCCAAGGAGGCCGAGCACGACCTCACCCTCCTCGCCCACCTCGACCGGCTGCACGCTCTCGGCCACCCCCTGCTCGTCGCCGCCTCCCGCAAGCGGTTCCTCGGCCGCGTCCTCGCAGGACCGGACGGCGCACCCCCGCCGGCCCGCGAGCGCGACGCCGCCACGGCCGCCGTCTCCGCGCTCGCGGCGCACGCCGGCGCGTGGGCGGTGCGCGTGCACGAGGTTCACGCCACAGCGGACGCGGTACGGGTCGCGCGCGCCGTGGAAGGAGCCCGGTGAGCGCCCCCCACACCGACGTCGAACAGGTGGAGGCCGCCAACACCGCCTTCTACGAGGCGATGGAGCGCGGCGACTACGAGGAGCTGTCCGCGCTCTGGCTCACGCCCTCCGACCTGGGCGTCGACGAGGAGTACCACGACCCCGCGGACACCGGCGTGATCTCCTGTGTCCACCCGGGCTGGCCGGTGCTCACCGGCCGCCCCGAGGTGCTGAGGTCGTACGCGCTGATCATGGCGAACACCGACTACATCCAGTTCTTCCTCACCGACGTACACGTCTCGGTCACCGGCGACACCGCCCTCGTCACCTGCACCGAGAACATCCTCAGCGGCGGCCCCGCTCCCGAGGACGGCGCGGAGCTCGGCCCCCTGGTCGGCCAGCTCGTCGTGGCCACGAACGTGTTCCGGCGCACACCCACCGGCTGGAAACTGTGGTCGCACCACGCCTCCCCCGTCCTGGCCGAGACCGACGAGGAAGACGAAAACGGCCAGAACGGAGCGAATGACGTGGAACCGGACGACAACCCCCTCGCCTGAACCGGTCCGCACCCCATAGGGACGAAGAAGTGGTTGGAATCACGAACTCGCGGGTAGGTGCCGCTACCAACCCATGACGCGACCGGGTTCCCCAGGGGAAACACCCGGTGAAGCCTCCGGGTCCCCGCGCGGGCCCGCGCCCTCATGACCCGGCCGTGTCACAGCCCGCAGGTAGATTCGTCTGAGGTCGGCGTGCCGCCCGCACGCGACACCGCCCGGCCGTTCCCGACGATTGCAGGAGTGATTCGCGTGGATCGTGTCGCGCTGCGCGGCCTGAAGGCCCGCGGGCACCACGGTGTGTTCCCCAAGGAACGCGAGGAGGGCCAGACCTTCATCGTGGACCTCGTCCTTGGCCTGGACACCCGGCCGGCCGCGGCCGACGACGACCTGGCGAAGACCGTGCACTACGGCATCGTGGCCGAAGAGGTCGTGGCCGTGGTCGAGGGCGAACCGGTGAACCTCATCGAGACCCTCGCCGAGCGGATCGCCCAGACCTGCCTGAAGCACGAAGGAGTCCTGGAGGTCGAGGTCCGCGTCCACAAGCCGGACGCCCCGATCACCGTCCCCTTCGACGACGTGACCGTCACCATCACCCGGAGCCGAGTATGACCCGATCTTTCCTCCAGGGTCACAGCGACCCGACCGTCCAGCCGGTGCCCGCCGCGGTCGTCGAACAGGTCGACGCCGCCGACACCACACTGAGCAACCCGAAACGCGCCGTCATCTCCATCGGCTCCAACCTGGGCAACCGCATGGAGACCCTCCAAGGAGCCGTCGACGCCCTCGAGGACACCCCCGGCGTCCGCGTGAAGGCCGTGTCCCCGGTCTACGAGACGGAGCCGTGGGGCGTCGAGCCGGGCAGCCAGCCCACCTACTTCAACGCCGTCGTCGTCCTCAAGACCACCCTGCCCCCGTCCTCCCTGCTGGAGCGAGCCCACGCCGTCGAGGAGGCCTTCAAACGGGTCCGCGACGAGCACTGGGGACCACGCACCCTGGACGTCGACATCGTCGCCTACGCCGACGTCACCTCCGACGACCCACAGCTCACCCTCCCCCACCCGCGCGCCCACGAACGCGCCTTCGTGCTCGCGCCCTGGTACGACGTCGACCCGCAGGCACAGCTGCCCGGCCGCGGCTCGGTGGCCGAACTGCTGACGGCCGTCACCCGCGACGGCATCGCGCCCCGCGCGGACCTGGAACTCCGACTGCCCGAGTAGTCGTTAAGGTCAAGACGACCACAGTCCGGGATCGGTCCGGGGGAGCTGAAGGGACACCGTGAGAGAGCTGCGCATCAGGGTGCTGGCCGGCGTGTTCGTCGTGGCCGGAATCCTGTCCTGGGCGGGAGCCCGCCTCTGGAACTCGATCGGGACTCTCCCCAGCGTCCCCCTGGCCGCCCCCATCGTCCTCGCCCTGATCGCGGTGGTCCTGCTCTCCACAGCGCTCTCGCTGCGCGCCCGCTTCAAGGCCCAGCGCGAGCGCCGCCCCGGCGCGAAGGGTGTCGACCCCCTGATGGCCGCCCGAGCGGTCGTCTTCGGCCAGGCGAGCGCCCTGGTGGCCGCTCTGGTCGCCGGCATGTACGCCGGGACGGGCGTCTTCCTCCTGGAACTCCTCGACATCCCCGCCCGCCGCGACCAGGCCGTCTACGCCGGCTTCTCGGTCCTGGCCGGCATCGCCGTGATAGCAGCGGCCATCTTCCTGGAGCGGGTCTGCAAGCTCCCGGAGGACGACGACCACGACCATGCGGGCGCGGAGCCGGTGGCCTGACCGCCGACTCCGCAGCGACCGCTCAGCGCGCCATGATCAGGCTCATCGCCTCGTTCCGCGTCGCCGCGTCCCGCAGCTGACCGCGCACCGCCGAGGTGATGGTCTTCGCACCCGGCTTGCGGATGCCGCGCATCGACATGCACATGTGTTCGCACTCGACGACCACGATCACGCCCCGCGGCTCCAGGATCTCCATCAGGGAGTCCGCTATCTGCGTCGTGAGGCGTTCCTGCACCTGCGGGCGCCGGGCGTAGACGTCCACCAGCCGGGCCAGCTTGGACAGACCGGTGATCTTCCCGGTCACGGACGGGATGTAGCCGACGTGGGCGACACCCCTGAACGGCACCAGATGATGCTCACAGGTGCTGTACACCTCGATGTCCTTCACGAGCACCATCTCGTCGTGCCCAAGGTCGAACGTCGTCGTCAGGACGTCCTCGGGCTTCTGCCACAGGCCCGCGAAGATCTCCTTGTACGCCCGCGCCACCCGGCCGGGCGTCTCCCTGAGACCCTCACGGTCCGGGTCCTCACCGACCGCGATCAGCAGTTCCCGTACGGCGTTCTCGGCGCGCTTCTCGTCGAACTCGCCGATGGTGCCCTCACCGTCCAGGGTCACGGGGTCGGTCATCTGGTTCCTCGTTCCTGTGCCTGTCACGCGTGCGCGCACGCGCTCTGTCTGCGGACAAACCGAAAAGCCGCGCCCCCCAGGCTAAAACCTGAGGGCCGCGGCATTCATTCCGGGCCGGTTGGCTGAAACTCGTCAGCTCTCGGGACGTTCCTCCGGGGCCCTGTCCGTCACCGGGGCGGACTCCGCGGCCGTGGACTTGGCCGTGCTGATCGCCGCCGTCGCTCCGTTCGTGCCGTTGGTCAGTGCCAGCTCCTTCGGGGAGAGCACCGGCGGGCGGGTGGAGGGCGTACGGCGGGAGGAGCCGGTCCAGGCGGGCCGCGGCGGGCGCTTGTGGATCGGGGCGAAGATCTCGGCGATCTCCTCCTTGCCCAGGGTCTCCTTCTCCAGGAGGGCCAGGACGAGGTTGTCCAGCACGTCGCGGTTCTCGACCAGGATCTCCCAGGCCTCGTTGTGAGCGGTCTCGATGAGCTTCTTGACCTCTTCGTCGACCAGCGCGGCGACCTCTTCCGAGTAATCGCGCTGGTGAGCCATCTCACGTCCGAGGAACGGCTCGCTGTTGTCGCCGCCGAACTTGATCGCACCGAGCCGCTCGGTCATGCCGTACTGCGTGACCATCGCGCGGGCCAGGTTGGTGGCCTTCTCGATGTCGTTGGCGGCGCCGGTGGTCGGGTCGTGGAAGACCAGTTCCTCGGCCGCGCGGCCGCCCAGCATGTACGCCAGCTGGTCGAGCATCTCGTTGCGGGTGGTCGAGTACTTGTCCTCGTCCGGCAGCACCATCGTGTAGCCGAGGGCGCGGCCGCGGGAGAGGATCGTGATCTTGTGGACCGGGTCGGCGTTCGGGGAAGCCGCCGCGACCAGGGCGTGGCCGCCCTCGTGGTACGCGGTGATCTTCTTCTCCTTGTCCGACATGATCCGGGTCCGCTTCTGCGGGCCCGCGACCACGCGGTCGATCGCCTCGTCCAGCGCCTTGTTGTCGATCAGCTTCTGGTCACCGCGGGCGGTGAGCAGCGCGGCCTCGTTGAGCACGTTGGCCAGGTCGGCGCCGGTCATGCCGGGGGTGCGGCGGGCGACGGCGGCGAGGTCGACGTCGGGCGCGACCGGCTTGCCCTTCTGGTGGACCTTGAGGATCTCCATGCGGCCCTGCAGGTCCGGCGGGTCGACGGCGATCTGCCGGTCGAAGCGGCCGGGGCGCAGGAGGGCCGGGTCGAGGATGTCCGGGCGGTTCGTGGCGGCGATGAGGATCACGCCGCCCTTGACGTCGAAGCCGTCCATCTCGACGAGCAGCTGGTTCAGGGTCTGCTCGCGCTCGTCGTGACCGCCGCCGAGGCCGGCGCCGCGGTGGCGGCCGACCGCGTCGATCTCGTCGACGAAGACGATCGCCGGGGCGTTCGCCTTGGCCTGCTCGAAGAGGTCACGGACTCGGGAGGCACCGACACCGACGAACATCTCGACGAAGTCGGAACCGGAGATCGAGTAGAAGGGGACTCCGGCCTCGCCGGCCACGGCGCGCGCGAGGAGCGTCTTGCCGGTGCCGGGGCGGCCGTAGAGGAGCACGCCCTTGGGGATCTTGGCGCCGACGGCCTGGAACTTGGCCGGTTCCTGGAGGAACTCCTTGATCTCGTGGAGTTCCTCGACGGCCTCGTCACAGCCGGCGACGTCGGCGAAGGTCGTCTTCGGGGTGTCCTTGGTGATGAGCTTGGCCTTGGACTTGCCGAAGTTCATGACCCGGGAGCCGCCGCCCTGCATCTGATTCATCAGGAACAGGAAGACGACCACGATCAGCACGAAGGGCAGCAGGGAGAGCAGGACGCCGAGGAACGGGTTCTGCTTGGACGGCGAGACCGTGTAGCCGTCCGGAATCTGCTTGTCCTGGTACTTGGTCTGCAGCGTGGCGGCGATGGTCACGCCCTGGTCGCCGATGTAGCTCGCCTGGATCTTCGAGCTGCCCTCGACCTTCTGGCCGTCCTTGAGGGTGACCTTGATGCTCTGCTCGTCACCGGTCGTCAGCTTGGCCGACTCGACCTTGTTCTCGCTGATCGCCGCAATGACTTGGCCGGTGTCCACCGTCTTGTAGCCGCCGGACGAGCCGACGACCTGCATCAACACGACCACGGCAAGGACGGCCAGCACGATCCACATGACCGGCCCACGGAAGTATCGCTTCACGTCCATCCATACGGAGCGGTGCCGCCCCGTCCCTCCTGCCATAGTGAGTTTGATAAGACAGTTCTTCTGACGGTACCCCAGCATTGTTGTCCGAAGCCGCACGGAGTGGCATGGACGGCCGGCGTTCCCGTCTCTGCTTGCTCCAACGGCGCGAAACCCGCTGGGGTTCCCGATCGTCTTACAAGAGCTGACCCGTTTGGCTCAGCCGCCGTAGACGTGAGGCGCGAGCGTACCGACGAACGGCAGGTTGCGGTACTTCTCGGCGTAGTCGAGGCCGTAGCCGACGACGAACTCGTTCGGGATGTCGAAGCCGACCCACTCCACGTCGATGGCGACCTTGGCGGCGTCCGGCTTGCGCAGCAGCGTGCACACCTTCAGGGAGGCGGGCTCGCGGGAGCCGAGGTTGTTGATCAGCCAGGACAGGGTCAGGCCGGAGTCGATGATGTCCTCGACGATCAGGACGTGCTTGCCCTTGATGTCGGTGTCGAGGTCCTTGAGGATCCGCACGACACCGGAGGACTGGGTGCCCGCGCCGTAGGAGGACACGGCCATCCAGTCCATGGTGACGGGGGTGGACAGCGCCCGGGCGAGATCCGCCATGACCATCACGGCGCCCTTGAGCACACCGACGATGAGCAGGTCCTTGCCCGCGTACTCCGCGTCGATCTTCGCGGCCAGCTCGGCCAGCTTCGCGTCGATCTCTTCCTTGGTGATGAGTACCTGCTGGAGGTCGGCACCCATGTCTTTCGCGTCCACCCGCATCACTTTCGGTCGTCCCGCACTTACGGCCGCTCTTACGGCGACCGGCTGCCCGGCCCGTCGGAGATCGCTCCGGGGGTCGGGAATCAGCCTTGCCGAATCACCAGTCTGCCACCCTGTCGCTGAGCGACGACTTTGCCCGGGAGATTGATGGCTCCCTGGCCGCGCCAGCCGGTGATCAACCGGTCGACTTCCTCGATGTGGCGGGCGAAGAGGGAACCGGCCGGGGCGCCCGCGTCGATGGCGGCGCGGCGCAGGATGCGGCGGCGCACGGCGGGCGGGAGGGCGTAGAGCTTGGCGCACTCCAGCAGGCCCGTGGCGTCGCGCACGGAGGCTTCGGCCTGGCTGGCCCAGGTGTCGAGGGCGTCGGCGTCGTCGCGGGAGAGCTGGGCGGTGCGGGCGAGCGCTTCCACGACGCCTTTGCCGAGGGCCTTTTCGAGGGCGGGCAGGCCCTCGTGCCGCAGCCGGGAACGGGTGTAGGCGGGGTCGGCGTTGTGCGGGTCGTCCCAGACGGGCAGGGACTGGACCATGCAGGCCTTGCGGGCGGTCTGCCGGTCGAGATGCAGGAAGGGCCGCCGGTAACGGCCGCCGGCCCCCGAGACCGCGGCCATGCCGGACAGGGAGCGGATGCCGGAGCCGCGGGCCAGGCCCAGCAGGACGGTTTCGGCCTGGTCGTCTCTGGTGTGGCCGAGCAGGACCGCGGTGGCGCCGAGGCGTTCGGCAGCGGCGTCGAGGGCGGCGTAGCGGGCGTCGCGGGCGGCGGCCTCAGGGCCGCCGTCGCGGCCGACGGTCACGGCGATGGACTCGGCGGGGCTCAGGCCGAGTTCGCGCAGCCTGAGGACGACCTCCGCGGCGCGGAGGTCGGAGCCGGGCTGAAGGCCGTGGTCGACGGTGATGCCGCCGGCTCGGATGCCGAGCTTGGGTGCCTCGAAGGCGAGGGCGGAGGCGAGCGCCATGGAGTCGGCGCCGCCGGAGCACGCGACGAGCACGAGCGGGGAGGGGGTCCCCTCGTTCCGGCTCGGTTCGCGGGCTGCATCGGTGGCTGCCGTGGCGGCTGTCGCTGCTGCTTCGAGGGTGCGGCTGTTGTGGGTGAGGATGTCGTGGAGGACGCGGCGGACCGCCAGGCGTATCGCCGCGACCGCAGGATGGGGACCCATGTCCGGTTCCCTTCATGAAGTTTTCGGGGGGTTGAGCCCGAGGTCGGTCACTCAGAGTGTGTAGATGGTGACAGAAACGGGCCGTTCCCCGAGCATTGCACGCCTACCCATGGCTCACGGTCCCTCGGACGGGTGATTGGCGGGGCGTTCGCCTGCCGTAGTCCGGATTCATTTCACGACCTCCCCGTGCGGTTCACGACTCGGTCCTGCCGTGCACCCGTGCGATCCAGTCCGCCGGTTTGGCGATCTCCGCCTTGGTGGGCAGGGTGTTGGGGGATGTCCACACGCGGTTGAAGCCGTCCATACCGACCTGCTCGACGACGGCTCGTACGAAGCGTTCGCCGTCCCGGTACTGCCTGAGTTTGGCATCCAGACCCAGCAGCTTGCGCAGGGCGAGGTCGAGGCGGGAGGCGCCCTTGGCGCGGCGCTGCTGGAACTTCTCGCGGATCTCGGAGACGGTCCGTACGACCTCCGGGCCCACCCCGTCCATGACGAAGTCGGCGTGGCCCTCCAGGAGCGACATGACCGCGGTGAGGCGGCCGAGGATCTCGCGCTGGGCCGGGGTCTGCACCAGTTCCACGAAGGAGCGTCCGCCGTCGTCCTCCTCGCCCTCGGGGCGGCCGCCGGCGAGGGACTGGGCGGCCTCCCGGACGCGTTCCAGGACGGTCATCGGGTCCACGTCGGTCTCCGCCAAGAACGACTGGATTTCACCCTCCAGGTGGTCGCGGAGCCAGGGCACGGCGGTGAACTGGGTGCGGTGGGTCTCCTCGTGCAGGCACACCCAGAGCCTGAAGTCGTGCGGCTCGACGTCGAGTTCGCGCTCCACGTGGACGATGTTGGGTGCGACGAGGAGGAGGCGCCCGCCGCCGTTCTCACCGGACGGGAGGTCGCGGGCGGCGGGGGCGAAGGTCTCGTACTGGCCGAGGACGCGGGAGGAGAGGAACGACAGCAGCATGCCGAGTTCCACGCCGGTGACCTTGCCGCCGACGGCGCCGAGGACGGCGTTGCCGGGGCCGCTGCCGCGCCGGTCCTGCATCTTCTCCAGGAGGGGCTTGAGGATCTCCCGGAAGCCGGCGACGTTCGCCCGGACCCAGCCGGGGCGGTCGACGACGAGGACGGGGGTGTCGTGGGTCTCCGCGGTGCCCATACGAGTGAAGCCCCGGACGTGTCCCTCCGAGGCTTTCGCGTGCCGGCGCAGCTCCGCGACGACGGCCCTGGCCTCGTCGCGGCTGACCTCGGGTCCCGGGCGTACGAGCCGCGTCGCGGTTGCCACCGCGAGGTTCCAGTCGACCATCCCGGGAGATGCGGTGCCACCGAAGCTCGTCATGTGTCAACCGTACGTGAGCGCTCCCGCTTGGGGCAGGCCGTGGGGGTCGGGTGAGGTGCGGTTTCCTGCGGAACGACTGCCCACGGCTGGAACAGGTTCCTACCGGCAGCCGCACCCCGCCAATGCGCTCGCCGTCCTGTCCAGGGCCGACTGCGCCCCCTGGGGATCCGTGGTGCCGGAGGCGAGGAAGGCGAAGGCCAGGAGGTGGCCGTCGTTGTCCACGACCGTGCCGGCCAGGGTGTTCACGCCGGTGAGGGTGCCGGTCTTCGCGCGTACGACTCCTGCGGCGCCGTCGGTGTAGCGGCGGGTCAGGGTTCCGGTGAAGCCGGCGACGGGGAGGCCGGTGAGGACCGGGCGGAGGCCGGGGCGGGCGGGGTCGGCGGCCCTGACCAGCAGGGCGGTGAGGAGGTTCGCCGTGAGACGGTCGTCGCGGTTGAGGCCGCTGCCGTCGTGGAAGGAGGCGCCGGACATCGGCAGGCCGAGGTTCCTCAGTTGTACGGCAACCGCCTTCGCGCCGCCGGCGAAGCTCGCCGGCTCGCCGCCGGCCAGGGCGGTCTGGCGGGCCAGGGCCTCGGCGATGTCGTTGTCGCTGTTGGTCAGCATGCGCTCGACCAGCGCGGACAGCGGGGGCGAGGAGACGGTGGCGAGGGTCTCGGCGCGGCTGGTGGCCTTGGAGGGGCCGGGGGGCGTGGTCGTGACGCCGGCGTCCCGCAGGAGACCGGCGAACCTGCCGGCCGCGTCCGCCGCGGGGTCGGTCACGCGGGCCGCCGGGCCGCTGGTGGAGTTGTTCGTGCGGCCCTCGTCGACCGTCAGGGCGCTGACGGAGGCGAGGTTGGCGTTGGGGCCGATGGGGTGCAGTGCGGGGCCGGCGTAGAGCGTGGTGTCGTAGGAGAGCTTGATCTTGTGGATGCCGCGCTTCTTCAGTGCGGCGGCCGTGTCGGCGGCGAGCGTGCGCAGGCTCGCCCAGTCGGCGGCCTTCCGGTGGGCGGTGAGGGTGGGGTCGCCGCCGCCGACGAGGACCAGTTCCCCGGTGTCGGGTTCGAGTGCGGCGCGGGTGGTGAGGCGGTGGTCGGGGCCGAGGGCGGACAGGGCTGCGACGGCGGTGGCGATCTTGGTGGTGGAGGCGGGTGTGAGGGGCTGTCCGGCGTCGGTGCCGTAGAGCTGCTTGCCGGTGGTGATGTCGACGACGGCCGCCGCGCGGTCGGCGCCGAGCGCGGGGGCGTCCAGGAGCGGCCCCAGGACGTCCGCGAGGGCCTTCTGGCCGGGCGGGGCCTTCTTGGTGCTGACGGTGCCCGTGGTACCGCCCAGACCCGCCAGGACGGCCGGGGCGCTCGGTGCGGGCCGGGGTGCCTGCGCGGCCGTGCCGGGGGCGCCGTGATCTGTGCCACCCGGCCGCTCCAGGGCGACCGCCCGGTCCCGCTCGGCCGTACGCTGACCGTTGGCGTCCCAGGGACCGGCGACGGTCACCACTGCGGCGGCCAGCGCCAGTCCGGCCGTGGCGGCGCCCGCGGTGTACTGCCAGGTCCTGACGGCCCGCGGCCGGGGAAGGTGTGCCGGCCCGGGACGCACGGCCCGCGCCAGCCGCACGACCCGCGGTCTCGCGGCCGTCGCGGCGCGCGCCAGACGCGGTCGTACGGCGTTCGCGACCCGCACCACGTGCGGTCTCGCGGCTCGCCAAGGCCTCAGCTCTGGCACGACCACCAGCCCCTTTCGCGATCACACACCTGCGTGAGGGACACTTAATCACCAGAACTATGTGCTGATCATGGAGGAGCCACCGGTGGAGTTCGACGTCACGATCGAGATCCCGAAGGGTTCGCGGAACAAGTACGAGGTGGACCACGAGACCGGTCGGATCCGGCTGGACCGTCGCCTCTTCACCTCGACCGCCTACCCGGCCGACTACGGCTTCGTCGAGAACACCCTCGGCGAGGACGGCGACCCGCTGGACGCGCTGGTCATCCTGGACGAGCCGACCTTCCCGGGCTGCCTGATCAAGTGCCGCGCGATCGGCATGTTCCGGATGACGGACGAGGCGGGCGGCGACGACAAGCTGCTGTGCGTTCCGTCCACCGACCCGCGGGTGGAGCACCTGCGCGACATCCACCACGTGTCGGAGTTCGACCGCCTGGAGATCCAGCACTTCTTCGAGGTGTACAAGGACCTGGAGCCCGGCAAGTCGGTCGAGGGTGCCAACTGGGTGGGCCGCACGGACGCCGAGGCGGAGATCGAGCGGTCGTACAAGCGCTTCGAGGAGCAGGGCGGTCACTGAGCACCCCCTTTGCGCCTAAACCGGCGCCGCTCTCGCGGACCTGGTTGCGCACCGTCGTGGTTGCGCAATTAATGGTTGCGGTGCGTGCGCCGAGACATGATCGGCCGTGCGGCCTCCTGGAGGCCGGGCGGCCGTTCGTCTGTCTGTGCGCATACTGAGCTCAACGGAAGGTGTCGTTCAGGGAGCGGTGCGAGGTGACGGAGGCGGAGGACAGGAAGCCCCGGTCGGACGAGGCGCGGACCACGTACGACTCGGAGATCACGTCCGAGTTCGCCATTCCCGAAGGCATCGACGTCCCCGAGGGCGGCGGTGAGCCGGACACCACCTCCGAGTTCGCCGTGCCGGAGGGCCTGCAGACGCCGGAGCCGCCGGGTGCCGAGCCGGAGGGGTCGGCGTTCAGCCTGCCGAGCACCTACAGCGCCAAGGACGCCCCGCCGGTGTTCACCCCGGCGACCGGCATACCGATGGTCAGCCTGGTCAAGGACGCGCCCTGGCAGGACCGGATGCGCACGATGCTGCGCATGCCGGTGGCCGAGCGGCCGGCGCCCGAGCCCGTGCAGCGGGCGGAGGAGGGCGGGCCCGCCGTCCCGCGCGTGCTCGACCTGACCCTGCGTATCGGGGAGCTGCTGCTGGCGGGCGGCGAGGGCGCGGAGGACGTGGAGGCCGCGATGTTCGCGGTGTGCCGGTCCTACGGCCTGGACCGCTGCGAGCCGACGGTGACCTTCACGCTGCTGTCGATCTCCCACCAGCCGTCGCTCGTGGACGACCCGGTCACGGCGTCGCGGACGGTACGGCGGCGGGGCACGGACTACACGCGGCTCGCGGCCGTGTTCCGGCTGGTGGACGATCTGACCGACCCGGAGACCCATGTCTCCCTGGAGGAGGCCTACCGGCGCCTGGCGGAGATGCGCCGCAACCGGCATCCCTACCCCGGCTGGGCCCTGACCCTCGCGAGCGGGCTGCTCGCGGGTGCGGCCTCCGTGCTGGTCGGCGGTGACCTGATCGTGTTCGTCGCGGCGGCGGTGGGCGCGATGCTCGGCGACCGGCTGGCGTGGCTGTGCGCGGGGCGCGGGCTGCCGGAGTTCTACCAGTTCACGGTGGCCGCGATGCCGCCCGCGGCGATCGGTGTGGCGTTCGCGCTGGCCGACGTCGACGTGAAGGCGTCCGCCGTCATCACCGGTGGACTGTTCGCGCTGCTGCCCGGGCGGGCGCTGGTGGCGGGTGTGCAGGACGGGCTGACGGGCTTCTACATCACCGCCGCCGCGCGCCTGCTGGAGGTCATGTACTTCTTCGTCGGCATCGTGATCGGCGTGCTGGTCGTCCTGTACTTCGGCGTCAAGCTCGGCGGCAAGCTGAACCCGGACGTCGCGCTGAACCTCTCCGAACGGCCGCTGATACAGATCGCCGCGTCCATGCTGCTGTCCCTGACGTTCGCCGTGCTGCTGCAGCAGGAACGCTCCACCGTGCTGGCGGTGACCCTGAACGGGGGTGTGGCCTGGTCGGTGTACGGCGCGATGCACTACGCGGGCGGCATCTCCCCCGTCGCCTCCACGGCCGTGGCGGCGGGGCTCGTGGGGCTGTTCGGGCAGCTGCTGTCGCGGTACCGGTTCGCGTCCGCGTTGCCGTACACGACGGCGGCGATCGGGCCGCTGCTGCCCGGTTCGGCCACGTACTTCGGGCTGCTGTCCATGGCTCAGAACGAGGTGGACAAGGGGTTGGTGTCCCTGGCCAAGGCGGCCTCCCTGGCCATGGCGATCGCCATCGGGGTCAACCTGGGATCGGAGATCTCCAGGCTGACCCTGCGGGTCGGCTCCGCGGGCAAGCGCCGGGCGGCCAAGCGGACCAGGGGGTTCTGAGCCTCCTAATAGCCCCGGGGGTACCCGTTCTGGTCGTACTGCTGCTGCGGGTACGGCTGCTGCGGGTACTGCTGGTCGCCGTAGGGCTGCTGCTGCGGGTACTGGTTGCCGTAGCCGTGATTGTCGTAGCCCTGGTTGTCGTAGCCCTGGTTCCAGTACTGCTGGTCCTGCTGGGGGTACGGCTGCTGCTGGTACTGCTGCTGGTAGGGCTCCTCCGGCTCGATGCGGCGGAGCTGGGCGGTGGCGTCGTCCATGACCGGGGGGTGCTGGTACTGGGACTGCTGGGGAGGCTGCGGCGTCTCCTGCGCCGCCTTCTTGTTCTTGCCCCGCGCGCGGAGGAACTCGATCGCGATCGGGATCACCGAGACGAGGACGATCAGGATGAGGATCGCCTCGATGTTCTTCTTGACGAAGTCGATGTTGCCCAGCCAGGAGCCGAGCAGCGTGACGCCCGCGCCCCACAGGACGCCGCCGATGACGTTGAAGATCAGGAACGAGCGGTACTTCATGCCGCTGACGCCGGCGATGATCGGCGTGAACGTGCGCACGACAGGCACGAAGCGGGCCAGGACCAGGGACTTCGGGCCGTACTTCTCGAAGAACTCGTGCGCCTTGGTGACGTTCTCCTGCTTGAAGAGGCGGGAGTCCGGGCGGTTGAAGAGCGACGGGCCGACCTTCTTGCCGAACATGTAGCCCGCCTGGTCGCCGAGGACCGCGGCGAGGCAGATCAGGGCGATCGCGCCCCACAACGGGAAGTCCAGGTCCCCGGACGTGATCAGCAGACCGCACGTGAACAGCAGCGAGTCGCCCGGCAGGAAGAAGCCGATGAGCAAGCCTGACTCGGCGAAGACGATGAGCAGCAGGCCCCAGATGCTGTAGTTGTCGAGCAGATAATTGGGATCCAGCCAGCTCGGGCCGAGGGCAAGTGTCATCACGGGTCCGGGCTCCTGAGGGGATGAGGGCGGCTACGGCGTCCAGTGCGGCCGCATAAAGCTATCAACGCGATGTGACCGCCCCAGGTTCCACCGGTGACTCCAGGATGCACTGTGCAGCAACTGGGATGAAGCTGTGCGCCATGGGACTCGACGACTACGGCGGCGGCCAGGGGCCCCAGCCGGACGTGCTGGTGGTCACGACCAACGATGTGCCCGGATACCGGGTGCAGCAGGTGATCGGTGAGGTCTTCGGTCTCACCGTGCGCTCGCGGCACCTGGGCAGCCAGATCGGTGCCGGGCTGAAATCGATGATCGGCGGCGAGCTGAAGGGGCTCACCAAGACGCTGGTGCAGACCCGCAACCAGGCCATGGAGCGGCTGGTGGAGCAGGCACGCGCGCGTGGAGCCAACGGAGTGCTGGCGTTCCGGTTCGACGTGACGGAGGCCGCGGACGTGGGCACGGAGGTGTGCGCGTACGGCACGGCGGTGGTCCTGGCCCGGGAGTAGGCCTCCTCCCGGACCAGCGGATCAGGCCGTGTGCCGGTCGGCGTTGGCGGCGATCGCCTCGCTCAGGTGATCGGCGAGCCCCGGCCGCATGGAGTCGTAGAACGCCTTGAAGCGCTCGTCGGCGACGTACATCGCGCCCAGGCAACGGTGCATGGCGTGCGGGCACTCGTAGTACCACTTGCTGATGTGCCGACGATGCTCCTCGGCCAGTTCCATGGCCGGCTCGCCGGTCGGCTGCTCACCGGCGGTCATCAGGGCGACGTAGCGCTCGGTCCAGTCGTCGACCTCGGCCTGGAGACGCTTCCAGTCCTCCTTGGTGTAGCGGGCGGCCCGGCGCTGCGACTCGGTGTACGCCTCCGTACCGCCCCAGCGCCGCTCGGCCTCCTCGGCGTATTGCTCGGGATCCTTGTCCCCGAAGACCTCGAACCGCTCCTCGGGCGTGAGGTTGATGCCCATCGTGCGTGCCTCCATGGCGTGCTCCACGGCCGCGGCCATCTTCTGCAGCTTCTCGATCCGGGCGGTCAGCAGTTCGTGCTGGCGGCGCAGGTGTGCGCGCGGGTCCGCATCCGGGTCGTCGAGCAGGGCCGCGACCTCGTCGAGCGGGAAGCCGAGCTCCCGGTAGAACAGGATCTGCTGAAGCCGGTCGAGGTCGGCGTCGCCGTAGCGCCGGTGGCCGGCGTGGGTGCGCTCGCTGGGCACGAGCAGGCCGATCTCGTCGTAGTGGTGCAGGGTGCGCACCGTGACCCCGGCGAACCCCGCGACCTGTCCCACGGAGTAGCTCACTTTCCGCTCCTTTTCGTCGGTAGGCCCTCCACGCTGAGGCCTCACGTCACGTGAGGTGCAAGCCGGTTTCGCTTCGGGATGTTCAACATCATTTGTCCGCTTATTCCGCTTATGGTGAGCCCGTGGCCCAGGACAGCGCGCAGCCGGCTCCCGCGACCCGCCCGGCGACCCCGGCCCGGGCCCTGCTGCCGTTCATCCTGCCCGCCGCGGCCGTGGGGGTGGGCTCCAGCCTGGTCTTCGTCGGGGTGAGCGCCGCGGCGGAACAGCTCCAGCACGTGCTGTGGGGGCCGCTGCCGGACGCGCTGGGCGTGGGCCGCTATTCGGTGCTGTGGATGGCCGTGATGCTGATCGCGACCGGGCTCGCGGTCGGGCTGGTGGTGTGGAAGGCGCCCGGGCATGCCGGCCCCGACCCGGCCACCATGGGCCTGAACGCGCCCGTCCTGCCGCCGCTCGTGCTGCCGGGCCTGGTGCTGGCGACCGGTCTGATGCTGGCGGGCGGGCCGAGCCTCGGCCCCGAGAACCCGATCATCGCCGCGAACATCGCCCTGGCGGCCTGGCTCGGCGGGCGCTTCCTGCCCCGCACGCCCGGCACTCCGTGGCCGGTGCTGGCCGAGTCGGCGACGATCGGGGCGCTGTTCGGCACGCCGGTGGCGGCAGCGCTGGTCATCTCCGAGGCGCTGGCCGGCAGGCCGATCCGGGGGCTGCTGTGGGACAACCTGTTCGCACCGCTGACCGCGGCCGCCTGCGGGGCCATGACGACCACCCTGGTGTCCCATCCGACCTTCGACCTGGATCTGCCGCCCCTCGGCCACCCGCACCGGAGGGACCTGGCGGCCGCGCTCGTGGTCGCCTCGGCGGCCGCGGTGCTCGGCTCTGCGTCCGGCAACTTCAGGAGTAGGCGGATCATCCCGGCCGCACCCCTAGGCGCCACCTGTGGTCTCACCGCCCACACCCCTGTGCCTCTCATCACCCGGCAGGGCTGGGTGAGCGTCTCTGACTGGCGTCGCGATGCCGGGTCTCCCCGGCATTCACGCACGGCTGTGTGCCGGACGTACGCCAATCGTCTTCGTGCCCTGGTGCCGACCGGCAAGCGGTCGGCCCGTGTGAGCACGTCCCTCCGGACGCTGATTGGCCCAGCCTGCACAGCTATGGGGCCAAGGAGGGTGCCCGACGTCGCCTGGGCGCCGGGCGTGCGTGCACATACTGTCACAGGATCGCTACGGATCGCTAATTCGAGGTCCGCCTGTTCACCGCCGCCGTCCTGGTCGCCTCGCCCAGCATCCTCGCCCTCCTGTGCATCGCCTCGCTGCCGGCCTGGCTGCTGGTGACGGGGCGCCCGCAGATGCAGCTACGGCACGACGGCACCCCGGTCCGCTGACCCGCTCCCCCTCTGGAGGCATGTCCCATGGCCCTGCACAAAGGTCCCGAGAAGCACGAAGAGCGGCCGATGTCGGTCAACCCGTTCTTCGGGGAGGCGAACCCGGTCGGCGGCATGACCGAGGCCCCGCCCACGCACCGGCTCCCGGACACTCCGCTGCCCCCGGCGACGGCGTACCAGCTGGTGCACGACGAGCTGATGCTGGACGGCAACGCCCGGCTGAACCTGGCCACTTTCGTCACCACCTGGATGGAGCCGCAAGCCGGGGTGCTGATGGGTGAGTGCCGGGACAAGAACATGATCGACAAGGACGAGTACCCGCGCACGGCCGAGCTGGAGCGGCGCTGTGTGGCGATGCTCGCCGACCTGTGGAACGCGCCGGACCCGTCGGCCGCCATGGGCTGTTCGACCACAGGCTCCAGCGAGGCGTGCATGCTGGCCGGGATGGCGCTGAAGCGGCGCTGGGCGGGGCGCAACGCCGACCGCTACCCGGGAGCCCGCCCGAACCTGGTCATGGGCGCCAATGTCCAGGTCTGCTGGGAGAAGTTCTGCACGTTCTGGGAGGTGGAGGCCCGGCTGGTCCCGATGGAGGGCGACCGGTACCACCTGGATCCGCAGGCGGCGGCCGAGCTGTGCGACGAGAACACCATCGGGGTCGTCGGCATCCTCGGTTCCACCTTCGACGGGTCCTACGAGCCGATCGCGGACCTGTGCGTGGCCCTGGACGACCTCCAGGAGCGCACCGGTCTCGACATCCCGGTGCACGTGGACGGCGCGTCCGGCGGCATGGTGGCGCCTTTCCTGGACGAGGACCTGGTGTGGGACTTCCGGCTGCCGCGCGTGGCCTCGATCAACACCTCGGGGCACAAGTACGGCCTGGTCTACCCGGGCGTCGGCTGGGCGCTGTGGCGGGACAAGGAGGCGCTGCCCGAGGAGCTGGTCTTCCGGGTCAACTACCTGGGCGGCGATATGCCGACCTTCGCGCTCAACTTCTCCCGGCCCGGCGCCCAGGTGGTGGCGCAGTACTACACGTTCCTGCGCCTCGGCCGGGACGGCTACCGCGCGGTGCAGCAGTCGACGCGGGACGTGGCGACCTCGCTCGCCGGGAAGATCGAGGCGCTCGGTGACTTCCGGCTGCTGACCCGGGGCGACCAACTGCCGGTGTTCGCCTTCACCACCGCCCCGGACGTCACCGCGTACGACGTCTTCGACGTCTCCCGGCGGCTGCGCGAGGGCGGCTGGCTGGTGCCCGCGTACACCTTCCCGCCGAACCGTGAAGACCTGTCCGTGGTGCGCGTCGTGTGCCGCAACGGCTTCTCCCACGATCTCGCGGAGCTGTTCGTCGACGACCTGGCCCGCCTGCTGCCGGAGCTGCGCCGGCAGCCGCACCCCCTGACCCGGGACAAGGAGGCGGCCACCGGCTTCCACCACTAGGGCCTGTCCGGCGGATCATGCCGGAGACGCGGGGTCTGGCACGCCCATCTGCCGCGTTGTCGTCGGTCCCCGACGCTCCGCGTCGACTCCCTCCTCCGCCTTGCAGCTGGACGCTCCCCCATCGCCCCCGCTGACCTGCGCCGATGAGGCACCGTTGCCTGGAGCCGGCCTGATCCGCCGGACAGGCCCTAGCGGCCGAGGCGGGCGAACTTCCCCACAGCCAGCGGGAAGAACACGGCCAGCAGGCCCAGCGGCCAGGCCACGGCCGCCCACACATGGCCCGGCTCTCCGCCCTGGCTGCCGAGCAGGTCCCGTACGGCTGTCGCCGTCTGGGAGAGCGGGTTCCACTGGACGGCCGTGCCCAGCCAGTCGGGCATGGCCTCCGGTGTGGCCAGGGCGTTGGAGAGGAAGCCGACGGGCCAGACGAGGATCTGGACCGCCTGGACCATCTCGGGCCGGCCGGCGATCAGGGCGAGATGGATGCCGACCCAGAGCATCGCGAAGCGGAGCAGGAGGAGCAGTCCGAAGGCGGCCAGGAAGGCCCCGGGGCCGCCCTGCGCCCGCCAGCCCAGCGCGTACGCCACGGCCGCCAGCAGCGCGAGCGTCACCGCCGACTGGAGCATGTCGGCCGCCGAACGGCCCACCAGGACGGCGCCGTTGGCCATGGGCAGGGAGCGGAAGCGGTCGATGACGCCCTTGGTGAGGTCCTGGGTGACGTTGAGCATGGTGCCCTCCAGGCCGAAGGCCATGGTGAGCGCCAGCATGCCGGGCACCAGGTAGTCGACGTAGTCGCCGGTGACGCCCCGGCCGCCGCCGATCAGGTAGCCGAACATCAGCAGCAGCATCACCGGGAAGACCAGGGCGACCAGCACCTGCCCGGGCTGCCGTGCCCAGTGGGCGAGTTCGCGCCGGGTCATGGTCCAGGAGTCGGTCAGGACATGCTGGACGGACGGGACCATCGCCATCACGCAGCCTCCTTCACTCGGTTCTCCTCGCCGGTGAGGTGCAGGAACACCTCGTCCAGCGTGGGCCGGCGCAGGGCGACGTCCGCCGCCTCGATGCCGGCTGCCTCCAGGGCGCGTACGACCCCGGAGAGCGCGCTCATACGGTCGGTGACCGGGGCGCTGAGCAGCCGGCGGTCGGTGTCCACCGAGACGCCGGTGACGGGCAGCAGGGCGACGGCCGCGCCGAGTTGGCCCGCGTCACGCAGGACGACGTCGATGCGGTCGCCGCCGGTGAGGGTCTTCAGCTCGTCGGGGGTGCCGTCGACGACGACCCGGCCGTGGTCCACGAAGGCGATGCGGTGGGCCAGTTGGTCGGCCTCCTCCAGGTACTGGGTGGTGAGCAGGACCGTCGTACCGCCGCCGACCAGGGAGCGGACGGCGGCCCAGACCTCGGCGCGGCCGCGCGGGTCGAGGCCGGTGGTGGGCTCGTCCAGGAACAGCACCTCGGGATCGGTGCTGTGCTTGTTACCGATGAGGGAGGCGGCGAGGTCGAGGCGGCGGCGCATGCCGCCGCTGTAGTGGGCGACCGGGGTGCGGCCGGTGTCGGTGAGGTCGAAGCGCTCCAGGAGCTCGGCGGCGCGCACGCGCGCGTGGCGGGCGCCGAGGTGGTGCAGCCGGGCGAACATCTCCAGGTTCTGCCGGCCGTCCAGCTGCTCGTCCAGGGCCGCGTACTGGCCCAGCAGTCCGATGCGCCGGCGGACCGCGCGGGCCTCGGTGAGCACGTCGTGCCCGGCGACCTCGATGCGGCCGCCGTCCGGCCTGAGCAGGGTGGACAGGATCCGGACCAGGGTGGTCTTGCCCGCCCCGTTGGGCCCGAGCACCGCGTGCACGGTGCCGCGGGTGACGTGCAGGTCGAGCCCGTCCAGGGCGTGCTTGGTGCCGTAGGTCTTGCGTGCGTCCTCGACGGTGATCGCCGTGTCGGCCACGTGCCACTCCCTCGCTAGTCAAACTTGACTACCCTGGAAAGGTAACCCCGGCCTGCTGATTGGTCAAACTTGATTAGTGGTTTTCCGTTGAATCAGTGGTCTTCCTCTGAATCAACTGAATCAGCGGTCGTCCTCCGGATGCCGCTCCCCCGTCGCGTACGGGTTCTCCTGGCCCTCGGTGAGCACACCCACGAAGCGCTCGCCCTCGCCGGCGAACGTGTAGGCGCCCGCCTCCAGCCGGGCGATCAGCCCCCGGGTCCAGGCGGCGTCGGAGTCGGCCGTGTGGACCCAGAGGTTCATGATCTCGCCGATGTGGCCGAGCTGCTCGGGGCCGTCCTCGGGGATGTAGTGCTCGGTGACGGCCGCCCGCCACTGCTCGATCCGCCGGATCCGCTCCCGGAGCAGGTCCAGCGCCTCGGCCCGCTCCAGCTCGACCAGGAAGCCGATGGCCGCCGACTGGATGTCCATCTTCTGGTCGTAGGCGACCAGGGACTCCCGCAGCAGCCGGAAGAACTCCTCCGCGCCCCGGTCCGTGATCTCGTACTCGGTGCGCGGCGGGCCCCCGGCCGTGGACGGCGCGATCTCGTGCGCGTGCAGCAGCCCCTGCTTCTCCATCTGCTTCAGGGCGTGGTAGATCGAGCCCGGCTTGGCGTTGGACCACTCGTGCGCGCCCCAGTACTCCAGGTCGTTGCGCACCTGGTAGCCGTGGGCCCGCCCGTGCTGGCGGACCGCACCCAGCACGAGAAGACGGATCGCTGACATGCGGTCCAGGTTATGGCCGCAGCGCTAGCCTTCCTGCTCCAGGGCCACCAGCTCGAACGCGGTCTTCCCGTCCAGGGACTCCCGGATGATGTCCGCGTGGCCCGCGTGCCGGGCCGTCTCGCGGATCAGGTGCAGGCACAGCCAGCGCAGGGAGACCCGGCCCTCCGGCGGGAACCAGGGGTCGGGCGGCAGCGGGAAGCTGTCGTCCAGGCCGGGCGCGGAGCGGATGAACTTCTCCGTCTCGGCGGCGACCTGCTCCCAGTACGCGAGCTGCGAGGCGACCGTCTCGTCGCCGGCCAGCTGGAAGCACTCGTGCCAGTTGGACTCGTCACGGTGGACCGCCGGCGGCTCCTGCTTGGCCCGGGCCACCCAGCCCTGCTCCACCTCGGCGACATGCTTGAGCAGGCCGCCCAGGGACAGCTCGCTGGCGCTCGGGCGCAGGCGTGCCTGCTCCTCCGTCAGCCCCAGCAGCGCCCGGCGGATGCCTCCGCGCTGCTCCTCCAGGAACGCCAGCAGCGCCCCGCGCTCGTCGCCCTGGGTCTCCGCCGCCACGTGCGTGACCATGATCGGCCGCCTTTCATCGGGTCCGTTTCCCTGACACCGACGAAGCTACGGGCCCTTGCGGTCAGCTTCTGTCCGCAAGGGCCCGCCGCGAGAGGCAATCTCGAAAGAGAGCGGGAGAGACCTAGAAGGGGAAGCCGCTGCGGCCGTGCTGCACCGAGATCCACTTGATCGTGGTGAAGGCCTCCAGCGTGGTCTCGCCGTTCAGACGGCCGAGGCCGGAGTGCTTCTCGCCGCCGAAGGGCACGAGCGGCTCGTCGTGCACGGTGCCGTCGTTCACGTGGAACATGCCGGTGTCGATCCGCTTGGCGAACGCCACACCGCGCTCGATGTCACCCGTGTGGACGGCGCCGCTGAGGCCGTACGGGGTGTCGTTGACGATCCGGACCGCCTCCTCCTCGCCGTCGAACGGGACGAGGAAGACGACCGGGCCGAAGACCTCCTGCTGGAGCAGGGCGGAGTCGGCGGGGACGTCGGTGAGCACGCTGGGCTCGACCAGGTTGCCGGTGGTGGCGCCGTGCACCAGGGCCGTGGCGCCCTCGGCGAGCGCCTGCTCGACCGTGCCGGAAATGGCGTTGGCCTGGGCGGAGTTGATCACCGGGCCGATGACGGTCTGCGGGTCGCGCGGGTCGCCGACCTTGAGCGTTCTGACCTTGGCGACGAACTTCTCGGTGAACTCGTCCGCGACCGACCGGTCCACGAGCACCCGGTTCGCGGCCATGCAGACCTGCCCCTGGTGGACGTACCGGCTGAAGACCGCCGCGTCGACCGCGTAGTCGATGTCGGCGTCGTCCAGGACCACCAGCGCGCTGTTGCCGCCCAGTTCGAGCACCGCGCGCTTGAAGTGCGAGGCGCAGACGGTGGCGACGTGCCGGCCGACCTTGTCGGAGCCGGTGAAGGAGATGACCTTGGGGATCGGGTGCTCGATGAAGGCGTCGCCGATCTCGGCTATGTCGGTGACGACGACGTTGAACAGACCGCCCGGCAGCCCCGCCTCCTCGAAGATCTTCGCGACCAGGGTGCCGCCGGCGATCGGGGTGTTCTGGTGCGGCTTGAGCACCACGCCGTTGCCGAGGGCGAGGGCCGGGGCCACCGACTTGATCGACAGCAGGAACGGGAAGTTGAACGGGCTGATCACACCCACCACGCCCACCGGGACCCGGTAGACGCGGTTCTCCTTGCCGTCGCCCGGGGAGGGCAGGATCTTCCCCTCGGGGCGCAGCGCCAGGTGGATCGACTCGCGCAGGAACTCCTTGGCGAGGTGCAGCTCGAAGCCCGCCTTCACGCGCGTGCCGCCCAGCTCCGCGATGATCAGGTCGGCTATCTCCTGCTCGCGCTCCTCTATCAGTCGCAGCGCCCGCTCGAAGACCGCGCGGCGGGTGTACGGATTGGTCGCGGCCCACTGCTTCTGGGCCCGGGCGGCTGCCCGGTAGGCCTGGTCGACCTCGTCGACGGTGGCCACGGTGATCGAGGCCAGCTTCTCGTCGTCGTACGGGTTGAAGTCGATGACGTCCCAGGAACCGGTGCCCGGGCGCCATTCACCGTCGATGTACTGCTGGGCCAGGTCGCTGAAGTAGGACGACATGTGATCCCTCAATCACTAGCAGCTGCCAGATCCTGGTCACGGTCTGATCGCTCGTCATCGTACTTGTGATTAAGGAGAGTTGAGGGTGGCCTCTCAAGACAGTTGCAGAAGACCGCGCAGCAGGTCCCGGCTCTCGTCGGGGCCGGGGCTGTCCTGCTGCAGCTCCTTCAGCGCCTGCTCGTACTGGGCGACGTCCTCCCGTTTGTCCAGGTAGAGGGCGCTGGTCAGCTGCTCCACGTACACCACGTCGGACAGGTCCGACTCGGGGAAGCTGAGAATGGTGAAGGCGCCGCTCTCGCCGGAGTGCCCGCCGAAACCGAACGGCATGACCTGGAGCCGTACGTTGGGCCGCTGCGAGACGTCGATCAGGTGCTGGAGCTGACCGCGCATCACGTCGCGGTCGCCGTAGGGGCGGCGCAGGGCGGCCTCGTCCAGGACGATGTGGAACTCGGGCGCGTTGTCGTCGAGCAGGTGCTTCTGGCGCTCCAGGCGCAGCGCGACCCGCCGCTCCACGTCGGCCGCGCTGGCGCCCTTCATGCCGCGCCGGACCACCGCGCGGGCGTACTCCTCGGTCTGGAGCAGGCCGTGCACGAACTGCACCTCGTACACCCGCACCAGGGAGGCGGCGCCCTCCAGGCCCACATAGGTGGGGAACCAGCTGGGCAGTACGTCGGTGTAACTGTGCCACCAGCCCGCCACGTTGGCCTCCCGGGCGAGGGAGAGCAGCGACTCGCGCTCGGCCTCGTCGGTGATGCCGTACAGCGTCAGCAGGTCTTCGACGTCCCTGGTCTTGAAGCTCACCCGGCCCAGCTCCATCCGGCTGATCTTCGACTCCGACGCTCGGATCGAGTACCCCGCCGCCTCGCGCGTGATCCCCCGAGCTTCACGCAGTCGCCTGAGTTGCGAGCCGAGCAGCATGCGCCGCACCACCGATCCGGGCTCTCCCGCGCTCACGTTCGCCAGCCTCCCCAACCGTCTTCAGGGCCCGAAGTCTGCCACTAAAACACTCCGAGCAGTACTCGTCCGGTTACGGAAACGGAAAGAGGTCAGCCGTTTTCCGCTGGAAGAGGTAGGGACCTCTGACAGAACGGCAATCCAAGTTGGCGGAAAAAATGGCCAAGAAGCGGTCGGGGAGGTTCAATTCGGTCGCGTGCACGTGCATCTGCCCTTGCATCTGCCCTTCCCATCCGAAACCATGGAGCCGCGCCACCGCTGCATCGCAACGACCGCGAATTCCCGGGAGTGCCTCGCATGGGGACGAATGGATCGACCATGCTCAAGCCGTTACGGCAGGGCCTTCCGCCGTTGGATCCCGCGGCCGTGTCCGATGCCGCCTCCTGCGCCCTGCCCGCCCGCTACGAAGCGGTGCGCGAGGCCCGCCGCTTCACCCGCGGCACCCTGGACCAGTGGGACGTGGGCGACCGCTTCGACGACATATGTCTCGTCGTCTCCGAACTCGTCACCAACGCCCTGCGCCATGGCCTGCCGCTTCCCCACCACCACCCTTCCAACGAGGCCCTGCGGGCCGCACCTTCCGACTCGGCCGACGCGGGATGCCCCGAACAGGCCGCGGTGCGGCTGCACCTGATGCGCTGGGCCGAGCGGCTGGTGTGCGCGGTGCGCGACCCCAGCCACGAGTCGCCCGCACCGCGCGACTCGGACGACTTCTCGGCCGAGTCGGGCCGCGGACTGTTCCTGGTCGACTCGTTCGCCGACAGCTGGGGCTGGCACCCGCTCGCGGGCACGCTCCACGGCAAGGTGGTCTGGGCGCTGTTCCGGCTCTCGCCGGCCGAGTGACGCGCCGCGGCGCCGATCGACGCCGCGTTTCTCTGCGCGCACAGCCGAATCTACGCGCGTCCACCCGAACTCGGCCCGGCCTCGCGGTCGGTGAGTCGTTTCACCGGCGGCCGTTCCTCCGGTGAGTCGTTTCAGCCGGCGATGAGATGGTCGAACTCGCCGTCCTTGACGCCGAGGAGCATGGCCTCGATCTCCGCGCGGGTGTAGACGAGCGCGGGCCCGTCCGGGAAGCGCGAGTTGCGTACGGCCACATCGCCGCCGGGCAGCCGCGCGAACTCCACGCAGGAACCCTGCGAGTTGCTGTGCCTGCTCTTCTGCCAGGCCACGCCGTCCAGCTGCGTGGCAGCCATGCCGTTGTACACGTCGTACCCCCCGTACACGCCGTCAACGTCGCGGTCCACAGGTCGCTCCCCGGTGGTGCACTGGCTGGTGTGGCCATGGATGCTGTAGTCAACCGATCCGGATCATAACCCCGTTCACATGCAGACGCATGTGCAGATGCACGTGCACGGGGAGTGTTCCCGCGATTACTGCTTTGACGTTCGCTTTACCGAAGCTGTTCCAGCGTCTGCCCCAGAGCCGGCAGGACATGCCGCCTCCAGCCCCCGCCCATGATCTTCCGCGCCATCATCTGCATCGGGTCGTCCGGATCGAATCCCTCGTGCACTAGGAAGAGACGCGTACCGCGCCCTTCCTGTTCCAGCGTCCACGTGATGGTCCAGTCCGCGGGATTGGCGGGATCGGCATCCGTCCACCGGAGGGACAGCGTCCGCTCGGTGTCGTAGGCGAGGACCTGCACTTCCACGACACCGGAGAAGCGGGAACCGGGACGCGGGACCGAGGTCATCCGGTACCGGTGGCCGACCTCCAGCCGGAAGTTCTCGGCGCCGGGCATCTGCCAGCGGGCCAGCAGGTCGGGCTCGGTCAGGGCCCGCCAGACCTTGGCGGGCGGATGCGGGAAGAACTGGTCGACGCGGATCGTCGTGAGGTCGTCGGCGTCGTCAGGCGGTGCGGTGCTCATGGGTGGTCATCGTCGGGCATGCGGTCGAGCAGATCGCCGAGGCCCTTCAACTTCTCGCGCCAGAACCGCTCGTACGGATGGAGCCAGTCCTGCACCTCGGCGAGCGGGGCCGCCTCGAGGCGGTAGATGCGCTGCCGGCCGGCGCGCTGCTCGGAGACGAGGCCGGCCCCCCGGAGCACCTTGAGGTGTTCCGAGAGGCTCGGGCGGCGCATGTCGAAGTGGTCGGCCAGGGCCTGCACGGGCTGGGGCCCGCGCTCGCGCAGCAGCCGCAGCACCTCGCGGCGCGTGGCGTTGGCCAGCGCGGCGAAGACGCGGTCCTCGGCAGCGGTACCCGTCCCGTTCATCGAGCGGTCAGAAGCCTTCCTTCTCCGTCAGCAGCATCAGACCGTTGCCGTCGGGGTCCGTGAAGGAGGCCATGCGGCCCCAGGGGAGTTCGTCCGGCCCCTGCACGGAAATCCCGGCCGCGGCGAGCCGGGCACAGTCGGCGTCGACATCGGTCGTCACCAACATGATCCCCCGGGCCGAACCGGGCTCGAAACCACCCATGCCCGGCCCCGAGAGCGTGAAGACGGTCTGTGCGCCCCTGGGGGCCACCTGGAGCCAGCGCCCCTGGGGCATGTCCCGGTCGGCGGTGACCTCCAGGCCGAGGACATCCCGGTAGAAGCGCAGGGCGCGGTCCTGGTCGGAGACGGGAAGCGTGACGAAGGAGGCGTGCGTGATGGTCATGCCCTGAAGGCTAGGTAGGCAATCCCCTACGCGTCAACCGTAGGAGATTGCCTACCTATAGGCGTTCACCTGCTGGAGTACGGCAGCAGCGCCATCTCCCGCGCGTTCTTGATGGCCCGCGCCAACAGCCGCTGCTGCCGGGCGGTGACCCGGGTGACGCGGCGGCTGCGGATCTTGCCGCGGTCGGAGACGAACTTCCGGAGAAGGTCGGTGTCCTTGTAGTCGATGAAGGTGATCCCGGCCTGGTCCAGGGGGTTGGGCCGGTTCTTGGCGGGCTTGCGGTCGCTCTTGCGGGGCATCAGACCTCCAGCAGGGTGTCGAAGGCGGGCGGCAGCTTCTTCCAGGCGTCGCGCCCGGCGGCGTACTCGGCGTCGGTGAGCAGGCAGGACTCCAGCAGGTGGGTGAGTCCGTCGCGGTCCAGGCCGGGCGAGGTGAACACCAGGTGGTTGCCGCAGTCGCCGTGCTCCGGGTGCCAGTCCAGGGCGGCGGCGGCCCGGCGCACCGGCGGGACCATCTCCCAGGCCGCGTCCGGCAGCGCGGCGAGCCAGGGCCCGGCGCTCTCGACGCACAGCGCGCCGCCGGCCGCGTCCCAGTGCAGCAGCACGTCGGGCTTGTCGGCGAGCCAGAACCGGCCGCGGCTGCGGGCCGCGGCGCAGGTCAGGTCCTCCAGGGCCGCGTACAGCCGCTCGGGGTGGAAGGGGCGGCGCCGGTGCCAGACCAGCGTGGAGACGCCGTGGTGGTCGGCCTCGGCGGGCAGCAGGGCGCAGGCCGGGTGCTGTGCGGCCGCTGCGGCCTCCACGTCGAAGCCGCCGAGGGCGGCCGCGGCCAGCGGGGAGGGCGCTGCGGATGCACGTGCAGGTGCCGGTGCGCCCGCCAGGCCACCGTGGCCGATCGGAACCTGGCGGGCCGTCGGATGGAGCTGCGCCAGCAGCTCGCGGTCCTCGTCGTCGGCCTCCGGGGAATCGGCGACAGCAAGGACGGGGGCGTATTCCAGCTGCCGGGCGAAGGTGTCGGCGACCGTGCGCTGGTCGGTGGCGGCCGCGGCGAGGCCGGCCTCGGCGAGGTCGTCGCCGTTGCCGAGGTACGGCAGCACCAGCGCCGGGTCGACGGCGGTGATCACGCCCGTGACGGTGAGGCCGCCGGCCGTGACCACCTCGGCCATCGCCTTGGGCTCGACCGAGTCCCACAGCTCGACGATCGCGAGCCGGGTGGTGCCGTCGTCGGCGAGCCGGCGCAACTCCGGCACCAGATCCTCCCGCAGGGCGCAGCAGGCACAGTCGTTGACCAGGGGTGTCTCACCGGCCCAGCGGACGCCGTCGCGGTCCCGAACGGTGCGCACGACCGTACCGGCGGCGGCCGTCGCCAGGTCATGGTGGAGTACGACGCTGCCGCGCACGTCGGTGAGCAGCCGCTCCACGGCCGCCTTGCGGGCCTCGGCATGCAGCCCGCCGACGACGGCCACCGGCAGGCTCACGCCCCGCCCCGCTTCCCGTACCGGCGCTCGAAGCGCTCGACCCGCCCGGCCGTGTCCAGGACGCGGGCGGTGCCGGTGTAGAAGGGGTGGCTGACGTTCGAGATCTCGACGTCCACGACCGGATAGGTGTGGCCGTCCTCCCATTCGATCGTCTTCTCGCTCGTCATCGTCGAGCGGGTGAGGAAGGCGTGGTTCGCGGCACGGTCACGGAACACGACGGGCCCGTAGCCGGGGTGGATTCCCTTGCGCATGGCGATGCCTCAGCGCTCCTCTCGGAACTCGACGTGCCGGCCGACGACCGGGTCGTACTTGCGCAGCGTCAGGCGGTCCGGGTTGTTGCGGCGGTTCTTGCGGGTCACGTAGGTGTGGCCGGTGCCGGCCGTGGACCGGAGCTTGATGACCGGGCGGAGTTCGTTGCGTGCCATGCTGCTATGTTACTGAAAATGAATCCCATTACCAGTCACTGAGTGCGAGAGGTACGTCACCATGTCCGCCCACTGCATGCTGGCCGGGGCCCGGCCGGGCTTCGGCAACCGCATCTCCCCCTCCCACCGGCGCACCTCGCGCCGCTTCGACCCGAACATCCAGGCCAAGCGCTACTGGCTGCCGAGCGAGGCCCGGTACGTCCGGCTGCGGCTGAGCGCGAAGGCGATCAGGACCGTGGACACGATCGGTGTCGAGGCGGCCGTGGCCCGGATCCGTGCCCGGGGAGTGAAGGTCTGATGGCGAAGAAGAGCAAGATCGCGAAGAACGACAAGCGCAGGGAGATCGTCGCCCGCTACGCCCGGCGGCGCGCCGAGCTCAAGGAGATCATCCGGCGGCCGACCTCCACGGAGACCGAACGACTCGCGGCCCAGCGGGAGTTGCGCAGGCAGCCGCGCGACGCCTCCGCCACCCGGACGCGCAACCGCGACCAGGTGGACGGCCGCCCCCGCGGCTACCTGCGCACCTTCGGCCTGTCCCGGGTGAACCTGCGCGAGCAGGCTCACAAGGGATTCCTGCCCGGCGTCCGGAAGTCCTCGTGGTAACGGCTGGTAGCTTGCTGCGGTCCCTCCCGTCCGGGGGGTGTCGTCCGCGACGGGCCGGCGGCCCCGGGCGGCCGGCTCGCTACAGCTTGGGAGCTTGACGTGACTACGGCGACTGCAAGGGTGCGGACCGCGGCCGCGGCCGCGGGGCTGGTGGGCGCGCTCGCGCTGACCGCGTGCAGCGGGGGCGGCCACAAGGGCGACTCCTCGCCCACCCCGAGCGCGAGCGCGACCTCGACGTCCACGGGCAAGGGCGCCGTGACGGGCTCCTCCGGCACACTCCAGGGCAGCTGGATCACCACCAGCAAGGGCGCGGTCGTGGCCCTGGTGATCACCGGCAAACAGGCCGGGCTCTTCGCTACCGGCGGGACCGTGTGCAGCGGCACCGCGGGCACCGAATCGGGCATGCAGATGATCCATCTGACCTGCACCAACGGCAGCAAGGACCGGGTCACCGGCATGGTCGACTCGGTGAACAAGGACGCCCTGAAGGTGACCTGGTCGGGCAAGCTCGGCCAGGAGACCTACAGCAAGGCCGAGGGCGGCAAGCTGCCGTCGGGGCTGCCTACGGCGGCCGCGAAGCAGTGACGGCGCACCTGCTGAAGCGGTGACGGCGCACCTGAAGCGGTGAATTCGCCCGGGGCGCCTGATCACGCCCCGGGCGCAGGGGCCATGATGCGAGGAGACCGTCACGACCTCGATGGGACCTGCTCATGCGCGCCATTCCGCTCACCGCCACCGCTCTCGCCGCCGCCCTGCTGCTGACCGCCTGCAACGACAGCGGCGGTGGCAAGAACGGGAAGAGCAGCTCCGCCTGCGAGATCGGCGGGGTCTCGGTACAGATCGGGTCGGCGAGCGTCGCACCGGCCGCCGGTGACACGGGTGAGGTGCCCGTGAGCATCACCAACCAGAGCGCGCCCTGCACCCTGGACAAGTTCCCGAGCGCCCTGCTGAACAGCGGCGACTCCGAGGTCGAGGTGCCCGTGCTGCAGGGCGCCAAGGCCCAGCAGCTGAAGCTCGCCAAGGGTGACTCGGCGTCGTTCACGATCAGCTACGTGCGCGGCAAGGCGGGCGACAAGAGCAGCCTGGAGGCGAAGACCGTGAAGGTGGCCCTGCCCGGCTCCAAGGCCACCCGCAGCTTCCCGTGGTCGTACGGCCCCATCGCCACCAAGGGCTCCTCGAACACCCCGGATGCTTCCGTCAGCGCCTTCCAGCAGGTCGGGGACTGACCCGTAGGCGGCCTCGCGGCGGCTGCGCGGCGGCGGCCCTCAGGACAGTCTGGGGCGGGCTCTGACCTGCGCCTCGTCCGCCGCCCGCGCGCCCTCCGTCCAGCCCGCCGCGTCGCTCACACCGCGCAGCCGGGTCGTGGTGGTCTCCGGGAACATGCGCTCCAGCCGGTGGGTGACGGCTACTTCGCGGGTGGCGAGGACCGGCAGCAGGTCCTGGGTCACCTGGGTCTCGGCCGCTGCCGCGAGCCGGTCGCCGACCCGGTGGGCGTAGGCCGCCAGGAACGACTGCCGGAAGGTCTTGGTCCGCTTGCGGCCGCCGGCTCTCTGGGCCGCCTCCGCCTTGGTCATCGCGTGCGTGGCCTGCACCAGCAGCGAGGTGTAGAGCAGCTCGACCGCCTCCAGGTCCGCCTCGAAACCGACGACCGTGGAGAAGGCCAGCGGTTCGTTCCACACCGCCCGGCAGTGGTTGGCGGTGGCGACCGCGTCCAGGAGGACCGCCTTGGCCTGCTCGTACGGCGGCTCCACGCCGATGCGGCAGGCGCCGGGCGCATCCGGTGCGGGGGCCGCGGCGGCGAGCAGCGCCTCGTCGATGCTGTGCCGGGCCATCAGCTCCTGCGCCTTGGCGCTCAGCGCCTCCGCCTCCTCCGGATACCCGGTCGCCTCGGCCTTGGCGAGCAGGGCGCGGATCCGGGTGAGCATGCGGGAGGCGGTGGGTCCGTGCTCGCGGAGGGGCTCTTCGAGGGGCTCCAGGGCGGGCAGGCGCAGCAGCAGGCGGTACAGCTGGAGGACGGCGGTGGCGTGCGAGAAGCGGTCGCTCCCGCGCGCGGGGTCCTCGGGCAGCGCCTCCAGCTGGGCGGCCCAGCGGCGCCCGCGCGGGCGGTCCTGTCCGGCCTGGGTCCGGATCAGCCCCGCGGCCAGGCGTACGTGGACGTCCTCCAGGTCGCGCCGCAGGAGCCGTACGACGTCGGCGGGCTGCCAGCCGCGCTGCCAGGCCGTCGCGACGAACTCCTCGCCCCGCCGGGCGAGTTCCGCGTCCGCGGCGGGGTCGGCGGCGAGCAGGGAGGCGCCCGTGTCGAGTCCGGCGTCGGTGTCGTCGTACAGGGCGGCCCGGAAGGCCCGCTCGACGGTGTTGGCAGTGCTGGTCACGCCGTCGATCGTGCCATGCGCCGCTGACAGCGGGGCGGCGCCGTCCACACCCTGTGGACAGCTTCCGGCGCGGGCGGTCGGCTCCGGGGCTTCGGTGTCTCACTCCGCGGAATTCGGCCGCCCGCGCGCAGGAGCGCGCCGAGCATGACCCCATGGTGGACATGTCTCTCTACGCGGCCTTCCTGGTGGCCGCCTTCGCGCTCTGTGTCACTCCCGGTCCGGACATGATGTTCATCGTGGCGATGGGCGGCCGGGGCGGCCCGCTGACGGGCGTGACGGCCGCCGCCGGGGTGGCCTGCGCGATGTTCGTGCACGCGGTCGCCGCGGCGCTCGGCCTGTCGGCGCTGTTCCTGACCCTGCCGGCGCTGTATCACGTATTGCGCTGGGCGGGCGCGGCCTATCTGCTGTTCCTCGCGGTCAGGGCGTTCCGCGGCGAGGGTGGGCCCGTCGAGGCGGAGGCAGTGCCGCAAGCGGGACGCCGGCGGGCCTTCTGTCGGGGCGCCGTCACCAATCTCCTCAACCCCAAGGTGATCCTCTTCAACGTCTCGTTCCTGCCGCAGTTCGTGAATCCGGACCTCGGGCACGTGCGTGAGCAGTTCCTGGTCCTGGGGTTCACGATCACGGTGATGGGCCTCCTGATGGACGGCTCGGTCGGGCTGCTCTCCGGGAAGCTCGCCTCCCTGCTGCGGCGCAGCCGGCGCGTGGCCCGGGGCCTCGACTACTTCAGCGGGACGGTGTTCGCCGGACTGGCGGTGCGTCTGGCGGCCGCGCCCAAGTAGTCGCCAAGTAGTCGCCAGTAGTCGCTGCGGGCGGGAGAAGCCGGACTGTCAACTATCGGTTGACAGTGCCGGGGTGGCAACCTACGGTTGACACATGGCGACCAATCCGAACATCACGGCATCCGTACGCCTCGACGACCTCATCGATGCGATCAAGAAGGCCCATACCGAACCCCTCGACCAGCTCCAGGACGCGGTGATCGCCGCCGATCACCTCAGTGACGTGGCCGACCATCTGATCGGCCACTTCGTCGACCAGGCCCGCCGCTCGGGCGCGTCCTGGACCGACATCGGCAAGAGCATGGGCGTGACCCGGCAGGCGGCGCAGAAGCGGTTCGTGCCGAAGGAGTCCACCGACCTCGACGCCGGCCAGGGCTTCAGCCGCTACACCCCGCGCGCGCGGAACGTGGTCATGGCCGCCCACAACGAGGCGGTGGCGGCCCGCAACCCCGAGGGCCGCCCCGAGCACCTGGTCCTCGGCCTGCTGGCCGAGCCGGAGGGCCTCGCCGCGAAGGCGATCCTCCACCAGGGGGCCCTGCTGGACTCCGTACGCCAGGCCGCGACCGCCGCGCTGCCGCCGGCCGCGGAGGACGTCCCCGAGCTCATCCCCTACGGCCCCGAGGCCAAGAAGGTCCTGGAACTCACCTTCCGCGAGGCCCTGCGCCTCGGCCACGACTACATCGGCACCGAGCACCTCCTGATGGCCCTGCTGGAGCACGAGAACGGCGAGGGCGTCCTCAGCGGGCTCGGCATCACCAAGGCGGCGACCGAGGGTTACGTCAGCAGGATGCTGGCCACGCTGCTGGAGCAGACGTCGGCCGCGCCGGACGCGGAGTAAATCCGCAGGTCAGACCTATTGTCAGTACCGCCTGCCACACTCGCAGTCATGACCGACCGGTGGGCTCTCGCGCCGGCCGAGGACGGTGGCGTGGACGTCGCCCCCCTCGGCCCGGACGGGCTGCCCGCCGGTCCGGTGCGGCGGGAGAGCGATCTCGCCGAGGCGGTGCGGAGCCGCCCGGAGGTGACGCGCTGGGTGTGGCGGTCGACACCCGAGGTCTACCCGCGTCTGCTCGCCACGGGGGTGCGAGTGGAGCGGTGTTACGACATCGAGGACGCCGAAACACTCCTGCTGGGCCACGAGGGCCGGTACGGCGAGCCGCGCTCGGCCGCCGCCGCCCTGGCCCGCCTCCGGGGCGGCCCCGTACCGCCCGATCCGCCGCAGCGCTCGGCCGAACCGGGCGCCCAGTCCCCGCTGTTCGAAACAACCGGCACCCGCCTGCCCCTCGAGGACCTCCTCGCGGTCTACGCCGACCAGCAGCGGCGGCACGAGAAGACCGCCCACCCCGACCGGATGCGGCTGCTGACCGCCGCCGAGTCGGCCGGGATGCTGGTGGCCGCCGAGATGAACCGGTCCGGCCTCCCCTGGAGCGCCGAGGTCCACCGCGAGCTGCTGCACGACCTGCTCGGCGAGCGGTACGCGGGCGGCGGCGAGCCGCGCCGCCTCGCCGAACTGGCCGACGAGGTGTCCGCGGCCTTCGGCCGCCGAGTCCGGCCCGACCTGCCCGCCGACGTGGTCAAGGCCTTCGCGCAGGCCGGGATCAAGGTGAAGTCCACCCGCCGCTGGGAGATCGAGTCCATCGACCACCCGGCGGTGAAACCGCTGCTGGAGTACAAGAAGCTGTACCGCATCCGGGTCGCGCACGGCTGGTCCTGGCTGCAGGACTGGGTCCGTGACGGCCGCTTCCGGCCCGAGTTCCAGGCCGGCGGCACGGTCACCGGACGCTGGGTGACCAACGGCGGGGGCGCGCTGCAGATCCCCAAGGTGATCCGGCGGGCCGTGGTCGCCGACCCGGGCTGGCGGCTGGTCGTGGCGGACGCCGACCAGATGGAGCCGCGCGTGCTGGCGGCGATCTCCCGCGACCCCGGCCTGATGGAGGTGGCCGGCCGCGAGAGCGACCTGTACCAGGCGGTTTCCGACCGCGCCTTCTCCGGCGACCGGAACCAGGCCAAGCTCGCCGTGCTCGGCGCGGTCTACGGCCAGACGTCCGGCGACGGCCTGAAGAACCTCGCGGCGCTGCGCCGCCGCTTCCCCAAGGCGGTGGCCTACGTCGACGACGCCGCGCGGGCCGGCGAAGAGGGCCGGCTCGTGCGCACCTGGCTGGGCCGGACCTGCCCGCCCGCCGCCCAGGGCGAGGACGCGGAGGAGGAGGCGGGCATCCCCGTCGGCGAGGACGACGCCGAAGGCCAGGCCTGGGTCCCTGGTTACGCCTCCACCAACTCCCGCGCGCGCGGACGCTTCGCCCGCAACTTCGTCGTCCAGGGCAGCGCCGCCGACTGGGCCCTGCTGCTGCTCGCCGCGCTGCGCCGGTCCTGCGCGGACCTGGCGGCAGAGCTGGTCTTCTTCCAGCACGACGAGGTGATCGTGCACTGTCCCGCCGAGGAGGCCGGCACCGTCGTCCAGGCCATCCGGGACGCCGCCGACCTCGCCGGGCGGCTGACCTTCGGCGAGACCCCGGTGCGCTTCCCGTTCACCACGGCGGTGGTGGAGTGCTATGCCGACGCCAAGTGAGGGCCCTCGGTGCACGTCGGCTCACCGGACCGGCCGCGACGGCCCGTCACCGGGCAAGGCCGTCGGACAGCAGCCTCCGCAGCTCCGCGAGGACCGCCTGCTCGTCCGTGCCGTCCAGCGCCGCGAGGGCCGCGTGCCAGGCGTCGTATGCCTCCGTCCGGCGCCCCTCCTCGTGCAGCAGCAGCCCGTGCTGGTGGCGGGCGAGGCCGCCGATGTAGCAGTCGGCGCGGGCGTCGGCCCGGCGCAGCAGCTCGGCGCACTCGGCGGCGGCCCGCTCGGCCTCACCCAGTTCCCGCAGCGCGCGGACCAGACCGAGCCGGGTCTGCGACTCGCCGTGCCAGTCGCCGTGGCCGCCGAGGATCCGCAGGCTCTCCTCGAAGTGCCCTGCGGCGGCGGCCGGTTCGCCGAGCGTGAGGTGGGCGTAGCCGATGTTGCAGTGCGCCGAGTGCTGCACGATCACCGCGCCGATCGCGTCCCCGATCGCCAGCGAGCGCCGGTGCTGCTCGATGGCGGCCCGCGGATCGGTGTGCTCGTAGAGGTTGCCGAGGTGGCTGCGGGTGACGGCCTCGCCGTAGGGGTCGTTCAGCTGCCGGGAGTAGGCGAGGCTCCGCCGCAGCGCCTCCTCCGACTCCGCGAACCGGCCGAGCCCCTCCAGCAGCAGGCCGCGGTTGTTCAGGGAGCGGCGGATCCAGGAGACCGTGCCGAGCCGCCGCCAGATCGCGAGGGCCTGGTCGGTGAGGGCGAGGGCGTCGTTCTGCCGGCCGGTGAGGAAGTGCAGGCCCGCAAGGTCGCCCAGGGCGTACGCCTCGGCGGCTGCGTCCCCGAGCCGCCGTGCGGCGCCGAGCGCGGCCCGCCCCAGCACCTCCATCTCGGCGACCCGGCCGCTGCGCTGCGCGTAGGGGAAGAACAGCCGGACGAGGACGGAGAGATGGGCGGCCCGGCGCTCGTGGTCCGTGCACGCGTTGCGCTCGACCAGCGCGACGATGTTCTCCAGCTCCACATCGCCCCAGGCGAAGGCCACCTC
This sequence comes from Streptomyces sp. NPDC031100, assembly GCF_055570785.1. NCBI lineage: Bacteria > Bacillati > Actinomycetota > Actinomycetes > Kitasatosporales > Streptomycetaceae > Streptomyces > Streptomyces sp. NPDC031100. The sequence continues at coordinate 91,708 of NZ_JBVIGN010000009.1, forward strand.
GGCGGACTCGAAGGTGCCCAGCGCGGCCACGTCCGCCGCGTGCTCCGGCGGCTGGGCCGAGGTGGGCCGTCGACGGTCGTCCTGGTCGAGACCGGGCTCCACGATGGCGACCAGGGCACGCTCGGCGGCGGCGGCGTACCAGCGCAGGGCGATGAGGTCCGCGTCGGCGCCGGCGGCCGGCTCGGGGCTCTGGGCGGCCAGTTCGCGTGCGAAGTCGCGGACCAGGTCGTGCGGGGCGTAGCGGCCGTACGCCGTCTCCTCCAGCAGGGCCACGTCGACGAGCCGGTCCAGGGCGGCCTCCGCGCGGCGCGCGTCGGTGCCGGTGAGGCGGGCGACCAGCGGGGCGCCGTAGGTGGGCAGGTCGAGGGCGCCGAGGTGGCGCAGGGCGAGGGCCGCGTCCCGGTCGGCCTCGTGCGCGGCGGCGGCGAGCGCGTCGTGCGCGACGGCAAGGGAGCGGCGGACGCTCAGGTCGTCGTACTCCAGATGGTGCAGGCGGCCTTCGGTGGCGGCCAGTTGACCGGCCAGCACCTCCGGGGTGAGGGCCCGGCGGGCGGCCAGCCGGGCGGCGACGACCCGCAGCGCGAGCGGCAGTCTGCCGGTCAGCTCGACCAGGGCGTGGCCGGCGTCGAGCCCCTCGCGTCCGCTCACCGCGCGCAGCAGGGCCGCGCTCTCCTCCCCGGTCAGCGGGGTCAGCGGGAAGCGCCGGGCGCCGTCGAGCGCGGTCAGCGGCGAGCGGCTGGTGACGATCACGGCGCAGCCGGGCCCGGCCGGGAGCAGGGGCCGTACCTGGGCCGCGCTCGCCGCGTCGTCCAGCACCAGCAGGATGCGGGCCGGTGCGAGCAGCGAGCGGAGCAATGCGGCTGCGGCGTCCGGGTGTTCGGGGATGTTCCGGGACTCGGCGCCCAGGTCGCGCAGCAGGGCGGCGAGTGCCTGGGCGGAGGTGAGGGGGGTCATGCCGGGGGTGGCGCCGTGCAGGTTGACGTACAGCTGGCCGTCGGGGAAACGTTCCCGCAGTCCGTGGGCCACGTGGAGGGCGAGGGCGCTCTTGCCCACGCCGGCCATGCCGCTGATCACGGCGAGTTGGCTCCGCCGGGTGGCGAAGGATTCCTGCAGGCCCTTGATTTCAGGTGCTCGGCCGGTGAAGTGGGCGGGGGGTGCGGGGAGTTGGGCCGGTGCGGGTGGGTGCGGGGAGGAAGGCCGGCCGTCGGCCGGAATGGGGTTCCCACCCGCACCACCTGCACCGCCTTCGTCGTCGGGTGCGGGCGGCTCCTGTGGGGCCGGTTCGCCGCCAGCGGCTGCGGGTGTGTGGGTATGGGTGCGTTGGGCGGGGACGCGGGGGGCTTCCTGTGCGGTCTTCGGGGGCGTGGAGCCTCGTAGGACCTCGGCGTGGGCCTCGCGGACCGCTCGGCCCGGCTCGATGCCGAGTTCCTCGATCAGGTGGGCGCGCAGATCGCGGTGGACGGCCAGGGCCTCGGCCTGACGGCCGGTGTGGTGCAGGGCGAGCATCAGCTGGCGGTGGTACGCCTCGCGCAGCGGATGCCCGGCGACCAGGGCCGCCAGCTCCGGGACGAGTCCGGCCACCCTGGCTCCGCCGAGGGCGAGTTCGGCGTCGTACCGCCATTCCAGCAGCAGCAGCCGCGCCTCCTCCAGACGCTGTACGAGGGCGTAGCCGCCGAAGTCGGCGGGGAGTCCGCTGAGCGGGGTGCCGCGCCAGAGCGCGAGCGCGGCCGCGCAGGGGCGCACGACACCCGCCCAGTCCCGCCGGGCGTGCGCGGCGCGCGCCTCGGCGACCCGGGCGTCGAACACGTGCACGTCCAGCTCGCCGTCGTCCACGCGCAGCAGATAGCCGGGCGCCACGGCTCTGAGCCGCTCGGGGTCGTCCAGGAGCCGGCGCAGCCGGGTGACGTGGTTGTGCAGCGAGGCCTGTGCGGAGACGGGGGGTGCCCCGCCCCACAGGGCGTCCTTCAGCGACTCGACCGACACGACCCGGCCGGCCTCCAGCAGCAGCGCGGCGAGCAGGGCGCGGACCTTGGGGCTGCCGATGGCACGGACGAAGTTGTCGGGGTTGGGGTCCGAGGGGCTGTCAGGGGTGGTCGGCGCGCGACTGGAGCCGTCGTACGAAATCTCGTACGGCTGCCGGTCGTACAGGACGGGCGGCCCCAGCAGTCCGAACCGCAGCTCGCACCGCCGCATCACGCCACTCCACTGCCTTTCCGCGCGGTCCTGTCCGACCGTGCTGCGCGGCGGGCGCGCGCCCGCCGTTCCCTGGCGGAAATCCGCCCCGTCCACAACGGTTTTCCGCCAGCTTCCACCTGCCGATCGGGGCAGGATTCGGTTAGCGTTCCGTCGTACCGCCGCTACCGTCCGGCGACTTCCGGCCAACCGGCCCGCGACCTGCGGACGAACCGTTGGCCACATGTTAGCGATCCGTTGGTGCGCCCTGATGTGATCTTTTCATCGGATCCGGCCCATCGGTGCGCGCGTGAAGTCGCGTAACTCGGGGGAGTGTCGCCGCAGGCCTGGTCCGGGGACGCAAAGGGGTCCCGGTCGGCGGAGGTGAACGACCGGGTCCCTGTCCCGTATCTACGCGCGGTGCTCAGATGACCGGCGATGCCCGGATGACCGGCCCTGCTCGGATGACCGGCCCTGCCCAGTTGACGGGCGCTGCTAGATGACGGGCGGGCGCCCGAGGCGGGTGAGTTGCCACACCGTCCGCCAGCGCATGGGCCGTCGCTCGCCGGCCGACTCCCGCAGCCCTTCCACGAATCCGCCGAACCACGCTCGCAGTCCGGCCAGGGAGCGGGCGCGGGCGAGGGTGAGCAGCGTCCACGCCCCGAGGTGCACGGGGATCAGCGGCAGGGGCAGCCGGCGCCGGACCAGCCAGACCCGGTTGCGGGCGTTGACCCGGTAGTAGATGGCGTGCCGGGCCGGCGAGGTCCTGGGGTGCTGGAGCAGCAACTCGGGGGCGTAGAGGATCTTCCAGCCGGCGTCGGCGGCCCGCCAGGCGAGGTCGGTCTCCTCGTGCGCGAAGAAGAACTCGGCGGGCCAGTCCCCGGTCTCGGCCAGCATGGCCATGGAGAGGGCGTGGCCGCCGCCTAGGAAGCAGGTGACGTAACCACCACGCAGGGGGTCGGCCTTGCCCACCCGCGGCACGTGCCGCTGCTGGGTCTCGCCGTGCTCGTCGGCGATGCGGAAGCCGACGATGCCGAGGCGCGGGTCGGCCGCGTACAGCTCACGGACCCGGCGCAGCACGTCGGGGTCGACGAGCAGTCCGTCGTCGTCCAGCTCCACGACGATGTCGATGTCGCCGTACTCCCGCAGCCGGGCGAGGGCGACGTTCCGGCCGCCCGGGCAGCCGAGGTTCTCCTCGACGTCGACGGTGGTGACCTCACCGGGCAGGGAGAGCCGCTGGGCGAACTCGGGCAGCCGGCAGCCGTTGCCGACGATCACGATGCGGGCGGGGGCGACGTCCTGCTTGGCCACGGACTCCAGCAGGGCGTCGACCTCGGCGGGCCGGTTGCCCATGGTCACCACGGCGACGGCGATCCTCGGCTCCACCACGTCCCTCACCCCATCCGGCCGACGACGGCGGCGCCGTGTCCCGATCGCACGGCGCTCGCCGTTCACCAAGATGTTGCCTCAGAGGCGCCGGTTCATCTGAGGCGGATTCACTTTGCAGCCCCTTTGCTGCAGTTTTGTCCGGGCCTGGCGCGGCGCACCGAGTACGGACGGATCACCGGCCAGGGCGAGCAGCGTTCAGGGCCGTCGGCGCCGGCGCGCGGCGAGGAACAGGACCGTGCCGGTGCCCACGGCGAGGACGCCCGCCGTCCCGGCGATCCACGGCAGGGAGCCGGCACCCGTGCCCGCCATGGACCCGGTGGGCGTGGAAGTGGACGACGTGTCGTGGGCGCCCCCGGTGGACCCGGACCCGCCGCCGGACCCCGAGCCGGACGTGCCGCCCGTCGAGCCTCCGGAAGACCCGTTTCCGCCACCGTCGGAGCCACCGGTACCACCCGCCGTGCCCGGCACCTTCACGGTGATGGCGGCGGTGTCGTTCTTCGGGTCGCTGTCATGCTCGGACAGCACCTTCAGCGAGACCTTGCCGGGCTTGAGCGCGGACGCCTTGTCGATGCGCAGGCCGAAGGACCACATGAGACGCTCGCCCGGCTCGATCGACCATTCGGTCCGCTTCTCCACGCAGCGGTAGCCGCGGCCGCCGGCCTCGCTCTCGTGCGTGTCCGTCCTCCGGCACCCCATCGGCGCCTTCACCACGGTCGTGCCCTGGGGAACGGTGACCGTCGTCTCCACCGAAGGATCCTCGATGGGCTCGCTGCCGTTCCAGGTGGGCACGGCGCCGGGACCGTTGTTGCGGTAGCCGACGTCCATCGTGACCACGTCACCCGGCCGCCCCTTCGCCGAGGCGCCGACGGCCTCGATGTCCGCCGTGTTGTCGACCTCGTAGTGGACGCTGTACCTGCCCTCCTTCGGCTCCCCCTGCGGGGCGTCGGCCGGGCGCGGCACGAGCTTCAGCTCCGGGCCGGTGCCGGGGTGGACGTCCGTCAGCTCCTTCAGCCGGTCCGTGGCACCCGGCTCGGCGTACCAGGTGGCGTTACGTGCGGCGTCGTCGATCCGGAGCGGCCCCGGGGCCATGTCGAAGGAGTCGCCCACCTCGATCGTGTTGTCGAAGTGGCAGACGGCCGCCGGGAACGACACGTCGGTGGGCTCCCCGATCGGGTCGTCGAACAGGTGGACCCACATCGTGCCGTACTGGCAGTTGCTGTACTCCTGCTCGAACGACGCGCGCCGGGCATCCATGTAGAGGTCGGTTCCCTTGAGCTCATGCGCGCCGAAGTAGGTGAAGCCCGCGCCCGGGTGCACTTCGGCGCCGGGCTTGACCTTGCCCTTCACGGCTCCCGTCGCGCGGTCCTGGACGAACCCGCTGTCCTTGATGTCGACCTTCCACACCCGCTCGGCGATCTCGGCACCGTCGGCCTTTCCGCTGACCCGGATCTCGCCGCTGGTAGCACCCCGCGCACCCTTCAGACTCCGCACCCGGAATCCGCCGAGCCGGCTCGTCCTGCCGGGCGCGGGGGCGTCCGCGCCCTGGCAGACCAGGACGCCCTCGGTCTTCTTCGCGCATCCGGAGAAGGGGGCGGTGACGTCCACGACTCCGCCGAGCGAGCTGTAGTCGACCGTGAGCGTGTACGACGTGATCTTCGTCGTGCCCGTGTTGGTCAGCGTCACGGAATTCCCGGAGTTCGGGTCCATGTCCGTGTACGGCAAGGCCTGCAGGGTGTAGCCGCCGTAACCCGCGGCAGCGATCTCCAGCCCCGCCCCGGCCGCGACGGCGTGCTCGGCCGGCAGCCCCACCACCGCCACGGCCACTGCCAGCGCCCCGGCCGCGCCCCACGCCCCCCGTCGAGCCTCGCTCGCTCTCACAGAACCCCTCCAAAGCTCAAGAACACACGCCGTGAACGGCGCGAGAACACCGCCTGTCCAGACAGGGCAGGGTGCCGGAGGGTTGTACGACCACGATCACTTCGTCCCGGGCGGGTGCCACCGCCCTCGCCGTGGGGCTGCTGGCCCTTGGCGCGCCCTCCCCCATCCAGGCCGCCGAGGCCGCGCCGTCGCTGGATACGAGAAAACCCCAGGTCAGACAAGAGCTGACCTGGGATTCAAGAAGAGCCGCCTTCGGGATTCGAACCCGAGGCCTACGCATTACGAGGGCCTGCATGATCGTGACAGACAGCGCCACGCCGAGTGGGCCTCACCGAGGTCCGCTACTAGGAGAACTACCGCGAGGAGTGGCGCCTGGGAGAGGTCGCCTTCGACTTCGACGCCTGGCCCGACCTCACCACGTTCCTGGAGATCGAGGGGCCCGACGAGGCGTCCGTCCGGCAGGCCGCCGATCTCCTGGAACTAGACTACTCCGAGGCCCGGTTCAGCAGCGTCGACGCGATCTACTAGAGCGAGGCCGGCCACGACATCCTCGCCGAGTCCACCCTGCTGTTCTCCGACGCCGAGAAGCAGCGATGTCTCCTCGGCAGTCCAGGGCCGCCATTGACCAAAAGGCGGACAGGTCATGCTTCCGGAAGTCGCCTTACAGCACGGAGGTGATCCCCGGGATCGCCGAGTTCGCTCGCGGAGGGCTGCCTGCACCAGCGGCCACGGACGACGGCAACGAGTGGGTCGACGGTTTCTGTTGGCTCTGCTGCGGCCAGCGGCGGACTCGCGTCCTGTGGATCGGCCCCGCGAGCGTCGCCGGCGCCCAGGCTCCCATGTACGCGTGCGGGCCATGCATCCGTGCACTTCAGGAACGGGTCTGGCAGTCCTTCCTCAACAGGGACGAACCGGCTTGCCTTGACCGGCCGAACGAGACCACCGCCGCGAGACCGCCCTCGGCTCGGCGTACTGGCAGGCACCGCGGCCCGAGCAGGTTCCTCCGCCGCGGTTAAGCCCCCGTCCTGGTCACGGAAGAGCCTGCCATCCCCCGCGGTATGAGCCCCGTGACCAGGACAGGTCTCCACTGGTACGCCGACGCGTCAGTGACGGCCGACTCTCAGGAGAGTCTCCTCGGAGCATGCTCGAACCCACGAGGTCCGGGACATGGCCGACGCGCGCAAGACGCAGGAGAGGGCGACGTTCGCCGCCAGCACCGCCATTTTCCCCACTAACCGGCCTACAACGGCGCCCAGGTGGGGTGCCTGTGATGCTGCTCCGGCCTGACAACCCGGGCGGGAGCACGGCCTGGACCGGAACAAGCCACATGCCCTGCTGTCGGAACTGACTGATACCGAACGCCAGTTCGTCTCAAGAGTGCCTGTCATGAACGTTTCGACCCGTGATGCGATCACCATGAGCGACAGACCGGTCACAGGCGTCACTCGAAATCGACCACTACGGGGAGAGATTCGTGCACCATCAAGCCAAAAGCAGCAGCAAGCCGATCGCTACAGCCGTGACGCTGATGCTCGCCGCCACCGGCACCATCGCTGCTTCCGCCCCGAGCAGCGCGGCCAGCGGAAATGCCATCACCGTTACCGCCAGCAAGGTGATCTCTGACTTCGCCGCCAACGGCAAGGCCATCGCGCCGAATGCCACCGGCGAGCCCAGGGGCTACTGCAAGGTTCCCAAGCCTCTGACCAACGTGGTCAACCGCACCTGGGAATGTTTCCACCAGGACATCAAGATCCAGTCAAATACCGGGGCCGCACCGTCGGCACTGCTTCCTTCACCGTCTGGCACGAGACGCACCTGAACCTCAAGAGCGTCAAGTGGACGGAGACAATCACCGCAAGCAAGACCAAGATCGTCGGCACTGCCGACACTATCCTCGCCGCCTTCCACCCCTCCTGCGGCTCCAGCTGTCAGGTCCACGCCACAGGCGCCATGGCCAGGCCGTTCATCCTGAACGGGTCGGCCCACTCCGGCGGTAACAAGTACGTCTTCACCGTCAGCCACGGACACCCCCGCTCCACCCACACCCACTACGAATGGGACTTCACCAAGCCCGGCTACGGCGCAGGACAGGTCACCTATAACGGACAGACCTACCGGTGCGACGACGAAGACCGCCAGTACGGGGCAGGCTGCGTCCACCCGACCATGCTCTCAGTGGAATCCGACTTCACCCATCTTTCTAAGATGGCCGCCCTCCCGGGCATCAAGGACAACATCCGCAAGGTCCAGAACGCCGGACTCCACATCGGCCGCATGAACTCCACGGTTCCGCTCACCCGAGCCACCAAGGACCAGGCCGACGACAACCGCAGGGCCGTCTGCGGGCCCGACGTCCACCCCAAGCCGGGTGACATCTGGTGGCACGTCGACCCCCACGACGACGGCACCAAGCCCTCGTGCGACGAATACCCCTTCGCCGAGACCAAGCAGGGCGGCAGGACCTACAACCCGCCGAACCGTTCCATCAAGTGGGTGCCGCTGAAGGAGAACCGCCAGCAGGGCGGCATCCTTCGCACCTTCTTCGGCCGCTACCACATCCTGCCCGGCGACAAGTTCTACGTGAACATGGGCTGATCACAGCGGCTACTCGATAATGGCAGGCCCCCACGCCGTCCGTGTGGGGGCCTGCCCTGTCTCTGGAAAGAAGCCGACCATGACAGAGATCCTGCCGGTGGACCAGTACACCGGAATGGCCACCCTGAACCACGCCTTCTACGTCATCGACATGGGAGAACCGGAGGGCATCGCCCTGCCTTCCATGTCCTCCCAGACCCGCGTCACCGCAACCGAAAGCAAGAGCTGTCTCACTATCACCGCGGGCTCCACCGAGTGGGAGCCGGTCAAGATCAGCTTCCTCATCTACGACCAGGAACCCGAGCCGCTGCCGGGAAAGTGGACCCACACCGAAACCTTCACCTGCACCGCCACCGACGCCCCGGCCGGCTTCACCACCGGCACCGACCTCGACGACATGTTCCAAGACCCCATGCCGCCGGAGCACTTGTTCAACCGGCCCGGCCTCGAACCCCCCTACGACTGGAAGGGTCGCCTCCTCATCGCTTCGTACGAGGTAGAGGAACACGTCATCCAGTTCTGGCCCGCGTAGAGCGTTGTTTAGGTGATTGCCCTCGTCTTGGGACTGCCGTGGGCGGGGCGCCCGTGCCGATCGGATGCGCGATCGGCGGCAGGTGATCTCGCTAGCGGCGGGGTCGTATGGGCTGGCCCATGGGCGGCGTGGGAGCCGTGCCTGGACGCATGCTTCCGGCCTGTTGACCGGAATCTGGTGCGCCATTGGTGGTGCGGCGGCGAGCGGCTTCAGCTCGGCGGTTCGGTATCGGGTTCCGGCCAGTGTGCTGGATACGGGTGATCAACACCCGGGCGGGTTGGCAAGCAGTGGTCAGTTCACGCTGGGCGGCTGCCTCCGCAAGGAGTTGGTCGGGCTTGTGACCGCGGCCTTCGGCGTCAGCGAGCACGGTGGCGAGGGCCGGCCATGCGGGGTCGGTGAGGATGCGGTCGGCGTGGTCAGGGTACGGCGGTGCGTACGTCGTGGGCGAGGCTGCGCCGTATTCGGTCCGTGGGACGACGCGGCGCCAGTTCCTCCAGTACGGGGTTGAGTGCTTGGTCGGAAGCGGTCTGAAGGTGTTGGAGGGCTTGGTGGGCAGCCTCGGCTTGCTGGGCATGATGCTTCGCCTCATGCCAGCGGCCGGCGATGATCGTGGCCCAGACGAGAGCAGCAACGAAGGCGGCGAGTGCGCTGCTGTCGGGCCCCATGGCAGTGTGGGCAATGTCGCGAGCAGCGGTGCGCAGAGCGTTCGTTGCTCGGTGCTCGGCTCGGATCTGGGAGCGCTGGGCGCGGGCGAACTTCTGTGAGGCGGATCGGAGTTCGGCGCGGAGTCCGGGTGGGGCTTTCTGGGCGGTGACCTCGATCAGTTCCCCCAGGGCAGCGATGTGTGCCTGGGCACGGACGTCGTCGTCCATACCGGTGTCGATCACGTCGAGGGCATCGGCCGCCCGTTCCCAGGGTCTGGTGGGGCGGTTGCGGCGAGCGGTTGGGTGCTCTTCTGGAGCAGTTGTGTCCAAGCGTGCCTTGAGTTTGGGCAGACTCAGGTCTGGGGCGATCTTCCCGCCGGGGTGGTAGATCTGTTCGTCGTCGTTGCTGACGTCACCGGGGCGGCCGACGGCATGGCCGAGTAGGTCGCCGGACGGCCCGCGGCGGGGCTTGACCGCGATGCCGTCGGCTTCGAGGTAGGCCAGGCTCCACCCCGGCACGGTGACCGACCTCTTCGAGCGGCTCGTCGCCACCTCCGGTCTCCCGCCGATCCGGCTCCACGACCTGCGCCACGGCGCAGCCACCCTCATGCTGGCCGCCGACATCTATATCAAGATCGTGTCGGACACCCTCAGTCACAGTGATACCCGGATCACGCGGGACATTTACCAGAGTGTCCTGCCCCAGGTCGGCAAGAACGCTGCCGAGGCCACCGCCAAGTTGGTCCCGCTACAGCGCAAGGCCGAGGCAGAGAAGGCGGCCCGCAAGGCTGCAAAGTCCGCCAAGAACAACGGCAAGGGCAACGGCAAGCCGAAGGACAAGGCGAACGCCCAGGCCAAAGCCAAGAAGAAGGCCAAGCGCCGGAAGCCCGAGAAGTAGGTCCCGGCGGCGCTCCGCTCACGCATCGCTCACGCAAGCCATCCCACGGCACCTCGACTGTGTGGCACACCATGCCCCGAGCAACAGAAAACCCCAGGTCAGCGACTGTCTGACCTGGGGTTTGATGGAGCCGCCTTCGGGATTCGAACCCGAGACCTACGCATTACGAGTGCGTTGCTCTGGCCATCTGAGCTAAGGCGGCGCGCCGTCCGCACTATGGTGCGATCAGCAACGTCGGTAAGTCTACACAGTTTCCGGGGGTGCTCCGTACCACCTCCCGGAGCACCCCCGGCCGACCGGGCGATCAGACCTATGAGCAGCGCTTTCCCTCCGCCGGAGGCGTCCCGCGGAGGAGGTAGGTGTCGATCGCCGAGTCGATGCAGGCGCTGCCGCGGCCGTAGGCGGTGTGGCCGTCGCCGACGTAGGTCAGCAGGCGGCCCGAGGAGAGCTGGCGGGCGAGGGACTCGGCCCAGGGGTAGGGGGTGGCCGGGTCGCGGGTGGTGCCGACCACGACGATGGGCGCCGCGCCCTTCGCCTCGATGCGATGCGGCTCGCCCGTGGCCTTCACCGGCCAGTACGCGCAGTTCAGCGAGGCCCACGCCAGGCCCTCGCCGAAGACCGCGGACGCCTTCTCGAACTCGGGCAGAGCCTTCTCCACCTGCTCGGGGCCGGTGAAGGCGGGCGGCAGGTCGAGACAGTTCACGGCGGCGTTGGCCATCATCAGATTGCTGTAGTGGCCTTTCGCGTCCCGTTCGTAGTAGCTGTCGGAGAGGGCGAGCAGGCCCGCGCCGTCGATCTTCCGCATCGCCGAGGTCAGCGACTCGCGCAGCTGTTCCCAGGCACTTTCGTCGTACATCGCCGCGACCACCCCGGTGGTGGCCAGCGACTCGGTGAGCTCGCGGTGGTCCGCCTCGCCCGCCGGGATGGGGTGGGCGTCCAGCTTGTGGAAGAAGGCCCTGAGGTGGTCGCCGACCTGCGCGGGCGTCGTACCTCTGCCGCCGAGCGGGCAGTCGGGCTGCCGTACGCAGTCCTTCGCGAACGCCTGGAACGCCGTCTCGAAGCCCGCCGTCTGCTCCAGGTTGAGCTTCCGGGCGCCGAGGGACGGGTCCATCGCGCCGTCCAGCACCAGGCGGCCCGTCCGGTCCGGGAACAGACCGGCGTACGTCGCCCCGAGGAAGGTGCCGTACGACGCGCCGACGTAGTTCAGCTTGGGGTCGCCGAGCACGGCCCGCAGGATGTCCATGTCCCGCGCCGCCTCGATGGTGGACACGTGCCGCAGCAGCCGCGCCGAGCGTGCCCCGCAGCTCTCTGCGAACTTCTTGTACTCGCCGACCAGCGCGTTCGTCTCCTTCTGGTCGTCGGGCGTGGTGTCGGTCTCCGTGTATGCGTCCATCTGGCGTGCGCTGAGGCATTCGACCGGCTCGCTGCGGGCGACGCCGCGCGGGTCCATCGCGACCATGTCGTAGCGGGCGCGGACCTCGGCGGGGTAGCCGATGCCCGCGTAACTCTGGAGGTAGCTGATCGCCGAGCCGCCCGGGCCGCCCGGGTTGACCAGCAGCGAGCCGAGCGGCTTGCCCTTGCCGGTGGCCTTCTTGCGGGCCACGGCGAGCCGGATGTCACCCGCATCGGGCTTGGCGTAGTCCAGCGGCGCCTTCATCGTGGCGCACTGGAAACCGGCGGTGCCGCAGCTGCGCCAGTGCAGGTGCTGGGTGTAGTACGACGACAGTGCCGACGGTGTGGAGCGCGGCAGCGCGGTCAGCGCCGCCTCCGCCGTACTGGCGGACGGTGTGGTCGAGGTCCCGGAGGAACAGGCGGAGACGAGCAGCGCGGCCGCCGCGAGGAAGGTGCCCGTGACGCGCGCCGTCGCCCGGCTACGGCCTCGGGTCCGGGCTTCGGTCAGAGTCCGGGCTTCGGTCCGGGGCCGGGTCCGGCGGTTCCGGCGGCGGGATGACCAGGTGTGCATCAGGCGAGCGTAACGCTGGGCGACGGGGTGGGTGCGGTGCGTGCGGACGGTGGCCTCGTACGAGGGACGCGGCCCGTCAACCACCGTACGTCCGGCTCACCCCGCCCGCAGCGCCATCGTCATCGCCTCCACCGCCAGCAGCGGAGCCACGTTGCGGTCCAGGGCCTCGCGGCAGGCGGCGATCGCCTCGATGCGGCGGAGCGTGGACTCCGGGGAGCTGCCGCGGGCCAGCCGCTCCAGGGCGTCCTCGGCGTCGCCGTTGGCGATCGCCACCCGTGAACCGAGCTGGAGGGCGAGGACGTCGCGGTAGAAGCCGGTGAGGTCGCCGAGCGCGACGTCGAGGCTGTCGCGCTGCGTGCGGGCTCTGCGGCGCTTCTGCATGTCCTCGAGGTCCTTCATCACACCCGCCGTACCGCGCGGCAGCCGGCCGCCCTGTGCCGCGCCCAGAGCCGCCTTCAGCTCCTCGGTCTCCTTGCCGTCCATCTCCTCGGCGAGCTGCTTGGCGTCTTCGGCGGCCGCGTCGACCAGCTCCTGGGCCGCCTTGAGGCAGGCGCCCACCTCGTCCAGGCGCAGGGGGACCCTGAGCACGGCGGCGCGACGCTCACGGGCCGCCGGGTCGGTGGCCAGCCGGCGGGCCCGGTCGACATGCCCCTGGGTGGCGCGGGCGGCGGCCGCGGCGACCTGGGGTTCGATGCCGTCACGGCGTACGAGCATGTCGGTGACCGCGTCGACCGACGGTGTCCGCAGGTTCAGGTGGCGGCAGCGGGAGCGGATCGTGGGCAGGACGTCCTCGATCGAGGGGGCGCACAGCAGCCAGACCGTCCGCGGTGCGGGCTCCTCCACCGCCTTCAGGACGGCGTTGGCCGACTTCTCGTTCAGCCGCTCGGCGTCCTCGACCAGGATGATCTGCCAGCGGCCGTTCGCCGGGGCGGTGAACGACTTGCGGACCGTGTCCCGCATGTCCTTGACCAGGATCTCGGAGCCCACGGCGGCGACCGTGCTGACGTCCGCGTGGGTGCCGAGCAGCGCGGTGTGACAACCGTCGCAGAAACCGCAGCCCGGGGAGCCGCCGAGGGCACGGTCGGGGCTCACGCACTGCAGGGCGGCGGCGAAGGCTCGCGCCGCCTGGTTCCGGCCCGCTCCGGGCGGGCCCGTGAACAGCCAGGCGTGGGTCATCTTCGACGCCTCCGGCAGCGGCTCGGCCGCCGCGGCGGCCGTGACGAGGGCGTCGGCGTCCCGCGCGGCGGCGTCGAGCACCGCGCTCACCTTCTCCTGCCCGACGAGGTCGTCCCATACGGTCATGGGTCACGCCGCCCTTTCGTCACACTTCGCGTTCCGGGATCCATTGTGGGGGTGGGCACTGACAACGAGGGCGGCGCCCGTCGGTGCTCCGACGGGCGCCGCCCGATGTGCGCCGGCCCAGAGTCCGCGCTCTGCGTCCTCGCTCAGCCGCGGCGGCCGCGACCCCGGCCGCGGCGGCCCTGGTCGTCACCGGCGTCCCCGTACTCCTGCGCGTCGTACGAGCCCAGCAGCTCGTCCGCGAGCGTCGGCAGGTCGTCCAGCGGGGTCTCCTCGGCCCAGTCCGGGCGCGGCCGGCGACGAGGCGTGCCCTCGGCGTCGACCTGGGGCATCTCGCGCGTACGGTCCTCGGAGCCGTCGGGACCCGCTCCGGACCGCTCGTCCCGGAAGAAGCCGGACGGCACCCGGTCCGCCGGGTCCTCGCCCCGTACGGGCGGCAGGACGGCGGTCTCGTCGGCCGCGCCCGGAGTCACCGGCGGCAGGACCGCCGTCTCGTCCGCCGCGCCCGGAGCCACCGGCGGCAGCACCGCCGTCTCGTCAGCCGCGCCCGAGGCGTTCGGCGGCTGCGGCAGCTCGGCCGTCACCTCGGACTCCGAACCGGAACCGGAAGCGGCCCCGGACCCGGAGTTCCGGGCGTCGTCGGACCGCTCCTCGCGCACCGGCCGCAGCACCGTCGTCTCCTCGGCACCCGGCGACACGACCGGCGTCCGCACCGTCTCCTCCGCGCTGGGCGGGACCACCGGTGTAGGCGCGGTCGCCGCATCCGGGGTCATGCCCGGCACCGTCGGCTGCGGAGTGCTGGGCCTGCGGGCCGCCATGTCGGCCGCAGCCGCGGCCTCGGCCGCCTGGCGGCGGGCCTCCTCCGCGCGCAGCAGGGCCTCCTCGGCCTTGCGCTGCTTCTCCAGCCGTCGCGCCTCCTCCTCGGCGCGCAGCCGGGCCTGCCGTGCCTCTTCCTCGGCGCGCAGCCGCGCCTCCTCCTCGGCCTGCTGGCGCCGCAGCTCCTCCTCGGCCCTGCGGCGAGCCTCCTCCTCGGCGCGGGCCTTCTCCTCCGCAAGGAGCCGCTGCCGCTCCTCCTCCGCCCGGCGCCGCGCTTCCTCGGCCCGCTGCCGGGCCTCCTCCGCCTGCCGCTCGGCCTCGCGGCGCTGTGCCTCCTCCAGCTCGCGGCGCTTGCGCTCCTCCTCGTCGGCACGCAGCTTGGCGAGCTGCTCCTGGCGCTCGCGCTCCAGGCGCTCCTCCTCGGCCTTGCGCGCGGCCTCTTCCTCGGCCCTGCGGCGGGCCTCCTCCTCGGCCTTCCGCCGCGCCTCCTCCTGGGCCTTGATCTCGGCCTCGGACAGCGGCAGCACGGTGTCGAGCCGGTGCCGGATCACGGTGGTGACGGCCTCGGGCTCCTGCCCGGCGTCCACGACCAGATAGCGGCCGGGGTCGGAGGCGGCGAGGGTGAGGAAACCGGCCCGCACGCGCGCGTGGAACTCGGCCGGCTCCGACTCCAGCCGGTCCGGCGCCTCGGTGAACCGCTCGCGAGCGGCCTCCGGGGAGACGTCCAGCAGGACGGTGAGGTGCGGAACGAGCCCGTTGGTCGCCCAGCGGTTGATGCGGGCGATCTCGGTCGGGGACAGATCGCGGCCCGCGCCCTGGTAGGCCACGGACGAGTCGATGTACCGGTCCGAGATGACGACCGCGCCGCGCTCCAGGGCGGGCCGTACGACGGTGTCGACGTGCTCGGCCCGGTCGGCCGCGTACAGCAGCGCCTCCGCGCGGTGCGACAGGCCCGCCGAGGACACGTCCAGCAGGATCGAGCGCAGCCGCTTGCCCACGGGCGTGGCCCCCGGCTCGCGGGTGAGCACGACCTCGTGGCCCTTGGCGCGGATCCATTCCGCGAGCGCCTCGGCCTGGGTGGACTTGCCGGCTCCGTCACCGCCCTCCAGGGCGATGAAGAAGCCGCTCGCCGCCGGGGCCTGGACGGGGTCGTCGCCGCCGAGCAGCGCGTCCTTGAGGTCCTGCCGCAGCGGGACCCCGGAGCGGTCGTCGACCTTGGCGAGCACCAGCGCGGCCACCGGCAGCAGCAGCGCGCCGACCAGCATCAGTGTGAAGGCGGCGCCGCCGTGGGCGAAGACGAACTTGCCGTTCTCCAGCCGGTGCGGGCCGATCAGCGCCGCGACCAGGGGGGCGATCAGGACGCCGAGCGCGATGAAGACCCGGACGACGGCGTGCAGGTGCTCGGTGGTGCGCGCCCTGCGGTACTCCTCGGTCTCCTGGTCCAGCAGGGCGTGCCCGGTGTTGGCGGCCACGCCCGCGCCGACGCCGGCCAGCGTGACGATCAGCAGCACCGTGGTGACGTCCGGGACCAGCCCGGCGGCCAGCAGGGCGACGCCGGTGAAGGCGATCGCGAGGGCCAGCAGCCGGCGGCGCGAGAGCGAGGGCAGCAGCGCGGGCGCCGTACGGATGCCGACGGCGACACCGCCGGTCAGGCCCAGCACCAGCAGGCCGTAGAGGACCGGGCCGCCGCCCAGGTCCTTGGCGTGCAGCACGCACACCGCGACCGCGGCGGCGATGGCTCCGGCCACTGCGGCACAGGCCGGGACGAGCAGCGGGACGGCGCCCGTACGGCCCTTGTCGACGCCCGTGCCGGTGCGCGGGCGGCGCAGGCCCTCCAGCGGGGACCGCGGGCGCGGGGTACGCGTGTCGGGCAGCTCCAGGAAGGTCAGCACGGACAGGGACGCGGCGAAGAGTCCGGCCGCCACGTACGACCCGAGGGCCGCCTGGTGCTGGTCGAACCAGGTCACTCCGGCGCCGAGCAGGTTGTTCAGCAGCGCGGCGACGACCAGGGCGGCGGCCGCCAGCGGAATCGCCAGGAAGCTGGTGCGCAGCGCGAGGCGGCGCAGGGCGTCGAGGTGGTCCGGCAGCGGCCGTACCGTCGCCCCCTCCGGGGGCGGGGCGGGCAGCAGGGCGGGGGCCGCGCCCTCCCGGCACACCGTCCACAGCCGCTCGGCGACGCCGGTGACGAAGGCGGTGACCAGCAGGACGGCGAGTGCGTTGTCCGGGGTCCAGTCGATCCACAGGGGCGCGACGATCAGCAGCACGGCGCGCAGGCCGTCGGCACCGACCATGGTCCAGCGCCGGTCGAGCGGGCCCTCCTGCGCGGTGAGGTTGGTCAGCGGGCCGAGGAGGACCGCGCCGAAGAGGAGCGTGGCGAGTATCCGCGCGGCGAAGACGGTCGCCACTGCGAACGCCACGCCTCGGTAGCCACCGCCGAAAGAGCCCTCGACGATGGCCGCCTGGAGGACGAAGAGGACCAGCACGAGCAGCGCGAGGATGTCACCGACACCGCTCACGAGCTGTGCGCTCCACAG
The DNA here is from genome assembly GCF_055570785.1 of Streptomyces sp. NPDC031100. Lineage (NCBI taxonomy): Bacteria > Bacillati > Actinomycetota > Actinomycetes > Kitasatosporales > Streptomycetaceae > Streptomyces > Streptomyces sp. NPDC031100. The sequence continues at coordinate 108,428 of NZ_JBVIGN010000009.1, forward strand.
GCGTCGCACCTGCGGTCGGCGCAGCAGGGAGCGGACGGCTCGCTCGCGGGAGTCCGCGACCAGGGCGTCGTCCGGTGCTGTGGTGGGGGCCGTTGGCTGCTCGGCTCGCGTCATGCGTTCAGCCTATCGGCAGCCACCGACACCACGCCCAGGCCGTCCGGGCGTGCGCACGCCCCGACACCAAAGTGATGCCGGGGCGTTCGTTTCGCGAAGCCGCGGTGCCGGACCGGGTGCCGGTCCGGCACCCGCGTCAGTCCTCCGCGCCGGAAGCCGTCGCCTTGGAAGCCGTCGCCTTCTTGGCCGTCGTCTTCTTCGCCGTGGTCTTCTTCGCGGCCGCGGTCGTCTTCTTCGCCGCCGTCTTCTTGGCAGCCGCGGCGGTCTTCTTCGCCGGAGCCGCCTTCTTGGCCGGGGCCTTCTTCGCCGTCTTCTTGGCGGGCGCCTTCGCCCGCTTCTCGGCGAGGAGCTCGAAGCCGCGCTCCGGAGTGATCGTTTCCACACTGTCGCCGGAACGCAGGGTCGCGTTGGTCTCGCCGTCGGTGACGTACGGACCGAAGCGGCCGTCCTTGACCACGACCGGCTTGGCGGAGACCGGGTCCTCGCCCAGCTCCTTCAGCGGCGGCTTGGCGGCGGCCCGCCCGCGCTGCTTCGGCTGGGCGTAGATCGCCTGCGCCTCCTCCAGCGTGATCGTGAAGATCTGGTCCTCGGACTGCAGCGAGCGCGAGTCCGTGCCCTTCTTCAGGTACGGGCCGTAGCGGCCGTTCTGCGCGGTGATCTCCACACCGTCGGCGTCGGTGCCGACGACGCGCGGCAGCGACATCAGCTTCAGCGCGTCCTCGAGGGTCACCGTGTCCGGCGACATGGACTTGAAGAGGGAGGCGGTGCGCGGCTTGACCGCGTTCTTGCCCGTCTTCGGGGTGCCCTCGGGCAGGACCTCCGTGACGTACGGACCGTAGCGGCCGTCCTTGGCGACGATCGTGTGCCCGGTCGCCGGGTCGGTGCCCAGCTCGAAGTCGCCGCTCGGCTTGGCCAGCAGTTCCTCGGCCAGCTCGACGGACAGCTCGTCCGGCGCCAGGTCCGCCGGGATGTCGGCGCGCTGGTGCTGCTCGGTGTCCTTCTCGCCGCGCTCGATGTACGGGCCGTAGCGGCCGACCCGCAGCACGATGTCGTTGCCCACCGGGAACGAGGACACCTCGCGCGCGTCGATCGCGCCCAGGTCGGTGACCAGTTCCTTCAGGCCGCCGAGGTGGTCCCCGTCGCCGTTGCCGGCGTCGGCCGCGCCGCCCGTGACCGTGCCTTCGCCGAAGTAGAACCGCTTCAGCCACGGCACGGCCTGCGCCTCGCCGCGGGCGATGCGGTCGAGGTCGTCCTCCATCTTGGCGGTGAAGTCGTAGTCGACCAGCCGCCCGAAGTGCTTCTCCAGGAGGTTGACCACGGCGAAGGACAGGAAGGACGGCACCAGGGCCGTGCCCTTCTTGAACACGTAGCCGCGGTCGAGGATCGTGCCGATGATCGACGCGTACGTCGACGGGCGGCCGATCTCGCGCTCTTCCAGCTCCTTGACCAGGGAGGCCTCGGTGTAGCGGGCCGGGGCCTTGGTGGCGTGGCCGTCGACCGTGATCTCCTCGGCGGCCAGCGCGTCGCCCTCGGCGACCTGCGGCAGCCGACGCTCGCGGTCGTCCAGCTCGGCGTTCGGGTCGTCGGCGCCCTCGACGTAGGCCTTCAGGAAGCCGTGGAAGGTGATCGTCTTGCCGGAGGCGCTGAACTCGACGTCCCGGCCGTCGGCGGCGGCGCCGCCGATCTTCACGGTCACGCTGTTCCCGGTCGCGTCCTTCATCTGGGAGGCGACGGTCCGCTTCCAGATCAGCTCGTAGAGCTTGAACTGGTCACCGGTCAGGCCGGTCTCCGCCGGGGTGCGGAAACGATCACCCGAGGGACGGATCGCCTCGTGCGCCTCCTGGGCGTTCTTGACCTTGGCGGCGTACGTGCGCGGCGCGTCCGGCAGGTACTGGGCTCCATACAGGTGCGTGACCTGGGCACGGGCGGCCGCGATCGCGGTGTCGCTCAGCGTCGTGGAGTCCGTACGCATGTACGTGATGTAGCCGTTCTCGTACAGCTTCTGCGCGACCTGCATCGTGGCCTTCGCGCCGAAGCCGAGCTTGCGGCTGGCCTCCTGCTGCAGCGTCGTCGTACGGAACGGGGCGTACGGCGAGCGGCGGTACGGCTTGGACTCGACGGACCGCACCGAGAACCGGGTGTTCTCCAGGGCGGCGGCGAGGGCGCGGGCGTTCCCCTCGTCGAGGTGGAGGATGTTCTCGCTCTTGAGTTGTCCCAGGGAGTCGAAGTCGCGGCCCTGCGCGACCCGCCGGCCGTCGACGGTCTGCAGGCGGGCGACCAGCGACGACGGGTCCGACGGATCTCCCGCGCGGCCGGTCGCGAAGGTGCCCGTCAGGTCCCAGTACTCAGCCGAACGAAAAGCGATGCGCTCGCGTTCCCGCTCTACGACGAGCCGGGTCGCGACGGACTGGACACGGCCCGCCGACAGGCGCGGCATGACCTTCTTCCACAGCACCGGCGAGACCTCGTAGCCGTAGAGGCGGTCGAGGATGCGGCGGGTCTCCTGGGCGTCGACCATGCGCTGGTTCAGGGCGCGCGGGTTGGCGACGGCCTCCCGGATCGCCTCCTTGGTGATCTCGTGGAACACCATGCGCTTGACCGGGACCTTGGGCTTCAGGACCTCCAGCAGGTGCCACGCGATGGCCTCGCCCTCGCGGTCCTCATCGGTGGCGAGGAAGAGCTCGTCGGAGTCCTTCAGCAGGTCCTTGAGCTTCTTGACCTGGGCCTTCTTGTCGGCGTTGACGACATAGATCGGCTCGAAGTCGTGTTCGACGTCCACACCGAGGCGGCGGACCTCGCCGGTGTACTTCTCGGGCACCTCCGCGGCGCCGTTGGGAAGGTCACGGATGTGCCCGACGCTCGCTTCGACTACGTAGCCGGGGCCGAGGTAGCCCTTGATCGTCTTCGCCTTGGCAGGCGACTCGACGATGACGAGTCGGCGGCCGCCCTGTGCGGTCTCGCTGGTCGGGGACAACTTCGCTCTTCTCTCCGGTCGACGCTGGGGCCTCCCCAGGCCTTGGTCCCGGGGTCGCGGCGTGCTTCTGGCTCGTGTGACGCTGCGGAGTGTGACGGTACATCCCGCCCCGTTGTCAAACGGGAAAAGCCCACAACGGCCACTCGAACGGTAACCCGACTACCGGCATTCCTGCCGCCCGGAGTGTTCCGCGACTCTTCGGCCCCTGTCCGGAGCGTGATGCTCCAGTTACTCGTACGACCGTACGCCCGCCGACGTCAGAGGCGGGTGAGGCAGTAGGCGCCGAGGCCCAGCGCGATGACGCCGGCGGCGCCGGCAAGGGTGGCCGATGCGACCTGGCTCACACCCTGGGCGACCGGCTCGTGGCGGCGCAGCCGGGTGCCGGCCCACACCAGCAGGGCGCCTCCGAACAGGGCGAACACCACTCCCGCGAAGATCGCCGGCCCGCTCTCCATGATCCCGCCCGCCCCTCTGTGGCGTCTGCCCGTACCCAGCGCGGGGAGGGTGGCACGCGCGGGAGACGGGCGGGCGACATCGGGGTGAACGGAAGGTCGACACACCATCGAACGCAGCCTCGAACATGGCTCGACGCGGCCCGGCGCCCGTAATTTTCCGGCCGTTTTACCCGCACCGGCGCGTCTCGCCCGCGCCGCCGGATTTCCGGGGCTCGTGCAGACCCGCCGTGCCGCCGCCTTTCCGATCACAGATGCGGCCCGCCGTGCCGCCGTCTCTCCGCTCACAGGTGCGGCCCACCGTGCCGCCGCCCGTCCGACGCGGGTGCGGCCCGCCGTCCCGCCGACTCTCCGACACGGGTGCGGCCCCGGCATGCCGCCGTCCTTCCGACGCAGGGCGCGGCCCGCCCACGCCAGCGGCGCACGGCAACGATCCGGACGCGGGTACGGCGGCCCCGGGCAGCCGGGCTACGGCACCCGGCGGCCCGGCCGTCGTACCCCGCCTCACACCACCGGTTCCAGGAAGCCCTGCTCCACCAGCAGCCGGATCTGCGCGGGCGTGCGGTCGCGCAGCACCACCGGGTCCTCGCCGACGAGTTGGGCGATGGCATCCAGGATGCGGCCGGCGCTCAGCGTGCCGTCGCACACGCCCGCGAAACCCGCACCGACCGTGTCCACCTTCGTCGCACGGCGCATACCGCGGTGCTGACGCAGCACCACATGCTCCGGGTCCTCGGCGCCGGGCAGCCCGACCTGCTCCTGAACCACCTCGGCGGCGAGCTTGAAGTGGCCTTCGAGCAGAGCCGCGTCGTCGTACTCCCGCAGGAAGTCGAGGCGCTCGAAGTGCGCCCGGATCGCCTCGCCGAGCGGCTGTTCGACCGGGTGCGGCCACTCCTCCACGGTGACCGAGGGCTCGGCGGCCCCGGTCCTGCGCAGGGTGATCCAACCGAAGCCGACGGCCCTGACCTTGCGCGCCTCGAACTCGTCGAGCCAGGCGTCGTACCGCGCCTGGTACTCCGCCGGATCGCCGCGGTGGTCGCCGGAGTCCCTGAGCCACAACTCGGCGTACTGCGTGATGTCCTGCACCTCGCGCTGCACGATCCAGGCATCGCACCCGCGCGGCACCCATGACCTGAGCCTGTCCTGCCAGTCCTCCCCTGCGACGTGCTGCCAGTTGGCGAGGAACTGCGCGAACCCGCCCTCGTTCAGGCGGTCGCCCGCTCCTTGAACGAGCGAGCGGCACAGATCGTCCCCGCCCATGCCACCGTCGCGGTACGTCAGCCGGGCGCCCGGCGAGATCACGAAGGGCGGGTTGGACACGATCAGATCGAACGTCTCGTCGTCCCGGACCGGCTCGAACAGCGAGCCCTCGCGGAGGTCGGCGGCCCGCACGCCGGAGAGCGCGAGCGTGAGCGCGGTGATGTGCAGCGCGCGCGGGTTGAGGTCGGTGGCAACCACGCGCGTGGCGTGCTGGGAGGCGTGCAGCGCCTGGATGCCGGAGCCGGTGCCGAGGTCGAGCGCCGAGGCGACGGGCGTACGGACGGTGATGCCGGCAAGGGTCGTGGAGGCGCCGCCGACGCCCAGCACCACCGCCTCGTCGCGCCGGCCGATGCCTCCCGCGCCACCGACCGCGCAGCCCAGGTCGGACACGATGAACCAGTCCTCGCCGCCGGGACCGCCGTAGGGCCGTACGTCCACGGTCGCGGCCACCTCGTCGCCACCCACGCGCGCGAGCCACCCGGCTTCGAGGGCCTCCTCGACGGGCAGAACGGCCGCCACGCGCGCGTGGGGCACCGGTTGCTGGAGCAGGAAGAGCCGTACGAGCGTCTCCAGCGGCGCGTCGCCGCGCGTGGCCCGGAGGGCGGGCACGGTCTCGCTGCGGGCCAGCGCCGCGTAGGCGGGGGCGCCGAGCAGGTCGAGCAGCCCGTCGGCGGTGAAGGAAGCCGCGAGCAGGGCGTCGCGCAGGCGTGCGGCGACGTCGGGCCGGTCGGTGGCGGGCAGGGGGGCGAGGCCGGTGTCAGTCACGCCCCCCATTGTGGCCCGCGGAGGCTGCCGGAGGCTGCCTGATACGGCCCGCGGAGGCTGCTTCATGCAGCCACAAGGGGCTGAATGGGCCGCCTCGGCACGGGCCGGCCGGCGGCCTCACGGCGTCAGCTGTTCGTCGCCGAGGCCGAGGCCGCCGCCGACGCGGCCACCTGGCAGCTGGGCTGCTTGGCGATCGCCGCCTTGACGTCGCCCTGCTCCAGCCGCTTCAGCGCCTCGGTGCCGCTGTTGCTCTGCTGGCCGATCTCCTTCGTCTGCGTGGCGACATCGTGCAGACCGCCGGCGAACTTGCCCTGGTCCTTGGTGTCGAGCGCGTCGACCTTCTTCTTCAGGTCGGCGTACGCCGTGGAGAGGCCGGCGAGGTTCTTGGCGGCGTCCTGCTGCCGCTTGGCGCCGTCGTCGACCCCGGGGGGCGCCCCGGCGCTGCTGAGAGCGGCGGCGATCGCCTTGTACCCGTCGGCCATGTCCTGGAAGGCCTGCGAGTACGTTGCCTTGGCGGTCTTGGGCGGGAGGTTGCTGTCCGTGGCGATCTTGGCGATCGACGCGTTCGCCGCCCGGATCTTCGTGTCCTGCGCGGGCACCGCGTCGCACACGGTCTTGGCCCAGGCAACCAGCTTGGGGTCGGGTCCGCTGTCCTTCTTGCTGCTGCATCCCGTCAGCGCCACTACCAGTACCGCACCGCCGGACAGTGCGGCCGCGAGCTTCTTGTTCACCGGATCGGTCCCTTCCATGGCTCTCGGCCCCCGGAATCTACACGGCGGACCGACGCCCCCCCATGACGGACGCCTCATAAGTCAGCTTTTGTGACGTTTTGCCCCATGGGAGAGAAGGCTCACGACGTGGGCGAGCCCACACAGGGAAGGCCCAGGCGAGCCCGTGCAGGGAAGACATACGGAAGCGGGCGGGCGGCACGTCAGCACGCGCCTCCCGCCCGCCCGTTGTGCAGGCCCTCGTAAGACGGCCTACGAAACCACCGCCGGATCGGCCGAGTTGGAGACCCGCCCGGCACTCTCGTCGTCACCGACCGCGATGCCGCGTCGCTTGGAGATGTACACGGACACGACGATCACCACGAGCGCGAGGATCGCGATCCCGATGCGCACGCCGATGTTCTTGTCCGCGCCGTAAGAAAACTTGATCACTGCGGGCGCGATGAGCAGCGAGACCAGGTTCATGACCTTCAGCAGTGGGTTGATCGCCGGCCCCGCGGTGTCCTTGAAGGGGTCGCCGACCGTGTCACCGATGACCGTGGCCGCGTGGGCCTCGCTGCCCTTGCCGCCGTGATGGCCGTCCTCCACCAGCTTCTTGGCGTTGTCCCAGGCACCGCCGGAGTTGGCGAGGAACACCGCCATCAGCGTGCCCGCGCCGATCGCGCCCGCGAGGTACGAACCGAGCGCGCCGACGCCGAGGGTGAACCCGATGAAGATCGGCGCCATGACGGCCAGCAGACCGGGCGTGGCCAGCTCCCGCAGGGCGTCCCTGGTGCAGATGTCGACGACCTTGCCGTACTCGGGCTTCTCCGTGAAGTCCATGATCCCGGGCTTCTCGCGGAACTGCCGCCGCACCTCGAAGACCACCGAACCGGCCGAGCGCGACACGGCGTTGATGGCGAGTCCGGAGAAGAGGAAGACGACCGCGGCGCCCGCGATGAGGCCGACCAGGTTGTTGGGCTGCGAGATGTCCAGCGACAGGCTCATCGGTGAGCCGGGCCCGGTGAGCTTCGCCCCGACGTCCCGCACGTTGGTGGTGATCGCGTCCCGGTACGACCCGAAGAGCGCCGAGGCCGCGAGGACGGCGGTGGCGATGGCGATGCCCTTGGTGATGGCCTTGGTGGTGTTGCCGACCGCGTCCAGGTTGGTGAGCACCTGCGCGCCCGCGCCCTCGACGTCGCCGGACATCTCGGCGATGCCCTGGGCGTTGTCGGAGACCGGCCCGAAGGTGTCCATGGCGACGATCACGCCGACCGTGGTGAGCAGACCGGTGCCGGCCAGCGCGACCGCGAACAGCGCCAGCATGATCGACGTACCGCCGAGCAGGAACGCGCCGTACACGCCGAGACCGATGAGCAGGGCGGTGTAGACGGCCGATTCAAGGCCCAGCGAGATGCCGGACAGGACGACCGTGGCCGGGCCCGTGAGGGAGGTCTTGCCGACGTCCCGGACCGGGCGGCGGTTGGTCTCGGTGAAGTAGCCGGTCAGCTGCTGGATCACGGCGGCGAGCAGGATGCCGATGGCCACCGCGACCAGCGCGAGGAGCCGCGGATCGCCGTCCTTGCCCCGGATCGCCGCGTCGGTGACGCCGTCGAGGTCGGAGTACTTCCCGGGCAGGTAGACGAAGACCGCGATCGCGACCAGTGCGAGGGAGATCACCGCGGAGATGAAGAAGCCGCGGTTGATCGCCGTCATGCCGCTGCGGTCGGCGCGTCGCGGGGCGACCGCGAAGATGCCGATCATGGCGGTGAGCACACCGATGCCGGGCACCAGCAGCGGGAAGGCGAGCCCGGAGTCGCCGAAGGCGGCCTTGCCGAGGATCAGCGCGGCCACCAGAGTGACGGCGTACGACTCGAACAGGTCGGCCGCCATGCCGGCGCAGTCGCCGACGTTGTCGCCCACGTTGTCGGCGATGGTCGCGGCATTGCGCGGGTCGTCCTCCGGAATGCCCTGTTCGACCTTGCCGACCAGGTCGGCGCCGACGTCGGCGGCCTTGGTGAAGATGCCGCCGCCCACACGCATGAACATGGCGATCAGGGCGGCGCCGAGGCCGAAGCCCTCGAGCACCTTCGGCGCGTCGGCCGCGTACACCAGCACCACACAAGAGGCGCCCAGCAGGCCGAGCCCGACCGTGAACATGCCGACGACGCCGCCCGTGCGAAATGCGATCTTCATCGCGGTGTGTGAAACGGTGGTGAGATCCTTTGCCGGTTCGCCCGGGCCGGGGGTGGCTTCCCGTGCCGCCGCCGCGACCCGCACGTTGCTGCGCACGGCAAGCCACATGCCGATATAACCGGTGGCCGCCGAGAACACCGCTCCGATCAGGAAGAACACCGATCGTCCGGCCCGCTGATTCCAGTCGTCCGCGGGTAGCAGCATGAGCAGGAAGAAGACGACGACGGCGAATACGCCGAGCGTGCGCAGCTGCCGGGCGAGATACGCCTTGGCTCCCTCCTGGACCGCCTCGGCGATCCGCTTCATGCTGTCGGTGCCCTCGCCCGCTGCCAGCACCTGACGCACCAGGACGCCCGCGACCACGAGCGCGGCCAGGGCGACGGCCGCGATCACCGCCACGATGATCCGGTTGTCGTCGGTCAGGACTGCGGCTGCGAAGGTTGTGGGTTGGCCCAACTGATGAGGGGTAGAAAGCCCCGCCATTCGTCCTCCTTGACGCTTGGGCTGAGCTCAAGATGTGGACGGATTGTAGGTACCCGACGGTGATCTAAACAGGGCACGGTAAACGGATTTGGCCTCGTTGTGCTCTTCAGCAAATGATCGAGGTCACGCCAGGGAACCCGAAAAGGGTAATGCCCCAAAGGCATTGACGGCCACATTGACGCTTGATCGAATTATCAGCCTATCGATCGTGAATTCCTTCACGAATTCGGGGACGGCCGGAAACAGCAGGAAGGGCCCTGCTCAGCAGGGCCCTTCGATGCGCTGTGCGCGGGGGTTCAGGCGAGTGCCGCGGCCGGCGGGGCGGTGGGCCAGCTCATGCGGATCAGCCCGCCGCTCTCGCCCGTGGTGACCTCCACGTCGTCCACGAGGCCGCTGATGACCGCGAGGCCCATCTCGTCCTCCTCGGCCTCCACGTCCGCGTCCGCGGCGGCACCGCCGGCCACCCGCTCGGCGGGGGTGGCGTGCGGGGCCTCGTCGCCGACCTCGATGGAGAACTGTTTCTCCTCCTCGATCAGCGCCACCTTCACGGGTGCCGTGATGGCGTTGCTCTGGTGCAGTCCGACAGCACGCGAGCAGGCCTCGCCCACGGCGAGCCGGACCTCGTCCAGGACGGCCTCGTCCACTCCGGCCCTGCGCGCCACCGCTGCCGCCACCAGCCGGGCGGTCCGGACGTGCTCGGGCAGCGCGCTGAAGCGGAGTTCGACGGTGGCCATGCATCCCCCTCGCGACTACGGGCGTGCGGTTCGGGGGCGGCGGGCGCCGAGAGCCCGCACCCCTGATGAACTTCTGGGCCCCGGACGAACCCGCCCGGGGCTGAGCCGACCGGTGTCCGGACCGATGGGCGGTCCGGACCCGGCGACCGGCCCGGGGTCAGTCGGTGGCCGCCACCGCTTCCTCGACCGAGGTGTGGATCGGGAACACCTTGGTGAGGCCGGTGATGCGGAAGATCTTCAGAATGCGCTCCTGGTTGCAGACCAGGCGCAGCGAGCCCTCGTGGGCACGCACCCGCTTCAGGCCTCCGACCAGCACGCCGAGCCCGGTGGAGTCGAGGAAGTCCACGCCCTCCATGTCGACGACGAGGTGGAAATTCCCGTCGTTCACCAGCTCGACCAGCTGCTCGCGCAGCTTGGGCGCGGTGTATACATCGATTTCGCCACCGACCTCGACGACCGTACGATCGCCGACGGTACGGGTCGACAGGGACAGGTCCACGGATCCTCCAGCACCTTGCTATCGAGCGGTCGCCCCTCGGGACACCTCGGCTTGCGGCCCCCAAGACGCATCGCCAGCCGCGATGGCATTCAATCACTTACCGGCAGGCGTGCACGACGCCTTGGCCCCATTGTCCGTCACGCCGGTGACAGACTCAGTGCCGATGGCCAAGAATCACCGATCCGATCGACCCCTGGCGGGCCCGGCGTCCCGCCCGTCTCCGGGCACCGTCCTGGACCGGCTCGCCTCGGGACCGAGCCGCTCCGCGCGCATCACTCATACGGAGCACTTGCCCCCGCGCGAGGGTCGGCATGCCGTCTGGCCTGACCGGATTCGCCCGGAGGTGATCGCGGCCGTGCAGGGGGCCGGCATCGAGCACCCCTGGGCCCACCAGGCGCTGGCCGCCGAGCACGCCCTGGACGGCGACTCGGTGGTCGTCGCCACCGGCACCGCCTCGGGCAAGTCCCTCGCCTACCTCGTGCCGGTCCTGTCGACCCTCCTGGACGGCTCCGAGGCTCCCAACGGCCGTGGCGCCACCGCCCTCTACCTCGCCCCCACCAAGGCCCTCGCCGCGGACCAGTGCCGTTCGGTGAAGGAACTTTCACAACCTCTCGGCTCGGCGGTACGCCCGGCCGTCTACGACGGCGACACCCCGTTCGAGGAACGCGAGTGGATCCGCCAGTACGCGAACTACGTCCTCACCAACCCCGACATGCTGCACCGCGGCATACTGCCCTCACACGCCCGCTGGTCCTCCTTCCTGAAGACGCTCAAGTACGTCGTCATCGACGAGTGCCACACCTACCGGGGTGTCTTCGGCTCGCACGTCGCCCAGGTGCTGCGCCGGCTGCGCCGCCTGTGCGCCCGCTACGGCGCCTCCCCCGTGTTCCTGCTGGCCTCCGCGACCGCCGCCGAGCCCGCCGTCGCCGCCCGTCGGCTGACCGGCCTGCCGGTGGTCGAGGTCGCCGACGACGCCTCCCCGCGCGGAGAACTCGTCTTCGCCCTCTGGGAGCCCCCGCTCACCGAGCTGCACGGCGAGAAGGGTGCACCCGTACGGCGTACCGCCACCGCCGAGACCGCCGACCTGCTGACCGACCTCACCGTGCAGGGCGTCCGCTCGGTCGCCTTCGTCCGCTCCCGGCGCGGCGCCGAGCTGATCTCGGTGATCGCCCAGGAGCGGCTGGCCGAGGTAGACCGCTCCCTGGTCCGGCGTGTCGCGGCCTACCGCGGCGGCTACCTGCCCGAGGAACGCCGGGCCCTGGAGCGCGCCCTGCACTCCGGCGAACTTCTCGGCCTCGCCGCCACGACGGCCCTGGAGCTGGGCGTGGACGTCTCCGGCCTGGACGCGGTGGTGATCGCCGGGTATCCGGGCACACGCGCCTCCCTGTGGCAGCAGGCGGGCCGCGCCGGCCGCTCCGGGCAGGGCGCACTCGCGGTGCTGGTGGCCCGCGACGACCCACTGGACACCTTCCTCGTCCACCACCCCGAAGCCCTGTTCGACCAACCGGTCGAGTCCACCGTCCTCGACCCCGACAACCCCTACGTCCTCGCCCCGCATCTGTGCGCCGCCGCCGCCGAGATCCCGCTGACCGAGGAGGACCTGGACCTCTTCGGCCCCGCCTGCGCGGAGCTGCTGCCGCAGCTGGAGGCCGCGAAGCTGCTGCGCCGCCGGACGAAGGCGTGGCACTGGACGCGCCGGGAGCGGGCCGCCGACCTGACCGACATCCGCGGCGCCGGCGGACGGCCGGTGCAGGTCGTCGAAGAGGGCACGGGCCGCCTGCTCGGTACGGTCGACGCGGGCGCCGCGCACTCCACGGTCCACGAGGGCGCGGTGCACCTGCACCAGGGCCGCACCTACCTGGTGCGCTCCCTCGACCTGGAGGACTCGGTCGCCCTGGTCGAGCAGGCCGACCCCCCGTACTCGACGGTCGCCCGCGACACCACGTCCATCTCCGTCCTGGAGACGGACATCGAGGTGCCCTGGGGCACGGGCCGCCTCTGCTACGGCTCCGTCGAGGTCACCAACCAAGTGGTCTCCTTCCTGCGCAGACGACTCATCACGGGCGAAGTGCTGGGCGAGACGAAACTCGACCTCCCTCCTCGAACGCTGCGCACGCGCGCGGTGTGGTGGACGGTCACCGAGGACCAGCTGGACGAGGCACGGATCACCCCGGAGATCCTCGGCGGCTCCCTGCACGCCGCCGAGCACGCCTCGATCGGCATGCTGCCCCTCTTCGCCACCTGCGACCGCTGGGACATCGGCGGCGTGTCGGTCCCGCTCCACCCCGACACGCTCCTGCCCACGGTCTTCGTCTACGACGGCCACCCCGGCGGAGCGGGCTTCGCCGAGCGCGCCTTCCACACCGCACGCGCCTGGCTGGCCGCCACCCGGGAGGCCATCGCCTCCTGCGAGTGCGAGTCCGGCTGTCCTTCCTGCATCCAGTCCCCCAAGTGCGGCAACGGCAACGATCCGTTGCACAAGAGGGGGGCGGTACGGCTCCTCACGGTGCTGTTGCGGGAGGCGCCGCAGCAGGAGCCGGACCAGGGCTGAGCTGTGCGGCAACCGGGGCAGGGTCCCGGGCGGAGAGGGCCTGCCCAACCCGTGGCACATCCCGGTACAGGGGCCTAGCCCGGAAGGGCGGACGGCACCGGTCCCGCCGGCCCCGCTCTGGCCCTGACCTCCGCCGCGAACGGCCCCCGCCCCGCGGCCGCCGTCACATCCGAGGTCTCGCCCACGATCACGCACCGCACCAGCCGAGCCCCCTGGGCGGCCGCCACCCGCTCCGCCCGGGCGCAGGCCTGCGCACCGCCCTCGGCCCAGTGGTCCGCCGCCGCGAGCGCCGCCAGATCGGCGCCCCCGGCCGCCCGGTGCCGGACGACGACGGCCTGCCCCAGGGCGAGCACGGCACCGAAGACGACACAGAGCACGGCGATCGCCCCGAGGCTCCAGATGGTGGCCGACCCGCGGTCCGAGCCCCGAAAGTCCCGCCGACGGCACTTCACGGCCCCACCTCCCCAGTCCCCGCAGCCGTACCCGGGCCCGCCCCGACTGCGTCCTCCGCAGCCGCCACGGCCTCCTCCCGCACCTCGAACGGCAACCCGGTCAGCACCGGCGGCTCGGCCACCACCGTCACCCGGACCTGGTCACCCTCCCGGCCGACCGTCACCCGCGCCCCGCGCGGGGCCGCCTCCCGGGTCACCTCCACCACCGCGTCGGCCGGGTCCTGCCGGGCGGCGGCCCGGGCGCCCGTGCGGGCGGCGTCCACGCACTGGATCTGCGCCGCCACGACGAGCAGTCCCCAGACCAGCGCCATGGTGAACGCCACCAGCACGGACAGCACCACGGCCGACTCCGCGGTCACGAACCCATGGTCCGCCCCTCGCTCACATCCGCGCACTGAGGGCTCGCTTCACGATGGCCTGCAGCTCCGCCTTGACCTGGCCGCTGGTGACAACCTCGTAGAGCAGCAACGCGAACCCGACCGCCGCGACGATCCCCATCGCGTATTCCGAGGTCACCATTCCCGCGTCCCCGCGGCACCGCTCCCGCAGGCGCACCCACAGCTTCGCGGCCTTGTCCCGCATCTTGATGTTCCGCACCTCAAACTCCGTTCGTTCCAGCTCTGTTGGCCGATGTCCGCTTCAGTTGCGCCCTGCGTCGCCCCGTCAGTCCCCACCCCCTCCCACCACGCCGCTCGCCAGTCCGATCACCACGGGCAGCACGCCGATCGCGATGAACGCGGGCAGGAAGCACAGCCCCACCGGCGCGGAGACCAGCACGGCCGCCCGGCGCGCCCGGGACGTGGCGTTGCGTGCCCACTCCGCGCGCGCGTCCGAGGCGAGACGGGCGACGGGCCCCGCCGCGGGCAACCCCGACGCGTCGGCCCGCTCCAGCAGCCGGGCCAGGGCCCCGGCGCCGGGCAGTGCGGCCAACCCTCGCCAGGCGTCCGCCGGTTCACCGCCGAGCCGCACCTCGGCCGCGCCCCGTGCCAGCGCGTCCCCGACGGGTCCGCCGAGGGCCTCCCCGACCGCCTGCGCCGCGATCACCGGCCCGGCGCCAGCCGCGATGCAGGCCGCCAGCAGATCGGCGGCGAGCGGGAATTGGCGGACGGCCAGTCCCCTGTCGATCTCCTGGGACAGGCGGGCCTGTGCCTGTCGGCGCCGCCATCGCCACAGCCCCGCGGCGACACCGAGCCCGACGACCGCGCCGGCCACCCCGCCGACCAGCACCCACACACCGCAGACCGCTCCGGCCAGGGGCCCCCACCGCCGTACCGCGCCCGCGAGGTCGAAGGACGGCGCGGAGCCGGTCGTCTCCAGGGCCAGCAGTTCGGCCACCCGGCGTCGCGCCCGGCGCCGCCGCCGGACCAGGTCCAGACGCCAGACCGTCCAGCCGAGGGCCGGCACGACGGCCACGGACATCCCCAACCTGTGGACGACGTCCCCGCTCATACCGCCTCAGCTCCCCGTACGATCCGGGCGACCCACCACATCCCGGCTGCCTCGAACACCGCTCCGGCCACCAGGCAGCCCAGCCCCGCTCCGCTGTGCAGCAGCACTCGCAGCGGGTCGGCGCCCATGGCCGAGCCGAGCAGCAGCCCGAGAGCGGGCAGTGCGGCGAGCAGCAGTGCCGTCGCCCGGGCGCCCGCCAACTGGGCGCGCAGATCGGCACGCTGGTCCCGTTCGGCCCGCAGGGCCGCGTCCAGGCGGTCGAGGCCTGCGGCCAGCCCGGCGCCCTGGTCCACGGCCACGCGCCAGCAGGCGGCGAGCCCCAGCAACCCCTCGGCGCCCGACTGCCGGGCCGCGACGGCCAGCGCGCCCGGCACGTCCCCGCCGAACCGCGCGGCCGCGACCACCGCCGGCTGTGCGTCCCCCAGCCCGCCGGAGTCCTGCGCGGCCCGCAGCAGCGCCTCACCGGGCTGCCGTCCCGCTCGCACCTCCCCGGCGAGCGCCCCGCACAGGACGATCACCGCGTCCGCGCGCCTCTCCCGGGCCCGCCCGGCCTGCCGGGCCAGCCGCATCCGGCGCAGCACCGGCACCCCGGCCGCCCCCGCGACGGCCGGAATCACCGAGGCACCCAGCAGGGCGAGCAGCAGCCCGGCCGCGAGGGACCACCATTCGGCACCCAACCGGCCGCGCAGCCGCCGCAGTTCGTCGACGGCCTGCTCCCAGGAGGGCGGCCCGGTCGTCACCACTCCGCCGCCGGCCAGCAGCAGACGCGCGCGCCGCATCCCGTAGTGCCGTCCGCCCAGCAGCCAGGCCGCGGCTCCGGCACAGGCCACCGCCGCACCCATGGACGTCTCAGTGCTCACTTCCGTCGCTCCTCTCGCTCTCGAACTCACCGCGCAGCAGCTCCCGCAGCCGCTCCCAGCCGCGCTCCCGGGCAAAGACCCGCGCGCCCCACCGCAGTGCCGGCACCGTCCGCACCAGCCCCGAGGTATCCCGCTCCAGCACGTGCACCTCGGCGATCCGGCGCCGCCCGGACCGGTCCCGTACGAGGTGGAGGACCACCGACAGCGCGGCCGCCAACTGGCTGTGCAGCGCGGCCCGGTCGAGCCCGGCCGCCGTGCCGAGCGCTTCCAGACGGGCCGGTACGTCGGCGGCCGTGTTGGCGTGCACGGTGCCGCAGCCGCCCTCGTGGCCGGTGTTGAGCGCGGCCAGCAGATGCACCACCTCGGGGCCGCGCACCTCGCCCACGACCAGCCGGTCGGGCCGCATCCGCAGCGCCTGCCGGACGAGGTCCTCCAGGGTGACCAGGCCGGCGCCCTCCTGGTTCGCGGGCCGCGTCTCCAGCCGTACGACGTGGGGGTGTTCCGGTCTCAGCTCTGCCGAGTCCTCGGCGAGCACGATCCGCTCGCCGGGCCCGACGAGGCCGAGCAGGGCGCTCAGCAGGGTCGTCTTGCCGCTGCCGGTGCCGCCGCTGACGAGGAAGGAGAGCCGGGCCGCCAGCAGCGCCCGCAGGATCCGGTCCCCGCCCGGCGGCACGGTGCCCGCGTCGACCAGTTCCTCCAGGGTGAACGCCCGGGGTCGTACCACCCGCAGGGACAGACAG
This sequence comes from Streptomyces sp. NPDC031100, assembly GCF_055570785.1. Classification (NCBI taxonomy): domain Bacteria; kingdom Bacillati; phylum Actinomycetota; class Actinomycetes; order Kitasatosporales; family Streptomycetaceae; genus Streptomyces; species Streptomyces sp. NPDC031100. Next base: position 124,664 of record NZ_JBVIGN010000009.1, read on the forward strand.
GTGCAGCCGACGGCCACCGGGGGCAGCACGGCGTGCAGCCGGGTCCCGTCGGGCAGCCGCGCGTCCGCCCAGGGCCGCGCGTCGTCCAGCCGGCGTCCGGCCACGGCGGCCAGCCGCTGTGCGAGGCGTCGTACGGCTGCCGCGTCGGGGAAGGTCACCCGGGTCGGTTCCAGGCCGCCGCCGCGGTCCACCCACACCCGGTCCGGGGCGGACACGAGGACGTCGGTGATGCTCGGGTCGGCGAGCAGCGGCTCCAGGGGGCCGGCGCCGACGAGTTCGGACCGCAACTGCTCGGCCGCGCCGAGGACTTCGGCATCACCCAGCACCCGGCCCTGTTCGCGCAGTGCCTGGGCCACGCGCGCGGGTGTGGGTTCGGCGCCGCTCTCGGCCAGTCGGCGGCGGACTCCGTCGAGCAGGGCCGCGCCGTCGGCCCGGTCCAGTCCGGGGAGCGTCATCGCGCGCCTCCCGCCTCGACCAGGGCCTGCTCCCAGAACGTGGTGCAGAAGCGGGCCAGGGGGCCGCGTCCCGTCGCGCCGGGCGGTTTCGTGCTCCCCTGCGGGCGCAGCAGCGCCGGCTCGACGGGCACCGCTCCGGCCAGAGGGAGGCCGAGCAGCCGGGCCACCTCGCGGTCGTCGAGGCCGGGCGCGTACGGCCCCCGGACCGCCACGCGCAGGTCCCGTACGACCATGCCGACCGCCGAGGCCACCCGGCCTGCTGCCGCGACCGCGCGCAGTTCGGCCGGGACGACCAGGAGTGCCAGGTCGAGCTGGGCGAGGGCTTCGGCAACCCCGTCGTCCAGGCGGCGCGGGAGATCGACCACGACCGTGCCGCCGCGCCGCCTGGCGGCGGCGAGCACCGCGCGCACGGCCTGGGGCGGGATCGCGACGCAGTCGCCGCGGTCCCAGCTGAGCACCCGCAGCGAGTGCAGCTCGGGAAGCGACTCCTCCAGGGCGCCGCCGCCGACCCTGCCGCGCGAGGCGGCGAAGGCGGGCCAGCGCAGCCCCTCGGCGCTCTCGCCGCCGAGGAGTACGTCGAGTCCGCCGCCCAGCGGATCGGCGTCCACGAGGAGGGTGCGCAGGCCCTCGCGCGCGGAGGTGACAGCGAGCGCGCAGGCCAACGTGGACGAGCCGGCCCCGCCCCGGCCGCCGATCACCCCCACGGTGAGGGCGGGCCGGCCCACGCCCTCGGCGACGTCCGCGATCCGGTCGACCAGCCACTGCTCGCCGTCGGGCAGCATCAGGACGTGGTCGGCGCCGATCTGGACGGCTCTTTTCCACACCCCGGAGTCGTCCTGGTCGCGGCCGACCAGCACCACTCCGCGCCGTCGCGCGGCCCCGCGCACCCGGCGGGCGGCGTCGTCGCCGACCAGGACGAGCGGGGCCGCTTCCCAGCCACCTCCGTGCTCCGGCAGGCCGTGATGGACCTCCGGTGTGGCGCCCGCGGCCGCGCACAGGCGCAGCAGATCGTCGAGGAGTTCGGCGTCCTCGGTGACGATGAGCGGCCGTCCCGGCCGGCCTCCGGTGGCGGGCGGCGGGTCATGGGTGACGGTTCCGGTCACGTGTGGTCCCCCTTCGCTGTGTGTTCCGCGCAGCCTCGGCGGCCACGCGATTCCCAAAGGTGTGAAGAACCGGCAAAGCGGCCTCCATATGAACGGCCGATAGGAACCGGCCATACACGCCCCGGCAATGGGAACCGGCCATGAACTCGCCGCGGTCGGAGCGCGCAGGAATCACGGTGCAGCGAACCGGGAAATCGTGTGGATCTTGGTCGAAAACCGTGGACAACTCAGCGGTTGTGAATATCGCTGTCACCCATACCGGTGACGTCTGTACCTGCCCCTGTGCGACTTCCACAGAGCAGTCCAGCGATTACCGCGAGTAACCAATCATGCACATGCCGAAGGTGCGGGCCAGAGCCGCCCAAGTTCGGCCCCGCGGCCGGCGAAGAAGGAAGAAAACCCACCCGGACATGCGACGACCCCCGCCGGGGGGGAGAGCGGGGGTCGTCCCCACGGCCGACTCGGGGGGGGAGGAGTCGGACCGGGTTAGCACGGTCGCGAACGATCCGTGACTTCCATGGTGTACCCGAGAGCCCTCTCAGGCAAACCCACGCGCCCCACCTTACGCCGAATGGTGGGCGCCTATGCTCAGGGGCGTGGAAAACCACTCCTTGCCCCGCGCAGCAGCCTTCTTTGATCTGGACAAGACGGTCATTGCGAAGTCGAGCACGCTCACCTTCAGCAAGTCCTTCTACCAGGGCGGTCTGATCAACCGCAGGGCCGCACTGCGTACCGCATATGCCCAGTTCGTCTTACTGGTCGGCGGCCTGGACCACGATCAGATGGAGCGCATGCGCGAGTACATGGCCGCGCTCTGCCGCGGCTGGAACGTCCAGCAGGTGAAGGAGATCGTCGCCGAGACCCTGCACGACCTGATCGACCCGATCATCTACGACGAGGCCGCCTCCCTGATCGAGGAGCACCAGACGGCCGGCCGTGACGTCGTGATCGTGTCCACCTCGGGCGCCGAGGTGGTCGAGCCGATCGGCGAGATGCTCGGCGCCGACCGGGTGGTGGCCACGCGCATGGTCGTCGGCGAGGACGGCTGCTTCACCGGGGAGGTGGAGTACTACGCCTACGGTCCGACGAAGGCCGAGGCGATCCGGGAGCTGGCCGCGTCCGAGGGATACGACCTCGAGCGCTGCTACGCCTACAGCGACTCGGCGACCGACCTTCCCATGCTCCAGACGGTCGGGCACCCGCACGCCGTGAATCCGGACCGTGCTCTGCGCCGCGAGGCCCTCGCGCGCGGGTGGCCGATCCTGGCCTTCCGCCGTCCGGTCCGGCTCAAGCAGCGGCTGCCCGCGTTCTCCGTACCGCCGCGCCCGGCCCTCGTCGCGGCGGCGGCCATAGGGGCGGCGGCGGCCACGGCCGGCCTCGTCTGGTACGCCAGCCGGCGCCGCGGCCTTGCCTCCTGACCGATCCGCCCATGTTTGAACCTGCAAGTAAAGAAGTGCAGGCCAGGGTTCCGCTTGCTCTGGGCTTGCAGTACAAAGGATTCAAGGCCCGCGAGACCAAAGGACATCCGAGAGGATCCCCTACCACTACGCAGTTGGCCCCACGGACCATGCATGAACACTGGGCACCCACGCGACGTCGACCCGTCGATTACGGGCCAGCCGCACCAGGTGACGGGCAAAGATCCCGACCTGATGGGCGACATATCGAGGACGCTTGGTAACCCGGTGAACATGCCAGCGGCGGTACGAGGACTCGTACCGCCGCAACCCGTGTCCGGGGAGTTTGCTCAGGCCGCCCCGCGCTGCAGCGCCTCGCACACCGCGGTGGACTCGCGCACGCCCAGCTCGACCGCCCGGCCGCAGTGGGCGATCCAGGCCGCCACGCCCTCGGGGGTGCCGGAGAGGTACCCGTCCAGGGCGGCGAGGTAGGCGGCGCGGCCCAGTTCGGCGTGACCCACCTCGGCCGGGCAGATCGCCTTCGGGTCGAGACCGCTGCCGATCAGGACGATCCGCTGGGTCGCGCGCGCGACCAGGCCGTTGTGCGAGGTGAACGGCCGCAGCGCGAGCAGCTCGCCGTGCACGACGGCGGCCGTCACCAGCGCGGGCGCGGAGGTCCCGGCGATGATCAGGTCCGCCAGCCCCTCCAGCCGGCCGGACATCTCCCGGGCGTCCGGCAGGGGCAGCTCGATCAGCGGCTCGTCGACCGCCTCGCCCTCCTGACGCGGCCGGCCGACCTGCTCGCCCTGGTCCGCGGCGGCCACCAGATGCAGCCGGGCCAGCACCCTGAGGGGCGACTGCCGCCAGATGGACAGCAGCTGACCCGCCTCGGCCGTCAGCCGCAGCGCCGCACCCATGACGCGCGCCTCGGCGTCTGCGCTGAAGTCGGTGCGCCGCCGTACCTCCTCCAGGGCCCAGTCGGCGCCGGACAGCGCCGCGGAGCCGCGGGCGCCGCGCAGCGCGGCCTCGGAGGTGATCTCGTTGCTGCGGCGCCGCATGACCCGGTGCCCGTAGACCCGGTCCACGGCCTTGCGCACGGACTCCACGGACTCGGCCACGCCGGGCAGCGAGCCCAGGGCCGCGAGCGGATCGGCGGTCGCACCTTTCGTACTCATGAGTACGACACTACGCGCCCACCCGTCACCCGACCGCCGCCCCCCAACGAGCTTCGCGCCACTTGTGACCGCCCGACCCCACGAAGGAGTGGTCTTCCGCCCTCCAACTGACACATACAGCTATCACATGACTACCCTTGGTGAACATGAAAATTGCTTTCGTCGGGAAGGGCGGCAGCGGCAAGACCACGCTCTCCTCCCTCTTCATCCGTCACCTCGTGGCCGCCGGCGCGCCGGTGGTCGCCATCGACGCGGACATCAACCAGCACCTCGGCCCCGCGCTCGGCCTCGAGGAGGCGGAGGCGGCCGCACTGCCCGCCCTGGGCGAACGGCTCTCGCTGATCAAGGACCACCTCCGCGGCTCCAATCCGCGCATCGCCTCCGCCGCGACGATGATCAAGACGACCCCGCCCGGCGAGGGCTCGCGGCTGGTCCGGGTGCGGGAGCCCAACCCGGTGTACGACGCCTGTGCGCGCCCGGTGGAACTCGACGGCGGCGCCGCCCGTTTGATGGTCACCGGCCCCTTCACGGACGCCGACCTGGGGGTCGCCTGCTACCACTCCAAGACGGGAGCGGTGGAGCTGTTCCTGAACCACCTCGTCGACGGCCCCGACGAGTACGTCGTGGTCGACATGACGGCGGGTTCGGACTCCTTCGCCTCCGGCATGTTCACCCGTTTCGACATGACGTTCCTCGTCGCCGAGCCGACCCGGAAGGGAGTCTCCGTCTACCGCCAGTACAAGGAGTACGCCCGCGACTTCGGCGTCGCCCTGAAGGTCGTCGGCAACAAGGTCCAGGCGCAGGACGACATCGACTTCCTCCGCGCGGAGGTCGGGGACGACCTGCTCGTGACGGTCGGGCACTCGGACTGGGTACGCGCCATGGAGAAGGGCCGCCCGCCCCGGTTCGACCTCCTGGAGGAGGCCAACTCCCGCGCCCTGCGCACCCTCCGGGCCACCGTCGACGCCACGTACGAGCTGCGCGACTGGGAGCGCTACACGCGCCACATGGTGCACTTCCACCTGAAGAACGCCGAGGCGTGGGGCAACGTGCGCACCGGGGTCGACCTGGCGGCGCAGGTCGACCCCGGGTTCGTGCTCGGCGAGAGCGTGGCGACTCCCGTCTGACGTCTACTGCTTGACGGCCGGCGCCCCGGGGACTCCCTTCGGCGCCGGAGCCCGGTGACCGGAGAGGAAGGACGCCCAGCCCTGCCGGGGCGCCTCGCCCACCTCCAGGGTGCGCAGCTTCGCCAGCACCTGCGGATCCTGGGCGTCCAGCCAGTCGACGAGCTGGCGGAAGGAGACACAGCGCACTTCGGGCTTGTTGCACACCTCCTTCACCACCTCGTCGACGGCACGCATGTAGGTGCCGCCGTTCCAGGACTCGAAGTGGTTGCCGATGATCAGGGGTGCGCGGTTGCCGTCGTAGGCCCGGTAGAACCCCTTGATCAGGCCGTCACGCATCTGGTCGCCCCAGTAGTCGTACTTGTCGGGGTCGCCCTGGGTCTGCGTGCCGGACTGGTTGACCATGAAGTTGTAGTCCATGGTCAGCTGCTCGTAGCTGTGCCCAGGGAAGGGGACCAGCTGCATCGAGACGTCCCACAGACCCTCCCTCTTCTTGGGCCAGACCTGGTCGTTGACGCCGCTCGAGTCGTACCGGAACCCCAGCTGGCGGGCCGCCTTCATGAAGTTCTTCTGCCCCTCCAGGCAGGGGGTTCGGGCGCCGATCAGCTCCCTGTCGTAGTCGAAGGGCAGCGGGGCGGCGTTCTTCGAGCCGGTGTTGGTCTTCCAGGTCTTCACGAACTGCTTGGCCTGGGCGATCTCACTCTTCCACTCGTTGACCGACCATTCGCCGACCCCGCCGTCGGGGCCGCAGAAGTGGCCGTTGAAGTGGGTGCCGATCTCGTTGCCCTCCAGCCAGGCCAGTCGCACCTGCTTGAGGGTGTCGGCGATGCCCTGCTCGTCGTTGAAGCCGATCTCCGAGCTGCCGGGCGAGTGTTGGGGTGGGTGGTAGAGGTCGCGCTTCTCCTCCGGCAGCATGTACACGCCGCTGAGGAAGTACGTCATCGTCGCATGGTTCTCCTTGGAGACCTTGCGGAAGTGGGAGAACAGCTTCTGGCTGTCCTCGCCCGCGCCGTCCCAGGAGAACACCACGAACTGCGGGGGCTTTTCACCGGGCTTGAGCCGCTCGGGGCTGGGCAGGTGCGGCTGCGCACCGGTGAACGCGGTGGATCCGTCGCCGATCAGGCGGAGCATGCTGTTGGGCGCCGGCACCCCCTTCTGCGGGCCGGACGTTGCTTGCTTCGAGCCGTTGGAGCCGTTCGCACAGCCGGCGAGCGACGCGGCACAGGCCGCGGCGACCACGGCGCCGAAGGCGATCCTCGGGGTGGCGGCGATCCTTGGGGAGGCGGCCATCCGCCCACCTTCTTCCTTCTCTCGGACACACGCCGGTAAGGGCGTTTTCTGGTGGTGTGCCGGTTATGTGCCGCCAAGGTCGCATAGGGCCGAGTGGGGAATTAATACGACAAGCCGATGAAATGCTCGCTTCACTCGCTGGAGTGAATGGGTGCGCCATTTGCCCGGTAAAGCTATATATGACCTTTACTCTGCATTACGGTTCATTTACTCAACGTTGATTTCATCCCGCCGCTGCACGCCGTGACCCCATGGCCGCGACCGAGGCCCCGCCCCGACGGGAACCACCCGGTCCGCGGCCGCGCCGCCCGGAGGAGACGGGACCATGTCATCCTGCGCACCCCCTCGCCCCCAGCACCCCCACCCGCCGCACAGCCCCCCACCGGCCCGAAACCGCCGCTTGCGCCTCGCGGGTGCCGATCTGTCCGCGTCCGTCGCGGTCTTCCTGATCGCCCTGCCGCTGTCCCTCGGCATCGCTCTCGCCACCGGCGCACCGATCCAGGCAGGCCTGGTCGCGGCCGCCGTCGGTGGACTCGTCGCCGGACGGCTCGGCGGCTGCCCGCTGCTGGTCAGCGGCCCCGCGGCCGGGCTCACGGTGGTCACCGCCGACCTGATCCACCGCTACGGCTGGCAGGTCACCTGCGGCATCACCATCCTCGCCGGACTCGCCCAACTGGGCCTCGGCTGCCTGCGCGTGGCCCGCGGCGCGCTCGCCATCAGCCCCGCCGTGGTGCACGGCATGCTCGCCGGCATCGGCGTCACCATCGCCGTCGCCCAGCTGCACATCGTCCTCGGCGGCAGCCCGGACAGTTCCGTCCTCACCAATCTGCGCGAGCTGCCCGCCCAGTTGGCCGCCCTGCATCCGGCCGCGGTGTCGATGAGCGCCCTGACCCTGACCCTGCTGTTCGCCTGGCCGCGCATCCCCGGCCGCACGGGCCGCCTGCTGCGCCGGGTCCCGGCCGCCCTGGTGGCCGTCGCCGGGGCCACCGCCACCGCCGGGCTGACCGGGCTCACCATGCCCCGGGTCGACCTGCCGTCCTGGTCCGGGCACGCCCTTCCCGAGCCGCCCGACGGTCCGGTGCCGGGCATCGCCGCCGCCGTCCTCACCATCACCCTGGTCGGCAGCGTCGAGTCACTGCTGTCCGCCGTGGCCGTCGACAAGCTGGCCGCCGTCCGCGGCGGACCGCACGTCGCCCGCTCGGACCTGGACCGGGAACTGCGCGGTCAGGGCGTCGCCAACATCGTGTCCGGAACGCTCGGCGGCCTGCCCGTCACCGGGGTCGCCGTACGCAGCGCGGCGAATGTGAATTCCGGTGCCGTGAGCCGGAACTCCACGATGCTGCACGGCGTTTTCGTAGTAGTCGCCGCACTGCTGATGGTCCCGCTCCTGGAGCAGATCCCGCTCGCCTCGCTCGCCGCCCTGGTGATGGCCGTCGGCATCCAGATGGTGTCCCTGCACCACATCCGTACGGTGACCCGCCACCGTGAAGTGCTGGTGTACGCCGCCACCGCGCTCGGCGTGGTGTTCCTCGGCGTCCTGGAGGGCGTGGCCCTCGGGGTCGCCGTGGCGGTCGCCCTCGCCCTGCACCGCCTCGCCCGCACCCGTATCACGCACGAAGAGAAGGAAGGAGTCCATCACGTACAGGTACGAGGACAGCTGACGTTCCTCGCGGTGCCCCGGCTCAGCAGAGCCCTGCATCTCGTACCCCAAGGCGTCCACGCCGTCGTGGAGTTGAACGGCTCGTTCATGGACCACGCGGCGTACGAGTCACTGCAGGACTGGCAGAGCGCCCACACCGCGCGGGGCGGCTCCGCCGAGCTGACGGGCCGGCGCACCGGCGTCCGGACCACCGGCCCGGCTCCGTCCGCCGTGTGCCGGTGCCGGCCCTGGACCCCCTGGCGCAACCACCGGGCCTGCTTCGCAGGGGCTCCCTCGGCCCCCGCCGCCCCGGCAGCCCATGAACTGGCCCGTGGTGTCAGCTCGTTCCAGCGCAACACCGCCCCGCTGGTGCGGGCGGAGCTGGCGCGGCTCGCGCGGGAGGGGCAGCGGCCCTCGCAGCTCTTCCTCACCTGCGCCGACTCCCGGCTCGTCACGTCGATGATCACCTCCAGTGGTCCCGGCGACCTGTTCGTCGTCCGCAACGTGGGCAACCTGGTGCCGCCGCCGGGCGAGGAGCACGGCGACGACTCGGTGGCGGCCGCCATCGAGTACGCGGTGGAGGTGCTCGGGGTGCGGTCCATCACGGTGTGCGGGCACTCCGGGTGCGGGGCGATGCAGGCCCTGCTGACCGCCGCACCCGGGGGCGCGGTGACCCCGCTGAGGCGGTGGCTCAGGCACGGGCTGCCGAGCCTGGCGCGGATGGCCGACGGCCGTCGCACCGGGCCCCGGCTGGCCGGGCGGGCGCCCGCCGACGCGGTGGAACAGCTGTGCCTGACCAACGTGGTGCAGCAGTTGGAGCACCTGCGGTCGCACGACGCGGTCGCGCGCGCCCTGGCGGCCGGTGCGCTGGAGCTGCACGGGATGTACTTCCACGTGGGCGAGGCGCAGGCGTATCTGCTCGGCCGAACCGGGAAGGTGTTCGAGGACGTGAGAGACGACGGGAGCGCGGTGGAGGAGCTGCGCAGTCCGGTGTGACCGACCACCCCTCAGACAGGTCTAAACCAATTTTACCGTCGACTCTTGTCATCGGCCCCCCGTGTCTGATGAGCTGTGGCCTGGGACACAACGGACACCCTGGGAAAGGGAGATGTCGTGAGCAACGAAAGCCTGGCCAACCTCTTGAAGGAGGAGCGACGCTTCGCGCCGCCGGCTGACCTGGCCGCGCACGCCAACGTCACGGCAGAGGCGTACGAGCAGGCCAAGGCTGACAGGCTCGGCTTCTGGGCCGAGCAGGCCCGCCGGCTGACCTGGGCCAAGGAACCGTCGGAGACGCTGGACTGGTCGAACCCGCCGTTCGCGAAGTGGTTCAAGGACGGCGAGCTGAACGTCGCGTACAACTGCGTGGACCGGCATGTCGAGACCGGGCACGGGGACCGGGTCGCCATCCACTTCGAGGGTGAGCCCGGCGACAGCCGCGCGATCACCTATGCGGAGCTGAAGGACGAGGTCTCCAAGGCCGCCAACGCCCTGCTGGAACTGGGAGTCCGGAAGGGCGACCGGGTCGCGATCTACATGCCGATGATCCCGGAGACGGCGATCGCCATGCTGGCCTGTGCCCGCATCGGTGCCGCGCACTCGGTGGTCTTCGGCGGCTTCTCGGCGGACGCCCTCGCCACCCGCATCCTGGACGCCGACGCCAAGGTCGTCATCACCTCCGACGGCGGCTACCGGCGCGGCAAGCCGTCCGCGCTGAAGCCGGCCGTGGACGACGCGATCGAGCGCGTGGACAACGTCGAGCACGTGCTCGTCGTCCGCCGTACCGGCCAGGAGGTGGCCTGGACCGACGGGCGGGACGTCTGGTGGCACGAGCTGGTGGAGCGGCAGTCCGCCGAGCACACCCCGGAGGCGTTCGAGGCGGAGCACCCGCTGTTCATCCTCTACACCTCCGGCACGACCGGGAAGCCGAAGGGCATCCTGCACACCTCCGGCGGCTACCTCACGCAGGCGGCGTACACGCACCACGCGGTGTTCGACCTCAAGCCGGAGACGGACGTCTTCTGGTGCACGGCGGACGTCGGCTGGGTCACCGGGCACTCGTACATCGTGTACGGGCCGCTGGCCAACGGCGCGACGCAGGTCATGTACGAGGGCACCCCGGACACCCCGCACCAGGGCCGCTTCTGGGAGATCGTGGAGAAGTACCGGGTCACGATCCTCTACACGGCGCCGACGGCGATCCGTACGTTCATGAAGTGGGGCGACGACATCCCCGCGCAGTTCGACCTGTCGTCCCTGCGGGTCCTCGGCTCCGTGGGCGAGCCGATCAACCCCGAGGCGTGGGTCTGGTACCGCAAGCACATCGGTGCCGACAGGACGCCGGTCGTGGACACCTGGTGGCAGACGGAGACCGGCGCGATGATGATCTCGCCGCTGCCCGGTGTCACCGAGACCAAGCCCGGTTCGGCGCAGCGTCCGCTGCCCGGCATCTCCGCGACCGTCGTCGACGACGAGGCGAACGAGGTGCCCAACGGCGGCGGCGGATACCTGGTCCTCACCGAGCCGTGGCCGTCGATGCTGCGCACCATCTGGGGCGACGACCAGCGGTTCATCGACACCTACTGGTCGCGCTTCGAGGGCAAGTACTTCGCCGGTGACGGCGCGAAGAAGGACGACGACGGGGACATCTGGCTGCTGGGCCGGGTGGACGACGTCATGCTGGTGTCCGGGCACAACATCTCCACCACCGAGGTGGAGTCGGCGCTCGTCTCGCACCCGTCGGTCGCCGAGGCGGCCGTCGTCGGTGCCGCCGACGAGACCACCGGCCAGGCCATCGTCGCCTTCGTCATCCTGCGCGGTACGGCGTCCGAGGACGACAAGCTGATCGGCGAGCTGCGCGACCACGTCGGCGCCACGCTCGGCCCGATCGCCAAGCCGAAGCGGATCCTGCCGGTGGGGGAGCTGCCGAAGACCCGCTCCGGCAAGATCATGCGCCGGCTCCTGCGGGACGTCGCGGAGAACCGCCAGCTCGGTGACGTCACCACGCTGACCGACTCCACGGTCATGGACCTCATCCAGGCCAAGCTCCCGGCGGCGCCGAGCGAGGACTAGGCGCGGCAGACCCGAAGGGGCGCCCGGCGTGCACACGCCGGGCGCCCCTTTTATGCACAGCGTGAACCTCACCGGATGCACCCCCCGGCAATCTTAGGTAAACTAAGCAAAACTCCAACGCGAGAAGATCCTCAAGGTGTGCCGGGAAGTCTGGTCGGCGAGAGTTCCGCCCTGCCCACCGACCCGGAGGTCCCCGCCGTGGCCGCGCCCCGTACGACGAACACCACCCGCAAGGTCCTCGGACGCCTGTCCCTGCCCGAGCGGGCCTTCGTCGCGGACGCGCTGCGCACCGAGACGGTCGGCGGTGTCCTGCTCCTCGTCGCGGCGGTCACGGCACTGATCTGGGCGAACATCCCCGCCCTGCACGCAAGCTACGAGTCCGTCAGCCACTTCCACTTCGGCCCGACCGCCCTCGGCCTGAACCTGTCCGTGGCCCACTGGGCCGCCGACGGCCTCCTCGCCGTCTTCTTCTTCGTCGCCGGCATCGAGCTCAAGCGCGAACTGGTCGCCGGGGACCTGCGCGACCCCAGGGCGGCGGCGCTGCCCGTGGTGGCCGCGCTGTGCGGCATGGCCGTACCCGCGCTCGTCTACACCCTCACCAGCCTCACCGGGCACGGCTCCACCCAGGGCTGGGCGGTGCCCACCGCCACGGACATCGCCTTCGCGCTCGCGGTCCTCGCCGTCATCGGCACCTCACTGCCCAGCGCCCTGCGCGCCTTCCTGCTCACCCTCGCGGTGGTCGACGACCTCTTCGCGATCCTGATCATCGCGGTCTTCTTCACCGACCGGATCGACTTCGCCGCGCTCGGCGGGGCCGTCGCCGGCCTGGTGATCTTCTGGCTGCTGCTGCGCAAGGGCGTGCGCGGCTGGTACGTGTACGTGCCGCTGGCGGTCGTCGTCTGGGCGCTGATGTACAACAGCGGCGTGCACGCCACCATCGCGGGCGTGGCGATGGGGCTGATGCTGCGCTGCACCACCCGTGAGGGTGAGGAGCACTCGCCGGGCGAGCACATCGAGCACCTGGTGCGGCCGCTGTCGGCCGGACTCGCCGTACCGCTGTTCGCGCTGTTCAGCGCCGGGGTGTCGGTCTCCGGCGGGGCGCTCGGGGATGTGTTCACCAAGCCGGAGACGCTCGGGGTGGTGCTCGGGCTGGTCGTCGGCAAGACGCTCGGCATCTTCGGCGCCACCTGGCTGACGGCCCGCTTCACCCACGCGGAGCTCAGCGAGGACCTGCAATGGGCCGACATCTTCGCGGTGGCCTCCCTCTCCGGGATAGGCTTCACCGTCTCGCTGCTCATCGGCGAGCTGGCCTTCGAGGGCGACGCCACGCTGACCGACGAGGTGAAGGCCTCCGTCCTCGCCGGATCGCTGATCGCGGCGGTGTGCGCCACGGTGCTGCTGAAGATACGCAACGCCCGGTACCGCAGGCTGTGCGCGGACGAGGAGCGCGACGACGACCTGGACGGCATCCCGGACGTCTACGAGCAGGACGACCCGGCCTACCACCTGCGGATGGCGCGCATCTTCGAGCGCAAGGCCGCCGAGCACCGGCGCATCGCCGCCGAGAAGGCCGCCGCGGCGCGCCACGGGCTTCAGGAAGTGCCGGGCGGGGCAGGCGAGGAGCGCGGCCGTCCGGCATGATCTGACGAGACGGTACAAATCAAGACGGCCTTCAAGACGGCAGATGAGACTTCAGAGGGAGTACGCGATGAGCGCACCCGACGGCAGCCCGGTCGGCGCCGAACGCAGCATCGGCCAGCTGTTCGCCTCGGCGACGACCGAAATGTCGGCGCTGGTGCACGACGAGATCGCGCTGGCCAAGGCCCAGCTCAAGCAGGACGTCAGGCGCGGCGCGGTCAGCGGCGGCGCGTTCTCGCTGGCCGCCGCGGTGCTGCTGTTCTCCCTGCCGATGCTCAACTTCGCGCTGGCGTACGGCATTCGGACCTGGAGCGGCTGGAACCTCGCCATCTGCTTCGTACTGTCCTTCGCGGCGAACGTCCTGGTCGCCGTTCTGCTCGCGCTCATCGGCGTGGTGTTCGCGAAGAAGGCCAAGAAGAGCCAGGGCCCGCAGAAGGTCGCGGCGTCGGTGAAGGAGACGGCGGGCGTCCTGCAGAACGCCAAGCCCCACCCGCGCCCCGAGCTGCCGCAGGACCGGGTGCCCGAGGCCATCGAGGCCGTGGCACGCTCGTCGTCATGACGGAGCCCGCAGCGGCATCGGCCGTAAGGATCGACCTTCCCCACGGGGCGAAGGTGACGCACCGGGACGTCGCCGCCAACGGCGCGCGCTTCCACATCGCCGAAGTCGGCGACGGCCCCCTTGTGCTGCTGCTGCACGGCTTCCCGCAGTTCTGGTGGACGTGGCGGCACCAACTGGTCGCGCTCGCCGACGCGGGATACCGGGCGGTGGCCATGGACCTGCGGGGCGTCGGCGGCAGCGACCGCACCCCGCGCGGGTACGACCCCGCCAACCTCGCGCTGGACGTCACCGGCGTGATCCGCTCGCTCGGCGAGCCGGACGCCGCGCTGGTCGGCCACGACCTGGGCGGCTATCTGGCGTGGACGGCGGCGGCGATGCGGCCCAAGCTCGTACGACGGCTCGCGGTCGTCTCGATGCCGCACCCCCGGCGCTGGCGCTCCGCGATGCTCCGGGACGCCCGGCAGACGGCCGCCAGCTCCTACATCTGGGGCTTCCAGCGGCCGTGGATCCCCGAACGCCAGCTGACCGCCGACGACGGCGCGCTGGTGGGCCGGCTGATCCGGGAGTGGTCCGGGCCGCGGCTGCCCGAGGACGCGGACATCGAGACGTACCGGCGGGCCATGTGCATCCCGTCCACCGCGCACTGTTCGATCGAGCCGTACCGCTGGCTGGTGCGGTCGCTGGCCCGCCCGGACGGCATCCAGTTCAACCGCAGGATGAAGCGGCCGGTGCGGGTGCCGACGCTGCATCTGCACGGCTCACTGGACCCGGTGACCCGGACGCGCAGCGCGGCCGGTTCGGGCGAGTACGTCGAAGCCCCGTACCGCTGGCGCCTGTTCGACGGACTCGGGCACTTTCCGCATGAAGAGGATCCGACGGCGTTCTCGGCCGAACTCGTCAACTGGCTGAAGGATCCCGAACCCGACCGGTGAAGCGTCGTCAGCCGAGGACCCCGACCTCGATCGGTGAGGGGATCAGTGCGTGGAGTACGCGGTTCCGGGCCGGTTGCTGAACACTTGTCCCTCGAACGGCCACATGCCTGCCGCATAGGCCAATTGGGGGGCGCGGACGCGGTTATCGACCTTGGGGCAGGGGCACACGTCGGGGTATGGGCTGGACGCACGACTACAGTGACGCACCCCGCAACCGCCGCTCGGCCGCCGGGCCTGGCTCCTCGCAGCGCGGCACCCCGCAACTCGCGGAAGCGGACGTCAGGGTGGGGATTCCCCGCATCCTGCGCCGCCGGGCCCGCTGGGTCTCCGTGCGCCTGCGTCACCCGCGCGGCTGAGCCCCGCGGGACGCCTCCCCAGCGCTCCTACAGCGCGCAGCTGTCGGTGCCCACCTCTTCGTTCGCCTGACGACCCTGGGCGATGTCCTGCTGGATCTCGTCCGCCGTGAGCGCGTAGCCGGTGTCGGCGTCGTCCAGGGACTTGGCGAACACCACGCCGTACACCCTGCCGTCGGGTGTGAGGAGCGGGCCGCCGGAGTTGCCCTGACGGACGGTCGCGTACAGGGAGTAGACGTCGCGGCTGACCGTGCCGCGGTGGTAGATGTCCGGACCGTTGGCCGTGATGCGCCCGCGCACGCGTGCGGCACGGATGTCGTACGAGCCGTTCTCCGGGAAGCCCGCGACGATCGCGCCGTCTCCGCCGGCCGCGTCCCGGGTGGTGAACCTGAGGGCGGACGCCTTCAGGTCCGGTACGTCGAGGACGGCGATGTCGCGCTTCCAGTCGTACAGGACGACCTTCGCGCCGTACTTGCGGCCCTCCCCGCCGATCTGCACGCTCGGCGCGTCGACCCCGCCGACCACGTGCGCGTTGGTCATGACGCGACGGTCGGCGAAGACGAAGCCGGTGCCCTCCAGGACCTTGCCGCAGCTCTGGGCGGTGCCGGTGACCTTGACGATGGACCGCTGGGCACGGGTGGCGACCGGGCTGTTCGCCAGGGCCGGGTCGGGCGGCGAGACGTCCTTGATGGGCTCGTTGGAGAAGGGGCTGAAGACCTGCGGGAAGCCGTTCTGCGCGAGGACCGAGGTGAAGTCCTTGAACCAGGTGTCGGCCGCGGCGGGCAGCGCCTCCGACACGCCCAGCAGCACCTTGGAGTTGCGCACCTCCTTGCCCAGCGTCGGCAGCGTCGTCTGGGCGAGCGCGGAGCCGATCAGCCAGGCGACGAGCAGCATCGCCACGACGTTGACCAGGGCGCCGCCGGTGGCGTCCAGGGCGCGGGCCGGGGACCAGGTGATGTGGCGGCGCAGCTTGTTGCCGAGGTGGGTGGTCAGGGCCTGCCCGATGGAGGCACAGACGATGACGACGACCACGGCGACCACGGCGGCGGTGGTGCCGACCTCCGCGTTGTCGGTCACGGCGTCCCAGATGACGGGCAGCGTGTACACGGCGACGAGACCGCCGCCGAGGAACCCGATCACCGACAGGATGCCGACGACGAAGCCCTGGCGGTAGCCCACGACCGCGAACCACACAGCCGCGACCAGCAACAGGATGTCCAGCACGTTCACCGCTTCAGGCCTCGCCTATTCACTCCGGTCCCACCAGGTCGGCCCGGGGTTCGGCCCGCCGCGCAGTGGCAATGGGGCACAGCATCCCCCGAAGAACACAGTTCAGGCGACACCCTGTCATGACTGCCAGTCGAGCGGGACCTGCTTCTCCCTGTCCCAGGGGCGCTCCCAGCCCGCGAAGTGCAGCAGGCGGTCGATCACTCCGGCCGTGAAACCCCAGACCAGGGCCGATTCGACCAGAAATGCCGGACCTCGGTGACCGCTGGGGTGGACGGTGATCGCGCGATGGGCGGGGTCCGTGAGATCCGCCACGGGGACGGTGAAGACGCGGGCGGTCTCGTTCGGGTCCACCACGCCGACCGGGCTGGGCTCGCGCCACCAGCCGAGCACGGGTGTGACCACGAAGCCGCTGACCGGGATGTAGAGGGCGGGCAGGACGCCGAAGAGCTGGACGCCGGCGGGGTCGAGGCCGGTCTCCTCCTCGGCCTCGCGCAGGGCGGCTCTGAGCGGGCCGTCGGTCTTCGGGTCGCCGTCCTCCGGGTCGAGGGCGCCGCCGGGGAAGGACGGCTGGCCGGCGTGGGAGCGCAGGGAGCCGGCCCGCTCCATGAGCAGCAGCTCCGGGCCGCGCTCGCCCTCGCCGAACAGGATGAGCACGGCCGACTGCCGTCCCGAGCCGTTCTCCGGCGGCAGGAAGCGGCTGAGCTGGAGCGGCTCGACCGTCTCCACGGCCCGCACCACCGGGTCCAGCCAGCCCGGCAGGCCCTCCTTGCGCAGCGTCACCGGACCCTTGTGCGTGTCATGCGTGTACGTCATGCCCACCCCCGTCCTGCTGTGTCCAACGCCCGAGGGCACCGAGATCGTTCCGTCATCCGGCCCCCAGCGGCGGCGCGGGCTTGCCGCCGGCGTCGAGGTAGGCCTGCGGGGGCTTGAGGCGCTGGCCCGGGAAGCCGCCCTTCTCGTACTTCAGCAGCTTCTTCGCCTTCTCCGGGTCGGTCTCGCCCTCGCCGTAGGCCGGGCAGAGCGGGGCGATGGGGCAGGCACCGCAGGCGGGCTTGCGGGCGTGGCAGATGCGGCGGCCGTGCCAGATCACGTGGTGGGACAGGTCCGTCCAGTCCTTCTTCGGGAACAGCTCGCCGACGGCGGCCTCGATCTTGTCGGGGTCGGTCTCGTCGGTCCACTGCCAGCGCCGCACCAGCCGCTGGAAGTGCGTGTCCACGGTGATGCCGGGCCGGCCGAAGGCGTTGCCGAGGACGACGAAGGCGGTCTTGCGGCCCACGCCGGGCAGCTTGACCAGGTCCTCCAGCTTTCCGGGCACCTCGCCGCCGAAGTCCTCGACGAGGGCCTTGGAGAGCCCTATGACCGACCTGGTCTTGGCCCGGAAGAAGCCGCAGGGGCGCAGGATCTCCTCGACCTCCTCCGGGTTGGCGGCGGCCAGGTCCTCGGGGGTGGGGTACTTCGCGAAGAGCGCCGGGGTGGTCTGGTTGACGCGCAGGTCGGTGGTCTGGGCCGAGAGCACCGTGGCGACCAGCAGCTGGAAGGGGTTCTCGAAGTCCAGCTCGGGGTGGGCGTACGGGTAGACCTCGGCGAGTTCGCGGTTGATCCGGCGGGCGCGGCGGACCAAGGCGGTACGGGACTCGTTGGCAGTCGACTTCTTGGGAGGTACCTTTTGTCCTGATTTCACGCTTTTATTACTACCGCTTGGAGCTTGTTCGCCCACAGCAGAATCGCGACGTACAACCACCCGCCCAGCCCCCTTGGCCTGTGCTCTACCGGCGATTTGGACACCCGGCCAGCCTAGAGCCCGGCACCGACATCCGCCCCGGACCCCGAGGATCAGCCCCCGATTGGACCCCTGCCGCTTACCTCGGGACACCTGTGCGGCATCCTTGTGACAGATCACACTGTTTGCACCGTCCGGCAAAATGGGGAGCACGGTCCCCTGGTACCAAGGGGGAGCAAGATCCCCTGAGCAGGTCGACAAGGAGAGAACTCGTGGACGACGTTCTGCGGCGCAACCCGCTCTTCGCGGCTCTCGACGACGAGCAGTCCGCGGAACTGCGCGCCTCCATGAGTGAGGTGACCCTCGCACGTGGCGACTCCCTGTTCCACGAGGGCGACCCGGGCGACCGGCTCTACGTCGTCACCGAGGGCAAGGTCAAGCTCCACCGCACCTCACCCGACGGCCGCGAGAACATGCTGGCCGTGGTCGGCCCCGGCGAGCTGATCGGCGAGCTGTCGCTGTTCGACCCGGGTCCGCGCACGGCGACCGCCACCGCGCTGACCGAGGTCAAGCTGCTGGGCCTGGGCCACGGCGACCTCCAGCCCTGGCTGAACGCGCGCCCCGAGGTGGCCACGGCGCTGCTGCGCGCCGTCGCCCGCCGGCTGCGCAAGACCAACGACGCCATGTCCGACCTGGTCTTCTCCGACGTACCCGGCCGCGTGGCGCGCGCCCTGCTGGACCTCTCGCGCCGCTTCGGCGTGCAGTCCGAAGAGGGCATCCACGTCGTGCACGACCTCACGCAGGAGGAGCTGGCCCAGCTGGTCGGCGCCTCGCGCGAGACCGTGAACAAGGCGCTGGCGGACTTCGCCCAGCGCGGGTGGCTCCGTCTGGAGGCGCGGGCCGTGATCCTGCTGGACGTCGAGAGGCTGGCCAAGCGCTCGCGCTGAGGTGGGGACTGGCTGAGGTCCCTGGGAACCGGCTGAGGCCCCTGGGGACTGAAAGGGCCCTGTTGCCCACCGGAAAATACCTGCTCCGACGCGCCCGGCCAGGCACAGTGAACGCATGGCCGAACCTCCAGTCCCGCACGGTCTCGACCCCCAGGGCTACATCGAGCGCGAAGGCTCCCTCGCGCGCGTGCCGCACGCGTTCCGTCCGGTGGTGGCCGCCGCGCGCGACCAGCTGCTGGACGTCTTCGGGACGCGGCTGCACAGCGCCTACCTCTACGGGTCGATTCCGCGCGGCACCGCGCGCGTGGGGCGCAGCGACCTGGACCTGCTGGTCGCGCTGCGCGAGGAGGCGACCGACGCCGACCGGGAGGCCGTCCGTGCCCTCGGCGAGGCGCTCGACAAGGAGTACCCGCAGATCGAAGGCGTGAGCGCCCTGCTGTACAGCCGGGCGCGGCTGCTGAGCGACCTGGAGAGGTACGACCTGGGCTGGTTCGTGGCCTGCCTGTGCACCCCGCTGCTCGGGGACGACCTCGCCGAGTACCTGCCCCGCTACCGCCCCGACTCGCTGCTCGCCCGCGAGACCAACGGCGACCTCGCGCTCCTCCTCCCGCGCTGGCGCGAGCGGATCGCCGCCGCCGGGGACACGGAGGAGGCCCTGCGGCCCCTGGTGCGCTTCATGTCCCGGCACCTGGTGCGCACCGGCTTCACCCTCGTCATGCCCCGCTGGCAGGGCTGGACCAGCGATCTGCGGGAGATGGCCGAGGTGTTCGGCGCGTACTACCCCGAGCGGGCCGCACAGCTGCGCAGGGCGGCGGAGTACGGCTACGAGCCCGTCGGCGACCCGGACGTCCTGCGGTCGTACGTGGACGACCTCGGCCCCTGGCTCGCCGAGGAGTACGCGCGCGTGCACGGCGTCAAGGCTCCCCGGCCGGACTAGCCCGGACTAGCCCGACTAGATGAGCCCGTGCTCGCTGAGGTAGTCCAGCTGGGCCCGCACCGACAGCTCGGCGGCCGGCCACAGGGAGCGGTCCACGTCGGCGTACACATGGGCGACGACCTCGGTGGGCGTGCGGTAGCCGTCCTCGACGGCCGTCTCGACCTGGGCGAGGCGATGGGCGCGGTGGGCGAGATAGAACTCGACCGCGCCCTGGGCGTCCTCCAGGACCGGCCCGTGGCCCGGCAGGACCGTGTGCACGCCGTCGTCCACGGTCAGCGACCGCAGCCGGCGCAGGGAGTCCAGGTAGTCCCCCAGGCGGCCGTCGGGGTGCGCCACGACGGTCGTACCGCGCCCGAGGATGGTGTCGCCCGTCAGCACGGCCCGGTCGGCCGGGAGATGGAAGCACAGGGAGTCCGCGGTGTGCCCGGGGGTCGGTACGACCCTCAGCTCCAGGCCGCCGACGGCGATCACGTCCCCGGCGGCCAGGCCCTCGTCACCGAGCCGCAGCGCCGGGTCAAGGGCACGCACGCGCGTGCCGGTCAGCTCGGCGAAGCGTGCAGCGCCCTCGGCGTGGTCCGGGTGGCCGTGGGTGAGCAGCGTGAGGGCGACCCGCTTGCCGGCCTGCTCGGCCGTGTCGACGACAGCGCGGAGGTGGACGTCGTCCAGGGGCCCCGGGTCGATCACCACGGCCAGGTCGGAGTCGGGCTCGGCGACGATCCAGGTGTTGGTGCCGTCCAGGGTCATCGCGGAGGCGTTGGGCGCCAGCACGTTGACGGCCCGTTCCGTGGCGGGACCCGACAGAACGCCGCCCCGGGGCTGGCCGGGCAGGGCTGCTGCGTCGGTCATGCGGGTCCTCCACCGGCGCTCGGAGCGGTCGGGACGTGCTTGGTGAACTCGTCGTGTCCCGGCCAGGACAGCACGATCTCCCCGTCCTCCAGGCGGGCGCGCGCCAGCACGGGGGTCATGTCCCGCGCGGGTGCGGCGGTGAGCGCCTCGGCGGCGGTGGCGTACGGGAGCAGCTGGCGCAGGGTGGCGATGGTGGGCGGCATCATCAGCAGCTCGCCCTTGTCGTACCCGGCGGCGGCCTCCTCGGGGCGGGTCCACACCGTGCGGTCGGCCTCGGTGGAGGCGTTGCGGGTGCGCTGGCCCTCGGGCAGGGCGGCGACGAAGAACCAGGTGTCGTAGCGCCGGGCCTCGAACTCCGGGGTGATCCAGCGGGTCCAGGCACCCAGCAGATCGGAGCGCAGCACCAGGCCGCGGCGGTCGAGGAACTCGGCGAAGGACAGCTCGCGCGCGACCAGGGCGGCGCGGTCCGCCTCCCAGTCGTCGCCGGTGGTGTCGCCGACGACCGAGTCGGGGTCGGGCCCGGCGAGCAGGACGCCGGCCTCCTCGTACGTCTCCCGGACGGCGGCGCAGACGATCGCCTGGGCGCCGGCCTCGTCGACGCCGAGCCGCTCGGCCCACCACGCGCGCGTGGGGCCCGCCCAGCGGACCCGGCGGTCGTCGTCGCGCGGGTCGACACCGCCGCCGGGATAGGCGTACGCGCCTCCGGCGAAGGCCATGGAGGCGCGTCTGCGCAGCATGTGGACGACCGGGCCGGCCGCGGTGTCCTTCAGGAGCAGCACCGTGGCCGCGCGTCTGGGGGACACCGGTATGAGGGTGCCGTCCGCGAGCGCGCGGATGCGGTCCGGCCACTCCGGGGGGTACCACTGACCGTTCGCCATGGCCGGAGGCTATCCCGTATAGGGCGAATGTTCGAGAGGTGCCCGAGGTCGGAGGGGCTGGGGGAACTCAGGGAACCAGCTCGACCTGGATCTCGACCTCCACCGGCGCGTCCAGCGGGAGCACCGCGACGCCGACCGCGCTGCGGGCGTGCACGCCCTTGTCGCCGAGGACCTCGCCGAGCAGTTCGCTGGCGCCGTTGACGACACCGGGCTGCCCGGTGAAGTCGGCGGCCGAGGCGACGAAGCCGACGACCTTCACCACGCGCGCGATGCGGTCCAGGTCGCCGGTGACGGACTTCACGGCGGCCAGCGCGTTCAGCGCGCAGGTGCGGGCCAGGTCCTTGGCCTCCTCCGGAGTGACCTCGGCGCCCACCTTGCCGGTGACCGGCAGCTTGCCCCCGACCATCGGCAGCTGGCCGGCGGTGTACACGTACACGCCGGACTGCACGGCCGGCTGGTACGCGGCCAGCGGCGGTACGACCTCCGGCAGGGTCAGGCCCAGTTCGGCCAGCTTGGCCTCGACCGCGCTCATGCCTGCTTCTCCCGCTTCAGGTAGGCCACGAGCTGTTCGGGGTTGGGCCCGGGCACGACCTGGACGAGCTCCCAGCCGTCCTCGCCCCAGGTGTCCAGAATCTGCTTCGTGGCATGGACGAGCAGCGGCACGGTTGCGTATTCCCACTTGGTCATGGGCCGACTGTAGCCGCTGTGACCCACGGGACCGGCGGACGGCCGGGGGCAGCGTTATCCACAGCCTCCCGCGTGGCCGTCGCCCGGACTGGTTAGTCTCGAAGGCGTGAGCAGGCTCCAGGTCGTCAGCGGCAAGGGCGGGACCGGAAAGACGACGGTCGCCGCCGCACTCGCGCTGGCCCTCGCGACCGAGGGGAAGCGGACGCTTCTCGTGGAGGTCGAGGGCCGGCAGGGCATCGCACAGCTCTTCGAGACGGAGGCGCTGCCCTACGAGGAGCGGAAGATCGCGGTCGCTCCGGGCGGCGGGGAGGTGTACGCCCTCGCCATCGATCCCGAACTGGCCCTTCTGGACTACCTCCAGATGTTCTACAAGCTCGGCGGCGCGGGCCGGGCACTGAGGAAGCTCGGTGCGATCGACTTCGCCACCACCGTCGCACCCGGACTCCGCGACGTCCTGCTGACGGGCAAGGCGTGTGAGGCGGTGCGCCGCAAGGACAAGAGCGGGCAGTTCGCCTACGACTACGTCGTCATGGACGCCCCGCCGACCGGCCGCATCACCCGCTTCCTGAACGTCAACGACGAGGTCGCCGGGCTCGCGAAGATCGGCCCGATACACAATCAGGCGCAGGCGGTGATGCGGGTGCTGAAGTCGCCGGAGACGGCGGTGCACCTGGTGACGCTGCTGGAGGAGATGCCCGTCCAGGAGACCGCCGACGGCATCGCCGAACTCCACGCGGCCCGGCTGCCGGTGGGCAGGGTCGTGGTGAACATGGTCCGGCCCCAGGTGCTGGACGCCGTCGATCTGGAACTCGTACGGACCGTGCCGCGTTCTTCGGTTGCACAGGCACTGTCCGCCGCAGGGCTGGGCGGGGCCCGGCGGGGTGGGAACGCCGAGCGGCTGGTGGACCCGCTGCTGGAGCAGGCCGCGGAGTACGCCGAGCGGTACGCGCTGGAGGAGGAGCAGCGCGCGGTCCTCGGCGAGCTGGGCCTGCCGCTGCACGAACTGCCGCTGCTCGCCGAGGGCATGGACCTCGCGGGCCTGTACGAACTCGCCACCGAGCTGCGGGAACAGGGGTTGTCATGAGTCCGGACCCGGCCAAGGCACAGGTCGCCGATCCCCAGCGGGAATCCGCCCGCTCTCACCTCTCCCCCGCGCGCGTGCTCGACATCGACCCGCTGCTGGACGATCCGAAGACCCGGATCGTGGTGTGCTGCGGCGCGGGCGGGGTCGGCAAGACGACGACCGCGGCCGCGCTCGGCCTCAGGGCCGCCGAGCGCGGCCGAAAGGTGGTCGTGCTCACCATCGACCCGGCCAGGCGGCTCGCCCAGTCGATGGGCATCGACTCCCTCGACAACGTGCCCCGGCGGGTCAAGGGAACCGAGGACCAAGGAGGGGCATCGCGCAGCGATTCGGCCGAGGGCGGTGGCGGGCGACGGGCGGGCGGCGAACTGCACGCCATGATGCTCGACATGAAGCGCACGTTCGACGAGGTCGTCGAGGCGCACGCGGACCCCGAGCGGGCGGCCGCGATCCTGGCGAACCCCTTCTACCAGTCGCTCTCGGCGGGCTTCGCGGGCACGCAGGAGTACATGGCGATGGAGAAGCTGGGCCAGCTGCGGGCCAGGGACGAGTGGGACCTGATCGTGGTGGACACCCCGCCGTCCCGTTCCGCGCTGGACTTCCTGGACGCACCCAAGCGGCTCGGCTCCTTCCTGGACGGCCGCCTGATCCGCCTGCTGACCGCTCCGGCGAAGCTCGGCGGCCGCGCGGGGATGGCCTTCCTCAACGTCGGCATGTCGATGATGACCGGCACGCTGGGCAAGCTGCTGGGCGGCCAACTGCTGAAGGACGTCCAGACGTTCGTGGCCGCGATGGACACCACGTTCGGTGGTTTCCGTACGCGCGCGGACGCCACGTACAAGCTGCTCCAGGCGCCCGGTACGGCGTTCCTGGTGGTGGCGGCCCCGGAGCGGGACGCGCTGCGCGAGGCCGCGTACTTCGTGGAGCGGCTGGCCGCCGAGGACATGCCGCTGGTGGGTCTGGTGCTCAACCGGGTCCACGGCAGCGGTGCCGGCCGGCTGTCGGCCGAGCGCGCGCTCGCGGCCGCGGAGACCCTTGACCTCGCCGGGGATCCCGCGGCGGAAAATCTTGAGGACGCCCGCATTGTCGATCAGGGGGGCGGGAAAGCTGGACTTCGTAACTCTCCCGACACGTACGGCAGTTCAGAATCTCCCGCTTCCGCAACACCGGCTCCGGACGACGACTCCCCCGCCGCAGACGACGGCTCCCCCGCCGCGGACAACGGCTCACCGGACGACGACTCCCGGAGCGCGGACCCGGAACGGTCCGTCGACCAGCTGGCCGCAGGCCTGTTGAGGTTGCACGCCGAGCGCATGCAGCTGCTCTCGCGCGAGCAGCGCACGCGTGACCGCTTCACCGCCCGCCACCCCGAGGTGGCGGTGGTCGAGGTATCCGCACTGCCCGGTGATGTGCATGACCTCACGGGCCTGCGCGACATCGGGGACCGGCTGGCGGCGGGGCGAACGGAGCTGCCGTAGCACGCGCTCCGGCCGGCGCAGCCGTCGTGGCCCCGGCGGTACCCGGGCGCACGGCTGGCTGAGCTGTGACCCGTGGCTTCGCCGAAGGGTTGCCGCTCCTGCACGCCCAGGCGTTGCCTCGAGGGCACGCCCGACCGGTGCTTCCCATCGTGCATGGCCGGTCGGAGTGGCCCTGGCGCCGGGCCGGGGGCGATGCCCTCAGCTCACCGCCGCGTAGTGCTCGTACACCTCGTCGCTGTCGAGAGGCACGATGCCCACACCGCGCTCGTACTCCAAGCGCGCGGTCTCCAGCAGCCTGCGCCAGGAGCTCACGGTGGGCCGCCTGCGCAGCAGTGCGCGGCGCTCGCGCTCCGTCATGCCTCCCCACACACCGAACTCCACGCGGTTGTCCAGCGCATCGGCCAGGCATTCGGTGCGTACCGGGCATCCGGTGCACACCGCCTTGGCCCTGTTCTGCGCTGCTCCCTGAACGAACAGTTCATCCGGATCGGTAGTGCGGCAGGCAGCCTGCGCACTCCAGTCGGTTACCCAGCCCATACCGGCGCCGTCCTCTCCCGAATCGAGGCTCCCCCACGGCGGCAGCGGCATATTCACCGCCGCCAGTTGAGGACGTTACGGAAGGTGGGGACAGCGCAACACCCCCTTCGGGCCCAATCTTGAATGGCCCGAACGGACTATGGGTAAGCGGCAGATCACCCGCGGGAGTGAGCTGACGACATGCGTGATCATCCCGGCAAACCGGGACAGCTGTGGTGCGCCACAACGGGCGCCGGGTGACACACGAGGCGGATTCGGACACGCCCCCAACAAAAAAGCGGGGTACTTCCGGAACGATTCGGGGTCGCCGGACGTATTGATACGTGGCCGCACTGCTGTGACAGTTGAGAGCAGCTTAGGCCAAGGCCTGCGCGCGTGTCCGGCAAATGAGAAGGTAGGCACCCTGCTTTGCCGCGCGTGCTGCGACGGCACTCCTCCGGCCTGCCCTGATGCACCCGGCGCCGGATATCCGGGACATCACGATCCGGCACCCGACCCTCCCGAAGAGCGGTCGCTCCATCGGAACGCTCATCAGTACGGATTAGGCTGCCCCCATGCCAAAGAAGCGCTCGGGCGGTGGTCTGTCGACGACGCAGCAGGCCGCCAAGTTCCTCGGTGTCAGTGTGCTCGCGGGAGCCGTGATGGCCGGTATCGCGCTGCCCGCTGCCGGCGCGCTCGGACTTGCGGCCAAGGGTTCGGTCAAGGGCTTCGACGAGATCCCGGCCAACCTCAAGAGCCCCCAGCTCAGCCAGCGCACGACCATACTGGACAACAAGGGCAACCAGATCGCGACCGTCTACTCCCGCGACCGTACGGTGGTGGACCTCAAGGACATCTCGCCGTACATGCAGAAGGCGATCGTCGCGATCGAGGACTCCCGCTTCTACAAGCACGGCGCGATCGACCTCAAGGGCGTCCTGCGCGCCCTGAACAAGAACGCGCAGGAAGGCGGGGTCGCCCAGGGCGCCTCCACGCTCACCCAGCAGCTGGTGAAGAACTACTTCATCGAGGAGGCCGGCGACGACCCGACGAAGGTCGCCGAGGCCACCCAGCAGACCCTCGGCCGCAAGGTCCGCGAGCTGAAGTACGCGATCCAGATCGAGGAGAAGCT
This sequence comes from Streptomyces sp. NPDC031100, assembly GCF_055570785.1. Lineage (NCBI taxonomy): Bacteria > Bacillati > Actinomycetota > Actinomycetes > Kitasatosporales > Streptomycetaceae > Streptomyces > Streptomyces sp. NPDC031100. Next base: position 150,850 of record NZ_JBVIGN010000009.1, read on the forward strand.
CGGCAAGAAGAAGATCCTCGAGAACTACCTGAACATCACGTTCTTCGGCGAGCAGGCCTACGGCGTCGAGGCCGCGGCCCAGCGCTACTTCTCCAAGCACGCCAAGGACCTGAACCTGCAGGAGTCGGCGCTGCTGGCCGGCATCGTCCAGTCCCCGAGCCGCTACGACCCGGTGAACGACGAGGCCGAGGCCACCAAGCGCCGCAACACCGTGCTGCAGCGCATGGCGGAAGTCGGTGACGTCTCCCAGCAGGAGGCGGACAGGGCCAAGGAGGCCCCGCTCGGGCTGCGCACCAGCCGGCCGAAGAACGGCTGCATCACGGCGATCGACGGCGCCGGCTTCTTCTGTGACTACGTGCGCGAGGTGTTCCTCAACAACCCGGTCTTCGGCAAGACCAAGGAGGACCGGGCCAAGCTCTGGAACCGGGGCGGCCTGACCGTCCGCACGACGCTCGACCCGCAGGCGCAGCAATCGGTGCAGGCGTCGATAAAGGAACATGTCTACAAGAGCGACGCCGTGGCGACCGCCGCCACCATCGTCGAACCCGGAACCGGCAAGATCCTCGCCATGGGCCAGTCCCGTCCGTACGGCTTCGGCAAGGACGAGACGCAGATCAACCTGTCCGTGAACCGGGACATGGGCGGCGGCGCGGGCTACCAGCCCGGTTCGACGTTCAAGCCGATCGTCGCGGCGGCCGCCGTCGAGGGCGGCAAGCCGGCCACGCAGGAGTACTCGTCGCCGTACGAGATGGCCTACCCGAGCCCCATCGCGGCCTGTGACGGCAAGACCTGGCGCAATGACCCGGCCAAGCCGGCCAAGCTGAAGAACGAGAACGAGGCGGAGCGCGGCCCGTACGCCATGAAGGAGGCGACCGCCAAGTCGGTCAACACCTACTACGTGCAGCTGATCAGCGACATCGGCATCTGCCCGGTCACCACGATGGCCAAGAAGATGGGCGTCGAACGCTCGGACGGCCGCAAGATCGACCAGGCTCCGTCCATCGCGCTCGGCACCCAGGAGATGTCCCCGCTGACGATGGCGAACGCGTACGCGACCTTCGCTTCGCGCGGTATGTACTGCACGCCGGTCGCCATCGAGTCGATCACCCAGAAGGTCGGCAGCGACAAGAAGGCCCTCGAGGTGCCGAAGTCGACCTGCTCGCGGGCGATGTCGGAGACGACCGCCGACACGATCAGCACCCTGCTGAAGGGCGTGGTCGAGGACGGTACGGGCCAGGAGGCCGGTCTCGGCAGCCGGCCGAGTGCGGGCAAGACCGGTACGACGGACTTCCGCTACGCGGCCTGGTTCGTCGGCTACACGCCGAACATGGCGGGCGCGGTCTGGGTCGGCGACCCGCAGCACAAGCGACAGATGGTCGACATCACCATCGGCGGCGTCCCGCACGCCAAGGTCTACGGCGGTGAGGTCCCCGGACCGATCTGGCGCGACATGATGACCGGCGCCCTGGAGGGCAAGCCGGCTCCCGACTTCAACCTGATCGACATCCCCGACCCCGAGGACCGGGGTGATGACCCGGGAAAAGGCAACCGGGGGGACAACGGGGGGAAGAACGGGGACAACACGGGCGGCGTGATCGGGGGGCTGATCGGCGGTCTCACTGACGGCGGCACGACCGGAGGCGTGCCCGGCGGCACCACGGGCGACAGCACCGGCGGCACCTTCCCCACGCCGACGTTCTCCCTGCCCGGCAACTTCATCCAGGGCCAGAGCAACGGCGGGAACAACGGGAACGGGAACGGGGGCCCCTGAGCCAGACCCCGCCGGGCCGGCCCCGGCGGGGTCCTCCCGGCTCCCGGCTCCCGGCTCCCGGCTCCCGGCATAACGGCGGGGCCGCACCCTGATGAGAGGGTGCGGCCCCGCTGTCGTAGCTGTAACGGAAATCTCTCCGGGGCTCAGCCCTGGATCTGAGGCTCAGCCCTGAATTTCTGGCTCTGGCCCTGATTCTCTGGCTCTAGCCCTGAAGGAGCTTCTTCACCGCGGCGGCGACGCGGCCGCCCTCGGCCTGGCCGGCCACCTTCGGGTTCACGATCTTCATCACGGCGCCCATGGCCCGCGGCCCCTCGGCACCGGCCGCCTTGGCCTCCGCGACGGCCTGGGCGACGATCGCGTTCAGCTCGTCGTCGGACAGCTGCTTGGGCAGGTACGCGGCAAGGACCTCGCCCTCCGCCTTCTCCCGCTCGGCCTGCTCGGGACGACCACCCTGCGCGAAGGCGTCGGCCGCCTCACGGCGCTTCTTCGCCTCGCGGGTGATCACCGTCTGCACCTCGTCGTCGGAGAGCTCCCGCTTCTCCTTGCCCGCGACCTCCTCCTTGGTGATCGCGGTGAGCGTCAGCCGGAGCGTCGAGGAGCGGAGCTCGTCACGCTCCCTGATCGCGGCGTTGAGGTCGTCCTGCAGCTTCGACTTGAGCGTGGTGGTCATGGGGTCGATTGTCGCAGGTGTGCCGCCGTGAACGCCCCCTGATTTAGGGGGCCGGCCGGTCTCGGCGTGCAGCCGGGGTCTGACACGATGGTCGTATGCGCGCGCAATACGGAGTACCCCTGGGAATCATGGCGGCAGGCGCCGCCGGACTGGCGTACGCGGCGGGCTTCGAGGCCCGCTCCTTCCGACTCCGACGGGTGACGGTCCCGGTCCTCCCGCCGGGCATGCGCCCGCTGCGCGTGCTCCAGGTCTCCGACATCCACATGGTCGGCGGACAGCGCAAGAAGCAGCGCTGGCTGCAGTCGCTGGCGGGCCTGCGCCCGGACTTCGTGATCAATACGGGCGACAACCTGTCCGACCAGGAAGGCGTCCCGGAGGTGCTGGACGCCCTGGGTCCGCTGATGGAGTTCCCGGGCGCGTACGTCTTCGGCTCCAACGACTACTACGGCCCCAGATTCCGCAACCCCGCCCGCTACTTGCTGGAGAAGGCCGTCGGCCGCCACGGCCTGAACGGCAACCCGCCGGTGGTCGGCGCGATCCACAACCCCTGGGAGGACCTCAGGGACGGCTTCGACGCGGCGGGCTGGCTGAACCTGACGAACACGCGGGGCGTCCTCAAGATCGAAGGCATCTCGATCGAGCTGACCGGCCTGGACGACCCCCACATCAAGCGCGACCGCTACGCCCGGGTGGCCGGCGGCCCCTCCGGCACGCACGACTTCTCGATGGGCGTCGTCCACGCCCCGTACCTGCGCGTCCTCGACGCCTTCACGGCGGACGACTACCCCCTGATCCTGGCCGGCCACACCCACGGCGGCCAGCTGTGCATCCCCTTCTACGGCGCCCTGGTCACCAACTGCGACCTGGACACGGACCGCGTGAAGGGCCTCTCCACACACACGTCGGAGGGCCGTACGTCCTACCTCCACGTCTCGGCAGGCTGCGGCACGAACCGCTACACCCCCGTCCGCTTCGCCTGCCCTCCGGAGGCGACGCTGCTGACGTTGGTGGGGCGGGAGTAAGGGAGGGGAGGGTAGGGGAGGGGAAGCGGACGGGGGCGCGGGCCGCGCATTAACCCCCACCCGAGGTCCCTCGTACTGACCCACCCGAGGTCCCCGCATTAGCCCGCCCGGACTACCCCGAATAGCCCCCTTCATCCCCCGTACCTAGCGTGAGGGGTATGACCGCCCCGATACCCAGGGACATCCCGGACCTGCCCGCGATCCCGGGCCCACCCAGGCTGCTGCCCGCACCGGTCCCGGCCACGGCGGTGGTGGCCCCGGCCCGCCGCCCCCTGACGGCGCTGTTCCGCCTCCTGACGGCCGTCGCGGCGGCGGCCGGCGTCGGCCTGGAACTCCTCCTGGGCACCCCCGCCCGGACCCTGAGCTACTTCAGCATCCAGACCAACATCCTGCTGATCGTGGTCATGCTCCTGTCGGCCAAGAGGGCCTGGCGGGCCCGCCGCCCCCTGCCCTCGTCCGTGACAGGCGCCACACTTTTCTACGCCGTGATCACCGCGCTGTCGTACCACCTGCTCCTGGCCTACACGGCGCCCCCGTTCTCCATGACGGATGCGACCGCGCCCCCCGCACGCTGGCACGCCCAGTGGGCGGCCCTGCAGCTCCTCCACACGGTGGTCCCCCTGGCTGCCGTCCTGGACTGGCTCCTCCTCACCCCCGGCGCCCGCTGGCACCTGCGCCAGGCGGCGAGCTGGCTCCTCTACCCCCTGGCCTACCTGGTCTTCTACCTCACCCGAGCGGCCTTCCTCCCCCCATCCACCCCAGCCCGCTACCTCTACCCCTTCCTGGACGCCGAGGCCCACGGCTACCGCAGCACTCTGGCGAACGCCCTCCTCACAGGCCTCGCGATGTACGCCCTGGCGGTCCTCCTGATCACCCTGGACCACACCCGCCCGGCCCCGGTCCGCCACCGCGTCTAAACCGGATTTCGTCTCCGGCCACCAGTGGGCTAAAGTAAACGACGTCGCCGCGACAAGCAGCGACATCGGGGTGTAGCGCAGCTTGGCAGCGCGCTTCGTTCGGGACGAAGAGGTCGTGGGTTCAAATCCCGCCACCCCGACAGCTGAGAAGCAGTTCAGAGGGCCCTCACCAGTTTGGTGAGGGCCCTCTGGCGTTGCTGCGTGTCTAACTGCGTGACTATCGGTTCCGGAGTGGATTCCTGCGTGCCTACGCCCGCCGCGGATCGCCGCCGAAGATGCCGTCCATGACCACAGCACCGGTCTGGATCACGGGCCGGATCTGCTTCCGGTAGACCTCCTCGGTCACGGCGGTCCCGGAATGCCCGACCAGCCGGGAGATCTCCTCCAGCGGGACGCCCCGGTCGGAGAGCAGGGACACGAAGCTGTGCCGCAGCTCCCTCGGGGTCCACTCGTGGGCGTTGATCCCGTCGACGTCCTTGAGTGCCTGGCGGAAGGCGCGGCGGACGTTGGCCGCGTCGAGGGGCTTGCCCACGGCCGAGGAGAAGACGAGACCGTGTTCCTCCCACTCCTCGTCGGCGGCGAGCCGATCCCACCCCTGATCTTCGAATTGCTGCCAGAGGGCTTCCACGCAGCGCGCCGGCAGAGCGAGCGTGCGCCGGGACTTCCTGGTCTTGGTGTCCCCGCTCCGCCGGACCGACCGCCAAACAGCGATGTGCGGAGGCTGCGGCGGATCGACGTCCGGTCGGCCTTTCAGGAAGACGTGGTCCCAGGTGAGGGCCCGAAGTTCCTCGGTACGGGCACCGGTCAGCAGGGCGACGACGATGTAGGCGTACATGGAGGTCCCCTCGGCCCCCTTGAGCACGGCCTCTGCCTGGCCGAAGGTGAGCGCCTTGGAGGGCCGCCCCGCCTGGCCCTGGGGTACCGAGCACAGCTCGACGACATTGCGCTTCACCTTGTCCCGCGCCATGGCGCGCTTGACCGCACGGTTCAGGCACGAATGGATCGATTGGAGGGTGCGCGTGCTGAGCGTCTTCGCCTTGGCGGCCAGCCAGCGGTCAACATCGTCCGCACTCAGCTCGCGGAGCTTCCGGGCTCCCAGGGCCGGGATGACGTGGGTGTTGCTCAGGATCGTGTTCTTCTCGACGGTCCCCGGGTCGCAGTCTGCAAGGCCATAGGTGAGCCAATCGGTCACGGCGTCCTTGACCGTGTAGTTGGTCGGTGCGATCGCAAGGCCGTCTTCGTGGTCCCGCAGTACCTCCTTGAGCTTGTTCTTCGCCTCGGTCTTGGTCTTGCCACTCCCCCGCTTGACGATCCGCTTGCCGCTCGGGTCGAAGCCAAGGTTCGCCGTGGCGATCCACCGCTGTCTCTTCTCGTCCCAGTGCAGGCCGCCGTCGCCACGGCTACGACGCTTGGTCATCAGGCGGCCTCCGCCAGCTGGCTCTGGATGAAGTCGCGCACCGAGTCGGCAGGGATCCGGCGAGCGCCATCGATCTTGAGTGAGGCAAGCCGGTGAGTGCGGATCAGGTCGTAGACCTTGGAGCGCCCTACCTTGAGCCGCCTCATGACGTCCGAAACGGTCAGCAGCTCAAGAGTGGTGGTGCTCATGCTGCGGCTCCTTCCTGGGCGAGTTGGTCGTGTAGGGCTTCGCGGGCGGTCTCGCGGTTGAGCTGGAGGTCACGGGCGATGGTGGCGGCAAGGGCCGACTCGCCGGGGGTGTGGCCGTGGCCGGCGTACTGCCAGTCGGCCAGGACCAGGACGGAGTCTGGCTCGGTGTCGTCCAGGCCGAGGACCTCGCGTTCCTGGGCGGCGCGGTAGGCGGCGCGTTCCTGGCGGAGAGCGCCGAGGGTGGTGGAGTAGCTGCGGGACTTCGAGCTGAAGTGGCCGCGGAAGCCGAGCATGTGAGCCCAGGCCCAGAGGCGTCGGTCCGGGTAGAGCGGGTCGAGTTCCTTGCAAGCCTTGATGAGGCGGCGGGTGTGGTCGGGGACTTGGTGGCGGTCGAGTTCGGAGAGTTCGCCGATGCGGCGGTCGAGGGTGCCGGTGTTCTCGGCTGCCTTGGTGGCGTACTTGGCGACGTAGGAGGCAACGGCCTGTTCGGTGATGTCGGAGGCGTCGCCAAAGGCCCTGACCGGTCGCACGTCGAGTTGGGTGCCCCAGCGGAAGGTGCGGGCGGGCTGGTCGCCAGCGGCCGGCACCGAGATGGACGTGTAGGAGTGCGCGGCGGCGGACCGGATGGCATCGGTGAGCAGGTCGACGGTTGCCCAGGCGGGCGCCAGGGTGTCCGGTCCATCGGGGCCGTCGAGGCGGATGACTGCGTGGAAGTGGAGTGCGCCGCGTTTCTGGAACTCGGCGACCTTGCCGTACGAGACGCGGAGGTGTTCGGGGAGTTCGCGGCGGGTGAGTCCGGCGCGGGTGGCGATCTCGCGGCGCAGGCGGGTGGTGAAGCGCTGCCACAGCTGGCCTGCGTGGTTGTTGAAGAGGACGGCGCCCGCGTATTCGTAGGTGGCCGGGTCGAGGGCAGTGCCGAGGGCGGGATCGTCGGCCGGGTGGCGGGTGCCGCAGCGGCAGGTGCCTCTGTCGGGGCGGTTGTGGACCGGGCCGAAGGACGGGGCGGTGAGGGTGGCGAAGACGCGGGGGTGGTCGCGGACGCTGGCGGGGATGTCGCGGCGGTCGTCTCCGGCGAGGCCTGCGCGGATGAGGTGGTAGGTGTCGCCCGCGTACGTCCAGGCGCAGGCGGGGCAGCGGGAGGCGCGGCGGTTGCCGCACGCGACGCGGAGGCGTCCGCCGGGCTCGTTCTCGGTGGAGTAGTGGTGCAGGGTCTCGCCGGTGGTCTTGTCCTTGTGGAGGGTCCAGCCGGTCAGGTGGATGGGGTCGGCGCAGCCGCCGGTGCGGCGGATCTGGTCTTCCCAGCGGGTGTAGTCGGGGGCCGAAGCCACCCTCATTAGGTCGCCGAGGGTGGTCGGGTCGAGCAGCGTGTCAGGCACGGGCGCCCTCCCGGGTGCGGCGGGTGCGGGCTATGCCGGTGCCGTTGCAGGCCGGGCAGTGCGCGGTGATGGTGCGCAGGTACCCGCGTCGGTCGCGGCCGCCGAGGGTGATGGCAACGGAGACGAAGCCGTCGCAGTTGCCACAGATGCGGCGCGGGGGTTTGGTGCGCTGCGTCATGCTGGGGGTTCCTTCCGGTTGCGAGTTCGGACAGGGACGGCGCCCGGGCGGCGGATGCTTGGCCGTGTCAGGCCCCGGGGGCCGGTCATCGGCGTTTGGAGTCGGTATTCACGAGGGAGCGGATCACCAGGGCGCAGATGGCGACGGACGCGCCGGTGATGGCGACGGCCAGGAGCATCGAGACGAGGACGGCACCGACGACCAGGACCACGGCCGTGCCGCCGCCGACCAGGGCGATGACAGCGCCCGGGGTGAGCTGGATCGTCGGCCGGGACGAGGCCGGAACCACCGGGGCGGGCTCTGGGGGCGTGCTGCTCGGAGTGGCGTCGGTCGGCCGGACGACCACCAGCGGAGCGGCGACGTGGGTCGGTGTCGGGTTGGTGGGGATCTTCGGGCGGAGCATCGGTGACCTCCTTCCTCTACGGGCTACTTGACGAAGGTGTTGATGGCGGGCGCGAGCACGCTGTCGGCGAGGAGGAAGCCGCCGAGCAGAAGGACCGCGACGAGCCAGGTGGGCGGGCGGATGAGCTTGACGCCGAGGTAGCCGACGACTGCGAGGGCGAGCCAGAGCGGGACCTGCATGGCGGTGTCTCCTAGCGGACGCGGCAGCGGTGGGTGCGGGCGGCAAGCTGTGCGGCGGACTGGCTGGAGTAGTCGGCGGACCAGCCACAGCCGTCGGAGGTGCACACAGCGGCGTGCTTGGTCTGGCCGTTGCGGCCGCGGTGGGTACCGATCTGCACCGGGCCGATACTCATCACGGAGTGGAAGTGGTCGCGGGCGGGCATGGCCGTGGGTTCCTTCCTGGTCAGGCGAGCTGGGCGGCGATCGCGTCGGCGAGGTGGGACGGGACTCCGAGGCGGGCACGCAGGGTGTCGGTGTCGATCGCAGAGCCGGTGCGGGTCCGGTACTCGTCGGCCACCTTGCGGGCGTGGTCCACGAGGACGGCGGGAACCGCAGTTACGGGCTCGGCGGTCGGAAGGGCCGGGATTTCCTCGACCGGGCGTACGGCGGGTTCGGGCTCGGGCTCGGGTTCCGGTGCCGTGACCGGCTCTGAGGCGGGTTCGGGTTCCGACGCGGGTGCCGGCGGTTCCGGCGTCTCCTGGCTTGCGGTGTGGGCGAGGAGGGTGCCGCCGAGGAAGGCGAGGGCTGGCCATCCGGCGATGCCTAGGCGGAGCAGAGCTGGCGGGTCGGCCAAGTCGAGGAACCCGGCGGTTGCGACGTTGGCGCCGAGCGAGGCGAACAGGGCGATGAGGAACCAGCACCAGGCCAGCCGGGACGGGCCGTCCGTGCGGAGGCGGCGCCAGGCAGCGACCAGGAGCAGGTCGACACTGACCGGGTAGGCCCAGGCCTTCCAGCCGTTCTGTCCGGCAGCGGCGGCCAGGTCGTGGAGGTGGGCGAAGGACAGGGCTCCGGCGATGACGGCCTGGACCAGGACCGCATCGACGCGCAGACCGTTGCGGGCCATCAGGACTCCTCGCCCTGAGTGCCGGGAGGCTCGGGGAGCGAGACGGCCAGGGAAGGGCTGATGGCTTCCACGAAGTCGAGGTCAGCGCCATCCGTGTCGGCATAGAGGGCGAGTTGGCCCAGCAGGAGCACGGTGCGGGCGAAGTCCTCGCAGTCGGGGCACATTGCGGTTTCTCCCTTCATCAGACATGGCAGGGTTTGGGACCTGGCGCGAAGGCGGTCACGCCGACCGAGAGAGCGGGGATGCTCAGGCCGTGGCAGAAGCCGTCTTGGGCAGCGGCTCTGAGGCAGTGGGCGCACCGGACAGGGCGGGCCGGAAGGGGGCCAGTTCGGGCAGGTCCGGGGTGCGGTTGGCGTGCCGGTTGCAGATGTTGACCGCCTGGCGAAGGGAGGTGTGCGGGGCGCGGATGCGGTGCCAGCCCCCGGTCGAGTCTCCGGCGATGGCGACGCCGCGCATATCGGCGGGGATCTGGATGGCGGCCAGGACGGCGTCCGGGGAGATGTCGCCGAACGCCATGTTGGCGGAGGTCTCGTCATTGACGCGGTGTGCAGTGCGGCCGGTCAGCTGGGCGCGGAGCATGGTGATGCCCTTGCCGAGTTCGGAGCCGAAGCGCTGCCCGCAGATCTCCAGGTAGATGCCGGCGGCTCGGCCGAGCTGGGCGAGGCGGACCAGGGCGGTGATGATGCGGTCCCGCCGCCTCTCCTCGTCCTTGCTGGCGAACAGGGCGAGTTCGGCGACCTCATCGACCAGGACCACGATCGGGGTGGGCCGAATGTCGTCAGGCAGGTCCCAGATGTCGGCGGCGATCTCGGCGTCCGGGACGTTGACGGTGATGCGCTGCTCGGTGCGGATGAGCTGGTAAACGTCCTGCATGCGGGCCACGAGGGCATCGAGCAGTTCTGCGGCGGTGTCGGGATTATCGGCGAGCGCGGAGAACCGGCGGGCGAGGGGGAACAGCTCGACCCCTTGCTTGCAGTCGATGCCGACCAGGGCGACATCCGCCGGGGCGAGCCCGGCGACCAGGTTGCGCTGGTAGACGGACTTGCCGGACTCGGTGGCGCCGAGGGTGAGGGCGTGGGGTATCGCCCGGTAGTCGCGGTAGTGGACCGCGCCGTCCTCGCGCAAGGCAACCGCGACCTGCATCGGACGGGCGTCGAGCTTGGCGGGCATCTGCACCCGCTTGAGGACGTCGTAGCCGGTCATCCGGACTTCTACGACGCCGGAGCGGAGTTCCCGGCAGGTGACGCCGTGCATCGAGAAGGAGTGCCGCATCCGGTCGGAGGCGGCGGCGATGTCAAAGGCGTCTTGGCCGGGCCGGAGCTTGAGCCGCAGGACCAGGCCGGTCCGGGTGGGCCGCAACCGCAGGATGCGCGGCGTCCGGGATTCCGGCACGGGCCGGTTGGTCATCCGGGCTAACGCCAGTCGCCAGCGGGAGGGCGGAACGGTCAGTCCGCAGGCGTCCATGACGGAGCCGTAGCGGACCAGGACCCGCAGGGCGGCGAAGGGGACCCCGAAGGTCAGCCAGTACCAGGTGGGGCGTCGCCACCGCAGGAGACCCGCAGCGGCGACGACCAGCACGACAGCGAGCGTGAAGGCGGTCATGGTCAGGCCGCCTGGGGCTTCGCGGCAGCGGCGGCGAGCGAGGTGACCGCAACGGCGCGGAACGCGATGCCGTGTCGCTTCTGACCGTTGAAGTCGTTCTCCCACGGCCGGGCGATCAGACCGGTGAGGGCGACCGGCGTGCCCATGGCCAGCTCACCGGAGATCCCGGGCTCAGGGACGGCGATGGACAGGATCTCGACCTCGTCGTTCGCCGCGAACATCACGTCGACGGTCATCATCTTGGCGCCGGTCTCGGTGTCGGTGGCGATCTCGCCGGTACGGCGGTCCTTGACCTTGGGATGCGGGGTCTTGGCGACCATCACGGTCGCGGCGGAGGTGTCGACGGGAATCTGACGCACAGCGGATCACTCCTCTATAGAGGCTAGACTCCGTCACTCATGTACATGAGTGACATGAAGAAGAGTGCATCACTCCTATACATGAGTCAACCCGCCGCGAAGAAGAACTTGCGACGGGCTGCGGGAAGTTGAGCGTGCGTCAGTCGGCGGCGGGGATCCGATACTCGAAAACGAACTGGTCAGCGGCCATGAGGGTGTCGCAGACCTCGACGACACGCCCTTCGGTCGTACGGGCCTCGCGGATCAGATGGACCACCGGAGCACCGGCGCTCAGCGCCAGCTCAGAGGCCTCCGCCTTCGAGGCCGGCCGCGCTTGCAGGGTCTCGACGAACTCGGCGAACTCGTGCCCGTGGTCTTCGAGTCGAGCGTAGATGCCACCCCCGCCCGGGTTCTCGGCGAACAGCTCCGGGATGTCTTTCACAACGTCCCACGGGAGGTACGACGTCGCCGTCTCGACCGGGGTGCCGTTGCGGAAGTAGAGGCGACGGCGGGCAAGCACCTGGGTGCCCGCGGAGACGCCCAATCGCTGCGCGGCATCCTCGGGGACTTCCATGGGCCCGATGTAGAGGACGCTTACCTTGGCCGTGGCGCCAGACTGCGCGGACTCTGCGAGATACGCGGCCTTCCCGCCCCTGCGATGCGAGCGCCGGAAGCGATCCGAGGACCGATGCCGCACGGGCGGGCGATCCTTCACGATCGAGCCCTTGCCGTGCCGAGTCTCCACGAGCCCGCTGGCACGTACCTCAACCATGGCCTTGCGGATCGTGCCGCCCGAGACGCCGTAGCGCTCGACCAACTCGGACTCACTCGGCACCATCTCACCAGGCTTGAGGACACCCGCCCGGATCTGCTGCACGATCTCCTCGGCGATCTGAACGTACCGAGGTACGGACCTCTCACCTCCTACTGCTGTTCCCATGGTCCTTCTCTTCCTCCTATGCTCCTGTACATGAGTAACAGCGCTCGGGAAGGCCAGTCAACGCCACTGCACTCCGTGTCCGTGGCCGGGGTAGTGGTGCGCGAGGACGGCCGGCTCCTGGCGATCCGCCGCGCCGACAACGGCACTTGGGAACTGCCCGGCGGTGTACTCGAACTCGAGGAGACCCCGGAGGCCGGCGTCGCCCGCGAGGTCTTGGAGGAGACCGGCATCCACGTCGAGGTGGACGAACTCACCGGGGTCTACAAGAACACGACGCGAGGCATCGTGGCCCTGGTCTTCCGCTGCAAGCCCTCTGGCGGGACCGAGCGCACATCCAGCGAGTCGACAGCCGTCGACTGGCTCACGCCCGAAGAGGTCGCAGAGCGCATGTCCGAAGTCTTCGCAATCCGGCTCTTGGATGCTTTGGACGGCAACGGCCCCCATGTGCGGAGTCACGACGGACGACGGCTCATCCCAGCGGGATAAGACTTTCCCTACTTCATCAAGGCCCGCGCACGGCGCGGGCGCGCGCCGCCTCAGCGGCGCGGCCTGCCTCCTGTCTGCGCCCCGGCTGGCCGCGCCTGGCGGCGCGCTGCGTGCATGCGGGCGAGGTAGGAGAAAACCCGCTGTGGCCGGGGCGGTCGGCTCCGCGACTTTAGCCAGCCACTTTGGCGCGAGCCTCGAAGATCATGGCCCCAACGTCGTGCTTTAGCGGGCAGGTCCACAGACTGCCCGACGCGCCGGAAGCTTACGGGGCCATGATCACTCGCGCCAAAGCAGCTCCAGGCCAAAGTCGCTCCACCGACCTAGTCTCAGAAGAGCCCCGCGTCCAGGGGAATTTCAGCGATCCTTCACATGACTCGCAGCACGTGTGCTGTGATCTTGCGCGAGATCATGTGCCCCAGGAGGATGCGTGCCCAGAAGGCCTGTTCAACACCGAGTGGCTGCGATGGCCGTTAACGCGGTGGAGCAGATTTGGATTTCTCTAGGTCATGCGACTGACAAAGTCATGGAAGACTACGGAGAAGATCTCCTGATCCAAACTTGCCTTGATGACCGAATGGATCCGTCGAGACTTTGGATCCAGGTGAAGGGCACGGAAGATGACTGCTCAGACCCACGGAAAGCCTTGCCCACCATCAGAGTGAAAGCTGAGCAGATTCTACGCTGGGCACGCAGTGCAGACTTGGTTGTCGTAGTCCTTTGGGATACCAAGAACAACATCGGCTTCTACAGCGTCCCCGCTGGCCACTTCGATCATGTGAATCTCAGCGAATCGAGAAACGGCGAAATTTCCCTAAGGCTCACCCGAGACAGGCCTTTCAACGAAAGAACTGCAGCACACCTAACTTGGTCTGCAAGAATCAGGCACGCAAACAGGTCCCTTCAGTGCGCTTTGGCGAACCTGCGGGACGCTGAACGCGCGGACAGTCAGCAAAACATGGTGTTTTTCGAGAGCATCATCAAGACATTGCTGATTGACTTCTCGACAGACGTGAAAATTAGCAATCCCGACGAAACTTTGAGTGATCAATTCAAAGAACTCGTTAAAGCTGGCGTTCGGCAATCAGAATCCACGACGCTCGAACACACTGCGATGAAGGCCACTATTGACGCAGTACTCAATTCTGTGCACCAGAATTGTGAAGGAAACGGACTTCCTCCTACACTCGCACAGCACCTCGCAAACCCGCTATGCGAGGCAATTTTTGGCAAGGCTTTGAAAGAGCTGGGCGAATCGACCAGTACATCCCGAAGCGAAGACTGATTGATCAGGCTTAAGGCTGCGAAGCATGCTGAGATCACGCAGGTTACCGGATGCCGGCCCGGCGACCCGCCAGCCCCGCTTCGCTCCGAGCTGGCTATCCAGACCCGTACATGGGAACTTGACGATGCGAAAAAGGAGATGCGGATGAGCCCAAGCCAGACCCAGTGGTTCGACCACAACTACTACAGCACCTATCGGATCGCCAGCAAGGTAGAAAGGCTGGCACTATCCCCGGACTACCATTACCTTGAAGCACTGATGCTGGATGACAGCATCCTAGGCTTCCTTCCTCATTGGCAGAAAGATAGCGCCCTCCATAAATTCATCCGCTACATTGCGGACGAAACCCTGGAAGCAGACAACGCCGGGGATCACATTGTTTTCTTCGGCCCGGATCCCATGAAACCCAAGCGAACTATACCTATCGAAGCAGCTCTTGTCTTCTATGGGCTGCAAGACAAAATTTCGTTTGAGATTCCAGACATCCCGCCGGTAGCTCACGCTGAAGGCAAAATAACGCGCTACGAGACCGCAGTAGAGGTGTACGACGCCTGCTACGACCACTTCCTCGACTTGCGCCTTGGGCAAGCGTACGAAGATTTCCTGACCAAGATTTCCAGCGAGGTCTTCTACGTGATGTTTACGAACCGAGTCGCCCTTCAGGCACTCCACGAGTATTTGTCTCAATACGTGCTGGAGGTGGGGCACGGCATCGATGAGTCGCAGGATTCTGACTACATGAAATACTTGAAAGGCCCCGGAGTACTCAAGCGCACGAAAATACCGAAGTGGGTGCAGCGAGCCATCTATTTCCGCGATCGCGGTATGTGCACAAAGTGCAGGCGCGATCTCACTGGGCTGGTGAACAGGTTCAGTTCCGAAAACTTCGACCACATGGTCCCCCTCGCCCGTGGAGGACTAAACGACGTGACGAACCTTCAGTTGCTCTGCTCAGACTGCAACAATGAGAAATCGGACAAATTCCAGCTCACGAGCAGTCGATACCAGAATTGGTACTAGAGTTTCAGTCTCACTTGTGACGCTAAGCCGTCAGCAACACCAGCTAGTCGCGCGACAGATAGGGGCACCCATTATGGGCGGGGAAACCTCCAAGTATTTGGTCGAGTACTCTTTTGTAAGCAATTGCACACAGGCATCCATTCTGTCGCCAGCCTACCTCGACGGTGTAACGAAAAGGAATCCCTCCCTGAGTAATTCGCACGTATACGCCATCTGCACCCGTCCTCGCATTACAGTGCCAAGCGGGGGAGTAATCATCAGTGAAGACGCAATGAAAGTGACCTTTCTATCGCAATTTAAGCACGCAGTGAACGAGATCACTTTCGAGAGGCCCAACTCGTTCGGCGTCGCGGGATTGCACGCTTCCAGCGAATGGCCCCACACCGAGGTAACGTTCCTGGATGGCGAAGGTCACGTGCGTCTGCACGCCACTGCCGCCAACCTACTTACCTCGTTGGCCAGCGACTACGCCATCGGGGAGATCGACGAAGTCCATAAAGACTTTTTGGATCTAGATGTCGCCTATATCGGTCGCGCATACGGCGCAAATGGAAATCGCAACGCGATCAGCAGACTAGCGAATCACGAAACCTTGCAGCGAATCCAGGGAGAAATGGCCATGAAGCGCCCAGACCTGGACGTCTGGCTAGTCCCGCTATCATTCCAAGGTTTCTCAATCATAGGCGAATTCGGCACCTGGGTCGGAATGGCAACGGATGTTGAGGAGCTCGCGCATGCAGAGGAAGTCGAGCAATGCCCGATTCCTGAATCACAACGCATTGCGCTCACAGAGGGGGCTTTGATCAAATACTTCGATCCTGAGTACAACAAGAACTTGAAAGGCACATTCCCCAGCCGCAACCACAAAGACTATGCAGCGGTGTATTCAAGAGAACTGATCGGTGCGGGTTTTGACCTGGAAACCACACCAGTGGGTACACGGATCGGAAGCGCCAAGAGCCCTCACAGTTGGGCTCATGCGGCGGTATTTTCTCTTCGCACTGACAGTGAGAAACGGTCCATACTCGATCGCACATCACCCATGCAAGGATGACACTCCCAGAACTCAGCCCGCCATTCTACGGACGTACTACAGGGATCAGGGGCGGCCCGGTCGAGACGGCGGACACCATCGTGCCCGCCATGCTCTGCCAGAGCGTGTATGAGGTCCCGGTCAACCTTGCCCAACGTCAGCGCAACGGCCTCTGACATCTACGGCTGACATCAACGACAATGGACGACGGCACACAGCGGCGCCCCTACCCGACCGCCGACCCCATCGGGACGGACAGGAAAGGGGGGAGTAGATCGAACTCCTAAGGCGGTGGTCCTGCACCAGGAGGCCGACGGCAATTACGACAATGCCCGCGGACGGGTGCGCGTTGACGACGTGAAGGTGGCTGGCGACTTTCATCATCAGCACGTCGGTCGCCGAGGCGCTGTAGGCGTAGCAGCGCTCCAGGTCGTACCCTTCTGACGCGCCCACCTCCTTGATCGCCTCGGCCTTCGTGGGGCCGTACGCGTAGTACTCCACCTCTCCGG
The DNA here is from genome assembly GCF_055570785.1 of Streptomyces sp. NPDC031100. Taxonomy (NCBI): domain Bacteria; kingdom Bacillati; phylum Actinomycetota; class Actinomycetes; order Kitasatosporales; family Streptomycetaceae; genus Streptomyces; species Streptomyces sp. NPDC031100. The sequence goes on from NZ_JBVIGN010000009.1 coordinate 167,064, forward strand.
TGAAGCAGCCGTCATTCGCCCACGACCATGCGGGTGGCCACGACCCGGTCGGCGGCACGATCACGACGTCCCGGCCGGCCATGTGGTGCCTCTCGATCAGGGACACGGCCTCGTCGTAGATGATCGGGTCGATCAGGTCGTGCAGGGTCTCGGCGACGATCTCCCTCACCTGCTGGACGTTCCAGCCGCGGCACAGCGCGGATAGATACTCGCGCATGCGCTCCATCTGATCATGGTCCAGGCCACCGACCAGGAAGACGAACTGGGCCTATGCGGTGCGTAGTGCGGCTCTCCGGTTGATCAGACCTCCCTGGTAGAAGGACTTGCTGAAGGTGAGCATGCTCGACTTCGCAATGACCGTCTTGTCCAGGTCAAAGAAGGCTGCTGCGCGGGGCAAGGACCGGTTTTCCAGGGGCTTGAGCATAGGCACCCACCATTCGGCGTAAGCTCGGGCACCTTTGTTTGCTCCACGCGGATTTCAGGTATTCCATGGAGGTCTCACCCGTACGGCCGAGTGGGTCGTCGCTGTACACGCGACGGCCCCCTGCTGTCACAGGAGGCCGTCTGGTTGGTGAAGCCGACACCCCGCGAGAGGAGCCGTCTCCATGAACCATGCTAGGACGCCTAGCGATGCGAGCCCACCCGAGATCCGCTTAACGCGCCGAACGCGGCGCTACCGTAAGCCGCTTGTTGCTGCCGTTGTGGTCTGTGCCGCGGTGCTCTGTGCGCTGGTGTTGTTGGGCGTTGTGACCGCGGAGCGTGCTTCGGCGGTGGCTGTGGTCACAGGTGCAGGCGTTGCGTCAGTCAGGGCAATCCTGGCCCAGCGACAGCGAGATGATCCTGTCGACGGCGGCTAAAACATGAGATTCCGTTGGTCTTCCTTCACCTCAACAGGCATTTGTTTGGCGAGGGTTAAACGAGGCCTACGGTCAGCCTCCGACATTCTTCGGCCGCCCCATGGCCGCCACAAAGGCTTCCACGACTACTACCTCAAGATGCTGCGGCGCCGAGCAGACACTAGGGGCACGTTCCGGGAGATGGCCCCCACCCGGCAATCGAACTCCTACTGAGGTTGAATTCGTGGTGTCGTAGAGGCTGGCATGAAGCGACGGGGAGAGGAGCCCGGGTTGGTGACCGAGCTGCTCTCCCCATAAAGATGACTGGAAGGCTGCCGTCCGGCAGGCGCCGTTTGCGGCCGGCGCTTCAGAAGCAGTGGGGTTCGTTCATCGCCAAGAGAGCGCCGCGGCTTGTTGCAACGCGGAGCACGTCCCGGAGGGCTCCCGTCAGTTCCTTCGCCAGAAGTCGCAGGTCCTCCGGACCTACCTCCTGGCCGTCGAGGGCGTCGGAGACCTGCTCCAGCAGTTCGGCCGCCGTTCCGAGCTGCACCGCTTCAACATTGTCTGCCAGGCGGGACATGTAACCGTCCTGATCGTCGGTGCTCAGGTAACAGGGTTTGCCCTCCGGCCCCGACCACGGGAGAAGGCGTAGTCCGTTCCGTGCCGTCATCCTTGCGCCCGCCTCTCATCGATCACGTGGTGGGTGGTGAAGACCGCATCGGCCCGGTCCCCCAGGAACACCAGGAGCGCGGCCTCGACGACCCGCCCGGTGGAATCGGTCGCGACGCGTGTGATCCCGAGGACTGGCGCAGCGGAGCCGATCCGCAGAGCCGACGCTTCGTCCGGTGTCGGCGGACGGGCGCACACCGTCTCCCGGACAGTGCCCGGCGGCGGACTGAGGACGGCGAATCTCGTGACCGCGTCCTGGTACGAGGAGGCGTCGTAGTCGAGCACTCCAGCCGGCGCCAGGTCACGCGGCATGTAGATGCGGGCCAGTCCGTGTGGTGACTCTCCCTCTTGGCTGATGCAGGAGAACTCGGCGAGAGGGCTGCCCGTGGGCACCTCCAGTAAGGCCGTCAGATGTCCGTGCGCCTGAACAGTGGCGGTGCGTACTGTGACGCGCTGGGCCGCTTCAGCAGCGGTCCACGGGTCCAGCGTTCCCCATCCGCCGACGTACATGATCTTGCGGAGTGGGCGACGCACGAAGTTCCCCTTGCCGTGGATCTTTTCGACGAGGCCTTCCCTCTGCAGCACCGCAAGGGCACTCCGCAGGGTTACCGTGCTGACCTTGTATCGGTCGGCGAGGCCAGCCTCGGACGGAAGGCGTTCGCCGGGCTTGATACGGCCGGCCGTGATCTGGTGTCGGAGGTCTTCGGCGATGTCGTGATGGCGAGGAGGCACGCCAGTCACCCCCTTCTCGGCATTCGCACGACGACGAGCCGGGTACGCGCGTGTATGGTCAGCGACTTACTCGACTCGAACAGTGGGCGGCGGCGCCTGCCCTTAGGGAAGTGCCGCGCTCTGGTGAGGGAGAAGGCACGGCGGATACGGTTGAGCATGCTGCTCAGCTCCTATCGCTGATGGCTCGGTCCCCCGACATCGCCCGTCGTGGGGACCGCTTTGTGTACGACCGCCCAGAGAGTGCGGCCGTTCAGGCTGGTGGCGAGGAGCCCGAACCGATCGGCCTCCGCCACCACATCCAGGACCTCCCGCCATGACTCGACGGGAAGAGATTCCGGCACCTCCGCTTCGACCGACGTGTAGCGCTCGTGCTCCTCCACGCGTGTGGGGAGCCCGACGGCGGACAGCCGGTCGGCGATGGCTGCCGCGCTAACTCCCGAAGCGGGCACAGGGCAGCCTCCGTCACCGGTGATCACTTTCAGTGAAGCTAGTTAACTAGATTAGAGCTAGTGGACTAGATTTTCCATATGCCTGAGCAGCCGCCCTATCTCCGCATCGCCGACGAACTCCGGCGGCGGATCGCGGAGCACGTATGGGAGCCGGGGGACCGTCTGCCCTCCCGCGCCCAGATCGGCCAGGAGTGCGGCGTGGGCGAGAACGTGGTCCGCCGGGCGCAGGAACTACTGATCTCCCAGGGTGTGTTGGAGGGCCGTGCCGGATCGGGCACCTACGTCGCCGAGCCCCGGCAACGGGTGCGGGTAGTCCGGTCATCCGCGCGTGAGCAGCCCGAGGGATCACCGTTCCGGGCGGACATGAAGGCCGTGGGCAGGCAAGGGGATTGGGAGAGCCGGACCGACGCCAAGGTGCCGGCCCCTGCGGACATCGCGGCACGGTTGGGCATCGCCGAGGGCGACCTGTGCGTCAGGACGACGTACGAGTTCCTGGCCGACGGCCGGCCGGTGCAGCTGTCGACGAGCTGGGAGCCGTACGACCTCACAGCCGGCACTCTCGTCGTCCTCCCCGAAGGAGGGCCACACGCCGGAGCAGGCGTCGTGAACCGCATGGCCACCATCGGAATCACCGTCAGCCACGCCGTGGAGCAGCCGGAGCCCCGACAGGCCACCTCCGAAGAGGCGTCGCTCCTCGGCATCCAGAAGGCCGCGCTCGTCACGCACATCCGGCGGACGTACTACAGCGACCAGGGACGGCCCGTGGAGACGGCGGACATCGTGATTCCTGCCGCCCACTGCGAGATCGTCTATGAGATCCCGATCAACCATTAGCCACCGGTTCTAAGGCGGCTTCTGACATCCACGGCTGACATCAGCAAAGCCGGATGGCGACATACACCGACGTGGCCGCACGGCCGTCGGAGCGGGGGCTACGGCACCACGGGCGGGCGTGGATCAGCGGTGACACACGAGCGTCCCCGGGCCGTCCTGGTGCCGTGGGAGGGCGCTCAGCGATGACCAACGTCGATAGGTGCCGACAGCTCGGCGGCAGGTCAGGGCGTTGATCGATTAGGTGGCCGCAGGTCACGGCCACAAAGGGTCAGTGGCTGAGCTGTACCACCGTTTCCTCGACGAGGGCGTGGTCAAACACTGCCACTCCCCGCCAGCACTCGCGCCGACGGGGCTGCAGGTCCCGCCCCCGGTGGCACATCGCTTGAACCAGAAGCCGAGCACTGCGAAACGCACCATACTGAGCACGGCAGGGGGAGGGGGCTTCAGCGATGTTGAGACGGTGGGCACAGCGGCGTTACGACAAAGCTCAGGCGGAGTACTGGCAGAGCATTGACCCCATGCTTGAGCCTGGAGAACGGAAGATTGCCAGCGCGCCTGCGCGGAACCTGTGGGACGGCCCGCAGGACGGCGTCCTCTTCCTTACGGACCGAACGCTCTACTGGGGCGCATGGCTGGGTGATGGAAGACAGACCAGGCCCATGTTCGCGCAGGATCTTCGAGACTGTCCGAGTGCACGCATAGGCGAGCAGGGCACGTTGGACGTAGCCGTGAGTGGCGAGCACGTGGGGTCATTCGCCTCGTTCGCGCCAGCCCCTGGCGCTCAGTGGAGCTTCAGCGAGTTCTGCAAGAGCTTCGGCCAAGCCATGGCGAACAGCAGAGAGTTGCCACGCCGCGGAGACACCCTCTAGAGATCCTTGACGGTGTGGGTTACGTCGAGGCATGAAGCCCCGCGCCAGTGCGAGTGTGGCGCGAGTGGCGGGCTTGATTCCCAAGGGGCAGCATGGATGAGGGGGTGACGTCAGTCCCTCAGCGGGAGAGACTGGCAGTCGATAAGGTGTCAACATCCACGAATGGCAAGTTTAGCCATGCAACACGCGCGTCTGGGTGCTGGCATATTCATGATTATTGCCGGCGTAGCCTTAGCTCGAGGTCTTTCCTCCGCCCCCATCGGCGGTGTGCTGCTGATTACGGTTGGCCTATTCCTCGTTGCTCGTGCCGCGAGCCTCGTCTCTTCAACTGTCGCGCTGGATTGGTTTACACCATCAACGCTCTTCTTCGCCATGGTGTACCTGGCGTGGTGTGCTGTTGCCATTGAGCCTGACTCGCGGACGCCTGAGGAGCCCAGAACGCCGATCGTGAATTTCGTGGTGGATCCGCACGAAAGGCCAATGGGGACTCTTGAGGTGAAAATTGTTGTCTGGCGCCCTGGAGTGTACCCCAAACAAGATGACCGCGACTGCTCGCTACTGCGCTTCACGGGGTCCGCTGTTGAGGCAAGGCGACGGTGGAAAATTCAAGTTAGCGCAACATCAGACTACAAGGTATGGCCTGGTGCGAAGCCCACTGATCTGCGTGAGACGGTGACCCAAAAGGGGAAATCTGAAACTAATGGATATATGGAGTTTTGGCAGCCACGGCAACTTTCACACAAAACTCCCTACCAAGTCACCATTTGCTGGCCGGCGTCAAAGCATCTATTTGTCAGTGAACATGGAAGTGAAGCCGTTATTTCACTCCCGCAGATCTATATCTTGAAAGCCGAATCCGGTAACCAGCTCCGGGGAACTGAAGTGCAGGTTGAGGAGGTGTTGCATCAATGCAAAAAGTGCGACAAGGACTGGGGGGTCGATTCCGGTCAGATCCCGGCTTCAGGGCCCCCTGAGATCTGGGATTGGAAAATCATTCTCCCGAAAGAAGGGGCGATCTACACCCGTTCAGTTAGGTTGCGGGTTCACAGCATCGATAAGGCTAAAGAGGAGCATAATCGAGAATTTATAAGTGGTGTGCTTTTTGGTGTAGCTGCCGCTGCAGGCGTGGCCGCAGTGCAAGAATCTCTCAACCGGCTTACGAAGAGGGCTCGGCCGTAGGCCACCGCCGCCTGCAACGCCCGCCGCCAGCGGTTCGCCAACATTCGGGGCGCCCTGAACCGCCGGACCACCTCCCGGCCACCTGCCTCGGCCTCGATCAGGTCAGCGGCAGCGAGCCGGACTTGCTCACGCCGAGCCCGTTCCTCGGCCGTCAACCCACCGCCATCGGGATACCTCATACCCCCGGCATAGCGCGACCAGCGACAGCCGTCACGACTCGGCGTAACCCGCACCGTTAAGGATCTCTAGCAAGGTCCGTGCCGCATTCGGCTGCGATGCGGTGAGTGTCTAACTGCGTGACAACGCCGACGGACGGCGGCGGACAAGCGCGGACGTCTGCGGACCGTCAGCGCAGGTAAGCGGCACACCAGCCCAAGGCCAAGCAACCGCCCAAGTTACTTCGGGACGAAGAGGTCGTGGGTTCAAATCCCGCCACCCCGACAGAGAAACAACAGGTCAGGCCCGGTGCTGAGAGATCAGCACCGGGCCTGATTTGTTGTGCGGACCCGTCTTGGGAGCCATTTGGGAGCCGACTTCGGGGAGCGGCTCCCCAGTGGTCCCAGCGAGAGGTCTTCCGCCTCCGGGTGCGCCGTGGGCTCCGCAAGAGTCACCCCACGGCTTGTGCCGAGGAGACAACGGACGGTACGACGATCGACATGCACCGATGGTCCCCGTTAAATGACCGGCAGCTCACACTCCTCACCCGCATCGGGGACGGAGCTGACCCCGTCACGTCGGACAGCCCGAGTTCGCTCTCACCGCCCGCGCGCTCAAGGAGCGGCGCCTGATCACCATGCCCAAGCAGGATGGGAAGTGGCGGGCGGAGATCACTGACGCGGGGCGCTTCTGCCTGGAGCACGGCCATCACCCGGACCGGCCGGCACCAGCTCCGCGCGAGCAGCGGCCAACAGGTTCCGACCAACGGACACGACCGGCTCCTCCGCCACAGAGGCAAGACACAGCCCCGTCCATGACGAAGCCGGCGCCGCGTGCCGCCAAGCCCCCACAGCCGTCGCCGGCGGAAGTCGGAGCGGCTTTGATCGCGGAGGTACAGCAGGCTGGGCGGTTCCTCCGGATCCCAAACCCGAACGATGAGGAGCGAGCCCGCTACCGCAGAGCCTTCGACGCAGCCCGGCAGTGTGCCCCCGCGGGCTATCGCCTGAAGTACAGCGGGCGGGCGAAAGGAGACTTCTTTTCTCGGCCTGCTCCGGGTGACCGGCGAGGACGAGACCGAGTGGAACGGGATCCGGCTGGCGCGCAGCCGTGTGATCACCGATGTCAAGGACGTGATCGCCGCAGTCACCGCGGACTACAGCGCCTTCGAGATCTCGGAGAAGGTCCTCCCCCAGGTGCTCTTGCTGCTCCGGCTCCTCGCTGAGCAAGCCCTCGCACGCCACGGCGAGATCGCGGTGTCGAAGAAGCGCAGGTAGCCGAGGCCGCTGCTCACCGTCCATGGCAGGACGAACGAGGTCAGCTTCCGTGAACGGCAGAAGCCGGTCCGGTACGTCCCCAAGCAGCCGGGCCGTCGCACGTACGACTGGCAGCGTGTCACCCCAGCCCAGAAGTTCGAGCCGTCCGGCGAACTGGAGCTGCTGGTCAGCCAGCAATCTGGCTACAGTCCTGCGAAGCATCGCGCCAGATGGCTTCGCCACGGCAGCGACGGCAAGGAGACACAGCAGCACGTCCGGCCATCCACGCTGTCCCTCGTAGCGTTTCTCACCGGACGACGCTCCCTCCACGTACGAGACTCAGTGGCTCGTCGATGAGTTCACCGGTCGGGGACTTCGTCGCGTTCCACCTGGAACTCGTGTCGCTCCTCCAGAGAGGCACTCACGCATAGTCACAGCATGGTCACGAGGTGGAATATGCGGCTGATCCGGTGGCTGATCAGCAAGAAAATGTCACTCTACGTTTGCCGGAATTATCCGGCGCCCTGTGCGCTGGGGAGCCACAGGGGCGAGGGGGTGGGGAATGACTACTTACCGTTTCAATCCGCCGCCGGGTTGGCCTGTGCCACCCGCGGGATGGATGCCGCCGCCGGACTGGCGGCCCGACCCTTCGTGGCCCCCGATGCCGGCGGGATGGCAGCTATGGGTTCCTGAGGCCGAGTCCACCACCGACGCCCTCGCTGTCGGCCCTGCCACGGGAGCCTCTGCGGTGCCGGCCACGGCCGCTGCCGGGAGCACGACCGCGGTGCCGACGCCTCGAAAGGGAGGGCTGTTCGGGCGTCGGCGTTCGGATGCTGTGTCCGAGGCCGAAGAGCTGCGGGCGTGGATCGCAAGGACACAAGGGCTGGATGCCGCGCGGGTCGCGGGCCTCGTACGACAGGTCGAGGCGGAGGCCGCCGCGCTGCGTGAGAAGGCGTCCGCCGAAGCCGCCGAGGAGGCCGAGGGGATCCTCAAGGACGCCCGTGAGACGGCGAAGGAGATTCTCGGCGACGCGCGCCGGACGGCAAAGGAGACCGAGCGGGTCCGCAAGGAGGCCGACCGGCACCGCAAGGACGTCTTCGACGCCGAGCGACGGCTTGCCGAACTGCAGGGCCGGATCGTCAACGCCGACGAGACCGCCATGCTGCAGGAGGCAGGGATCTATGCCTACCGGCATGCGCTGCACGACGCGATCGCCTACCGCAGCAGGCTCGACACGCTGCAGAACGAGATCAAGGCGCTCGCCCGTGCGGGCCGCGCCGTCCAGGCGGCCACGGACTGGACGGTCAACGGCTCCAAACGCGAGGGCCAGAAGATGGTCCGCGACTTCTCCAAGCTCATGCTGCGCGCCTACAACGCCGAAGCCGACTACGCCGTGCGGTCCATGCGGCCGCACCGGCTGAGCTCCCTCGTCGACCGGCTCTACAAGAGCCGCGAAACGATCGCCCGGCTCGGTGCCACCATGCACATCCGGATCACCGACGAGTACCACAACGCGCGCGTACGGGAGTTGGAACTCACCGCCGACTTCCTGCAGAAGAAGGAAGAGGAGAAGGAGGCCCAGCGCGAGGTACGCGCCCGGGAGCGTGAGGAGGCGGCGGTCCAGCGGGAACTCGACCGGCAGCGCGAGAAGCTGAACAAGGAACTCGGCCACTATCAGTCAGCACTTGACCGCCTGCGCGAGCGCGGTGACGAGGCGGGTGTGGCGGAGATGGAGGCCAAACTGGCCGAGGTCGAGAACGCTCTGCAGGACGTCGAGTCCCGCGCGGCGAACGTCCGCGCCGGCTATGTGTACGTCATCTCGAACATCGGCGCCTTCGGCGATCGTATGGTGAAGATCGGAATGACGCGTCGGCTCGAACCTCTGGAGCGGGTCTACGAGTTGAGTGGCGCGGCTGTGCCCTTCCGTTTCGATGTGCACGCGCTGATCTTCAGTAAGGACGCGGTCGGCCTGGAGACGGAACTCCACCGCCAGTTCGCCTCGCAGCGGGTCAACCAGATCAACAGTCGAAAGGAGTTCTTCTACGCCACCCCGGCGGAGGTGCGCGACGCGCTGCAACGGTTCGCCGGACAGCATCTGATCGAGTTCACCGAGGAACCCCAGGCGCTGGAATGGCGGGCCGGCAGGCGCATGGGTGAAGCCGGTGCGCCTGCCGCAGGCGCAGGAGGAGTTGCCGCCCGGACAGCATGAGGTGCGACGAAGCATCACTACGATCACTGTCATGGATTGGCTGGAGCGTGCCGCGAACCTGAGGCAGTGGAGTCGGGACGGTGTGCGGGCGCCGCACAAGCCGTTGCTGCTGCTGTACGCGCTGGGCCGTTTTCAGGCGGATGCCGCGGACGAGTTGCCGTACAGCGCGGTGGAGTCGGATCTGAAGCAACTGCTGGTGGAGTACGGTCCGCCGCGCGGGACCACGCCCGCCTATCCCTTCCACCATCTGGTCAGCGACGGGGTGTGGGAAGTGCGGACCGAGCACGGTGTCGGCAGCCCAGGCACCGGGGTGCGGGAACTACGGGCCAGCCGGGCCACTGGGCGGCTGGCCCCGGACCTTCAGGTGGCGCTCCGGCGGGAACCGTCGCTGTTGGGCCGCATGGCAAGGGTGCTGCTGGATCTGCACTTCCCAGCGTCGCTGCACCAGGACCTGTGCGACGCGGTGGGCCTGGAACTGGAACTGGCGGAGACCGACGCTCTGGCAGCGCCCGAGAGGCGGCAGCGAGACCGCCGGATGCGGGAGATGGTGCTGACCGCGTACGAGTACCAGTGCGCCTTCTGCGGCTACGACGGCATGATCGGTACGGCGCCCGTCGGGTTGGAGGCAGCGCACGTGCGCTGGTGGGCGTTCGACGGCCCGGACGACGTCGACAACGGACTGTGCCTGTGCTCGCTGCACCACAAACTCTTCGACAAGGGCGTCCTCGGCATAGGCGACGGCCACCGCATCCTGGTCTCGCAGCAATTCATCGGCCGCAGCCACGCTGCCCGCGAGCATGTCACCGCACTCGCGGGCCGTCCGCTCATAGGCCCTCAACCCGGCATCCCGCTCATCGCGGCAGCCCACCGCTCCTGGCACAGCAGCCAGGTCTTCCACGGCAGCCCACGCCCGACCGCCGCCTGACCCGGTGTTCAGCGCGGGATATCAAGGGGCGGGGTGTACCTAAGAGTTGTCCCGCAATGATCAGCGGTGAGTCTGGGATGCGGTCGCGTGCAGTACGGGCCGCTGCTCCATCCGGCGAGGGCGTGGTTGTGTAGACGGGCGATGCCGAGCATGGCGTGATAGACACCGTCGCCTTTCAGGCGGCAGTCGCGGAGGACCTTCCAGCCCTTCATCCGGGCACGGCGGACATCGCGTAGGCGTTGCGGCCGGCGAGCGAGCCGATGTTGACGCTGTCGGCGACCTGACGCGGCTCCTCGGCGGCGGCTTTGACCAGGTGAGGGATGGCCGCGTGGGCGGTGTACATCAGGCCCATGAAATTGATGTCGATCATGCGCTTCCAGTCGTTCAGGTCTGTACCAGGAGCGGGCCCGAGCAGCATGAGGCCAGCGTTGTTGACCAGGGTGTCCAGGCGGCCCAGGCCCTCGACGATCCGGTCGACCGCTTCCGCAGCGACCTGGGGGGTGGTGATGTCGGCGGGCGCGACCAGGGCCTTGCCGCCGGCGTCGGAGATTTCCTCGGCGAGGTCGGTGAGCCGGTCCTCGCTCCGGCCGACCAGGGCCACGGAGACGCCCTCGCGGGCAAGCTCCCGCGCGGTGGCGTGGCCGATACCGCTGGAGGCCCCCGTGACGAGGGCGACGGTTCCTTCAAGACGACGAGTTGATGTTCCACCGCCGCCTGGCGCACGGCTACGAAACCCTCCCCCCGCTCCCAAACCATGATCTACTTCGCCATGACCGACCTCATGACCCGCCGCCCCACCGGCGAAGCCACCATCTCCTGGCGCGACCCGGCGCCGTTGGATCAAACGCTAAATTCGGGATGAAAAATCGGGAAAAACGATCTTTAAATCACTCGGTGGTGGGCTCAATGCGATCCATTGATAAGGAATCGGTCATTCCTCCAGCGTGAAAAGGCCGTGTGGGAACGGGGTGCTTGGGATTCGATCTCCCTCTAGGCAGGCTGACGTCGACCAGTCAGCTCAAGATCAGGAGGTCTCATGCGTCACACGCAGCGCAGACTCGCCTTAGCCGCTGCCGGCGCCGCAGCAATACTGGCGCTTACCGATATACCGGCGACCGCCCTCACTGGTGCCGGAGCGTCCTCGGCGGAGGCCACGTCGTCGTCGTTGACCGAGATCGCTGAGGGCTACCTTCAGCAGCGCGCCGACATGCTCACGACTCGCCCGCCTTCACTCCGTTCTGTTGCCACGCATATCAGGGCAACCCGCTCCATGGCTGCCCAGACGCAGAACGATCTTGCCGCGCTGGCCGCAAAGGGTGAACGGTACGAGAAGGTCGACGGCGGGTACACCAAGGCGCAGGTTGATGTCAGCGTCAGCGGTTCCAGCGTCAGCGGTCGGCAGGCCACACTCCGCCTGACAGAACACACCCGCCTGTACCTTCCGTTCACCCAGCAGGAGATCGACGACGGCGCTCCGGCGTATGAGGAGCTATCGCTTCCTCATACGGTGAAGTTCACGGAAGCCGATGACGGCACATGGCTCCTGTCGTCGGACCAGGCCGAGACCGATGGCGGACCCACGCCGACTACGCAGGTCTCCGACATCGATGTGGAGCCGGAGACCACGGACGGTGGGGGAATCGCGGACGAGGACGAGGGCGCGAAGGACGCCAGGTCCAGCGTCACCCCACCTGCCACGACCGAGACCGGCTCCGGGCTGGTGAAGCCTGCTGCGACGGCTTCGTACAGCTACAGCAAGATGGTCGCCTACGCAAACAAGTACTGGGACAACCACAACCCCGCTTTCCGCACCTACAGTGGCAACGACTGCACGAACTTCCTATCGCAGATCATGCTTGCCGGCGGATGGAAGCCCGCGGGTGGCTCCCTGATCCAGCGCACCAGCAACAAGTACTGGTTCTACGGCCCCGTCTCCGCGTGGACGTCGTACACCTGGGGTGGAGCCGAGAATTGGTACTGGTTCGCTGTCAAGCACGCGAAGCGGACGAAGCCGCTTCGTAACGTGTACGACATGGTCGTCTCGGACGTTCTCCAGGCTGACTGGAACCACAACAACGTCATCGACCACTCAATGTTCGTCACCTCGAAATTCAACGGCGTGCCACACCTGACGTACCACACTGGCGACACCCACGACAAAAGCGTGGCGAAGATTGTCTCCGACTCTCCGCACGCCTGGTATTACGCCCACCGCACCTGACAGGCTGCTGCCCCCTCACAGGAGAAGGAGCCCTGCCGTGATCCGTCACCGAATCGCTGTCGCCGCGCTCGCGTTACTGGCACTGTCCGGCTGCTCGTCAGACAAGGACGAGGCCAAGCCACCGGCTGCCTCGCCCCCTGACGGCGCACGCGAGGCCGTCGGCGATTACATCTCCGCTCTCAACACCCGAAGTGCCGCTGATCTCATCCGGATCGGCGGGGTGAAGGACGAGCCCTGGTCGCGGCGGGAAGCCGCGAAGATCCTCGCCGCCAAGGGCGGACGAGGATGGAAGATCAGCAGCCTCGACATCGGCCATAACTACGGTCCCAATACCGGTACGGCCCACCTGATGGCGGTCGACACGACGGGAAAGCTGATGCAGGACACCTTCACGGTCATGCGGGAGCACGGGGTATGGCAGGTAGTGGTCTTCAACGGGCAGCCCGTACCGCCCGGGAAACCGACGGCTGCACCTACTTCTTCGTGACCGTTACGGGCAGGGGCCAACCGTGCTCGATGAGCCGGTGTCCGGCACCAGCAAGAGGGAAGTCTGCGTAGGCGGGCCCGACATGAATCGTAACGAGGAAGCATGCGCTGGTCGGCGCGTCATCAGACTGCTGCGGGTCGCCCAGCTCGGCGCGGCGCTCGGCGTCCACCTGGTCATCGCCGGACAGCGGGCCGGCTCCGACATCGGTCTCGCGTGCCCGCTCCGCGTGCCCAGCTCGGCGGACGCGTCGCTCACTGTGCGCATGACGAGGCGTCAGCCGAGATCAACGTTGGGCGACAGCAACCCGGACGCCGTGATCAACGCACTGCGCATCACCGAGGACGAACGGGGCGCTGCTGTGGTCGCCCTGGGTGGCCGGTGGATGCGCGCCCGTTCCCGCCTCGTCGGCACCCAGGGCCCCGGCGTTTGCCCGGCTCGCCTGAGCTTGGGTCGGTTGATGGCGACGGCGAGCACAAATTCGCTCAAGCAACGCACCCAACGGCCCCTCACGGGACACGAAGACTGACCCCTCCTGGGAGAATTCTGGGAGATGATCTTCTCCCAGAGACCACGCGAGCCCACGCCATACCAGTCCAGACCAAGCCGTTGACCTGCATGTTTAGCGAGATGCGCAGGTGTCGATCTTGACCGAACCTCATTCGGGACGAAGAGGTCGTGGGTTCAAATCCCGCCAACCCAACAGTGAAGTACCAGGTCAGGGGCCTGATCCGCATCGCGGGTCGGGCCCCTGAGTGGATCCGGGGGCACTTCGGGAGCCGTTTGGGAGCCGAGTTCGGAAGCTGGCTCCCTTGACCTTGTTCGGCCTGATGTCTCGGCTCACGGCTGGAGCGATGTCATGCGTTGGGGCATAGGGGCAGGCCGGAGACCGGATGAACGGGTGCGGCAATCACGCGCGAGCCATCTGCTGTCGCGACCTGACAAAGCGGCCACGAGGCTCAGGAGGCGAAGCAGCCACTGCTTTCTCCCAGGTGAGCGATGAGCAGTGGGCCTGAAGCTCGACCATGACCGTAGGATCCGTGCGTCCGCTGGAGAGGAGCTTTGATGGGGAACAGCGGGGGTGCTGCTGCGCACTCCGGGATCGACTTCCAGCAGCGCATCGCGGCGCTCGCTATGAGCCACATTCTGTGTGAACTCACGGATTTCGGGCTACTGGGGTTCGGCGATGGCGTCCAGGTGGACGAGTTGCGCTTCGAGACAGGCGACGAAATTGACGATCTGGTGCTGGTCGGCCCAACGACGCGGCACTTCGTCCAGGCCAAGAACACGATCAACGTGTCTGCGGACCCAGCGTCGGAGTTCGGGTCCGTCCTGACGCAGTTCGTCGGCCAGTACGTGTCGGACAACCGCCCTGGTGACGTGTACGTCCTGGCAACCTCGCTCGAGGCTTCGTCGCGCATACGCAAGGAGCTGCGCAAACTGACCGAGGCCGCGCGGCTCAACGAGTCCGACGGTGCAGGGGTCCCGCTCACCGCCGCAGAAAAGGATGTCCTGGAGAAGACCCAGGGCATCATTCGATCCCACCATGAAGCCCTGACGGGGCGCGCGATCACCCAGGAGGGACTCCAGCGGATCCTGGCCAGGATCCGGATCTGTTCCCTGGACATCAGAGAAGGTGGTTCTCTGGAGACCGCTGCTCTCATCATGCTGAGCAGCAAGGCAGTGGTACCTCCCCGGCTGCTGTGGGGCAGCTTGATCGCTCTGGCGGTCTCCCTGGCCAGGGATCGGCTCTCCATCAACACCGCAGGATTGAAGGACCGCATGGGGAAGTTCGTGAGCGAACATCCCGAAGACGAGAAAGCAGGTGCCCCGGAGCTGTTCACGAGGGAGCTCCTCGCCGGACTCTCGTACGGGCGGGAGGTCGTGCTGGCGAAGTCACCGCTCGAGGAGCACGACTTTCTCATCGCGGATTTCAAGCGGTTCGACGACGCCGGGGCCAAGCGTCTGAAGTTCTCCGAAGGACAGGTCGAACTGGCCCAGGGACAGCGGTGGGAGCTCGTCGGTCGCTGGGCCACCTGGGCAGGGCTTGAGCGCTACCTACAGACGCATGCCGAGGAGTACGCGGACAGGCAAGTCGTGATGATGCCCGCCAATCTCGTGGAGGACCCCAGCACCGCGCAGGCGGTACTCGCCCACGGAGCACACTGCGCCAACCTCGCCGCGCGCATCGAAAACGCCTTCCTGTGCAGGCACTGCGGCGACCCAATCTCCGAAGATGGCGCGCCCCTCATCGAAGTGGACGAGGAAGGCTTGTCGGAAGACATCGGCCTGGTTCACGAGGCATGCCGAACGCCCACGGACCGCGTACTCGGGGCGATCGACGCCGCCCTGTTCCGGGAGAACCAGCGGCTGCGCAACTTTGACTACAAGGGGTGGCTATCCGCGGCCCAAGGGGGACAGTGGCTGTTCGGCGGGTTGATGGAGTCGCAGATGAAGCTCGCTCCCGTCGCCTGGAAGTCCGAATTTGACGACTTCTCGCAGGGTGGATGGTGCGTCAGGGTGTCGCTGGAAGACGGAAGCGCAAACTACCTAACAGACCGTGGTCGGGTGACCCGGTTCTCCGCCGATAAGGCGACGCACGTGGCAGAGCACACGAACGACTCCATCGCCCAAGCCCAGGAGGCTGGAGACCCCCTCTCGTACTCGGCGAGCGGCTCCGGCTTCGGCCCCTACTCGCTGATCCTCGGCCAAGGGGGAGATCCAATACCGTGCACGCTGGCGGAGGCAGTCCGCTACACGCGGGCCATCGGTGACGCATACTCCGCATGCGAGCGGTATTACGCCCCCGTCGCCTATCTCGTGGACGCGGAGACCGGAGATCCCATCGTGGTGGATGGCGTCATTTCGTTGCTCACCAATCCACTGGAGCTGGACTCGTACATCCGAAACTGGGAGCGGTGCGGCATCGAGCTGCCGGAGTTCACCGTGTCTGCGCTCCTCAGCGACGAGCAGTTTGACCGCTTCGTTCGCCTGGCGATGACGCGTGGCACCGGCGTCGTCATCAACCCGAGACTGGCGCTTGACGGGACTCTGGTGAGTGGATTCTGGCTGAAGAACTTCGAGCAGCTCACGCGCTCGGCCGCGCGAGGAGCACAGGAAGGGCAAAAGAGAGAGGGCGACGAGTAGGGGTCGACCTTGTATCAGCCCCGGAGCCCATGGCTGAAGAGCAATCAGTCGGCACACTGTGCTCCGGCGCCCCAAGGCCCCTTCCGGCCTCCTCTGTCAGTGCCGACCGCTAACGTCGATGGCGACAGCATCCACAGGATGCAACTCGATTACGCGCGGGGTCTGACCGCGCCGACGGCAATGCGGGAAGTCAAACAAGAACTACAGAGCGCCTTCTCCGCGAGTCGTACGAGCACGGGAGCCCACGCGATCGCGGCGGCCCGTACGACGGCCTCACGGTTACCCGCCGGGGCCTGGGCCACAGCGGTCCGATCTCGGTCCAGGCGCTCAAGCTGAGCCGCTGCCTCGTCCCCTTGACCGCTGCGTCGGATCAGACGGCCAATAGCCTCTCGGACCCTCTGGTACCCCTCCTGGGTCGCCTGGGTGAGGAAGGCCGCGGCCATGGTGGTCGCTGCGAACGTCACTTCGTCCACTTCGTATTCCCCCAACTGGTCGCAGCACTGTATCCACGCGCGCCGCAGGCGGCGGCCGGAACGGCTCATCCCGCATCCCAGGCCAGCTCAAGGGGCAAGCCGACTCAACTCAGCAGCCCGCCAATGGCGTTGGCGAGAGCTTCGCCTCCTTGCTGGACTGCGGTGCCCACAACAAGCGCGGGCAACGCCTGCGCGATCCCGCGCAGTGTGCCGACCTGCGGCGCATCGGGGGTCGCGAGCGAGGTGTCGACGGTGTCCGCCATCGCGCGCAGGACCGTCGCGTTCTGCAAGTCCGCCGCGTTGCGGTCGATATCCGCGCGGAACGCGGCGAGGAGGCCGCGCACAGCATCGATGTCGACCGCGCCCCGAACCGAGGCAGACTGATGGATGTTGGAGATGTTCTGTCCCACCACGTTCTGCAACGGTGCGTTGTTGTTACCCCCGATGCTGATGCCCGAGCCATGGCCCGGGTCCGGCTCGGGGCGACGCCGTCCCACAACCATTACTTGCCTCCCTGATTCTTGTTGTCCTGGCCGACGCCACTGATGCCACTGCCGACGACGTTCTGGATGGGAGCGTTGTTGTCCCCATAGACGAGGATGTTGTTGGTCACGGTGGCGACCTGCCGTTCGTACGCAGTCAAGTCAATCCCCTGCTCGTCGAGATACTCGGCGACGGTCCGGAAGACACAGGACTGCATCAGAACGACGTGACGCTTGGCGTCGTCGCTC
Source organism: Streptomyces sp. NPDC031100 (assembly GCF_055570785.1). Taxonomy (NCBI): domain Bacteria; kingdom Bacillati; phylum Actinomycetota; class Actinomycetes; order Kitasatosporales; family Streptomycetaceae; genus Streptomyces; species Streptomyces sp. NPDC031100. The sequence continues at coordinate 184,231 of NZ_JBVIGN010000009.1, forward strand.
TGGTGCATGTCGGTGACTTCCTCGGTGGAGTACCGGTCGCGCAGGCTTACCGGATCTCCTTCCTCCGCACGGCCCTCGGCCTTCTCACCGAGGCGGGCGACCAGCCGCCACACGGCCAGGGGGCCCATGGCCGTGTCCAGGAGCGACTGCGCAGCAAGCCACCTGAGCAGACGCGCTCCGCGTGTCCGGGCCGGTGCGGCGGTCACCTGCAGCTCGTTGTAAAGCGGTGTCATCACGTGTGGACGAATGGTCAGCCGAAGCTCTCCGGCCTCCAGTGCGGCATGCACGAACACGCTCACCACGATCTGTCCGTCCCAGCTGATGCACTGGGCCCGCAGGTACAGCCGGTCCGGCACACCGGAAGGGGACCTGCGTACCAGACCGCTCAGGTCGGGCAGCTCCACCTTCGTCTCGCGGGTGCGCTGCAGCCATCGGGCCGCCGGCAGGCCGAGTACGCGCTCCATCGAGAACCCAGGGAGTGGATCTGTGATCTCCCGAGCGCCGCGGCCCAGTTCATTCAGGGCAGTGCCCACGCGTCGGAGAAGTTCCGCCTCCCCGAACGGCCTGACCGACTCCTCGGCATCCTTGGGCTTCAGGGGGATGCTGATGCGGGCAGGTCCCCAGACATCACGCCCGGCACCGACGAACTGCTCCGAGGCGTCGTAGGGCAACGCCAGCTGCGATTGATCCTTACTGATGTCCGACATCCTGCGTTTGGCCTTCGCAGCGGCCCACGGCAGGTCATCGGACGACACGCCCTCCCGCGCCAGGACACTCAGCGCAGACCGTGCGACAAGCCGATCGGCCGCATACGCCAGTGCGACGACAGCCGCCAGCCCGAAGGGAAGTAGGGCCAGTTCGAGTCGCAACTCGAACACGTCGCCGCCAACGGGTCCGTACGGCAGGAGTGCGAGCAGCCACGGCATGAGCAGCACGGCATACGCCAGGCGCCGCGAAGGCGCCCACCGCGTCGGGCCGACCCTGCGGATGGCACGGAAGGCAGCCCACCGTAGGAACAATGCGACGATGACGGCTGCAGCCCAGATCGCGAAAGGCCACGGCACCGCGTAGGCGACCAGCCCACACAGGACCAGGATGCATGCGCGCCGTGCCCAACGGCGGCGCCGCGCACGAAGGCTGTGCGCCGTCACCGGAACAAGGTCGAAGCCATACGACGGCACAGGCAGCGGCGGACCGTGCAGCACGTGGTCGACGACCCACTGCGCAGTCGGTTCGCCCAGGGGCGGACAGTCGTCGCTGCCCTCCAGATAGATCGGCCTCCTGGTACTGCGTCGAGGCTTCTTCGCCTTCCCCGCTTTGCCCCGAATCCTGCGCCACCACGCCTTGACGGCCTTCACCCGATCAGGACGCGCATAGACCGCCTGACACAGCAACCGCGTCACTTCGGACGATGTGGGGTCTACCTCCGCGGGGCGGTTGGCCCCCGAGGCAACAGGGCTCGTTTGGACCGGGACAGCAGGCCACTCGGCCTCCTCCGCCCGCACCCTCCCCCGAGCACGCGCGCCCCACCCAACCGCCATCCCGCTCCCCCGTTCATCGACAGGCGGGCATCTTCACGGTGGACAGCAAGAACCGCCAGACCGCAAACGCGACAATGCGCGCAACCTCGCTGGATAGCTAAGGATTGGCCGAAACTGCTTCCGGTTTGCGTGGCATGGAGGCCGGGCTCCTCGTGCCACAGAAGTCTTCAGCGGGCTGTGCCACCGAAGGTTGATCATTGCCAGTTTGAACCCGACAGGTTCATGCTGGCGAAGGCTTCGGGAACGACTCCGATCGAAGGGCGACGACTCCATCGGTTCGCCCGACGGCACTTCATAAGCGCGCCGTCGGGCGAGTTCAGCTGCGGGTGACGGCCACAAGAGTCCGGTGATGGTGGCCATGAGCATCATTGCCGCAAGTGCCGCGGTGACCGGGCAGAGGAGGCGGGGTAATGGTGGAGCAGGGCCAGGACGCCGATGCCGACGAGCAAGGTGACGACGACAAGCAGCAGTGCCAAAAGGAGGGTGGTCAGGGTCATGTCCGGCCCCACCTTCGAACGGCACCCTCGGCGGCTCGGGCGGTGTACAGGTGCGGCGATCTGGACACTCCAGACATAGGGGCATCGGCGCCATACTGGGCTCTGGGAGCCACCTGGGAGCCGACCTGCTCCCCACGCCCCTTCGACACCAACCGACACCGCCCTACCCCAACGCCCTGACCAGGCAAAACACCAAACCAGCCGGTGTGGATCACGACCGAACCTCATTTGGGACGAAGAGGTCGTGGGTTCAAATCCCGCCACCCCGACAGTGCGGTACCAGGTGAGGCAGCTCCCCAATTTGGGAGGTACCTCACCTGTTTCGTCTGCGTGACTACGGCTGCCGCGGGTCTTCGCCGAAGATGCCGTCCATAACCACAGCGCCGGTCCGGACCACGGGCCGGATCTGCTTCCGGTAGACCTCCTCGGTCACGGCCGTACCGAAGTGCCCGACGGGCCGGGAGATCTCCTCCAGGGGGACGCCACGGTTGGACAGCAGGGACACGAAGCTGTGCCGCAGCTCCCTCGGGGTCCACTCGTCGGCGTTGATCCCGCGTCGATACCTTGAGCGCCTCGCGGACGGCACGGCGGACGTCGGCCGCGTCGAGCGGTTTGCCCACGGCCGAGCCGCCAGGACACGGCCGTGCGAATCGCCGCGGACCTCGCCCAACAGATCCTCGCACCGGCAACCTGCACCGACCCCAGCGCTACAGCCGCCTGCGCCGAGTCTTCTACCTCTCGGCCCAGACCAGCATCATCCGTGAAGGCCCAACCGCACCTACTGCCTCGAGAAACGAGCCCAGAGCCACAAGCACAACCCCGCCGTCATCGACCTCGTTGAAGTCGCAGAAAAACCGCCCGATCACGTGTCCCGGGACGACCTCAGTTCGGGGCCGCTTCGCGAGCGGTGCCGGCAGCCCGCCCAGTCCCACGGCGATCCGCTGCTCAGGATTCAGACGAGGACTGAGCGCCACAGACCCGCCTCGCCCTGGACAGAGTCATTGCTGACCTCGGCTCGTCAGGGTGACATTCGTCTGCACGCCACGGGCCTGGCTCGCGGCACCGTGGGACACCCCCCAGGCAAGGTCACGCTGCGTTGCAGAGGATGGCTGCCGCGACCGCGCGTGCCTCCGCTGCAGGAGCCGGCGTGCGTTCCCGCAGCGCAGTGACGATCGCGCCGTCCATCAGCAGAACGAACCGTCGCGCGAGTGCCTCGGCATCCTCGTGCCCGCTCTTGGCAAGCAGGCCCGCAACGTACGCGGTGACGCGCTCCTTGTGCTCGGCAGCAACCCGGTACGCCGCGCTGCCGGTGTCGGCGGTCTCGGCCATGGTGTTGATGAAGGCGCAGCCGCGGAAGTCGGCGTTGGCAAAACGCTCGGCCAGCGCATGGAAGACGTCCAGGGGCTCTCCGCCGAAGGCGTCCACGCGTTCGGCCAGCCAGGCGCGCCAGGCCTGGTCACGTCGTTGCAGGACGGCCACAACCAGGTCGTCCTTGCTGGCGAAATGCCTGTAGAAGGAGGCCCGGCCGACTCCGGACACAGCCAGGATGCGCTCGACACCGACGGCGCGGATGCCCTCGGCGTAGAAGAGATCCTCGGCGGCGTCGAGGAGGCGTTCGCGTGCGTGGGTGGCCATGCGACCAGGCTATCCCGATCTTGACGATTATGGAACCGATCAGTACCGTCTCGCCACAGGAAGACGGAACCGATCAGTACCATCTGGAGGACTCGTGCCACGCATGCCGCAGCTCACCGACGACCCCTCGGGGCTTCTCGACCAGACCCGCCGCCAGCTCGGCCGACTGCCCAACCTGTATGCGGCGCTGGCCAACGGCCCGGCGGCACTCGCCGGGTACCTGGCCTTGCGCGATCACCTCGGCCGCGGCGTTCTGCCCAACCGGCTGCGCGAGCAGCTTGCGCTCCTGGCCGCACAGGAGAACCACTGCACGTACTGCGTGAGCGCCCACACGCTGCGGGGCCGGAAGCTGGGACTGAGCGACGAGGAACTGGTCCGCACCCGCGAGGCTGCCGACGACACCGACCCGCACGCCGACGCGGTGCTCCGGATCGCCCGCGAGGTCATGCGCACCGGGGGCCGCGTCGAGGACGCGGCGCTGGCCGACGCCCGCCGAGCCGGGGTGACCGATGCCGAGCTGGCCGAGATCGTCGCCCACATCGCACTCAACACGCTGTCCAACTACTTCAACCACCTTGCCCAGCCGGACCTCGACTTCCCGGAGGTGTCCGCGTGATCCGCGAGTGGCGCAAGGGCTCGATCGAGCTCGTGTCCGGCTACACCATCACCGACGCCGAGGGCCGTTCCGTCGGCCGCGCCGAGGGCGTCGACTTCGCGCTCGAGGGCGGCTTCGTCAACGTCCGACTCCCTGGCGCCCCCCATACCCAGTTGGTCTCAGCTCCGGCCGTCCGTCTGATCACCTGCGAGTCCTGACCTGACCTCCAGGCTCTGATGCGGGCTGTTGCCCGGCCGGCCAGGTCGCCGGTGTCAGCCATGCGCTCAAGGGCGCCATGGCCTCACCCCGGCATGCGCGGGACCGGCCGGGATCGCATGGTCCTGGGCCGGGTCGATCACTGATTTCGGCTGGTTGAGGTTGTGTTGGGGTAGAGAGGTGCAGGGCGGTTCCGGCTATGAAGGCGTTGAAGGTGTCAGGCCGGTACTGAAGCCGCTTGAGGCCGGTTGCGCACGGGGAATTCGAGTCGGTCGAGGGCGACAACGGCAAGGTCGGCCACGCTGCGCTTGAGCTGCCCCGCCTGGGCGCGATCGGGGCCTTGATCAGCTGGTGGACGCCGTGCAGGAGCTGGACGAACTCGCGCTCGCCCATGCGGCGGCGCTCTCCCTCGTCCCCTATGTGGACGCGGATGCGGTGGCACGGACGGGTGCGCCGCCCGGGCGGAAGGCGATCAGCCCGGCTACCGAGTGCCGTCCGGAGCGGAGGCCGGAGCGCCGGCCGCTGACCGTCTCCACCGGCCTGCTGTCCCGCCTGCCCCAGGTGCGTCCTTTGGGCGGCCGGCGAGTGAATCCCGCCTCGTCCTCGAAGCAGATCCATCCTCCGCAAGCCGCCCGGGCTCTTTTTGCCTCCGTCCAGGTCGCCTCCTTCCACACGGTGACGGCCTGCTCGTTGCGCTCGGCCACCCGCCGCGCGGGCAACTGCGCGGTGAAGCCGAGCCGGCGCATCAGCCGGGTGGCCCCCAAGACGCTGTAGGACACATGGAACTTATTGCCGATCAGCGTCGCCACCTGCGCGGCCGTCCACACCTGGTCCTGGGAAGAAAGGCACACGCTGGGCGCAGAGCGTGTGCCTGCACTGCCGTTCCCGCAGGTCAACGCCCCAACCGGCCCAGGTTATGCGGACACCTTTCCGTACGCGGCCAGGAGCACGGCCGGGGCGGGGCCCTCGAGGACGGTCGGCTTGGCCGGCCCGTCAAGGATGATGAAGCGCAGCAGGTCGCCGCGGGACTTCTTGTCCACCTTCATCGTCTCCAGGAGCTTGGGCCACTGGTCGCCGCGGTAGGTCAGCGGCAGGCCGACGGACTCCAGCAGGGTGCGGTGCCGGTCGGCGGTCGCGTCGTCCAGCCGCCCGGCGAGCCGGCCCAGCTCGGCGGCGAAGACCATTCCGACGGAGACGGCCGCGCCGTGCCGCCACCGGTAGCGCTCGTTCTTCTCGATCGCGTGCGCGAGGGTGTGCCCGTAGTTGAGGATCTCCCGCAGGCCCGACTCCTTGAGGTCGGAGGAGACCACATCGGCCTTGACCCGGATGGACCGCTCGATCAGCTCGGCGGTGTGCGGGCCGGCGGGTGTGCGGGCCGCGGCCGGGTCCGCCTCGATCAGGTCGAGGATGACCGGGTCCGCGATGAAGCCCGCCTTGATGATCTCGGCGAGCCCGCTGACGTACTCGTTCACGGGCAGCGACTCCAGGACGGCGAGGTCGCACAGCACGCCCGCAGGCGGGTGGAAGGCGCCGACCAGGTTCTTGCCCTCGGCCGTGTTGATGCCGGTCTTGCCGCCGACCGCCGCGTCCACCATGGCCAGCACGGTCGTCGGCAGCGCGATCCAGCGCACGCCGCGCAGCCACGTCGCGGCGACGAACCCGGCGAGGTCCGTGGTGGCGCCGCCGCCGACGCCGACGATCACGTCAGTGCGTGTGAAACCGCTCTGCCCGAGCGCCTTCCAGCAGTACGCGGCGACCTCGGCGGTCTTGGGCTCCTCCCCGTTGGGCAGCTGGATCGCGATGGCCTCGTAGCCCTGTGCGGCCAGGTCCGCGCGCAGCGCCTCGCCCGTGGCGGCCAGCGCCTCCGGGTGCAGCACGGCCACCCGCTTGGCCCGCCGGCCGATCAACCCCGGTATTTCACTGAACAGTTGGCGGCCGATCAGCACCTCGTACGGATCGGTGCCGGGTGACCCCCCGACCTGGATGCGTGCTGTCACAAGACCGGCGACTGCCATGGGGGCCTCGTTCTCTGGTAGTTGGCGGGCAGAGGGTGGGGGATGCGGGACCGGTCAGGCCTGGCGCCTGCGCGGCAGCTTCAGCGCCGCCAGCGCGCTGACCAGGGCCCCGACCGTGACGAGCATCGCGGTCACGAAGATGGCGTGCGCGGACGAGTCGGCCGTTGTGCCGTCGGCCGCGCTCAGGTACACGCTGCCGTAGGTCGCCACGCCGAGCACCTGGGCGACCTGGGCCGAGGTGGTCATCACGCCGCTGGCGTCCGCCGCATCGGCGGGCTTGACCTGGGCCAGCGCCACGGTCAGCAGCGGGCTGGTGATGTAACCCATGCCGATGCCGACCACCAGCTGCAGAGCCGGGAGCGCGATGCCCCCGTGCCCGCCCGAGCGCATGTCGAAGCCGATGCCGAGGTATCCGACGGCGGCGACCACGCACGCGGTGGCGATCATCGGCCGGTGGAGGCGTTCGGGCACCTTCTGCCAGGTGAGGCTGCCGGTGGCGACGCCGATCGCGAGCGGTGCGAAGGTCAGGCCGGTACGGGTCGCGGACTCGCCGAGCCCCGACTGCATGTGCTGCGAGAAGGCGAACAGGAAGCCGGCGTACCCCGCCATCGCGAAGAAGTTCGCGGACGCCCCGGACACCAGACCGGGCGTCTTCAGCACCCGGCCCGGTATCAGCGGCGCTCCGCCGCGGCGCGCGACCGCGCGCTCGACGAGGGTGAACACGATGAACATGGGAACCGAGGCGACGAGGGAGATCTTCATCCACAGCGGCCAGTTCTGCTCGTGGCCCATCACCAGCGGCACGACCAGCAGCAGGAGCGCGGCGGACAGCGTGATCAGGCCGGGGATGTCCAGGCCCTTGGGCTTCGGGGGCCTGCCCTGCGGCAGCAGCCGCAGCCCGGCGATCACCAGTACCACACCCACCGGCACGTTGATCAGAAACACCGGACGCCAGCCGGTGCCGAAGAGATCCGCGCTGACGAGGAAGCCGCCGGCGACCTGGCCGACCACGACACCGAGCCCGATGACCGCCGCGTACAGACTCAGCGCCCGGCCCCGGGCGGCCCCTTCGAACCTCAGCTGAATCATGCTGTAGATCTGCGGCATCATCATCGCCGCGCCGACGCCCTGCACCACGCGGGCGCCGATCAGCATCGCCGAGTTGGGCGCGAGACCGCAGGCGAGCGAGGCCGCGGTGAAGGTGACCAGCCCGAACAGGAACATGGCACGGAAGCCGTTGCGGGCGCCGAGGCGGGCACCGGTGACCAGCAGTGTGGCGTAGGCGATCGTGTAGCTGGAGACGATCAGCTGCAGCGCCGAGCCGGTGGTGCCGAGGTCGGTGCGGATGGTCGGCGTGGCGACGTTGACGATGGTCGAGTCGAGCAGGGCCATGAAGACCGCGCCCAGCATGACGATCAGCATGCGGTTGTTCTGGCGATTCTGTACGGCGGGGTCCGGGGCCGGCGGTGCGGTGACTCCGGGTTGGGCCGTGACGGCCCGGCTCTGTGTCGACTCACTCATGACGGCGATGATCCTTTGAGGTGCATTCGGGTACCAGATATCCAGCTATCCCGGTACTGGGGGTATCTGGCTACGCCGCGAAGCCGTCCTGCACACTGGGGTGGTGACGCCCACCCACCCCGCCTCCGCGCACGGCCCCACCAGCGGTTCTGCGAGCGGTTCCGCAGGCAGCGAGGCCAAGCGGCGCGCCGAACTGGGCGCGTTCCTCAGGCTCCGCCGGGAGCGCATCAACCCGGAGGACGTCGGCCTCAGTCGTGGTACCCGCCGGCGGACGCCCGGGCTGCGCCGCGAGGAGGTCGCGCAGCTCTCCGGCATCGGCGTCGCCTGGTACACCTGGCTCGAGCAGGGCCGGCGGATCAACCCCAGCGTCCAGGTGCTCGACGCGATCGCGCGGACGCTGCGGCTCGACCGGACCGAGCGCGACCATCTCTACCGGCTGGCGGACGTCCCCAGCGTGCCGCTCGACACGTCGGCGACAGCGCCCCAGCCGCCGGAGCACCAGACCATCCTGGATGCTCTGACCCCGCTTCCGGCGAGCATCGTGACCGCACGGTACGACGTACTCGCCTTCAACGATGCGTATGCGGCCCTCGATCCGGGGCTGGCGCTGCTGCCGCGGCCGGACCGCAATGTGCTCCGGCACCTGTTCACCGTCGACGAGCATCTGCAGCCGCTCGTCGAATGGGAGCGCGAGATCTCCTTCATGGTCGCCCAGCTGCGGGCCGAGTCCGGCCGCCGCCTGGGCGACCCGCACTGGACCGAGTTCATCCGGCAGCTCTCCGAGGAGAGTTCGCTCTTCGCCGAGATGTGGGCCAGGCACGAGGTCGCCTCGTCGGTCACCCGGCGCAAGTCCTTCTGGACCGTCGACGGCGACCAGCTCAGCGTGATCGCGACCGGCTGCGCGATGGCCTCCGCCCCCGACACCAAGATGTGGATCTACACGCCCGACGACGAGGAGACGGAGCGGCTGCTCGGCGAACTCGTCGGCCGTTACCGGACGATGGGCCCCGCCGAGTTGCTGAAGCAGGGCACCCGGACCGGCCGCGGCCGACGGTCCGCTCACTGACACCGACGGGACCCTGGTTCAGCTCCGTGCCGACGTCTCGCGCCGGCCCGGGAATTCGGCACCGGTAAGCATCAGCAGCGGGGCCGACTTGACCGCCGTCTCCTCGAACTCCTCCTCCGCGTCCGACAGGGCGACGATCGCCCCGCCGACCCCGTAGCGGACGCGCCCCGGGGTGAGCACCGCCGTACGGATGGCGACACTCAGGTCCGCCGCGCCGGACAGCGAGAAGTGGCCGATGGCGCCGGAGTAGACCCCGCGCGGTCCGGCCTCGAGGCGGTCGATGATCTGCATGGTGCGAATCTTCGGAGCGCCCGTCATCGAGCCGGCGGGGAACGCGGCCCGCACACAGTCCACCGCGCTGCGATCCGGGCGCAGTCGCGCCCGTACCGTACTCACCAGCTGGTGCACGGTCGCGTACGACTCGACGCCGAAGAGGTCCCTGACCTCGACCGAACCGGGCTCGGCGTGCCGCCCGAGGTCGTTGCGGACCAGGTCCACGATCATCAGGTTCTCCGCCCGGTCCTTCTCATCGGACCGCAGGTCAGCCACGATCGCCGCGTCCGCCTGCGGCGTCGCGCCACGCGGCCGGGTTCCCTTGATCGGCTTGGACTCGGCGGTGCCGTCCGCACCCACCCGCAGGAACCGCTCGGGCGAGGTGCTGAGCACCGACAGCTGTCCGAAGCGCAGCAGGGCCGCGTACGGGGCGGGGCTGAAGCGGCGCAGCGCGCGGTACGCCTCGAAGGGTTCGAGGTCCAGCTCCGCCTCGGCCAGATTCGTCAGGCAGACCTCGTACGTCTCACCCGCGGCGATCTCCTCCTGGCAGGAATCGATCAGCCGCAGATATGCGTCGCGGTCGTGCCGCAGCCGGATCCCGGCGAGCGAGTCGGGCGCGACCGGGTCCGCGGCGGGCCGGCCCGCGATCGACTCCAGCGCCTGCCCGGCGGTACGCAGCCAGGTCCGGGCCGCCGCCTCGTCGCCGTCCTCGGCCAGCGCCAACAGATAGGTGGTGCCCATGGCGTGGTCGAGGACCACCGCTCGATCGGCGAACACCATGACGGCGTCGGCGTCCTCCGCCTGATGGGCGGCGTCGGCGCCGCACTGGGCCTTCAGCTCGTAACCGAGGTAGCCGACCCAGCCCAGGGTGAAGTCGAAGGGGACATCGGGGAGTTCGGTGCGGATGGACCGCAGGTCGCGGTCGAGCCAGTCGAGGAATCCGCCCGTGATGATGTCCGAGCCGGTGGCCGAGTGCACGGTGACGGTGTGGCTCCGCACATCGGCCTTGGCCACCCGCGCGAGCGGGCCCGCCGCGTCGCCCATGACGGAGAAGCGGCCCGCGCCGGCGTCGGGCCTGCTGCTGTCCAGCCAGAAGGCGTTCTCGCTGTCGCCGAAGAGCCGGTGGAAGGCGGCCTCGTCGGCCCAGTCGGTGGGCAGGCGCTCCATCAGCACACGCAGGTGGCGTGACTCGCCCGCGGGCGCCTTCGTACGGACGGCGCTGGGTGACTTCGTCCGCCCCGCCGGACCCGTGCCCCGTGCGGCGTGCCACTCCCGGGTCAACTCAGTGAAATTGGCGAGGAGTTCATGACCGTACTGGGTGAGTATCGACTCGGGGTGGAACTGCAGCCCCCAGATCGGCCGGTGCCGGTGCCTCAGCCCCATGAGCACACCGTCCGCCGTCCACGCGACGGCGTCCAGTTCCTCCGGCAGGTCCGTCACGGTCAGCGAGTGGTAGCGCACCACCTCGAAGGGCGAGGGGATGCCCCGGAACAGATCGGTGCCGTTGTGCAGCACCGGCGAGGTGCGGCCGTGCCGTGGCTCCGGGGCCCGGGCGACGGTGCCGCCGTGCAGCAGCGCCACGCCCTGGTGGCCGAGACAGACACCCAGCAACGGAATGTCCGCGCTTTCGACGATGTCCTTGCAGATTCCGAAGTCGGCCTGCCGGGACGGGTTTCCGGGCCCGGGGGACAGCACGACATTGTCGAATTCGGCGAGCCGGGACGGGTCCCATGCGGGGTCGTCGTTACGGATCACCACGGGCTCGGCCCCGCTCACCTCGGCGAGGTAGTGGTGAAGATTGAAGGTGAAAGAGTCGTAGTTGTCGATCAGAAGAGTTCGCACGGTTCTTTCGCAACTCAGTGTGTTTTCACGGACTTTCGTGGATCGCGGAACCCGCCGGGGTCAACCGGCCGACTCGGGCGACTGAGCCGCGCCCCGTCCCGTCGGCGCCGCGACGGTGATCTCGTAGAGAATGTGCTCGACCGTCTCCTCGCCCTCACGGATCGCTCGGGTGCGCAGCACCCGCAGTTCCCGGCCGCACTCATCGGCGATCGCGTGCAGCGCGGCGATGTCTCCGCGGTCGCTGAAGTGCAGCAGGATCGTCCCTCCGTCGGCCAGGTACGAGGGGGCGTCGGCGAGGAAGCGGCGGTGGGCGCGGTAGCCGGGGTCCACATAGGCGCGCTCGTGCACGGTCTCGTAGCGGTAGGCGGGCGGGGCCAGTACGAAGTTCGAGTGCCAGTAGATGGTGTGGAACCGCTCGCCGTCCGCGTCACCGCCCGCCAGCCCGTCGAACAGGTCGCTGTGCACGGCATTCAGCCGGTCCGCGACCTGATGACGCACCGCGTTCATTGTGGTGTTCCGCACGGCCTCTTCGCTGATGTCGACAGCCGTCACCCGGTCGCAGCCCGCCAGCGCGGCGGACACGGCGATGATGCCGGTGCCGCACCCGATCTCCAGGAACGAGCCGTGCCAGGGCGTCCGGGCCGCCCCGGTGAGGCCGAGCAGTTCCATGGCCACACCGGTCGACGGCGAGAATGGCGGCGCGAACACGCCGTCCAGCAGATCCCACTCGCGGCCCGCCATGGCGAAAGCCCTCGGCCGGTCCCTGTGCAGAAGTGACGCCCTGCTCCGCTCGAGCGACCGCACGTACTGGTCGACTTCGGTCATCCCGCCCCCTTTTCACACCGATGGGCGCCGCTCATCACGACGCCCTCCTGAAATCGTTTCCAAGCCGGCCGGGACCGGGAAGGTGGCCGGACAACACCGCACCGCCCTCCAGGTGATGCCGAGGCCACACCGAAAACGCCATGCCGCAGGTCAGCAGCTTGATCCACTTTACGGGTAAACGTAAGTTCGACGAAGGTCGGCAAGCAGCTCGAGACCACGGGGGAAAGCATCATGGTGAAGAACGAAGCGTTGGTCGACGCCCCGGCGCTGGCGGTTCTGGAACTGCTCGCGCAGGAGTCGCCTCCGGGCCACTTCCAAGAGCTCCTGCACCGCGGCCGGCGGCAGGGCCTGCCCGAGGAGCAGCTCGCCGAGCTGGAGCGGGCGACGCAGCTCGCACTGGACATCCACTCCTCGGCGAACCAGCGCCGACAACGCGAGGCGGTCATGGCCGCCCTGGTGGACACGGTCCACGACATGACCACTCCCTACGACCCCGACGGCCTGCTGAAGGTCATCACCAGCCGGGCCCGCAGGCTCATCGGCTTCGACATGGCCTACATCAGCCTGCGCAAGCCCGACGGCGGCTCGTACATCCACAGCTCGGACGGTGACACCACGGCACTCAACGTCGGGCTCGTGGTGGAGGAGAGTCACGGCCTCGGCGAGATGGCGCAGGACAAGGGCGCTCCCTTCTGGACCTCGGACTACCTCAACGACGATCGGATCCCGCACTTGGAGGAGGTCGACGAGGTCGTCCGCGCAGAGGGTCTGCACGCCATCATGGCGGTGCCGATCTTCCAGGGCAGCGTGCCCATCGGTGCGCTGTACGGCGCGGACCGCGTGGTGCGCCACTTCACGCCCAACGAGATCAGTGTGATGCGCTCCCTGGCGGACTTCGCGTCGGTCGCTCTGGAGCGGGCCAAGCTGCTCGACCGTACGCAGACGGAGATCGCCGAGCTGGAGGCGGCGGGCCTCAAGGCGCGCGGCACCATCGCGCGGATGGCGTATCTGAACGACGTCCGGTCCAGGCTGATTGCTCAGGTGCTGGACGGCAGTGATCTGCACGACATCACGACGACGGCGGCCGAGGCACTGGGCGCCACGCTCACGGTGGTCGACGCGCACGGGCGGATCCTGGCGTCCACCGCGGAGATCTCCGACTTCGATGAGGCGCTGACGGGCAGGGCCGCACTGGAGACGCATGCCGCCCGCGGCCCCATCGCCCTGTCGGAGAACCTGTGGGCAACCCCCCTCAGCGCCGGGGTCGAGGATCTCGGTGTCGTCCTGCTCACGGTCGCGCAGCCGCCCGGCCCGGAGGCCCAGCGGTTCTTCCGCTTCGTCGCGCAGGCCGTCGCGCTGCTGTTGGTGGTACAGCGCAGTACGGCGGTGGCGGCGGGGCCGGTCCGTGACGAGTTCTTGGAGGACCTGCTCGCCGCATCGGCCCGGGCGCCGCATCAGCTCGCCACCAGAGCACGTCAGTTGGGGCTGGATCCGGACGGGTCGTACGTGGTCGTCCTGGCCCGGCCGGAGGGCGGTGAGCACGGCAAGGCCGTCGTCTGGGCCTCCTCGTACGCCTACCGGCAATCCGGGCTCAAGACCGTGAACTCGGGTTCCATCGTGCTGCTGCTGCCGGGCTCGGACGCCTCGGCCGCCGCGCGGGCCGTGTCCGGCGAACTGTCGCCGCTGCTGGGCCGGCCCGTCACGGTCGGCGCCTCGGGCCCCGCGGACGGGCTCGCCTCGGTCTCCAAGGTGTACCAGGAGGCACTGCGCTGCCTCGACGCCATGATTGCCCTGGACGGTGCGGGCAGCGCAGCTTCGATGAACGATCTCGGCTTCCTCGGGCTGCTGCTCTCCGACGACCACGACGTCGACGGATTCGTCTCCTCGGTCATCGGCCCGGTGCTGGACCACGACGCGGAGCGGGCGGCCGGACTCGTCCCGACCATCGAGGCCTACTTCACCTCCGGCAACAGCCCGACCCGCGCTGCCGCGGATCTCCACGTCCATCCCAACACGGTCGCCCGCCGCCTCGAACGGATCACCGAACTCCTCGGACCCGGCTGGCAGAAACCCGGGCGCTCGATCGACGTCCAGCTCGCACTGCGGCTGTTGCGCGCCCGGGACGTCCTGCGGCGGCAGCGCGAGTCCGCATCGGGGGCTTAGAGCCTGTGTCATATCCCCGGTCGGATCAGCGCGCGGCGTCTGGTGCGTGCGATCGCAAGGCGCCGGAGCGCCCTCGATGGGGGTGCCCCCGCGCGAGCGAAGCCGAGCGTGGGGGAGGAGCCACGTGGGTGGTTCGGCAACGCGGCGAGCGTGCGTGCCAGGCGTCGCGCGCCCGGCCGGGGATATGACACAGGCTCTTAGGGCCTGTCCGGCGGATCAGGCCGGCTCCAGGCAACGGTGCCTCATCGGCGCAGGTGAGCGGGGTCTGGTGCGTCCAGCTGCAAGGCGGAGGAGGGCGGCGACGCGATGGGGGTCCCCCGCGGTGGGGGTCCCTCCCGCTCGGGCGAAGCCGAGAGTGGGGGAGCAGCCGAGCGTGGGGGAGTCGGCAACCGACGGCAACGCGGCAGATGGGCGTGCCAGACCCCGCGTCTCCGGCATGATCCGCCGGACGGGCCCTAGGCCGAGGCCTCATGGAAGTAGCGCTCGGCTCCGCGGCGGCCCGCCGTCAGCACCTCGACGGCGTGCGCCGCGGATGCCAGGGTGATGTGGCAGTGCCAGCCCCGCAGGGACCGCCCCTCGAAGTCGCGCAGTCCGGCCCGGTCCCCGAAGCCCGACAGGTCCTGTGCCACCCGGTCGGCCAGTTTCGTCAGCCGCAGCAGCACGGACGCGGGCGCCTTGGCCATGTTGGTGGCCCACAGCTGGGTGGGGGGACGCCGGGGGTGGTCCCACTCCCCGAGGAGTACGAGCCCTCGCTCGACGTTCTGCTCGCTGCTCGGCAGGCCCACGCGCACCTTGACGGCCGGCACATGGCGTACGCCGGAGGGCGCCGTCGGATCGGCCTGGCCGGCGGGCCTGCGCAGTCCCTTGGCGGAGTCGAGGATCCGCTGGGCCTGGAGGGCGCCCTGGCCGAATCCGGGCATGGCCGCTTCCCGGACCGTGAACCGCGCGGCGCCCGGGATGCGGACGAGCACGGGCACGCCGGCTTCGTCGAAGCGGCGGATCACGGCCTCGGGGTCCCCGGCGGGCGTGTCGAGCACGACGGGACGCCGGGACGCGTCATGGAGGCGGGCGAAGTCCAGGGCCGCGGAGGTGGCGCACTCCTCCTGCGTCTCCCCCAGGAGCAGCCGCCAGGTCACCGGTGAACTGGCCTGCTCGGAGGCGGCCCACACGCCGAACGCCTGCTGCCCGTGGAAGGTCTGGTCCCGGTGGAGGTCGAAGCCCCGGCCCACGCCCACGGAGTGCCGGCCGGACTTCGGTATGGACATCTGCCGTACCACCCAGGCCTGCGGCCCGATCAGCCGGCCGAGCCAGTCGGCGAGCGCCTCGCGCATCGGCATCCAGTCCCAGGTGGAGTTGCAGATGAAGTGGTGCAGGCTCTGCTCCAGCGTCGGGTCGCCGAGGCAGGCCGCGACATTCCTGATCGACCTGCGCCCCTGCGCGGCCAGCAGGCCCCGCAGATACTGCTCGCCCTTGCGCCGCTGATCCCTTCGCGGGAGGGAGGCGAACAGAGCCGCGCTCAGATCCTGCAGCACGAGTTCGCGTTCGGACCTGAACTCCACCGCCGCCCGCTGCAACGGGATGGCGCGAGGACCCCGCACATCCCGGACGTTCTGTACAGACATGATCCTGTCAGCGGGAACGCTCACAGAAACCCCCTTCATGCACTGCTCTGACAGCTCTCTTGAGCCGCCTTCGAAAGCCTGGCCGCAGGGAGGTGTCATGGGCGAGGTACAGGGGCCACTCCGTTGCGCCGCCGGGTGGTTGTCGCGTCACAAGGGGGGACGTGCAGGCACCAGCGGACGGGGCACCGGCGCCGGGGGCGGCCCGCCACCGTGATGGTCGGACCACACCCAGCCGGGGGGGCTGGCCGATGATCGGTCAGCCGGTGATCGGGCGCGGGTCGAAGGCCACCCGCTGCCGGGCGATCTTGCCGTCCACCACATGGCTCCAGGTGGCCACCTGGACCGGCGCGGCGACGGTGGTGTGCATCTCGAACCAGGTCAGCACGTCGGGGCCGTCGCTGAAGACCTTCTTGACGACGATGTCGGTGTTGATCTCCGAGGCCACCTCGATCTTCGCCCGGAACTCGTCGGCGCTGGTCGCGCTGCCGTACGGGCCGATGAAGTCCACGTCCTCGGCAAGCACCGAGCGCAGGGTGTCGAAGTCCTTGACCTTCCACGCCGCGTAGTACGTGGAGGTCACGTCCACGGGATTGACTGTCATGCCGGTGTTCCCTTCCTGATCGGCGGGTGCAGCGAGGCACGCGCGTTGAGATCGGCCACGTCGTCACGGGTGGCGTTCCGGTACGTGTTGGCGATCTTGGCGTAAATATCGTTGGAGACAGCGGTGTTGGGGCCGCCGGAACCGTTCTTGGGCTTCGACCGGTCCATCTTCCGGTTGGCGAGCACGATGGCGCTGGTGGCCGCCCGGCGTTTGTCCTCGTACGTGCGCAGAGCGGCGACCGGGTCGCTCGTGGTCGCGAGCTCGTACGCGAGGACGCGCGCGTCGACTACGGCCTGCGAGGCGCCGTTCGCACCGACGGGATACATCGGGTGTGCGGCGTCGCCCAGCAGCGTCACCCGGCCGTCGCCCCAGCCCGGCAGCGGGTCGCGGTCGACCATGGGGTACTCCAGGATGTCACCGGCGCCGGTCAGCATCCCGGGCACATCGAGCCAGTCGATGTCCCAGTCGGCGAAGTGGGGCAGTACGTCCTCGACACGGCCCGCCCGGTTCCAGCCCGCGGAGCGGTCGAGCGGCTGGGGCTCGGCGACCGAGACCATGCAGACCCAGTTGGTCAGCGAACGGCCCCGGTCCGCCGCTCCCGGACTGATCGGGTAGGCGATCAGCCGGCTGCCGCGGCCGGCATCGGCGTGGATCATGGTGCGGCCGGTGAGGAACGCGTCGGTCTCCGTGACACCGCGCCACATCATGGTTCCCGACCAGTGCAACGGGCCTTCGCCCCTGTGGAGTCGGGCACGTACCGCCGAGTGCAGGCCGTCCGCGCCGACGAGCAGGTCCCCGGTGATCTCCGCTTCGGCGCCGGTCTCCCGGTCCCGCACCCGGGCCCGTATCCCCTCCTCGCTCTGGCGTACGTCCTCGAAGGTCGTCCCGGTCCGCACGGCGTCGGGGCCGAGCCGCTCGCGCACCGCGGCAAGCAGCAGCATCTGGAGCTCGCCGCGATGGACCGAGTACTGCGGCCAGTTGTAGCCCCGGGCGGTCCCGCGGTCTTCGCGGTGCTGGAGGTTGCCCGACTGGTCGACCCAGACCATCTCGGCGGTGGGGACGCCGATGGCGGCGAGGTCGTCGCCGAGTCCGAGCTCCGTCAGCTCCCGGACGGCGTGCGGCTGCAGATTGATGCCGACGCCGAGGGGGCGGATCCGGCGGGTCTGCTCCAGCACGGTCGCGCGGATGCCCGCCTCGTGCAGGCTGAGAGCGGTGGTGAGTCCGCCGATCCCGCCCCCGATGACGACCACGTCCATGTCGCCGGACAGGTTCTCGGCCATGTGCTCAGCCCCCCTCACGGCTGCAGCCGGATCGTGCTCCAGCTCTGGTCGTCGAGCCGGTCGTAGCGGAGCCTGCGGTGCAGCCGGTCGGAACTGGCCGCCCAGAACTCCACGACGGAGGGCACCAGCAGATAGCCGACGAATTGCTCGGGGCGCGGCAGCGGCGTACCGATCGCTTCCAGCCGGGCGGCCTCGGCGCGCAGCGCCGCCACGTCGTCCAGCGGCTCGCTCTGACGGGCGGCCGTCGACATCGCGTGCATGGGGACGGGACGCCCGAACCAGAGGGCGTCGGACTCGGCATCGCCGAGCTGCTCCACCGTGCCGGAGATACTGATCTGCTGGGCGGTCTCGCGCCAGTACAGCAGTCCGGAGGCCCAGCCGGTCTCGGCTATTTCGCGGCCCTTCTGGCTGCTGGTGTGGCTCATGAACACCAGGCCGCGGTCGGTCACGCTGGTGATCGCGATGATGCGGGTGGAGGCGCGGCCGTGGGCGTCGGCGGTGGCGAGCGAGAGGGCCCGCGGCTCGCGCACACCGCGCTCTACCGCCCTGTCGAGCCAGGTCCGCAGCAGCCCGATCGGCTCGGGCGCCAGCGTGTCAGGCGCGTCGTATTCGGGGAAGTCGAGGTCGGTCTCCCCGCTGAGGGACTCGAACTTGCTGCTGTTGCCGGTGGTGGTCGTGGTGGTCGTGCTCACTGCAGTGGAGCCTCTCTAGACGTAGATGACGCCGCGGGCGACGACGGTTCCGTGGCCGCCGACGTGCACTGTGCGGACGTGATCGCCCTCGCCCTCGGCGTTCGCGCGCATCAGCGAGGGGCGGCCCATCTCGACCCCCTGGAGGATCTCCAGGTCCTGCCCGTACCGGGCAAGCCCGTGCCGGGCGAGATGGATCGCGAGGGGGCCCGCCGCCGACCCGGTCGCCGCGTCCTCGACCACGCCGTACGCCGGCGAGAACATCCGGGTGCGCCAGTGGGTGCCCGATCCGGCGAAGCAGTTGGCGGCCATGTCCGGGAAAGCGGACAGGGCGCGGTGGTCCGGGTGCAGGGCGGAGAGGGCCTCGATGCTCTCCAGGCCGACGAACACATGGCGCGGGCCGTTGCGGTAGGCCTCGACCGGGGTGACGGCCGCATCGACGCCGAGCGCCGCGAGCAGCTCGGCGCTGTGCTCGTACGGCTCCCAGGTGGGCACCGGCTGTTGCATCCGTACGGCGGTGGTGTCGTCTCCGTGGTCGAGCTCGAAGGGGATGACGCCCCTGGCGGTCTCCAGCCGCAGGCGGTCCTCCTTCATGGTCCGCCCGAGCGCGACCGCCGTGCCCAGCATCGGATGCCCGGCGAACGGCAGCTCGTTGACCGGCGTGTAGATCCGGATGCGCGCGTCGCCGCCCTGCTCGGCCGGGAGCACGAAGGTGCACTCGGAGAGGTTCATCTCGCGGGCGATCTGCTGCATCCGCTCACCCGTGAGGTCGGCGGTGTCGAAGAAGACGGCCACTGGATTGCCCTCGAGCGGCTTGCTGGCGAAGGCGTCCACAACCATGTAGTCGTGCATGGGTTCTCGGTTCTCCTGGAGAGGTCGTGCGGCGGAACGTTGCTGCGGATCTCCGCTGCGCGTCGCTACGGCGCGAGTGCCGGGCCGAGACCGCCGAGGGCCGGAAGGGAGTGAATGCCCTCGACGGTGGCTTCGATGTCGAACCGCGTCCGGTGGGTGGGCGGATACCCGATCAGCTCCGCCGCGCGATTGGGCGGCAGCGGCCGGTCGGCGGGGCGGTCGGTCTCCCACAACATGACCGCGCCCCAACGGTTGTTGTCCCGATCGGCCATCCAGAACTTCAGACGCAGCCCGGGCACGTCCGCCCAGGGGTCCACGCCGCCGTCCCGCAGATGCTCACGCAGCGATTCGATGGTCTGCGGCGAGTCGCCCAGATCCCACCAGGCGATGTCGACCTTCATATGCCGTGTTTTTTCCTGTGAGTTGTCCGGCAGATCAGGTGGGAATGCCCTCGCGCTTCACCGCGGGTACGGGAATTCCCAGCGCGCGCAGCTGCTGATTGGGGTTCATGAACTCCCGCTCCTGCTTGATCTTCCCGTTCTCGAACTCGAAGGAATGGATGAAGTGGTTCTTGTAGTAGCCCTCGGGATAGCCGGGGAAGAGAATCTTCCCCTCGCCGTCGCACTCCACCCAGAAGCGGTTCGGGTCCTGCGTCTCGTAGATCTCGATGTTGGTCCAGACCCAGTCCGGGAAGCACTTCAGCGACCACACCGCGTGCTCCCCGAGCGTGTCCCGGCCGCGGATGACGATCGGCTCACCGGTGTCCGTGGTCCACAGACCGCCGCTGCCGTCCTCGGTGAACAGCAGATGGCGCTTGAGGCGGTCCTCACCACGCGTGTTCATGTACTGCTCGACGATCGCCCGGTTGTTCCGCCGGAGCTCCACATCGTCCTGGAACGCCTGCGGGCGCGCAGCCTCGGACATCACTGACCTCCACACATCTGGGGGACTGATCCGCAGTGCCGCTCGGGAGCGGCACTGCTGGACTCTCGGCCAGCCGTGCGCCTTGCGCAACGCCGGAAGGGGGACTCCGTCAAGTCGGGACAAGAATCCACCGGCATTTGACGGAGTCCGCCCGTGCGGCTTCTTGTCCCTTCCCGGGGTCCGTAAGAGTCGGTGCGCAGCCGCTGCCTGTCCGTACTCGGACGGGGCGGCATCACTTCACCCTGGGAGGTATCAGGTGAACAATGTCCACGAATTCCTCCGCTCGTTGCCCGCGGTTCAGCAGCCGTCCTGGGAGGATCACGCGGAACTCGCACGAGTAAGGGAAGAACTCGCTTCTGCGCCCCCGCTTGTCGACGCCGCCGACACCGACGCGCTGCGCGCGCGTCTCGCCGAGGCGGCCGCCGGCCGGGTCCAGATCATCCAGTCCGGCGACTGTGCCGAGGACTGGGCCGAGTGCCATCAGGGCGATGTCGCCCGCAAGGCGGGGCTGCTGGAGGTGCTGGCGGGCATCATGAAGATGACCTCGCACAAGCCCGTCCTGAGGGTCGGCCGGATGGCAGGCCAGTACGGCAAGCCGCGCTCCAGTCCCACCGAGACGGTCGGCGGCGTGGAACTCCCGGTCTACCGGGGCCATATGGTCAATGCTCCCGAGCCCGACCCCGAGCTGCGCAGGCCCGACCCCACCCGGATGCTGACCGGGTATCAGTCCTCCCGCAGCGTCCTTCAGTTCCTCGGCTGGGGCGACGAGGGCCGGCGCACCCGGCCCGAGACCCCGGTGTGGACCAGCCACGAGGCGCTGCTGCTCGACTACGAACTGCCGATGCTGCGCACCCAGCCGGACGGCCGGCTGCTGCTCACCTCCACCCACTGGCCGTGGATCGGCGAGCGGACCCGCCAGGTGAACGGCGCGCACGTGGCGCTGCTCGCCGCCGTGGCCAACCCGGTGGCCTGCAAGGTCGGTCCGGGCATGACGGTCGACGCGGTGCTCGCGCTCTGCGAGAAGCTCGACCCGGAGCGTACGCCCGGACGCCTCACCCTGATCGCCCGGATGGGGGCGGACACCGTGGGCGAGCGGCTCCCTGCACTGGTGACCGCGGTGCGCGCCGCCGGACACCCGGTGATCTGGCTGACCGACCCGATGCACGGCAACACCGTCACCGGCCCCGAGGGGCTCAAGACACGGCTGGTGAGGACGGTTGTACGGGAGGTCGTGGAGTTCCACCGTGCGGTCACCGCGGCGGGCGGCGTCGCCGGCGGCATCCATCTGGAGACCACACCCGACGACGTCACCGAGTGCGTCACCGACCACGACCGGATGCATGAGGTCGGAGACAAGTACACGAGCTTCTGCGACCCGCGCCTGAACCCGCGGCAGGCCATATCGGTGGCCTCGGCCTGGCTCGGCTGACCGCTCCCTCACCTCACCCGCCTTACAGCGAAAGGACAGCCATGGGGGGAATTCCGCCCATCGACCCGTATCCGATGCCGTCCGAGGGCGATCTTCCCGCCAACACCGCGGACTGGACGGTCGACCCCGCCCGGGCGGTGCTGCTCGTCCACGACATGCAGCGCTACTTCCTGCGGCCGTTCCCGGCGGACCGCTCCCCCGGCGGCGAGCTGGTGCGCAACGCCGCGCTGCTGCGCGAGCAGTGCGCCGAGCTCGGCATCCCGGTGGCGTACACCGCGCAGCCCGGCGGCATGACCGACCGGGAGCGCGGCCTTCTCAAGGACTTCTGGGGCCCGGGTATGAAGGTGTCCCCCGAGGACCGCACGGTGGTCGACGAGCTCGCCCCCGCCCCGGCCGACTGGATGTTCACCAAGTGGCGCTACAGCGCCTTCTTCAAGTCGGACCTGCTGGAGCGGATGCGCTTCCACGGCCGCGACCAGCTGATCGTCTGCGGTGTGTACGCCCATGTCGGGGTGCTGATGTCGGCGGTCGAGGCCTTCACCAACGACATCCAGCCGTTCCTGGTCGCCGACGCCGTCGCCGACTTCTCGGAGCAGTACCACCGGCTTGCCCTCGACTACGCGGCGGAGCGCTGCGCGGTGGTCACCACCACCAAGTCGGTGCTCACCGAGCTCACCGCGGCCGACGGAACCGGCCGATGACCCCGAAGGGAGACCCCGTGGCGCAGGACCTGCTGGACCGGGTACTCGCATCGCCTTCATCGGCGTACGCACTGCTGTACCGCCCCGAGACGACCGGCCAGGACGTGCTCGACGTCCTGATCGGCGAGGTCTCCGCCGTGGACACGCTCGCCGGGATGGCTCTCCCCGACGTCCCGGTCGATGCCCCCGCCGACGGCACCGGCGCCCGCCACGAAGTCCTCGCCGTCATCCCGTACCGCCAGATCTCCGAGCGTGGCTTCGTCAGCGCCGACGACGGCGAACCGCTGATCACCATGTCCGTCGCCGAGCAGGGCACGCTGCCGCTCGCGGAGGCGCTGCGACGGCTGCCGGACGAGCAGATCACCCTGTCCGGCGGCCACTTCGACGTGGACGACGACCGTTACGCCGCCATCGTGCGGGACGTCATCGACCGTGAGATCGGCAATGGCGAGGGCGCGAACTTCGTCATCAAACGCTCGTTCGTCGCGGACATCACCGACTACACGCCGCGCAGCGCCCTGTCGTTCTTCCGCCGGCTGCTGGAGCGGGAGTCGGGCGCGTACTGGACCTTCCTCGTCCACACCGGCGAGCGCACCTTCGTCGGCGCCAGCCCCGAGCGGCATGTCAGCCTGCACGGCGGCACCGCCGTGATGAACCCGATCAGCGGCACCTACCGGTACCCGGCCGCCGGCCCCGACCTGCCCGGTGTGATGGCCTTCCTGGCCGACCGCAAGGAGGCCGACGAGCTCTACATGGTCGTGGACGAAGAGCTCAAGATGATGGCCCGGATCTGCGAGCGCGGCGGGCGGGTCGTCGGCCCGTACCTCAAGGAGATGGCGCGTCTCGCGCACACCGAGTACTTCATCGAGGGGCAGACGTCCCACGATGTACGGGACATCCTGCGCGAGACGATGTTCGCGCCCACCGTCACGGGCAGCCCGCTGGAGAGCGCCTGCAAGGTGATCAACCGATACGAGCCGGAGGGGCGCGGCTACTACAGCGGCGTCATGGCCCTCATCGGCCGGGACGAGAGCGGCGGCCGCACCATGGACTCCGCCATCCTCATCCGCACCACCGACATCAGCGCCGACGGCCAGGTGCGCATCGGCGTCGGCGCGACCCTGGTCCGCCACTCCGACCCGATGAGCGAGGTCGCCGAGACCCGGGCGAAGGCGGCCGGGCTGCTGGCTGCGCTCGGGGCGGGCGGATCCGGCCGGTTCGCCGGACACGCCCAGGTCCGCGAGGCGCTGGAGCGGCGCAACGACAGCATCGCCGGCTTCTGGCTGCGGGAGACCGGGGAGCGGTCCTACCCGGTGGCCGAGCTCATCGGGCGCAGCATCCTGATCGTCGATGCCGAGGACACCTTCACCTCGATGATCGGCCAGCAACTTTCGGCCATGGGGCTGGAGGTGACGGTACGACGGTTCGACGAGGCGTACGACTTCGACCGCTACGACCTGGTCGTCATGGGCCCGGGCCCCGGCGACCCGCGTGACATCGGCGACGCCAAGATCGCCCATCTGCGGGCGGCGGTCTCCCAACTCCTCGACGAGCAACGCCCGTTCATCGCCGTCTGCCTCAGCCACCAGGTCCTCTCGACCCTGCTCGGCCTCGAACTGGCCCGCCGGAACGTGCCCAACCAGGGTGTGGCGAAGGAGATCGACCTGTTCGGCGAGCGCCGGCGGGTCGGCTTCTACAACACCTTCGCCGCCCGCAGCGACGAGGACAAGTCCACGCACCCGGAGCTCGGTGTCATCGAGGTCAGCCGGGACACGGAGACGGGCGAGGTGCACGGGCTGCGCGGCCGCGGCTTCGCATCGATACAGTTCCACGCCGAGTCGGTGCTCACCGAGGACGGTGTACGGATCCTCGGCGACCTGCTGACCGGGGTGGTGCGCTCGTGCGAGCGGCAGCTGTCCTGATCGGAGTGCCCGGCTCGGGCAAGACCACCGTCGGCATGCTGCTCGCCGAACGCCTGGGGGTGGGCTTCCGGGACACCGACCACGACATCGCGGAGTCCTGCCAAATGCCCGTGCCGGACCTCGTACTGCGCCACGGAGAGGCGCACTTCCGGAAGCTGGAGCGGGAGGCGGTACGCGCCGCGCTCGACGAGCACGACGGGGTGCTCGCCCTCGGCGGGGGAGCCGTCATGGACCCCACGACCCAGCGGCTCCTGGCCGGCCACCGGGTCGTCCATCTCCAGGTGGCACTGGCGACGGCGCTGACCAGGATCGGCAGCGCCGACGGCAGGCCGCTGCTGGCCGGGGACCCGGAGAGCAGGCTCGGGGAGGTGTTCCGGGTGCGCGGCCCCGTCTACCGGCGGCTCGCCCGGCTGACCGTGACCGCCGACGCGGACTCGGCGGACGGGACCGCGGAACGCCTCGCCGGTGCACTCGGGGCGCTGGCGTGACCCGGGTGCGGGCCGCCCCCCTGACCGCCCCCCTGTCTTTCGCCCGGAATCTCTCGTCCGAAGGAGCACTGACCATCCGGTGAACACCCAGTCGAGCACCAGCACCCCTCCCTTCGAGTGGACCGAACTCGACCGGCGGTCCGTGAACGTGGCACGCGCCCTCGCGGTCGACGCGGTGGAGCGGGCCGGCCACGGCCACCCCGGCACGGCCATGAGCCTGGCCCCGGCGGCGTATCTGCTCTTCCAGCATCTGCTGCGGCACGACCCGGCGGACCCCCGCTGGGCCGGACGCGACCGCTTCGTGCTGTCCTGCGGCCACTCGAGCCTGACCCTCTACACCCAGCTCTACCTCTCCGGTTACGGCCTCGAACTCGACGACCTCAAGGCACTGCGCACCGAAGGCTCGCTCACCCCGGCCCACCCCGAATACGGGCACACCCCGGGTGTGGAGACCACCACCGGACCGCTCGGACAGGGGCTCGGCAACGCCGTCGGCATGGCGATGGGGGCGCGCCGCGAGCGCGGGCTCTTCGACCCCGACGCGGCCCCCGGCGCCTCCGTCTTCGACCACACCGTCTGGGTGTTCGCGTCCGACGGCGACCTGGAGGAGGGCATCAGCCACGAGGTCAGCTCGCTCGCCGGGCACCAGCAGCTGGGCAATCTCGTCGTGCTCTACGACGACAACCGGATCTCCATCGAGGACGACACCGCCATCGCAGTCTCCGAGGACGTCCTCGCCCGGTACGCGGCGTACGGCTGGCACGTCCAGCGGGTGGACTGGACCGAGACCGGCGAGTACCAGGAGGACGTGCCGGCGCTGTACGCCGCGCTGACCGCCGCGCGCGAGGAGACCGGCCGCCCGTCGATCGTGGCGCTGCGCACCGTCATCGGCTGGCCCTCCCCCACCAAGCAGAACACCGGCAAGATCCACGGCTCGGCGCTGGGCGCCGCCGAGGCAGCGGCCGCCAAGGCGGCGATGGGGCTCGACCCGGCTGCCTCCTTCCAGGTGCCCGACGAGGTGCTGGCGCATGCCCGCCGTGTCGCCGAGCGCGGCCGGGCGGCCCGCCAGGAGTGGGACAAGCGGTACGAGGACTGGCGCACCGAACTGCCCGAGCGGGCCGCGCTGTTCGATCGGATCGACGCACGGCAGCTGCCCGACGGCTGGGCGGACGCGGTGCCCGACTACCTGGTGGGCAGCGAGATGGCCACCCGCAAGGCGTCGGGCGAGGTGCTGTCCGCGCTGGCCGGCGTACTGCCCGAACTGTGGGGCGGCTCCGCGGACCTCGCAGAGAGCAACAACACCACGATGAAGGGCGAACCGTCCTTCATCCCCGAGGAGTCCGCCACCGACGCGTTCCCCGGCCACCGCTACGGCCGCACGCTCCACTTCGGCATCCGCGAGCACGGCATGGGTGCTGTTCTCAACGGCATCGCCCTGCACGGCGGCACCCGCCCCTACGGCGGCACCTTCCTGGTCTTCTCCGACTACATGCGGCCCGCCGTGAGACTGGCCGCGATGATGAAGCTGCCCGTCACGTTCGTCTGGACGCACGACTCGATCGGGCTGGGCGAGGACGGACCGACCCACCAGCCGGTGGAGCACCTGTGGTCGCTGCGCGGCATCCCCGGCCTCGACGTGGTCCGCCCCGCCGACGCCCACGAGACCGCCGCCGCCTGGCGGGCGATCCTGGAACGCACCGACCGGCCCGCCGGACTCTGCCTGACCCGGCAGAACGTCCCGGTCCTCCCCGACCCGGGCCCCGACGCGGTCGCCCGCGGCGGCTATGTGCTCGCCGAGGCCGCGGGCGGCGCCCCGGAGGCGATCGTGCTGGCCACCGGCAGCGAGGTCCACATCGCGCTGGAGGCCCGCCGCATTCTGGAGCAGGACGGGACACCGACCCGGGTCGTCTCGCTGCCGTGCCTGGAGTGGTTCGCCGAGCAGAGCCGCCAGTACCGCGACAGCGTGCTGCCGCCGCAGGTCCGCGCCAGGGTCTCGGTGGAGGCGGGCTCGACCCTCGGCTGGCACGCCCTGATCGGTGACGCCGGAGAGGCCGTCGGCATCGACCGGTTCGGCGCGTCCGCCCCCTTCCGCGCGCTGTACGAGCAACACGGCCTCACCGCGCAGCGGGTGGCGGCGGCCGTGCGCGCCAGCGTGGCCAGGGCCGTCCGCGGGCAGTCCCGGTGAGCGCCGCGAATATGACCACGGACGCCCCGCTCACCGCCCGTATCCCGGGCTCCAAGAGCATCACCAACCGGGCCCTGCTGCTGGCCGCGGCCGCGGACGGCACCAGCCGCCTCCGGTCCCCCCTGATCAGCGACGACACCCTGGCCTTCCGGGCCGCGCTGACCGCTCTGGGGGTACGGGTGGAAGCGGCCCCGCACGACGAGTTCTGGGATGTCACCGGAGCGGGGCGAGGCCCGGTGGGCGGCGGCCGCGTGTGGTGCGCCGACGCCGGGACCGCGGCCCGCTTCCTGCCGCCGTTCACCGCAACCGGCAAAGGCACGTATGTCTTCGACGGCTCCGGGCAGCTGCGGGCCCGCCCGCTGCGTCCGCTGGCCGATGCGCTGGAACAGCTCGGGGCGACGGTACGCGCCGAGGGGGATGCAGGGCTCCCCCTGCGGGTGGACGCCGACGGGCTGCGGGGCGGCAGGCTCCAGGTGGACGGCGGGCTGAGCAGCCAGTTCCTGAGCGGTCTGCTGATGGCGGCGCCGCTGCTGCGCACCCCGCTGACGGTGACCGTACGGGACCTGGTCAGCCGGCCGTACATCGACATGACCATCGCGCTGATGCGCCGTTTCGGCGCCCAGGTGACCGAAGAGGCCCCGGGCGTCATCGGGATCGGAACCGGCGGCTACACCGTCGCCGACCTGGTGATCGAACCGGACGCCTCCACAGCCTCGTACTTCTTCGCGGCAGCCGCCGTCACCGGGCGCACGGTCACCGTGCCGGGCCTCGGCCGCGACAGCCTCCAGGGAGACCTCGCCTTCGTCGAGGTGCTGCGCACCGCCGGCGCCCGGGTGGAGATCGGCGAGGACGCGGTGACGGTCACCGGCACCGGGCGGCTGCGGGGCGGCTTCGACGTCGACATGGGTGCGATCTCGGACACCTTCATGACGCTGGCCGCGATCGCCCCGCTCGCCGATGCGCCCATCACCGTCCGCGGCATCGGACACGCCCGGCTCAAGGAGTCGGACCGGATCGCCGCGGTCGCCGGAAACCTCGCCTCCTGCGGGGTGGAGACCGAGACCGGCCGAGACTGGATGACCGTGTATCCGGGCACGATCAGGCCCGCGCAGATCGCCTGCCACCGGGACCACCGCATCGCCATGGCCTTCTCCGTACTCGGCCTGCGTGTCCCGGGACTCGGCTTCGACGACCCCGCCTGCGTGGGCAAGACCTTCCCCGGGTTCCACACCGAACTGCACCGGCTGTTCCCGGAATAGAGGAAGAGAAGAAGGAAGGGAAGGAGGGCGAGATGGCAGCAACGATGCGGGTCCTTGTCGTCGGTGCGGGTGTCGGCGGGCTGGCGGCGGCGCTGGCGATCGCGGCCCAAGGCCACCAGGTGACCGTGCTGGAGCGCCGGGACGACTTCACGGAGCCGGGCGTGGGCACCCAGCTGTCACCGAACGCGTTCCACGCGCTCGACCGGCTCGGGGTGGGCCGGGCGGTGCGCGAACGATCCTTCTTCATGGACGAGTTGCGGTTCATGGACGCCACGACCGGTGAGCGGATCGCCGGGATGCCACTGACCGGTGCCTACCGGGAACGGTTCGGCAACCCCTATGCGGTGCTGCACCGCGGCCACCTCCACCAGGCGCTGCTCGACGCCTGCCGCACGGCCGACACCATCGAGCTGCTGGCCGGCCAGTCGGTCGCCTGGTACGAGCAGACCACCGCCGAGGTGACCGCGGTCACCGACACCGGGCGGCGGTTCACCGGGGCCGCACTGATCGGCGCCGACGGCATCCGGTCCGCCGTCCGCCGTCAGCTCGTCGGTGACGGCGAGCCCCGGGTCTCCGGCCATACCATCTACCACTCGGTCGTCCCCCTGGCGGACATCCCGGAGCAGCTGTGCCCGAACAGCGCGACGGTCTGGGCGGGGCCCGGCTGGCACGTCGTCCACTTCGTGCACCTGGCTGACGGCGCCGCGTTCCTGAACGTGGCCGGCACCCGGGACCACGGCACACCCGAGGCCGTCGTCGGACTGCCGCTGGAGAAGGCGCACGTGCTGAGCGGATTCCCGGAGTTGACCGACTCCGGGCGTCGCATCCTGGAGCTCGGCGAGGAGTGGAAGACCTGGATGCTGTGCGACCGGGACCCGGTCGCCGGATGGACCGACGGCCGGGTGGCCCTGCTGGGCAACGCCGCGCATCCGATGCTGCCGTACGCGGTCCAGGGCCTGTCCATGACGTTCGAGGACGCCGCCGCACTCGGTGAACTGCTCGACTGCAACGCGCGGGACGTGGCGCAGCGGCTGGAGACGTACAACGCCCGGCGCCGCGACCGTACGGCGAAGACCCAGCTCGTGGCACGCGAGTTGGGCACCCGGCTCTACCACCCGGCGGGAGCGGCGGCCACGGCCCGCAACGAGATGCTCTCTTCGCTCACTGTGGACGAGCTCTACGACAAGGTGTCCTGGCTGCACGGGGCCCGCGACTTCACTGAAGGAGAAGGACGTTGAGCAGGTTGCGCTGGCTGACCGCGGGGGAGTCGCACGGCCCCGCACTGGTGGCGACGCTGGAGGGTCTGCCCGCCGGGGTGCCGATCACCACCGAGATGGCGGCGGACGCGCTCGCCAGGCGCCGGCTCGGCTACGGCCGCGGCGCGCGGATGAAGTTCGAGCGCGACGAGGTCACCTTCCTCGGCGGTGTGCGCCACGGTCTTACCCTGGGCTCCCCGGTCGCGATCATGGTAGGCAACACCGAGTGGCCCAAGTGGGAGAAGGTCATGGCGGCCGATCCGGTCGACCCGGCCGAACTCGCCGAACTGGCCCGCAACGCCCCGCTGACCCGACCGCGCCCCGGCCACGCCGACCTCGCCGGGATGCAGAAGTACGGCTTCGACGAGGCGCGGCCGATCCTGGAGCGCGCCTCCGCCCGCGAGACCGCGGCCCGGGTCGCGCTCGGCACCGTCGCCCGCTCCTACGTGAAGGAGACGGCCGGCATCGAGATCGTCTCCCACGTGGTGGAGCTGGCCGCGGCCAAGGCTCCGCACGGGGTGTACCCGAAGCCGTCGGACGTCGAGAAGCTCGACGCCGACCCGGTGCGCTGCCTGGACACGGCCGCGAGCAAGGCGATGGTCGCCGAGATCGACCAGGCCCACAAGGACGGCGACACCCTCGGCGGCGTGGTCGAGGTGCTCGCCTACGGGGTGCCCGTCGGTCTGGGCTCGCACGTGCACTGGGACCGGCGGCTGGACGCCCGGCTGGCGGCCGCACTCATGGGCATCCAGGCGATCAAGGGCGTCGAGGTCGGCGACGGCTTCGAGCTGGCCCGTGTGCCCGGGTCCGAGGCGCACGACGAGATCGTCGCCACCGACGAGGGCATCCGCCGTACCTCCGGCCGCTCCGGCGGCACCGAGGGTGGCCTGACGACCGGCGAGCTGCTGAGGGTGCGGGCCGCGATGAAGCCCATCGCTACGGTGCCGCGGGCGCTGGCGACGGTCGACGTCAGCACGGGTGAGCCGACGCAGGCCCACCACCAGCGCTCGGACGTGTGCGCGGTACCGGCCGCCGGCATCGTCGCCGAGTCGATGGTCGCGCTCGTCCTGGCCGATGCCGTCGCGGAGAAGTTCGGCGGTGACAGCGTGGCCGAGACCCGCCGCAACGTGCGGAGCTTCCTCGACAACCTCCACATCGGCTGATACGGCGCCTGCGCGGCGCCGGGCTGCACCGGCTGGTCATCGCATCGGCGAGGGTGCGTCCGGCGTTCCGCTGGCTAATCTTCAGGTGTGACCACCGAGTTGACCCTGCTGTCCCGAGTCGCCTGTCGCGGGAAGGAGATCACCGCGCCACGGCTGCGCGGGCTGTTGGCGCTGCTCGCGGAGGATCTGCGGACCGGGTGCAGCACGGGCCGGCTGGTCGAGGGGCTGTGGGCGGAGGAGCTGCCCGAGCGGCCCGGCAAGGCGGTGCAGATCCTGGTGTCGCGGCTTCGGGCGCAGGTGGGTGCCGAGGTGATCGTGAGCACGGCGACCGGGTACCGGCTGGCGCTGGACGAGGCCCGGGTCGACAGCTCCGCGCTGCTGCTGCACGAGGCGGCGAGCGCAGAGTGTGCGCGGGCGGGGGATCACGCGGGTTCGCTGGCTCGGGCTGAGGCCGGGCTGGGGTTGTGGGACGGGAACGTGGGGGGCGGGGCCGGGGAGGAGTTGCACGATCCCGTGGTGGCGCTGCGTGCCGGGCGGGTTCGGGCGTTTCGTTCGCTGGTTCGGGGCCGGGCGCTCGCGCTTGCCCGGGTGGGGCGGCGTGAGGAGGCTCTGGGTCCCCTGGCCGAACTGGCCGAGGAGTTGCCTCGGGACGAGGAGGTGCTGGCCGAGCTGCTGCGTTGCGAGGCCGTCGGGGTGGGGCGGGCCGCGGCGCTGAGCCGGTACGACGCTTATCGGCGGCGGCTGCGCGATGAGCTCGGGACCGAGCCGGGCAGCGGACTGCGGGCCGTGTACCAGGAGTTGCTGGGTGCGGACCGGCCGCCGGTCCGGCACGGGGTGCCGCACGAGCCGAATCCGCTGCTGGGGCGGGATGCCGATCTCGCCGCCGTGGCCGGGCTGTTGCGGGAGGCCCGGGTGGTCACCGTCGTCGGTCCCGGTGGGCTGGGGAAGACTCGGCTCTCCCATGCCGTGAGCCGGGCCGCCGAGCAGCCCGTGGTGCACTTCGTCCCCCTGGCCGGTGTCACCGCCGACGACGACGTGGCCGGGGAGGTCGCGTCGGCGGTCGGGGCCGGAGAGGGGCGGCAGTTCGCCGGGGGTGCGGATGTGGTGGGCGGCATCGTCGGCGCGCTGGGTGCCGGGCCCGTGCTGTTGGTGCTGGACAACTGCGAGCATGTGATCGCGGGTGCGGCCGCTGTTGTCCAGGCGCTGGTGTCGCGGGCCGGCACACTGCGGGTGCTGGCCACCAGCCGGGCCCCGTTGGGGCTGACCTCGGAGTCCGTGTACCACCTGCCGGAGCTGTCCCAGGCGACCTCGGTGGACCTCTTCGTACAGCGGGCGCGGGCCGCCCGGCCCGGCGTGGAGCTGCCCGAGGACGCGGTCGCCGAGATCTGCCGGCACCTGGACGGGCTGCCGCTCGCCGTGGAGCTGGCCGCGGCCCGGGTCCGGGTGCTGTCCGTGGCCGACATCTCCCGACGGCTGCGGGACCGGTTCTCGCTGCTGCGCGGGGGTGCCCGTGACGCACCCGAGCGGCATCGCACCCTGCGGGCCGTGGTCGAGTGGAGCTGGAATCTGCTGGAGGCCGAGGGCCGGGCGGCTCTGCGCACCCTGTCCGTGTTTCCCGGCGGCTTCACCGAGGACGCGGCCGAGTACGTGCTCGGAGACACCGGCGACGCGCTGACGCTGCTGGAGCAGCTGGCCGGCCAGTCGCTGATCAGGGTGGGCGACGGCCCGTCCGGGGTGCGCTTCCACATGCTGGAGACGCTGCGGGAGTTCGGCGCCGCCCAGCGTGCCGAGGCCGGCGAGGAGGAGGCGGTCACCGACCGGTTCCTCGCCTGGGCACGGGACTTCGGCCGCGCCCACCACGACGTGCTGTTCGGCAGCGATCCGGTGCCCGCCTGGCTGCGCGCCCGGGCCGAGCAGGACAACCTCGTCCTGGCGCTGCGCCACGCCCTCGCCCGCGCCGACGGGCCGGCCACGGCCGCCCTCACCGCCGTACTGGCCTCCCTGTGGACCACCGGCTCCCACTACAACCGGCTCGCCACCCTCGCCGCCGAGACCGGCGGACCGCTGTCCCGGTTCCGCCCCGGGCCCGAGAACCCCGAGGACGTGGAGGCGGCCCGCAGCGCGGCCGCCGTGTCCGCGGCGAGCCTTTTCATGGCCCACGGCCCGCACGCCGTACGGCAGTTGGTCACGCTGCGCCGGCTGCCGCCCGCGCCGCCGGACACCGTGCTGCGGGCGCTGGCGATCGTGCTGTGCGCCGTACCGGACATGCACCCGCCGGGGTACGAGCGGCTGGGGGAACTGTCCGAGTCCGACGCGCCGCTGCTGGCGGGCGTCGCCTCCGGCGTGGCGAGCTATGTGTGGGAGTCGCAGCACGACACGGACCGCGCGCTGGCGTACGCCCGCCGGATGCTCGACGCGCTGGAGCCGCTCGGCAACCCGGCCATGCTGCTGCTCGGGCACGGGCGGATGAGCGAGCTGTGCCTGCAGACCGGGCGGGGCGCTCAGGCGTACGACCATCTGCGCGCCGCGCTGGACGCGCTCGGTGAGTTCAGCCGGCTCGGCGAATGGTCGGACTGGATCGGGGTGCACTGGGGCCTGGTGCTCGCCTGTCTGCAGCGTGGGGACGTCGACGAGGCCGAGCACTGGCTCAGGCTCGCGGGACTGGACCGGCCGGCGGAGTCCGCCTTCACCGAAGATCTGCCGGCCCGGGCGGAGATCGCGCTGGCCCGGGGGCTGACCGAGGTCGGACTCGGGCTGTGGCGTCAGGGTGTCGCGGGGATGCGGGAGTACAGCCTGTCGTATCCCGACGACCCGTTCCTGGACGCGTGGTCGCTGCAGGTGCGGTCGGCCGCGCTGGCGGCGCACGCGCAGGCCGGCCGGCTCGAGCCGGTGGCGGGCCTCGCACAGGAGCTGCGGGAGCGGCTGCTCGGGATGCTGTCCGGGGCCCCGGCGGGCAGCGCGTCCGGGAACGGCGCTCCGGTGGAACTTCCGGTGTACGGCACGGTGTTGCTGGCACTCGGGTTCGTCGGGCTGGCCCGGGGCGACTCGGGGGCCGTACAGCTGCTGGCGCTCGCGGAGCGGATGCCGGCGGTGCGCGAGTTCCCCACCCTGTCGCTGGCCCGGTCCCGGGAGGCGGCCGAGAACGCCGACGGGGCGGCGTACGCCGACGCGAGGTCGAGGTACGCCGCCCTGGGGCGGGAGGAGGTGCGGGCGGCGGCGCTGCGCGAGCTGACCGCCGGTGATCCGCACGGGGTCAACGCCGGGGCGCGCGGTTGAACTGCGCCTTGGACCACAGGTAACCCAGCAGCGTCAGCCCCAGGCACCAGCCGACGGCGAGCACCGCGTTCTTCGTGCCGATCTCGCTGCCGAGCAGCAGCCCGCGCAGGGTCTCGATGGCGGGCGAGAAGGGCTGGTACTCGGCGAACCAGCGGAACCCGCCCGGCATGGCGTCCGCCGGCACGAACGCGGTGGACAGCAGCGGCAGCAGCGTCAGCGGCATCCCGAGGTTGCTGGCCCCCTCGGCGTTGGGGCTCACCAGGCCGATGCCGACCGCGATCCAGGTCAGCGCGAGACTGACCAGAGCCATCAACCCGGCGGCCGCGAGCCACTCCACCGGCGTCGCGTCGGGCCGGAAGCCGATGGCCAGTGCGATGCCCAGGATCAGCACCAGAGCCAGCATCGTCTGGATCACGGTGCCGATCACGTGGCCGATCAGCACGGAGGCGCGGGAGATCGCCATGGTGCGGAAGCGGGCGATGATGCCCTCGGTCATGTCGGTGGCCACGGACACCGCGGTGCCGAGCGAGGTCATGCCCACGGTCATGAGCAGGATGCCGGGGACGATGTAGGCGATGTATTCGGCACGGTCCGCGTGACCGCCGGTGATGCCGGCGCTCATCGCGTTGCCGAAGACGTAGACGAACAGCAGCAGGAGCATGACCGGGGTGAGCAGGAGGTTCAGGGTGAGGGAGGGGTAGCGGCGGGCGTGCAGGAGGG
This sequence comes from Streptomyces sp. NPDC031100, assembly GCF_055570785.1. NCBI lineage: Bacteria > Bacillati > Actinomycetota > Actinomycetes > Kitasatosporales > Streptomycetaceae > Streptomyces > Streptomyces sp. NPDC031100. The sequence continues at coordinate 218,787 of NZ_JBVIGN010000009.1, forward strand.
TGCGCCGCAGCATGGTGAGGTTGTCGCGGAAGGCGTGGGTGGCAGTGCTCATCGGGCGGTCTCCTTGCCGGTCGACGGGGCGGGTACGGGGCTTGCGGTCAGGGCGAAGAACACGTCGTCCAGGTCCGGGGTGTGCACGGACAGTTCGTCGGCCTCGATACCGGCCGCGTCGAGCCAGTCGAGGATGGCGCGCAGCTCGCGCTGGGTTCCGTCGCTGGGGATCTGCAGGGCGAGCGCGTCGTCGTCCCGCGTGGCCTCGCGCAGTGCGGTGGCCGCCCGCTCGTACGCCACCGGGTCGGAGAAACGCACCCGTACGTGGCCGCCGGGGACGAGCCTCTTCAGCTCCTCGGCACTGCCCTGGGCGACGAGCCTGCCGCCGTTGAGCACCGCGATCCGGTCGGCGAGTTGGTCGGCCTCCTCCAGGTACTGGGTGGTGAGGAAGACGGTGGTGCCGCCGGAGACCAGCTCGCGGATGATCTGCCACATGGTGTGGCGGGAGCGCGGGTCGAGGCCGGTGGTCGGCTCGTCGAGGAAGATGATCCGCGGGTTGCCGACCAGGGTCATGGCGATGTCGAGGCGGCGCTTCATGCCGCCGGAGTAGGTGGAGGCGGGCTTCTTCGCGGCCTCGACGAGGTCGAAGCGCTCCAGCAGCTCGGCGGTGACCTGCCGTCCCTCGCGCCGGGAGAGGTGGTGCAGGTCGGCCATGAGGAGCATGTTCTCCTCGCCGGTGATCAGGCCGTCCACGGCGGAGAACTGGCCGGTGACACCGATGGCGGCCCGTACCGCCTGGGCCTGCGTGGCCAGATCGTGCCCGGCGATCCGCGCCTGTCCGCCGTCGGCGGGGATCAGGGTGGACAGGATGTTGACCACCGTCGTCTTGCCCGCGCCGTTCGGCCCGAGCAGGGAGAAGATCGTGCCCGCGGGCACCTGGATGTCGATGCCGTCGAGGACGGTCTTGTCCCCGTAGGACTTGCGCAGCCCGGTGGCTGCGATCGCGGGTTCGTGTTTCGTCGTCGTCATGCCGCAGAGCTTGCGGCCGAGGCGGTTCAGGGCGGCTTCAACGCGGTTTCAGCCGCTCGCAGTGAGCTTCAGGGTGCTGAAACACGCAGGTCAGGTGCGCTACCGACGCTCTGACAGGGTGCCCCTAGGCCGACGCTCCCGTCACTATGCCCAGCAGCGTGAGCACGAAGAAGGCCGTGCCCCAGGCCAGTGCGTGCCGTATGCAGCGGTATTTGGTCCAGGCGATCCGGGACAGGGTCGCCAGTTGGCTCAGGTCCCGGGACACGGGGTCGGTGCGGCGGACCGTCCACTCCAGGTGTGCGACCGACATCGCCAGCCGCGCGTCGCCGAAGTAGTGGGTGCGGGAGTGGTGGGGGCTTCCGAGCCGAGGAGCCACGGCCAGGCCCAGCAGGACGAGTGCCGGTACGCAGGCGGCGCACCCCACCCAGAGGAAGAGCTGCGGAACGACCGGGTAGGAGCGCGGAGTGATGATGCCGCTGCCGATCGCGCCGAGCAGGGCGGTCAGGGCCGCGCCCAGGGACGCCAGCATGAGGCCGGCCTTGTTGTCGGCCCTTACGAGTTCCTCGCGAACCTCGGACAGCAGGACCCTGGCGAGTTCCGCGCCGCGGCCGGTTGCGGTGTCGGTGTCCGGGTCCGTGTCGGCGTCGCCTCCGGGTGTGGTCATGCCTTCCCCTCCGTTGCGTCGGTGTCAGGCGGCCGCCCCGGGGTGCGGGGCGGCCGTGGTGCTGTGTTCCTGGTGCAGGCGGGTGCGTCAGACCGTCGACGAGCGGCGGATCTCCTCCTCCAGCGCGTTCACCGCCTGCCGGACCCGGATGTTCATGGCGGCCGTGTGTTCCCGGAACGCCGCCTCCGACTCGGCGCGGTGGCGCCGGACCTCCTGTTCGATGGCGTCCTGGGCGATCTCGAGGTTCGCCATGGCCCGGCGTTCGGCGAGCCGCACCTCCTCGCTGTGAATCTTGACCGCGCTGTTGCTCTCGCTGGTGAGCATCCGGTCGTACGCGGTCTCGCCGCTCAGGTACTTCACCAGCACGGGGAGCACGTCGAGGAGCACGAACAGCAGGCGGACCAGCCAGATGCCGACGAACAGCACCGGGTTCCCACTCGCGAGTTCGTCAAGCGCCCGGATCCGCTCCAGGACACCGACCTCCTTCTGCTGGGCGCGTTCCTCGTCCAGCCGCCGCTCGATGCCGTCGGCCCGGGCCTTGAGGAAGGCCCCGCGTGACGGGGTCAGCTCGGCCTCGATCTTCGAGATGCGGCTGTTCATGCCGGCGAGTCGCTTCTCGTTCTCACTGGTGCGGTGGGTGATCCGGTAGTCCCGCGCCTTGTCACGCAGGCGCAGGCACTCCGACGTCCGCTGGTACAGGCCGGTGGCGGCCATGCGGATCAGCCGGCGGCACTCGTCCCGTACCTCGGAGTCGATGGCCTCCAGCCGGGTGGTGTCCCGGTCCACCCGCTTCTGCAGGGCGGCGGCATCCGAGCGCAAGGCGGCCAGTTCCTCGGCCCGTTCGCCGGGCGTCGCGCGGAAGGAGAGGACGTACGTCCTGTCGCAGCCCTTCGCGGTGGCGGTCCGCGTCGCGGACGGTACGGGGTTGCAGCGGACCAGGTTCGTGCGCAACTGGTCGATGATGTCCGCGCGTTCGTCCGCGACGTGTTCCTCGATGGCCGTCTGGAAGATGCGCAGCACCAGCGGCTCGGCGATCACCGCGCCGAGCAGCAGGGCGATCAACAGGCGCGTGAGGAGCGGCCCGACCCGTCGCCGCGCGTTCGGCTGGGGTGTGACCAGCCAGCGGTCGAGGTTGAGGACGAACAGCATCCAGATGACCGTCGGGACCAGGGCCGCGACGGAGACCCTGCCGAGCGCCTCGGTCGCGAAGTTCCACATGGAGAACGCCGCGATGACGGAGGTGCCGAGCACCACCCCGCCGAGGGCCGTGTACTTGCTCCGCTCGTACCTGACCCGGGCCAGCAGCTCCTCGTCGACGCCGGTCAGGACACGCAGACGTCGTGCGGCGTCGGCGTCGAAGGGGCGGCGGGTGGCGCGGGCAGGGGCCCGGTGACCGGTGGTGCGGGCGGCGGGCCCGGCCGTGGTGCGGGCGGTGGCCCGGCCGTTCGCCGTACGAGTGGCGGCCCCCTCGCCGGTGCCCTGGCCGTCCGCCGTGCCGGAGGCCGTCACAGGGTTCGTCATGAAGTCAGTCAAGGAGATCGTCCTCGTCCTTGACGAAGCCCCCCTGCGGGTCGCGCGAACCGTCCCGGCCCGCCGCCGTGCGGCCGGGGCGTGCCTGTCCCGACTCGACCATGCGGGCGGTGTCCGCAGCGGCTCCGATGCCGTGCGCGGCCTGGCCGCCGGTCTCCCGCAGCACCTGTTCCAGGACCTGGTGGTAGTCGACGTAGTCGCTGCCGCCCATCTGCCGCAGCAGCGTCAGCAGCATGTCGCGGCGCATCTGCGCGTCCGCCGTCTCCAGCCCCTGCGCATGGGCCCGCTCGGCCGTCTCGGCCTTGTGGCGGCGGGCCGACTCCTCCTCGGTGATCCGATGGATGCGGGCCGCCGCCTCGGTGACGTCGATCTCCTTCCGGGCGATGCCGAAGGCGTCCACGTGGTCGGAGCCCTGGGAGAGCAGTTCCGCGATCCGGAGTGCGTCCTGGGTCTCGAAGTCGCGCTGTCCCCGCTGGAGTTCCCGGGAGCGCCGCTCGTCGCGCAGCTTCTGCTCCCAGTCGCGCAGGTCGTCCGACGCGTGCACCTCGGCGTTGACGAACTCGACGCTCATGCCCGCGACTCGCGGCGGCACGATCGCGCTGTAGGCGGTCATACGGTGGCCGGCCTCGGTACGCACCGCGTTGATCTCCTCCACGCGGTGCCCGGCGCTCACCCTCGTCAGGTCGCTGTCGCCCATCAGGTAGGCGCGCAGGGGGACGGTGACGTCGATGATGCCCTGCCGGGCGATGACGGTCGGGTCGGTCACCTGGCAGGTGAAGGACGCCCGCATCGTGAAGTTGTCCGCCTCGCTCACCGACGGCAGCGGGCGCTCCACATCGACCAGGCGCGCCCGGGTGTCGACCAGGCTGACCGAGGAGGCGTCGAGCACGTCGGGGTGGGACGGGTCGAACACCATCCCCTCGGGGAACGTGCGGTAGTTCCCGCCGACCCTGAAGACGTAGACCGCACCGGGCGGCAGTGGCGGCACGTCCTCGCGGCGGCGGCGCCGAGACCACCAGGTGCCCTGGACCGTGGCCAGGATGTGCTCGGCTATGACCGGGTAGTTCACTTGCTTCGGCCTCCTTGGGCGGAAGGGAAGGGAGCGGTGGGCATGAGGGACGCGGTGGAGCGCCGGGAGTCCGCCGGCGTCCGGCCGCGCAGCGATCCGAGGAGCACCTGCGCCAGCCGGCCGGCACCGGGGATCGCGTAGTCGGGATGCTTCAGGGCAATGGACAGGTGGTGGCACAGTGCTGCCCACTGCCGCGGGCTCATGGCGTTGCGCATGGCTTCGCCGAGTTCGCGTACGGAGCCGGTGACGGACGGGTCGTCCCGCAGTTGCACGAGCGTCCGGCACAGCGCGCCGACCGCCCGGCTCCGGTTGCTGCTGTGCAGGAGGTCCGCCCACAGTGACCCGAGATGACGGACGCTGTCCGGGACGGTACGCAGCAGTGCCGCGGTGACGGGCTCGGGAGCCTCCAGCCGCGGGGCTTCCAAGAGCTGGACGGCGGTCCTCAGCGCGATCGACCGCTCCCGGGACCCCGGCGCCGCCTTCGCGATCACGGTCCGTACGTACCGGAGGATGAACAGGACGCGTTCGGGGTCCTGTTCGGCGGTCTGCAGCAGCAGGACCAGGGAGCGGCGGGCCGAGAAGGCGACCCGCTCGCCCCGGTTCGCCAGGAACCACAGCCAGTTGAGCGCCTCCAGACGGTAGAGCGAGCCGAGGCGCCCCGTCAGCGCCATGGCAGCCGTCACCGCACGCCCGGCACCGCGGTTGTCCACCCAGCCGAGGACGATGTTGAGGGCCTGCGGGGCGAGATGCTCCACGTCGCACATGAACTGGAGCGTCAGCGCGGCGGTCACCCGCTGGCTGGTGATGCCGTCGGACCACACCGTCAGCAGGTTCTCGTCGACCTCGACCAGCGCGTACCGGGCCAGGAGCGCGACGCCCCGGGCCACCTCCGTCCGGGTGTCCAGGTCGCCCAGCAGGGCCAGCTCGCCCAGCCACTGGCGCAGCGGGTACCAGAGCTCGTAGCCGTACAGGTCGTGCAGCTCCGCGATGACCAGTTCACGGATCCGCGGCGAGGTGAAGACCAGGCACCGTTCACTGCGCCCGGCGCCCCGGCCCGGGCCGAGCCGGTGTTCGGTCGTCACGAGCCCGACCGCCCGTTCTCGCCACCGGGCCCGGGACTGCCCGGCCACGGCACCGCTCAGCGGCGCCCCGGTCGAGCCGTCGGGCTCCGCGACCGGCGTCTCGCCGCTCTGCTCCCAGTTGCGCACATGAGCGGCGAGCGCGGCGCACTCCTTCTCGAACGTCCGCTCCGGAATGCCCTCCAGGAAGGCCAGGGCCGCGAGCGGGAGCAGGTCGACCGCGGCCGGCCGCTTGCGGAACCACTCCTGGACCTGCTCCCGGTGCCGGTCCCGCAGGGTGTCCAGCGCCGCCTCCGCGCCCTCCCGGGACAGGGCTACGGCCGCGGCGACGACGTCCGCCGGCCGCCGTTGTTCGCCGACCCGCTCCAGCAGCTCCTTTTCGGTGTCCGGCTCAAGGGCGGCGTGCGGCAGCCTGTCCCTGCAGTGCTCGAACAGCTCCTCGGGGGCCGGGGCCTGCCACGGCACGCAGTGGTCCCGCAGTGCCAGCCGCCGGCCGGCCGTGTCGCCCGCCGTGATCACCAGGTACGACCCCTTGCGGCCGAGTTCCTCGCTCAGCCGCCCGATCTCGTACGCCTGCACGGCCTCGGGACGCAGCTCGCCGACGTAGTCGAGGATGACGTACCCCTGCCCCGGCTTGAGGTCCCGTGAAGCGGCCAGCTCGGCGAGGGCGTTGGCGGGTGACAGGCTGCGCAGCCTGGCCTCCTTGCCGAGGATCTTCCTGAGCAGGGCGAGGGCGCCGGCGCCCCGGCCGCAGTTGTCCTGGCCGGTCAGGACCACGAGAGCGGCGTCGCGCAGCTTGCCGTGCGCCTCCTCGAAGCAGGGTTGCGGCGGGAGGTAGAACCGCAGGGCGCGGTCCGTGTCCGCGGGCTCGATGGTGCCGGGGGCGAGTCCGGGGGACGAGGCGGGGCCGAAGCCGAACGCCGCTCCCGAGGCGTCGACGACACCGTAGAAGTTGTTGTTGACGAGCTGGTGGACGCGGCGCAGATCGTCGTAGCCACGGTCGTCCTCTTCCCGCTCGTCCGGCTCCTTGCGCCGCTCGCCGGCCGCGTCCCTTCCGGGGTCCGGGCCGAGGTCCTCCTCCCCGGCCTGCGGCGCACCGCCGCCCGCGTCGTCCGGCGCGGGCGGCGAGACGTCCTCGCCGAAGGCGGGTACGGGCGGTACGGCCGGCCCGTCGTCCGGGTCCGAAGCGTCAGCCACCGGCGCTCCCGAAGCCGAAGACGGCACCCCGGGCGTCCACGGAGCCGGCGACGTTGGTGACGTTGATCTTGTCGGCCCGGTACTCGTTGCTGATCCCCGTCCCGCCGCCGGCTCCGCCCGCGGCGGCCGGTCCGATCCGGTCCGCCGCGGGCTCCCCCGACGCCGGAGCCGCGGGCTTCCCCGTCCCCGCGGTTCCGGGCTCGTGTGAGGCTACGGCCGGTGCGGCGAGCGCGGGCACGCGCAGCCAGGCCGTGGCCTCGTACTCCTTCACCTGGACGGTGACACGGGTGAAGTCCTCCGTGGTCAGGGTCGTGTGACCACCCGCCACCGTGGACCGGAAAACCTCGTCGGACAGCAACAGCGCCAGGTCGGCGTCGGGGTGCGCGGCCAGGGCGTCGTAGAGCTGACGCGCGCTCAGCAGACGCGCCGTGGCCACCACGGCCGAACCGGCGAAGCCGTTTTCGGCCAGCTCCACCAGTCCCTGGTGGACGACGGCCCGCAGCCGCATCCGGGCCTCGGGCACTCGCTGGGCGTTGTACTCCCGCAGCTCGGCGACGAGATGGCGGACGTAGTCGTCGACCAGACGCGGCTCGGTGCCGTCCAGGGGGCGCACTGCGAGCTGCTCGTCCCCCTTGCGCTGGATCTGCCACTGCGCGCGGTCCAGGCCGGCGCCGCTGGCGGCGCGGTCGAGGAGTCGCGGCAGGTCATGCTGGATTTCGGACTGCCTACGGTCGTTCTTGCTGCCGTAGGCCTGTGCGTCCACGGCTATGCATGTGCAGGGATAGAACCCGGGCCACTCAAGCACCCGATCATTCCTCTCTGGGCAGGGCATGGGCAGATGCTGCCCACGAAGTGCTGCCCGAGAGGCTAGGAGAGAGTGCGCGAAGTGATCCCGTATCAATACGGGTTGTCGGCAACGACTTTGGCGAATTCAAGCAGTTTCGGAACGTCACAGATGGTGATGTTCCTGTAACTGCGTTCCACCAGTCCCTTGGCCGCCAGGGCGGCCAGACTCTTTTCGGCCGTGTTCAGAGCGAGGCCGGCCAGCGACGCGAGTTCCTTCTGGGTGAGCGTCACGCCGAGGTCGCACCGCTTGCCGTCGCCGTCCGGCACGGGCTGGGCGTAGGCCTGACTCAACTCGGCCAGGACCCGGGCCAGCCGGGTCAGCGAGTCGTAGGCCTGGAAATCGATCCGGCGCCGGTTGGCCCAGCGCAGCCGGGCGCACAGCATGTGGAGGATGGCCCGCATGGCATCCGGATGACGGGTGAGGAAGGCCTCCAGCGCCCGCACCTGGATGATCCGCGCGGTCACGTCACTGCACGCGATCACCGTGCCGGACCTGGGGCGCTCCTCGAAGGCGGCCATCTCGCCGACCAGGTCACCCGCTATACGGACGGCCAGCAGCATGTCGTAGCCGCTCTCTGCGCTGGCGACGACCTTCACGACACCACTCGTGATCAACAGGACGTGCCGGCTCTCGTCGCCCTGCTGCAGCAGCGCGCGATGGGGCGGATAGGTGATCGGGGTGCCCTGCCCGAGCAGTTCTTCGCGTGTCGTGTTCCATAACCGGCCGAGAAAGGTGGACGGCGGCCACGCATGATTCACCAGCACCCCCGACGATCCCACTCCGCGACGCAGCGCGCCGTTCAAGTGCCTGACCATGCTGCCGTCGAGCCGTGTTGCGGCAAACAGACAGGACGGCATGTGGCCTGTTTTCTCGCTTCACAGCCGGAATTGACCGAATGGGCGTTCTTTTCAGGAACAACCGGCTCAGTGGGTCCACCCCGACCGAGGAACACCAAGTCAGGGGCCTGATCCGGGGAGAGGGTCAGGTCCCTGCGTGGTTTTTTGGAGCGGACGTCCACCCCCGCCATCACTAGACCCGGGCGAACCCGCTCGTCGCGAACTCCTTCGGGGACCAGGCGACGGACCAGACGTCCAGGGCGGGGTCGCCCGAGAGGATCGCCGCCTGGAGGCTCTGCAGGCGGGGGCAGGGCTCGACGCCCAGTTCCTGGTTGAGTACGGCCCGGAGCTGGTGGAACGCCTCCAGGGAGCGGCCGACGCGGCCGGCCCGGTAGAGGGCGATCATCAGGTAGGCGCAGAGGTTCTCGTTCATCGGGTTCTTCGCCACCACGCGCGTCAGTTCGCCCAGCAGATCGGCGTGGCGGCCCAGGGCGAGGTCCGCCTCTATGCGCCGTTCGAGCACACCGAGCCGGCTCTCCTCCAGCGACACCGCCTCGATCTCCAGGACGCTGCCCTTCCTGACGTCCACGAGTGCGGGGCCGCGCCACAGCTGCAGCGCCTGGCGCAGCTCCTCCGAGGCGCGGCGGTGGTCGCCCGCCTCGGAGGCCGTACAGCCGGCGCGCACCCGGCGCTCGAAGAGCTGGACGTCCGTGGTGCAGGCCTCGTCCTCGAGGAGGTAACCGCTGTGGCGGGTGCTGAGGATCTGCCGTACGCCGCGACGGTCGGAGTCGGCGGCGGCCAGCGCGTTGCGCAGTTGCAGGACGTAGGTCTGCAGGGTGGTGGCGTGGCTGCGCGGGGGCCGGTCTCCCCACAGTTCCTCGATGAGTGCCGACACCGTGACGACCCTGCCCACGTTCAGCGCGAGCAGGGCGAGAACCTGCCGCTGCTTGGGCGCACTGGCCGTCACCGGGGTGTGGTCGAGATGCAGGGACAGTGAGCCGAGCAGTCCGATGCTCAGCCGTCCGGACCGCTGCCCGGCGCCTACGGTTTCGTACGTCTTGGGGCCTTCGGACATTCCATTCCTCCAGGCATCGCACCGATCGATCTCGGACTCAAGCATGCGCAGACCGGCGGGAGTTGCCCACTGAGCCGCACATCTCTCCGATGTGAAGAATTCACACCGGGAACATGAATCGGCGCATGGCGGCCCGCAGTTCGCCGATTGGAGACTTCCGTCACTCGCAGCGACGACCCGGCTGCGCCACAGAGAGGCGGCATCATGCAGAACATCTGCGGCTCCGACGACCTGATCATCGAGAACCTCGACGACTGCGCTCTCGACCCGGACATGCCCGCCGGCTGGTGTTTCGTTCTGGCCGCCGGCGCCGAGCGGTAAGCGGCCGTCATGCGGGTGGACGAACGGCCGATAGGTTTCCGCAGACATCTGCGGGCCGCGATCGCCCCGGGCGAGGCGGTCTACCTCGTCTCCCCGGGGGGCACGACGGCCCTCTCGGGAACCGCCATCCAGAAGGTGGCCCCGCTGCTGGACGGCTCCCTGACCCTTGCCGGGCTGCGGGCCGCCGCGGACCTCCCCCCGGAGCAGCTGGACGGCATGCTCGACCGGCTCACCGCCGCGGGCCTCGTCGGCTTCCACACCGGCCCGCAGGACGCCGCGGCCGGAGCGTACTGGGATCTGGCCGGAGTCGGCGGCCCGGCGGACACGTCGGTGACCGTCGTCGCGCTGGGCGGGGCCGACGCGGCCGCGGCCGAGCGTGCCTGCCGCGCGGCGGGCCTGACCTGCAGCCCCGAGGCGTCCTTCACCCTGGTCGTCTGCGACGACTTCCTCGATCCGGCGCTGGCCGGCTTCAACGCCGCCCGGCTCGCCGACGGACGGCCGTGGCTGGTCGCCAAGCCGTACGGGGCACAGCTCTGGATGGGCCCGGTCTTCCAGCCGGGAACCGGAGCCTGCTGGTCCTGTCTGGCCGTACGACTGCGCTGCCACCGGCGCGGCGAGGCACAGGTGCGGCGCGCGCTCGGACTGGCCGGCCCGGTGCGGGTTCCGGAGGCCTCGCTGGCGGCGACCCGTGAGCTCGGACTGCAGACGGCGGCACTCCAGGCCGCCAAGTGGCTCGCCGGTGTGCGCGACGACGTCCAGAACGCCGTCTGGACGCTGGACACCCTGACGCTCACCGCCGCCCACCATCCCGTCGACCTGCGGCCGCAGTGCCCGGACTGCGGCGACCCGGGTCTGGTCGCCGACCGTGCCCTGCGGCCGGTCCGGACGGTCTCCCGGCCGAAGGGCGTCACCACGGGCAACGGGCACCGGGCGCTCTCCGCGGCACAGATGTGGCAGCGCTTCGGCCGTCTCGCCGATCCGGTCACCGGGATCGTCAGGCGGCTCGTCCGCGACCCGCGCAGCCCGTCGTTCCTCCACTGCTACCAGGCCGGGCCCAACCTGGCGCTGACCGACTCCGCTCTGCCCTCCTTCCGCGCCGGGCTGCGCATGCAGAGCGGAGGCAAGGGACGCACCGATCTGGACGCCAGGGTCAGCGCGCTCTGTGAGGCGGTCGAGCGGTACAGCGCCTCGCGCCTGGGTGACGAGGCGACAGTCCTCGGAAGCTACCTCGATCTCGCGCCGGACGCCGTCCATCCGGGCGCGTGCATGCTCTTCGACGAGCGCCAGTACCGGGAGCGTGAGCGGTGGAACGCCCCGGGGATTCCCTTCCAGTACGTTCCCGAGCCGTTCGACGAGGACGCGAAGATCGAGTGGACGCCCGTGTGGTCGCTCACCGGCGGCACGCACCGGCTGCTGCCGACCAGCCTGCTGTACTTCGGTGGTGAGGGGGTCGCCTCGACGGTCGCCGACTCCAACGGCAACGCCGCGGGCGGCACCCTCGAGGACGCCATGCTGCAGGGCCTGCTGGAACTGGTCGAGCGCGACGCCGTGGCGCTGTGGTGGTACAACCGCACCCGGCACGCGGCGGTGGACCTGGACTCGTTCGACGACCCGTGGATCTCCGCCCTGCCCGGCCGGTTCCGCACGCTGGGCCGCTCCCTGTGGGTGCTCGATCTGACCGCCGACCTGGGCGTCCCGGTCATGGCCGCGGTCTCGCACCGTATCGGCGCACCGGCCGAGGACATCATGCTGGGCTTCGGCGCGCACCTCGACCCCGCCGCCGCGCTGAGCCGTGCCGTCACCGAGCTGGGCCAGATGCTGCCCGCCGTGACCGACGGCTACGCGCCCGGGCTGCCCGGCCATCTGCTCGACTGGTTGCGCGGGGCGACCCTCGCCGCCCAGCCGTATCTCGTGCCCGACCCCGGGCGTCCCGCACGCACCGCGGCGGACTACGGATACGTCCCGCGCGCCGACCTGCGCGACGACCTGGACCACCTCTGCTCGCTGGCGCGGAGCCAGGGTCTCGAGGTGCTCGTGCTCGACCAGACCAGGCCCGACCTCGGGCTGCCGGTGGTGAAGATGGTCGTACCCGGACTGCGGCACTTCTGGGCGAGGTTCGCGCCGGGCCGGCTGTTCGACGTCCCGGTGCGTCTGGGCAGGCTGGAATCCCCCACTCGTTATCAGGATCTCAATCCGATTCCGCTGTTCCTCTAGACGCGGTAGATCGGACGAGTGAGGATCGTCCGGGGGAAACGATCAGGCTCTTCGGAATCCGTGGAAATGCCACGCATTCCTGCTCATGACAAGCCGAACCTTCGTCGGTAAGATCACCTGCGGTTTCCAGGAGAACCGGGGGGTTCCTGTGCTCTCAGCCACCGTGGGTCGGAGCGGGAGGCACACACCGAGACCCGACTCGCCGGACGGCGACGGCGGGGACGACGAGTCCGGCCTGCAGGCCCCGCGCATGGCCCTCCTGGTCACGTTGGGGGTGCTCGGCGGCAACACGCTGGTCACCGTGCTGAACGTGCTCGACCAGAACCCCGGCCCCTCCCGGCTGGCCCTGCTGACGCTCTGTCTGGCGGCGGTTCTCGCCCTGCAGTTCGCGCACTCCACCAGGCGACCGCGCACCTGGCCGGTCCGGGTGCGCGTGCTGACGCTGACCGCACAGGCCCTGGTGACCTACCCGCCGCTCGCCTGGCTCGGCACGCCCTGGGGTGCGATGGCCGGTCTGCTCGCGGGCTCGGTGCTGCTGGCCGTGCCCGGCCGGGTGCGCTGGCCCCTGTACGCCGTGGCGACCGCGGGCATCGTGCCGGCGGTCGTCGCCATCGACGGGCCGGGCCTCGCGGTGTACGGATTCGGCGCCACGCTGCTCTCCAGTCTCATCATCTTCGGGGTCAGCTCGCTGTCCGGTCTGGTCGACGAGATCCGCGAGACCCGGCGCGCGCTCGCCGGGATGGCCGTCGTCCAGGAGCGGCTGCGGGTCGCCGGCGATCTGCACGACCTGCTCGGCTACAGCCTGTCGGCGATCATGCTGAAGTGCGAGCTCGGTCACCGGATGCTGCCCACCGCGCCCGACCGGGCCAGGGCGGAGGTCGCCGAGGTGCTCGGCATCGCCCGGGAGGCCCTGGCCGACGTGCACCTGGTCGTGACCGGCTACCGCAACATGTCGCTGGCCGCCGAGACCGAGTCCGCGCTCTCGGTCCTGTCCGCCGCGGAGATCGCGACCGAGGCCGACCTGGCCTGCGGTCCGCTGCCGCGGGAGGTGGACACCGTGCTGGCCATCGTGCTGCGCGAGGCCGTCACCAACGCGCTGCGCCACAGCAAGGCGCAGACCTGCGTGGTCACGGCCACCCGGGACGGCGACACGGTGTCGTTGCGGATCCGGAACGACGGGGTCGAGGCCGTCCGCCCGGACGCCGGTGCGCAGGACGACGGCGCGGTGCGCGGCAGCGGTGAAGGCGGCTCCGGGCTGCGGAATCTGACGACCCGGATGCACGGCATCGGCGGCGAACTGACCAGCGGGCCGACCGACGACGGCTGGTTCGAGGTCGTCGTCCGCGCACCGGCCGCTCCCCGGGACGAGGACCACGAGACGGAGTCCGAGCCCGAGGACCGCGTGGCGGCCGCCCGGAACTGGGCGCCCCGGATGGCGCGGAGCATGCTCGTCGCCGTCCTCGCCGGCTACACGCTCGTCACCGTGATCAATGCCGCGGGCAGCGGCGGGTCCGGGAGCGCCATGCTCGGTTTCCTCGGCTGTTTCGCCGTCGTCGTGACGCTGCAGGCGCTGCACTCGCTGCGTCGCTCGCGCACCTGGCCGGTGCGTGTCCGGGTGCTCGCCCTCGGGGTGCAGGCCGCGGCCACGTACGCCCCGCTGCTGTGGCTCGGCGGTCCCTGGGGCTCGATGGCCGGCTTCCTCGCCGGATCGCTCCTGATCACCGTGGCGGGGAGAGTCCGGTGGGCGCTGTACGCGACCTCGGTCGCGGTGGTCGTACCCGTGGCGGCGGCCGTCGGCACATCCCTGTCCGACATCGTCTATCTGGCCGACTCCTCCCTGGTGGCGGGGCTCGTCGTCTACGGCTTCACCGCGCTGTACCGGCTGGTCACCGAGTTGCACGAGGCCAGGGGAGCGCTCGCGCAGCTCGCGGTCGCCCGCGAGCGCCTGATCGTGGAGCGCGAGCTGCACGAGGTGCTGGGCTCCAGCCTGTCCACGGTCACGATGCAATGCGCGCTCATCCACCGGCTGTTGCCCGAGTCGCCGGGTCCGGCGCGGGACGAGCTGGCCAGAGTTATCGGTGTCTCCCGTCAGGCGCTGGCGGACGTCCGGCGCGTGGCGCGCGGGTACCGTGGACAATCGAGTGTGCACGCCCCGTCGTCGGAACGCCGGCGGGCAGTTCGGGAATTCGACTGGGATTTACGGGCATTTTGACATCTGCCCGCTTCTTTGCCGGACAAAATAGGGGGCCAAGTGGAGAATAGCCGGCTCAGAATTCTCCTCGCCGAGGACATGCACATGGTGCGCGGAGCGCTGGTCACGCTGCTCGAACTGGAGCCGGACCTGGAGGTCGTCGCGGTCGTGGACCGGGGGGACATGATCGTTCCCATGGCGCTGAAGTGCCGGCCGGATGTGGCGATCATGGACGTCGATCTGCCGCACATGGACGGCCTCACCGCGGCCGAGATCCTGCACGAGCAGCTTCCGGAATGCCGCGCGCTGATGATGACCGGGCTCGGGCGTCCCAGCTATCTGCGCCGGGCGATGGCCGCGCGCGTCGCGGGCTTCCTGCTCAAGGACTCCCCGCCCGAGCAACTCGCGAAGGCCGTCCGGGAGGTGGCCGCGGGCCGCCGGGTGATCAACCCTCAGCTGGCCATGAGCGCCTGGGACATCGGCGACAACCCGCTGTCCGAACGGGAGACGGAGGTGCTCGGCATGGCGGCGCAGGGCGACGAGCCCCGGGAGATCGCCGAGAAGCTGCATCTGTCGCTCGGCACCGTGCGCAACTACCTGACGACGATCGTGGTGAAGCTCAACGCCCGCAACCGGATCGACGCCGTCCGTATCGCCACCGAGGCCGGCTGGCTCTCCTGACGGATGCGGGGCACCCGCGACCGGCCCTCGACCGGCCATCCACCGGCGCGTTCGAGGATGCCGACACACGGCGAGGTGACGGGCCTCCGGTCGGCATGAGGAGTGCGTGATGCGCAAGGTCGTTTCCCGGGACGGTACGACGATCGCCTATGAGAAGGCGGGCGAGGGCCCGCCGATCGTGCTTCTCAACGGTTCGTTCCGCGACCACACGATCTTCGACGCACTCGTGCCCGAGCTGGCGCCGCACTGCACCACCTATGTCTACGACCGCCGGGGGCGCGGTGAGAGCGGTGACTCGCCCGAGTACGCCGTCCAGCGGGAGATCGAGGATCTCGAGGCGGTGATCGAGGAAGCCGGCGGCTCGGCGGTGGTGTTCGCCGGGTCCACGGGCGCGAACCTCGCGCTCGAGGCGGCGCTCGCCGGCGCCCCGATCACCAAGCTGGCGCTGCACGAGCCGTTCTACCGGGTCGACGGCTTCCCGAAGCCCCCGTGGAACGTCGCGAAGACCCTCCGCGTGCTGCTGGAGGAGGACCGGCGTACCGAGGCGGTCGAGTACTTCCTCGGCAGCCTGCTGGGCCTGACCCCCGACACGGTCGCGGAGTGGCGCAAGGGCCCGATCTGGGCGATGAACGAGGCGAACGTCCACACCCTTCCCTACGACACGGCGATCTGCGGCGACTACGAGATCCCGGTCGACCGGCTCGCCGGCCACGCCACCGAGACCCTGGTCCTCAACAGCGACCACACCAGCGCCTGGCTGCGCGCGGCGGCGCAGGCGACCGCGGCGGCGCTGCCGCACGGCCGGTCGCTCGAACTGCCCGGATCCTGGCACCGGATCGACATGGACGTGCTCGGCCGGGTCCTGGTCGAGTTCGCCACCACCTGAGAGCTCCCGTCGCCCCGGCCCGACGGGCTGTGCGAACGCGTCCGGCGGGCCCTGGTGATCAGGTCGGTCCTGGGACCGAGGGCGGCATCCGCCTCTGACAGGCCGTCATATCACCCTCAGGAGAACACCAGCGTGACGACAGCGCACACCCGGACCGCCGGGGACACCACAGGGGCGGCCGCAGCATCCGGCCCCCGCGAGCGCGGCGCCACCGTGTGGCTGACCGGGCTGCCCAGCGCGGGCAAGACCACCCTCGCCCGCGCCCTCGCCGAACGCCTGCGCGCCGAGGGCCACGAGGTCGAGGTGCTCGACGGCGACGAGATCCGCGCCCACCTCTCGGGCGGCCTCGGATTCACCCGACAGGACCGGCACACCAACGTCATCCGGATCGGCTTCGTCGCCGAGCGGCTGGCCGTCCACGGCGTCAAGGTGCTGGCCCCGGTCATCGCCCCCTACGCCGAGTCCCGCGCCGCCGTGCGCGAGCGGCACGCGGCGGCCGGAGCCGAGTTCGTGGAGATCCACGTCGCCACCCCGGTCGGGCTGTGCTCCCAGCGCGACGTCAAGGGACTGTACGCCCGGCAGGCGGCCGGCGAGATCTCCGGTCTCACCGGCGTGGACGACCCGTACGAGGCACCGGAGAACCCGGAGCTCCGTATCCAGACGCAGGGCCGCTCGGTGGCCGACTCCGCCACCGAGCTGCACACCTTCCTGACCGAGAGGGGCCTGGCATGACGACCGCGACGCATGGCCTCGTCACGACCGGCGAGAGCCCTTACGCGCTGTCGCACCTGGACGTGCTCGAGGCCGAGTCGGTGCACATCCTCCGCGAGGTGGCCGGCGAGTTCGAGCGGCCGGTGATCCTGTTCTCCGGCGGCAAGGACTCGCTCGTCATGCTGCACCTGGCGCTCAAGGCCTTCCACCCGGCGCCGGTGCCCTTCCCGCTGCTGCACGTCGACACCGGGCACAACTTCCCCGAGGTCATCGCCTGCCGCGACCGGGTCGTCGCCCGCCACGGCCTGCGCCTGTACGTCGCCTCCGTGCAGGAGTTCATCGACGACGGCCGGCTGTGCGAGCGCCCGGACGGCACCCGCAACCCGCTGCAGACCGTGCCGTTGCTCGACGCCATCGAGTCCCACCGTTTCGACGCGGTCTTCGGCGGCGGCCGCCGCGACGAGGAGAAGGCCCGCGCCAAGGAGCGCGTCTTCTCGCTGCGCGACGAGTTCGGCGCCTGGGATCCGCGCCACCAGCGCCCCGAGCTGTGGTCGCTCTACAACGGCCGCCACGCGCCGGGCCGGCATGTGCGGGTCTTCCCGCTCTCCAACTGGACCGAGCTGGACGTCTGGCAGTACATCGAGCGGGAGGACATCGAACTCCCGGAGATCTACTACGCCCACGAGCGCGACGTGTTCCAGCGGGGCGGCATGTGGCTGACCGCCGGCGCGTGGGGCGGCCCCGCGGAGCACGAGACGCCCGAGCGGCGGCTGGTCCGTTACCGCACGGTCGGCGACATGTCCTGCACCGGCGCCGTCGACTCCACCGCCGCCACCGACGCGGACATCGTCGCCGAGATCGCCGCCAGCCGTCGCACCGAGCGCGGCGCCACCCGGGCCGACGACAAGCTCTCCGAGGCCGCCATGGAAGACCGCAAGCGCGAAGGGTACTTCTGACATGACCGTCGAAGCCGCCACCTCCCTGCTGCGCTTCGCCACCGCCGGCTCCGTCGACGACGGCAAGTCCACCCTGGTCGGGCGCCTGCTGCACGACTCCAAGTCGGTGCTGGCCGACCAGTTGGAGGCCGTCGAGCACGCCTCCCGCAGCCGCGGCCAGGACGCGCCCGACCTGGCGCTGCTCACCGACGGCCTGCGGGCCGAGCGGGAGCAGGGCATCACGATCGATGTCGCCCACCGCTACTTCGCCACCGGCCGGCGACGCTTCATCCTCGCCGACACCCCGGGCCATGTGCAGTACACCCGCAACATGGTCACCGGCGCGTCCACCGCCGAACTCGCCGTCGTCCTGGTCGACGCCCGGCACGGTGTGGTCGAGCAGACCCGCCGGCACGCCGCCGTCGCCGCCCTGCTGCGCGTCCCGCACGTGGTGCTGGCCGTCAACAAGATGGACCTGGCCGGTTACGCGGAACCCGTCTTCGCCGCCATCGCAGGGGAGTTCACCTCGTACGCGGCCTCCCTCGGCACCAAGGACGTCGTGGCGATCCCGATCTCCGCGCTGGCCGGTGACAACGTGGTGAAACCCTCCGCCCACATGGACTGGTACGGCGGCCCCACGCTGCTGGAGCACCTGGAGACCGTCCCGGTCGGCGGTGACCCGGACGGGGAGCCCGCGCGCTTCCCCGTCCAGTACGTGATCCGCGGGCAGAGCGAGCCCCACCGTGACTATCGCGGCTACGCGGGCCAGTTGGCCTCCGGGGTGCTGCGGGTGGGGGACGCCGTCACCGTCCTGCCCTCCGGCCGCACCACCGCCGTCGCCGCCATCGACACGCTCGGCCGGGAGACGGACGTCGCCTGGGCCCCCCAGTCGGTCACCGTCCGGCTCGCCGACCACATCGACGTCTCCCGCGGGGACCTGATCGCGACCGTCCCGGCCCCGGTGCCGACCACGGACTTCGAGGCCACCGTCTGCCATCTCGACGAGCGGCCGCTGCACATCGGCGCCAAGGTGCTGCTCAAGCACACCACCCGCACGGTTCGTGCGCTGGTCAAGGACATCTCGTACCGGATCGACATCGACACCCTCGAACGGCGTTCCGGCGCCGAGGGGTTGCGGGTCAACGACATCGGCCACGTGGTGCTGCGCACCGCCGAGCCGCTGGCGCTCGACGACTACGCGGCACACCGCCGCACCGGTTCGTTCCTGCTGATCGACCCGGCCGACGGCACCACCCTCACCGCGGGCATGGCGGGCGAGGCCTTCGAAGCCGTGCGCGCCGACGGCACGTCCGGCGAGGAGGACCGGGAGCACGACGGCGCCCCTTGAGCCCCGGAACGGACGTCGAACGAACCAGGGAGTCGAACACACCAGGGAGTCGCATGTTGATCCGGAATTCGTCCTCACACCATGTCGCAGTGATCGGTGCCGGCGCGGCAGGCACACTGACGGCGGTTCAGCTGATCCGGCAGGCCGAGCGCGTCGGCCGGGCCCTGGAGATATCGCTGATCGACCCTGCCGGCAGGGCCGGCCCGGGTGTCGCCTACGGCACGTCCGACCCACGCCATCTGCTCAATGTGGCCGCCGGCCGCATGAGCGCCCTTCCCGACGACCCCGAGCACTTCCTGCGCTGGCTCGCCACCGCGGACCCCTCGGCCGGGCCCGGTGACTACGTCTCCCGGCGGACGTACGGGCGCTATCTGACCGAGGTGCTGGAGCGCACCCTCGAAGGGTGCCGCCGTACCCGCCTGCACCGCGTGCGGGACCGGGTCGTGGCCGCCCGCGAACAGGGGGCCGGGCTGGTGCTGCGGCTCGCCGGCGGCGGCGAACTCCGGGCGGACGCGGCCGTACTCGCGCTGGGCACCTTCGCACCCGGCCAGGACTGGGCCGGCACCGCGCTGCGGGAGTCCGGGCGGTTCGTCGCCGACCCCTGGGCGCCCGGCGCACTCGACACCGTGCCCGACGACGCGGACGTCCTGCTGGTCGGCACCGGTCTGACCATGGCGGACATGGCCGTCACCCTGGCGCGCCCGGACCGGGTGCTGCACGCGGTGTCCCGTAACGGGCTCACTCCCCGGGAGCACCGGGCCGACGCGGCCCCGGCCGCCGAGCCGCCGCAGCTCGACGGTTCGCGCGGTCTCGACACGCTGCGCCGGGACGTCCGGCGCTACCTCGCCAGGACCCGCCGTGCCCAGGGTGACTGGCGTCCCGGTGTGGACGGGCTGCGCCCGGTGACGGCGGCCGTGTGGCAGCAGCTGACCGCGGCCGACCGGACCCGTTTCCTCCGGGAGGATCTGCGGCTGTGGGAGGTGCACCGGCACCGCATGCCGCCCAGGACGGCGGGCATGGTCGGGGCGTTGCGGTCCTCGGGCCGGCTGCGGGTGTGCCCGGCGGAAGTGGTCGGGGCCGAGCCCGGCGACGGCACCGTCCGGGTACGGCTGAGCGACGGGACGAGCCTCCGGGTCGGTGCCGTGGTCAACTGCACCGGCGCCCAGAGCGACCTCAGCCGCACGGCCGACCCGCTGGTGCGCTGTCTGCTGGATCACGGCCACGCCCGGACCGGCCCCGCCGGCCTGGGATTCGACACGGACGGCGACGGACGGCTGACGCCCGCGGCCGTCAGCTCGGTCGCGCGCCTGTGGACCATCGGAGCGCTGCGGCGGGGCAACCTGCTGGAGAGCACGGCGATCCCGGAGATCCGCACGCAGGCCGCGGAGGTCGCCGGCAGTGTGCTGACCACGCTAGGGCCTGTTGCGGAAGTCCCGCCTGCCCGGCGGCGCCCGGCACGCTCCCCCACTGCCTTAAGGGCGTGGGAGGTACCCCCACTCGCCGCACCGGGCACAGACCCAAGTACATCCAGTACGAGGGCCTGCACCCGGCACACCGAGAGCACGCACCGGACACCGCCGGGCCCGCCCTCCGGGCGGACGACGGGACTTCCGCAACAGGCCCTAGCCGGCCGCCGTGGCCCCAAGGTCACCGACCGCTACGGTCTGAGCCTGAGCACGACCCGCGAGGCGGCGGCGCTCTACAACGAGGCCCTGGAACGGATCCTGGCGGGCGAACTCGGCGCCGTGCCACTCCTGACCGACGCGGTGACCGCGGACCCGGACTTCGCCGCGGGCCATGTGGCGCTGGCACTGCTCGGCCACGAGTGCGGGGCTCCCGTGGACGCGGCCGCCGCACTCCAGGCCGCGCGCCGGGCCGTGGTGCGCCGGGCGGACGACCGCGAACGCAGCCTCGTCGCCGCGGTGGACGCCCGGCTGACCGGCACCGAGGAGACGGGCAAGGCGGCCCTCCTGCGGCACATCGCCGACCACCCCCGGGACGCGCTGGTGGTGAGCGCGGCCGTACCGACCGTCTCGTTCGACGGTGTCACCGGCGGCGAGGAGGCCCGGGCCCTGGTCGAGGGCCTGTCCGGGGTGTACGGCACCGACTGGTGGTACCTGGGACAGCTCGCCTTCGTCCGTCAGGAGCAGGAGCGGTGGCAGGAGGCCGAGGCGCTCGCCGCGCAGGCACTCGCCGCCCGGCCCTCGGCCGGCCACGCCGTCCACGCCCGGACACACGTCTTCTACGAGACCGGCGAGCACCGCGCCGGACTGGCCTGGCTGGACGAGTGGATCCACCGTCACGGGGCCGGGTCCGGCCACGCCTCCCACTTCTCCTGGCACGCCGCGCTGCACGAGCTGATGCTCGACGACCGCGCCGCTCTGCGCCGCCGCTACCAGCGCGAGCTCGTCGCCTCCGAGGTGAGCGCGGGCCGGGTCCTGGTCGATTCGGTCTCCCTGCTCTGGCGGGCCCGTATGACGGGCAGTTGGAGCGGCGAGCTGCCGCTCGCCGGAGTGCTGGACGCGGCTCCCCGGCACTGGCTGGACACACCGGAGACGGCCTTCACCGCCCTGCACAGCGCGCTGGCCCTCGCCGCGTCCGCCGACCTCGACGGGCTGGGACGGCTGCGCACCCATGCCGTGAGACACCGTCAGGACATCTTCCCGCTGGTGATCGCGCCGCTGTGCGACGCCCTCTCGTCGGTGCTCCGGCAGCGCTGGCAGCAGGCGACGGTGCGGCTGTGGCCGCTGCTGCCCGTACTCGACCGGGTGGGTGCCAGCAGGGCCCAGCGCGAGGTCGTGGAGGAGACCCTGCTGCACGCCCTGATCGCGGGCGGCGAGCACGACCGGGCCGCGGAACTGCTCTCGGCCCGGCTGGACCGTCGTCCCGCGCCCCTCGACCGCCGCCGGCTGGACACCGTGCGGGGCCGGCGCACGGCGCGGGAGCCGGTGCTCAGCCCTCCGGGATGACGTCGAGGCGGTGCGGCCCACAGGGCGGTTCCTCAACGGAACCGCCCTTTTCCCTGCCATTCACCCGCATTCTCCAGCGGAATTCGACGCTTCCCCAACCCCTCCTTGAGGCCCATCACAGACGCTGGCGACGGGCGATTCCCCGGTGAATGGAGATGGAGACATGGGCGCGCGGCTCAAGTCCGCCCTGCGATCCCTGTGGAAGAACTTTGGCGAGGGTCTGACGGGTTTGGGACGGGCATGGAGCGGAATGGGTCCTCCCCACGAATGGCACGAGTGGATCGACTGGACCGTCCCCCCTGCCGACCAACCCTGCCTACCACCGTTGTCGGAAGAGGAGCTCGCCGAATGGGCGGCAATCGTCAAGAAGCTGCGATAGGCGCAGCACACCTCGAGGAGGCGGTCGAATGCACAGCAATCTGATAGTGGCCAGAATGGACCCTCGTTCAAGTGCGGACGTGGCCCGGCTTTTCCGCGCTTTCGACGAGACCGACATGCCGCATCGCATGGGGACCCGGCGACGTCAGCTCTTCATGTACAACGGTCTGTACTTCCATCTTCAGGACTTCGACGACGACAACGGCGGGGAGCTCATCGAGCAGGCGAAGACCGACCCGCGCTTCGTCCGCATCAGCGAGGACCTCAAGCCGTTCATCGATGCCTACGACCCGGCGACCTGGCGGTCTCCCGCCGACGCCATGGCGCGCAGGTTCTACTCCTGGGAGTCGGCGTGAGCGGCCGGCGTGTGGT
Organism: Streptomyces sp. NPDC031100; assembly: GCF_055570785.1. NCBI lineage: Bacteria > Bacillati > Actinomycetota > Actinomycetes > Kitasatosporales > Streptomycetaceae > Streptomyces > Streptomyces sp. NPDC031100. The sequence goes on from NZ_JBVIGN010000009.1 coordinate 241,110, forward strand.
CATCACCGGAGTCGGGGTGGCGGCTCCGGGAGGAATAGGGACCAAGAACTTCTGGAGTCTGCTCAGCGAGGGCCGGACGGCCACCAGGGGGATCACCTTCTTCGATCCGTCGCCGTTCCGGTCCCGGATCGCGGCCGAGATCGACTTCGACCCGTGGGAGCACGGGCTCGGTCCGCAGGAGATCCGGCGCACCGACCGGGCCGCGCAGTTCGCCCTCGTCACCGCACGTGAGGCGATGGCGGACAGCGAACTGGACCTGCAGGGCCTCCCGCCCCACCGCGTCGGGGTGGCGGTCGGCAGCGCCGTCGGCGCCACCACGGGCCTCGACCAGGAGTACCGGGTGGTCAGCGACGACGGCCGGCTCGACCTCGTCGACCACACCTATGCCGTCCCCCACCTCTACAACTACTTCGTCCCGAGTTCCTTCGCCGCCGAGGTCGCCTGGGCGGTCGGCGCCGAGGGGCCCTCGACCGTGGTCTCCACCGGCTGTACCTCGGGCATCGACGCGGTCGGCTACGCGGCCGACCTGATCCGCGACGGCTCGGCCGACGTGATGATCACCGGTGCCACGGACGCGCCGATCTCGCCGATCACCATGGCGTGCTTCGACGCGATCAAGGCGACCACACCCCGCAACGACGACCCCGAGCACGCCTCCCGGCCCTTCGACCTCACCCGCAACGGCTTCGTGCTGGGCGAGGGCGCCGCGATGTTCGTCCTCGAGGAGTGGGAGTCCGCGCGCCGGCGCGGTGCCCACGTGTACGCCGAGGTCGCCGGATACGCCACCCGGTGCAACGCCTTCCACATGACCGGGCTGCGTCCCGACGGCCGGGAGATGGCCGAGGCCATCCGCGCGGCGCTGGACGAGGCGCGGATCAACCCCGATGCCGTCGACTACGTCAACGCGCACGGCTCCGGAACCAAGCAGAACGACCGGCACGAGACCAGCGCCTTCAAGAACACCCTCGGCGACCACGCCCGCCGTACCCCGGTGAGCTCGATCAAGTCGATGATCGGCCATTCGCTCGGCGCGATCGGCTCGATAGAGATCGCCGCCTCAATCCTGGCCATGGAGAACCACGTGGTGCCCCCTACAGCGAACCTGCACAGGCCCGACCCCGAATGCGACCTCGACTACGTGCCGTTGACCGCGCGCGACTGGCGCACCGACACGGTGCTGACGGTCGGCAGCGGTTTCGGCGGCTTCCAGAGCGCGATGGTGCTCGCCCGCCCGGAGAGGGACACGACGGCATGAGCGGGCAGGTCGTGGTGACAGGCATGGGAGTCGTGTCCCCCAACGGCTTCGGCGTCGACGCGTACTGGGACGCCACCCGCGACTCCAGGAGCGGCATCGGCCGTATCAGGCGCTTCGATCCGGAGCGTTACCCGTCGAAGCTCGCCGGACAGGTGGAGGGGTTCGCCGTCGAGGAGCACCTGCCGAGCCGGCTCGTCAAGCAGACCGACCGCATGACCCAGCTCGCCCTCGTCGGCGCCGAACACGCCCTGGCCGACGCCGGGGTGAGCACGCAGGACGCGGACGAGTTCGGCATGGGCGTGATGACCGCCGGCACCTGCGGCGGGTTCGAGTTCGGCCAGGAACAGCTCCAGAACCTCTGGAGCCAGGGCAGCCAGTACGTCAGCGCCTACCAGTCCTTCGCCTGGTTCTACGCGGTCAACACCGGCCAGATCTCGATCCGGCACGGTCTGCGCGGGCCCAGCGGCGTGGTGGTCAGCGACCAGGCGGGCGGCCTCGACGCCCTCGCGCACGCGCGTCGTCTGGTCCGCAAGGGCAGCGACCTGATCCTGTCCGGCGGTGTGGACGCCGCCGTCTGCCCCTGGGGGTGGGTGGCCCAGCTCACCACCGGGCGGCTGAGCACCGAGGAGCGGCCGGAGCGGGCGTACCTCCCCTTCGACGCCGACGCGTCGGGCCATGTGCCCGGCGAGGGCGGGGCGCTGCTGATCCTCGAGGACGCCGAGGCAGCGCGCCGGCGCGGCGCGACCCAGGTGTACGGCGAGATCAGCGGCTACGGGTCCACGTTCGACCCGGGTCCGGACAGCGGGCGGGAGCCGACGCTGCGGAAGGCGATCGAGATCGCCCTGGACGACGCGGGTCTGTCGCCGGGCGGCATCGACGTCGTCTTCGCCGACGCGGCCGCCGTACCGGAACTCGACCGGATCGAGGCGGCGGCGATCACCGAGGTGTTCGGGCCCCGGGCGGTCCCCGTCACGGCGCCCAAGACCATGACGGGCCGGCTCGGCTCGGGGGCCGCGCCCCTGGACGTCGCCACCGCCCTGCTGGCCATGCGGGACGGGGTGATCCCGCCGACGGCGAACGTCACCCTCTCCCCCGACTACGACCTCGACCTGGTCACCACGGAGCGGCAGACGCCCGTGACCACGGCTCTCGTCCTGGCGCGGGGCCACGGCGGGTTCAACTCCGCCCTCGTCCTGCGCTCCGTCGACTGGAACTGACCGAAAGACACGAGAAGCCGTACAGCCGTAAGGCCGAAAGAGGAAAAGAGGAGGAGACCAGGGTGAGGATCACCGGGTCGGCCACCGCTCATGCCCCTGTGCACAAGCGCCGCGTCCTCGGGCTGTTCCGCCCGTACTGGAGGAGCCTGCTGTTCGTCGCGTTGCTGGTCATCGGCTCGTCCCTGGTCTCCCTCGTCAACCCCTTCCTGATCCGCGAGATCATGGACGTGGCGCTGCCGCAGGGCAGGAGGGGGCTGCTGTCGCTGCTGGCCCTCGGCATGGTCGTCGTGTCGATCGCCACCAGTACGTTCAACGTCTGGCAGACCCATGTCTCCGCCAAGGTCGGCCAGTCGGTGATGCACGATCTGCGCACCTCCGTGTACGCCCACCTCCAGCGCATGTCGCTGGCGTTCTTCACCCGGACCCGTACCGGCGAGGTGCAGTCCCGTATCGCCAACGACATCGGCGGGATGCAGGCCACCGTGACCACCACCGTCACCGCGCTGGTGTCGGACCTGACGATCGTGATCGCCACGACCACCGCCATGGCCCTGCTCGACTGGCGGCTCACCATCGCGTCCCTGATCGTGCTCCCGGCGTTCGTCTGGGTGAGCCGGCACGTCGGGGACGACCGGCGCGTCATCACCCGTGACCGGCAGCGCCAGTTCGCCGCCCTCTCCTCGATCGTGCAGGAGTCGCTGTCGGTCAGCGGGATCATGCTCGGCCACACCATGGGCCGGTCCCGCTCGCTGACCGACACCTTCGAGAAGGAGTCCCGCAAGCTCACCGACCTGGAGGTCCGGGTGAGCACGGCTGGTCTGTGGTACCAGTCGACGATCTGGGTCGTCATGGCCTCCATGCCGGCGGTGATCTACTGGGTGGCGGGACTGACCGGCAGCAACGGCCACATGGCCATATCCATCGGCGCCCTCGTCGCGTTCACGACCCTCCAGCAGAGTCTGTTCCGGCCGGCGCAGCGGCTGCTGACCATCGGGCTGGACATCCAGAGCTCACTGGAGCTGTTCGGCCGCATCTTCGAGTACCTCGACCTGCCCGTCGACGTCGCCGAGCCGGAGCGGCCCGTGGTGCCGGCGAGCCTGCGGGGCGAGGTGCGCCTGCGGGGGGTCGGCTTCTCCTACGCGGGGGCCGGGCGGCCGACGCTGGACGGCATCGACGTGACCGTCCCGGCCGGGGGCAGCCTCGCGATCGTCGGGGAGACCGGCTCGGGCAAGACCACCCTCAGCTATCTCGTCCCACGGCTGTACGACGTGACGTCCGGCGTCGTCACGATCGACGGCATCGACGTACGCGACCTGTCCTTCGCCACGCTCACCCAGGCGGTCGGCGTCGTCTCGCAGGAGACGTACCTGTTCCACGCCTCGGTCGCCGAGAACCTCCGGTTCGCCAAGCCGGACGCGACCGACGAGGAACTGGTCGCGGCGGCCCGGATCGCGCGCATCCACGACTATCTGATGTCCCTGCCCGACGGCTACGACACGGTGGTCGGCGAGCGCGGATACCGGTTCTCCGGCGGCGAGAAGCAGCGGCTGGCGATCGCCCGCGCCATCCTGCGCGACCCGCCCGTCCTGGTGCTCGACGAGGCCACCAGCGCCTTGGACACCCAGACCGAGCAGGCCGTCCAGAAGGCCATCGACGCCGCGAGCGCCGGCCGCACCACCATCACGGTCGCCCACCGGCTGTCGACCATCCGCGAGGCCGACGAGATCATCGTGCTGGACCGGGGCAGGATCGCCGAGCGCGGCACCCACGAGGAGCTGCTCGGCCTTGGCGGTCACTACGCGACGCTGGTCAAACGGGACACCGAGGCGATGGTCGCCTGAACGCGCCGCCGCCGGAAGCCGCCAGGGCCTGTCCGGCGGGGTCGCGCTGCAGCCGGGCTCGAGTCCGCCGAGAGCGGTCGTCCCTAGCGTCCGGCGCATGGAACCCACACCCGAGAACGCGAACTCCACCGGGCTGGACCGTCGTACGCTGCTGCGCTGCGGCACCGTCGCCGGCCTGGGCGCCCTGGCGGCCGCCGTCCCCGTCGTCACCTCGTCGCGGGCCACGGCCGACGAGGCGCCCGGCGGGCCCGAGCCGTCGGCGCCCGAACTGAAGCTGACCAAGTTCGCGGACCCGCTGCGGATACCGCCGGTGCTCCGCCCCCACCACCGCGGCGACCACGACGAGCTGACCGTGCGCATGGTCACCGCCGACGTCACCCTCCACTCGGAGCTCCCTCCGGTCACGATGTGGACGTACGAGGGCGTCCATCCGGGCCCGACGATCGAGACGACCCGCGGCCGTCCGCTCCGGGTCGCCTGGGAGAACGGGCTGACCGGGAACATCCCGGTCGCCGCGGTCGACTTCGACCTGGCCGCCGGCAACTCCCCGGACCCGCTCAGCAACTACCCCGGCACGACCGGCTGCCAGGAGGTCCCCGGCGTGCACGACCTGCCGCCGTGGGCCGCGGTCCATCTGCACGGCATGCTGACCGGGGGCGGCAACGACGGCTGGATGGAGAACCTCGTCGGCCCCGGGGGCGTGCAGCTGTCGGCCTATCCGAACGACCAGACCGCGACGACGCTTTGGTACCACGACCACACCCACCACGTGAGCCGCTTCAGCGTGTTCGCCGGACTGGCCGGCATGTTCGTCTCGCGGGGCGAGGAGGAGCGGGCGCTGAACCTGCCCAGGGGCGACCAGGACGTGCCGCTGATCCTCAGCGACCGCAACTTCGACCTGGACGCGTCCGGCGCCCTCACCGGCCGGCTGGTCCACAAGGTCGGGATGGTCGGCGCGCAGCGGCTCATGCGTGCGCACGCGGCCCCCTACACCCTGGTCAACGGCGTGATCTGGCCCTATCTCGAGGTCGAGCCGCGCTGGTACCGGTTCCGGATCGTCAACGCCGCCAACTCCCGGATCTACCGGCTGATGCTGCTGGCCGACGGCAAGCCCGTGCCGGGCGCGTTGCAGGTGATCGGGACCGACCAGGGCCTGCTCGGCAAGCCGGTCGCAGTCGACGGAGCGCTCAATCTCTCCCCGGGTGAGCGCGCCGAGGTGCTGGTCGACTTCGGCGCGTTCCCCGGACAGGCCCTGAAGCTGGTCAACACGCTGCAGGACGTCCAGCCCGGCGCCGCCAGCAAGCGCAACGACCTGCTGGAGCCCGATGTGATGCAGTTCCGCGTCGCCGACGGCAGACCCTCCACCCGGTTCACGCTGCCCTCGGCCCTCTCACCCACCTTCAAGCGGCTTACCCCCGACGACCTTCCGGACGACCACGTCCGGCGGTGGGTGGTGCTGGTCGGTCCCGGCGCGACGAACGTGCCCGAGCTGTGGGAGATGGAGGAGATCGACCCGGCGGGGATCACCTTCCCGTCCGCCGGGATCGTCCAGGTCAAGGATGCCCAGGGCACCGTCACGACGCTGCGCCGGACGTCGGCGGCCTACGACGACGGCAACACGTTCACCGCCGTGCACGAGGACGTGGAGGTCTGGAAGTACCTCAATCTCACCGGGTCCCCGCACCCCATGCACATCCATCTGGCCCATTTCCAGGTGCTGTCCCGTGAGACCTACGACGTCGGCGGATTCGACCGGGTCACCCGCGGGTCGGCCAGGCCCGTCGCGTTCAAGGCGGCGTCGGTGCTCGACGCGCACGAGACCGGGGAGAAGGACGTCGTCCGGGTGGGTACGGCCGGCCCGGTCACGACCAGCACCCCGGGCGAACTGGTCACCGTGGCGGTCCGCTTCCCCGTCGTCGGCCGGGGCGTCCACCACTGCCACATGCTGGAGCACGAACAGCACATGGTGCGCCCCCTCGTGGTGACCCCGGCCGCCCTCATGCACGCCGGCGGCCACCACGATATGCACTAGGGGTTCATGACCCAGGCCGAGTTGTGGGCGGTGAAGCCGATGTGCGGGTAGTACGCGGTCGCGGCGGGCGCCGACAGCAGGACGAGCTTGGCCTGCGGTGCCTCCTTGCGGGTCGCGTCGATGAGTTCCCTGCCGATGCCCGAGCGCTGGTGGGCGCGGACGACGGCGATGTCGGACAGATAGGTCACGTAGGAGAAGTCCGAGACGCTGCGCGCGATACCCACGAGCTCACCGTCGATACGACAGGTGACGACCAGGTTGGCGCCCTGCACCATCGCCGCCATGCGCTCGGGCTCGTCGATCGGCCGACGCTCGCCGAGACCCGACTCCCGGTAGACCCGCAGCACCTCCCCGAGGTCGAGGCCGGCGCCGCTCTCCCGCTCAATGGTCCAGCTCACGAAGGTTCTCCAGTCGCTTGTAGATGACGTCATGGTGCACCAGAAAACGCTCGGGGCTCAGCAGACCGGCCTCGACCCCCTCGGTTCTGAGCAGGGTCAGAAAGTCCTCCCCGTTCGCGGCGTCCTGGATCATCCGGTACGTCCGCTCCCGCTCGCTGCCGCTCTCCAGGAGGTCGGCGAGCACCGCCGAGCTGTAGGCCAGCCCCTTGGTCTGTTCGATCGCGTCGCGCATGCGGCCGGGGAACACCGTCAGGCCCCGCACGAGGTCGGTCGCCGCGGTCACCTGGTAGTGCGCGACGGTGAACGCGTCGGGGAGAACGACCCGTTCGACGGACGAGTGGGACAGGTCCCGTTCGTGCCAGAGCGCCACGTTCTCCAGCATCATCCCGGCGTACCCGCGCAGCAGCCTGGCGAGCCCGGACAGGCGCTCGCTGGTCGTCGGGTTGCGCTTGTGCGGCATGGCGCTCGACCCCTGGTAGGCGGCCGTGCGGGGCTCCTCCACCTCGCGGACCTCGGTGCGGGACAGCAGCCGGACCTCGGTGGCGATCTGCTCGACGCAGGCGCCGAGCGTCGCGATCGCCTGCACGAGCTGGGCGTGCCGGTCCCGGGCCACCACCTGGCTCGGCGCCGGCTCGACGCCGAGGCCGAGCGCGGCGCACACGTGCTCCTCGACGAAGGGATCGATCAGTGCGTACGTCCCGACGGAGCCGGAGATCGTGCCCACCGCGACCTGCGCACGCGCGTCGGCCAGCCGCCGGACGGAGCGGTCGATCGCGAAGGCGAAACCGGCGAGCTTGTGGCCGAACGTCGTGGGCTCGGCATGCATGCCGTGCGTGCGTCCGATGCACGCCGTGCCCCAGTGCTCGAACGCCTTGTCCACCAGAGCGTCGCGGAGCCGTGCCGTGGCGCCGATCAGCAGGTCGCAGGCCCGGGCGAGGGTGTGCCCGAGGGCGGTGTCCACAAGGTCGTAGCTCGTCATGCCGAGGTGCACCCAGCGGGCGGAGTCGTCCGGCAGGTCCTCGCAGAAGGCCGCGAGGAAGGAGAGGATCTCGTGGTCCCGCTCCCGTTCGAGCTCCGCGACGTGCGCCGCCGAAGGCACCCGGGCCCGCCGGATGTCCTCCAGGGCGCTCCGGGGAACGCGCCCGAGAAGCGTCTGGGCCTCGGCGGCCAGGACCTCCACCTCGGACCAGGTGGTGTAGCGGGCCTGATCGGTCCAGAGCTCCGCCATCTCGGGCAACGAATACCGCGGTATCACGTCAGGCGGCCTTGCGGACGATTTCCACGGATCCGGCGTCCAGGAGGGTCTGGATGGCGGACTCGCCGCCGGCGACGTCCAGGTCCATGTCGTGGAGGCGGTCGATGACGTGCCGGATGACCTTTTCCGTGTGCGTGTCCTCGGTGCCCTCCCAGACCAGGTCCGGGAAAACGGTCAGATAGACCTTGTCGTTGCCCTGCGAGAAGATGTTCACTTCCATGATGTCCCGGAGAGCCATTCGGGCGTTGTAAATCAGCGTATTCATGTGCGCCACCGACTTTCGGTATCCGATGTGATGAGGCTTTCTCGCCGTACGGCCTGACCACATGATGGTCGGGCCGTCAGGGCTTCGGCATCTTCGATGTTGCCATGCGGTTCACCTCGTTCAACTGCGCGGAATCCGCAATCGAACAGGGCCGCCAATTCTGGGTGTTTGACAGGAAAACGGCGCGCCGTCGATGGTGTTCGTCAAATGCGTCAGGCCGCGTCTCACAAAAGCATCCGGAGTGCCATGAAAATCCTGTTCATCACCACGGGAAGCCAGGCCACCTACTACGCCACCGCCCCGCTGGCGACGGCCGCGAGGAACGCCGGCCACCAGGTCATACTCGCCGCGCACGAGCCGTGGGTGGAAACCGCGGAGGCCATCGGAATTCCCACGTTCTGCTACACCGTCGACCCGATCCGGCACTTCATGCGGATCACCAACCCGGGCCGGGGCCTGCGGTTCCCCCGGGAGCTGGGGGACGACGAGATGATCGGCCAGGGCCGCGGCTTCGCCCGCATGGGCCTGGCCGGCGTGGAGTCCCTGCTGAAGCTGGCCGCGGACTGGACCCCTGACGTGGTCGTCGGCAGCTCGCAGAGCTATGCGGCGATGCTGCTCGCCGCCCACCTCAAGGTCCCGTACGTGCGCCACGTCGAGTACCTGGGGATCCCGACCACCGGCATCGACCCGGGCGCCGAGCTCGAGCTCCGGCCCGAGCTGGAGCGCCTCGGTCTGGACGGGCTGCTCCAGCCCGACCTGCTCATCGACTCGACCCCGCCGTCGCTGCGGCCCGCCCACGACCCGGCCGCGCGGTCGATGCGCTGGATCCCGAGCAACCCGCAGCGCCGGCTCGAGCGCTGGATGTACACGCGCCCCGAGGGTCGTCGCCGCGTCGTGATCACCTCGGGCTTCCGCAGCCTCATGTTCCGCGACCCGGGCTGGTCCATGCCGCTGCTGGTGAGCGAGTTGGACAAGCTCGGGGCCGAGGTGCTGATCGCGGCGTCCCCCGGCGCCGCCGAGCGGTTCGGCACGCAGCTGGGCGACGCGCGCGTCGGCTGGATCCCGATGGACGTCGCCGCCGCCACCTGTGATCTGGCGGTGCACCACGGCGGCGCGACCACCGCCACGACCTTCATGGCCAACGGTGTGCCGCAGCTGATCATCCCCGAGAACCCCCCGGAGTTCCCGCCGAACTACCACCGGGAGGCCATCGCCAGGGTCATCAGCGACTTCGGCGCCGCCAAGACCCTCTGGCCGCAGGCGGAGCAGCCCGACAAGGCCCCGGGCGAGGTCATCGCCGCGGCCTGCAAGGAACTGCTCGAGGAGCCGAGCTACACCGAGCGGACGCGGTTCCTCGCCAAGGAGATCGCGACGCTTCCCACCCCCGCCGAGATCGTGCCCCTGCTGGAGGGGCTGACCTCCCGCTAGGGTCCCCCGGCAACACGTATCGCCCTGCGGCCACGGAGAACTCCTCCGTGGCCGCAGGGCGATCGGCGTTTGTGCAGTGAGTCGGCCGAGCAGCCTGCCGGCCGGCCGGGTCGGATGCCGGCCGGCCGGTTGCCGGGGGTCAGGGAGCGGCAATGGCTTCCAGCTCGCAGAGTATGTCCGCGGGGGTCGGCAGCGTCGCCGCCTCCGCGGCGAGGATCCGGGTCCGCTCGGCGTACCGGGGGTCGGACAGGATCTCCCGGCAGCCCGCGGCGACCACCTCGTCGGGGTTGCGGCCCGGCTTCGGCCGGTGCCGGTCGACCACCAGGGCGGCACCGAAGTCCCGGACGGCCTCCGCGACGGCCTTGCCGTAGCCGTTGTCGGGGATGATCAGTTGGGGCACACCCGCGTTGATCAGCGTCATGGCGGTGGTCGCACCGCCATGATGGACCGCCAGATCGCAGGTGGGGGCGACCACGTCCAGGGGGAGCCAGCCGATGCGGACGTCGCCCAGTTCCGCGCCGAACCGCTCGGCGGCCTCGGGGAGCGCCGCGATCAGCACCTCGGCTCCCGCTGCGGTCAGCTCCTCGACCAGGTTCCTGAGCGAGCTGCCGGGGGTGTCGAGCATCAGGTTGCGGGTTCCCGCGGTGATCAGCACCCGGCGGCGTCCCTCGGGGCGGGTGTACATCCAGGGCTCGAGCCGGCGCTGGCTCACCCGGGGAACCCAGCGCATCGACCGCGCCGCGGGGGCGCCCGGCGGGCGCAGGGACGGCGGGCAGAGGTCGATGAAGACGGAGGGCGCCGGCAGCCCGGTGAGCCCCAGGCGCTCCAGCTCCGGCTGGAGTTCCTGCTCCGCCTTGCGGTCACGGCGGGCCATCGGGGCGATGTGCCAGATGTGCCGGACGTAGGGGACTTTGAGGCGGGCGGCGAGCACCCTCGGGACGTGGGACAGGCCGCCGACGACCACATCGGGGGTCCACGCCTCGGTCAGCTCCAGCAGGGCGTCGAGCCGGACGGTGGCCGTCATGGACTCCTGGCCGTACCGCATGCGTTCGGGGGTGATGCAGACCGCCGGCAGCCCGACGGAGGCCGCGGCCGCCATCAGCGGCTCGTCGGCGGCCAGCAGGATCTCGTGGCCCGCGTTCCGCGCGGCGGCGGCGAGGGGGGCGACGCCGAAGACGGCCGCCTGGCTGCCACCGACGGTGAACAAGAATTTCATGGCGAGTGAACTTCCTCCGGTAAGGGGTGGACGGGACGGTGTGGGGCCCCGCTACGGATCAACCCGCCTCGGCCATTTCCATGATGTATTGGCCGTAGGTCGAATTCGCGAGGCGGCTGCCCAGCCGAAAACAGGTCTCCCGGTCGATGTAACCCATACGCCAGGCGATCTCCTCGAGACAGGCGATGCGCACGCCCTGACGGTGTTCCAGGACCTGGACGTAGTCCCCGGCCTCCATGAGCGCGTCGTGCGTTCCGGTGTCCAGCCAGACGAACCCGCGGCCCAGCGGAATCAGCGTGGCCTCGCCCCGCTCCAGGTACACCCGGTTGAGATCGGTGATCTCCAGCTCGCCGCGGTCCGACGGCCGCAGTTTCCGCGCGAATTCCACGACGTTGTTGTCGTAGAGGTACAGACCGGTGATCGCCAGGTTCGACTGCGGCCGGGCCGGCTTCTCCTCGAGCCCGACGAGCCGTCCCTGCTCGTCGAGCACGGCGACGCCGTAGCGTTCCGGGTCGCGCACCGGGTACCCGAAGAGCACACAGCCCTCGAGGTCCTGCGCGGACCGGCGGACCAGGGGCCCGAACTCGTACCCGTGGAAGATGTTGTCGCCCAGCACCAGGGCGACGGAGTCGTCGCCGATGTGGTCCGCGGAGACCAGGAACGCGTCGGCGAGCCCGCGGGGCTTGTCCTGCTCCGCGTAGGTCAGCGAGATACCGAGCCAGGAACCGTCGCCCAGCAGCCGCCGGAACATCTCCCGGTCGTCCGGGGTCGTGATGATCTCGATTTCGGTGATCCCCGCCAGCATCAGAGCCGAAAGCGGGTAGTAAATCATTGGCTTGTCGTAAACCGGTAGCATTTGCTTCGAGACACCGAGCGTGATCGGATGGAGTCTCGTGCCATTGCCGCCGGCCAGGATGATGCCCTTCACCGTGGCGCCTCCTCCGTGGATTCGTGCCCATGAGAGCGGATGTCGGAACTTTATAGCGGACCAACACACGACCGAAAGCGTCGCCGATGCCCCGACCGCCGCAATATCGGCGGGTATTGACGAACAAAGCACCGCCCACCCAAGCTGACACCATCCCGCTTTCAGGCACGCGCATTCCTCTTGTCGTTTAGGTGGACCTGTGAGAATCGAAGATCTGACACCCGTTCATGGACCCGGGCGACGGGCCGGTATCGGCATCATCGGGTGCGCCGACATCGCCGTACGACGAGCCCTCCCGGCGATCCTGGAGTCGCCCTTCGACCTGGTGGCCGTCGCCAGCCGGTCCCAGGAGAAGGCCGAGGGCATCGCGGCCTCGGTCGGCTGCAAGGCCGTCGCGGGGTACGACCAGCTCCTCGGACTCCCCGACATCGACGCGGTGTACATCCCGCTGCCGAACAGCGAGCACGCCGCATGGGCGCGGCGGGCGCTGAGCGCGGGCAAGCACGTCCTGCTGGAGAAGCCGGCGGTGCCCGGCGAGGAGACCGCCCGCGCCCTGGTCGCGCTCGCCGAGGAGCGCGGCCTGCTCGTCATGGAGAACTTCGCCTTCCTGCGGCATCCCCAGCACGACCAGGCGCGCTCCTTGCTGGCCGACGGCGTCATCGGGGAACTGCGGTCCTACAACGGCGTGTTCGGCATTCCGCCGACCGACCCGAACGGGATCAAGTACCAGGCGGACCTCGGCGGCGGGGCGCTGTGGGAGGTCGGCTGCTATCCGGTGCGCGCGGCCCAGGAGTACCTCGGGGCCTCGGCGCAGGTCCTTGGGGCCGCCCTGGAGTTCGATCCGGAACTCGGGGTGGACGTCTCCGGAGTGGCGCTGCTGCGGGACGACGACGGCGTCACCGCGCACTGCTCGTTCGGCCTGTCCCACAGCTACCGTTCGACCTACGACCTCTGGGGCAGCAAGGGGCGCCTGACGCTGGAATGGGCCTTCACCCCCTCCCGGGTCGCCCGTCCGGTGCTGCGGCTGGAGCAGAAGGACCGTGAGACCAGGATCGTCGCGCCGGCGTCGGACCAGTTCGTCGGCGTGTTCACCGCGTTCCACGAAGCCCTGCGCGATCCGGCGGCGCGTCCGGCGCACCACCGGGAACTGGTGCGGCAGGCGGGGTTGATGGCCCGGATCCGCGCGCACGCCCTGGCGGGCGGGACGCGGTGAGCGGGAACGGGTGAGGGCCTCGTGCCGCACGAGAACGGCAGCCGGTGTGCGCGGACACCGGCTGCCGTCTCTTCTCGCTTCTTCTCAGGCCTTGTCGGGCCTCGTCGGGCCTTGTCGGGCCCTCACGTGGCTCCCGTGCTAGCGAGGCATGAACCTGACGATCGGGTACTCCCGGTCGGACTTGCTCTGGTACTTGGCGATACGGGGCTGGGCGGTGGAGATGAGCTTCCACGCCTGCTCCCGCTCGGCGCCGGTGAGCCGGTGCGGCGTGATCTTCATCGGGCCGCGGCCGGGCAGCTCGATCGTCGCCCGCTCCGGGTGGGCCATCAGATTGGTGTACCAGTCCGGGTTCTGGGTTCCGCCGCCCGAGGCGATGCTGATCCAGGCGTCGTCCCCGTCGCCGAACCAGGCCACGGGAGTCTCCCGCGGCTGCCCGCTCCGGCTGCCCACCGTGTGCAGGATCAGCACGTCCATGCCCATGAATGTGGCTTTGCCCGCACGGGCCTTACGGATCATCCGGGCGTTCATTTTCTTCTGCATCCACCGGGAAAACGCCCCGGGCGTGCCCGGTTTGCTTTTGGTCGCCGCCATGGGCCACCTCCTGTCATTTCCCGCGCCTCGCGGCGCGCTGTCGAATCGGAATTGTTGCGTTGACCGTCGCGTCCGTTACCTGACGCAGCTCGGCTGAGTGATGTGGAAACGGGGCGGCAGACACTGTTCATAGGTCGGCAGCAGCCCGGCGGCCGCCGCCTCGGCCAGGGTCGGGGCCGCGGCGTCCTTGTCCGAGCGGATCGGCGGTTCCTCGAGGTGCCACGGCAGCGCCAGAGCCGGATCGAGCGCGTCCACGTCGATCATCGTTCCCGGCACGTACTCCTGCGAGCACAGGTAGCTCATGCAGGTGTCGTCGGTGAGGGCGAGGAACGCGTGGCCGATCCCGTCGGGCAGGTACACGGCCGTTCCCGTCTCCGGGCTCTGGTGGGTGATGTCGTAGTGGCCGAACGTCGGCGAGCCCACGCGGATGTCGACGGCGATGTCGAGCGCGCTGCCCCGCACACAGGTGACGAACTTGGCCTGGCCGGGCGGGACCTTGGTGCCGTGGATGCCCCGCAGGGTGTTCCGCCGGGACACGGAGTAGTTGACCTGACGGACCGCGAACGACCAGCCGGTGGCGGCCTGCAGGGCGCCGGCCCGCACCGATTCGAAGAAGTGTCCCCGCCGGTCGTGCAGGGGCTCGGGTTCGACGCGGAAGGCGCCGGCGATCTTCATTTCCGAGATCAGCACCGCATGCTCCTCGCTGACTCAACCGGTGGCGACCGGACCGGCTCCGGCCGCCTGGGCGATCCGCCGGCGCATGGCCTCGGAGTCGTTGGCGTGCGGGAACTCCTCCTGGGGAACGTCGACGCCGAGGAAGGCGCACAGCGGCTCCCACCCCTGCTTCACGTCGTACACGAGGACGTTGTCCGCGCCGAGGGCCCGTACGACGTCCTCGTTGTGCCGGTGGTAGACCTCGATGGCGTGGTCCTTGTCGGCGAACCGGCCCTCGAACAGGCCGTCCCAGACCATGGTGCCGACGACCCGGAAGAGCCGGTCCTGCCGGGAGCCGGGCTCCGGCGGGTGCTCCATGCTGCGCAGGGCGAACTGGTACAGCGTGTCGTAGGTGCTCCGGTACCAGCGCTCGGCGTCGCGCACCGTGAGGATCACCTTGGCCTCGGGGAACGCCTCGCTGATCTGCCGGTAGTAGACCGCGCAGGGACCGTCCACCGCGGAGGTGTACCCGTCGAACACCGCCGCCCAGTCGGGGGTTTCACCGGCGCAGACGATCTTCTCCCACTGCGCGAGGCGCTCGTCGTCGCCGACGATGTCGAACATGTGAAAGCAGGGGCCGAGACCCAGCCGGTCCAGGGCCACCTGCAGTGATGTGGTGCCGGTCCTGCCGAGGCCGGCGTTGATGAGCTTCAGCACGGTGCCGTTGTCCCTTCCTCAGCGCCAGGCCGCGGGTTCCTGCCGGGTGGCGACGTTCACGCGGTTCCACAGGTTGACCAGGCCGATGTGCATGACCATCGCGCCGAGTTGCTCGTCGGTGTAGTACTGGGCGGAGTCCTCCCAGACCTCGTCCGACGCCATGTCCTCCGGGTCGGTCATCAGGGTGACGGCCTCGGCCATCGCCAGCGCGGAGCGCTCGGCCTCGGAGAAGCAGGACTCGGTCTGCCAGGAGGCGACCAGCGGAAGGCGTTCGTCCGCCTTCGCCGCCTCCTCCGGGTCGTCCGGAAGCGTGTAGACACGGCCGTTGATCTCGCTGACCCGCAGCCGGACGAGGTCGAGGGTCGCGCGCGGGATGCCGACCTTGCCGATGACCTCGGTCAGGTCGAGCAGGGGCTGCAGGGCACCGGGAACGACCAGGGAAGGGTTGTCCATCCGTGGAGTCATCGGGTCTTCTCCTGTGTGATAAGTACGTGTGAATTACCTCGGAAACATGCTGCTGGGCACGTGTGGCCATTCGCAAGAAATCACGTTCAACTGTGGAATGCACGCAGATGCAACACCCGCAATCCGCAAGTTGCGATGAATTCGGCTGATGACTTGTAGTGGTCTCGTGTCTGACTCCACGACAACGAAGAGTAGGCAGCCGATCCGGCGCGGCATTCACGAAACACGGCAATTATTTCTCGACGGTCATTCCACGGTCGTCGGGCAGGTGCTGGACGTGCTCACCGCCATCCGTGCGACGGACCCGGAGCTCGGTGCGTACGTCGAGGTCGCCGAGGCCCGCGCGCTGCGGGAGGCCGAGGCGGCCGACCGCCTCCTGGCCCATCTCGGCGAGGCCGCCTTCCGCGGCCGGCCGCTGCTCGGCGTCACGGTGTCGGTCAAGGACCTGATCCAGACCGAGGACCTCCGCACCCGGCGGGGGTCGCTGCTGCCGAACGGTCGTACCGCCGCCGACGCGCCCTCCGTGGCCCGGCTGCGGGCCGCGGGCGCGATCGTCGTGGGGAAGACGACGACGTCGGAGTACGGCTGGAGTGCGAGCACCGTCAGCCGGGTGGGCTCCCCCACCCGCAATCCCTGGGCACCCGACCGCAGCGCCGGCGGCTCCAGCGGCGGGTCGGCGGCCGCCGTGGCGGCCGGCCTGTGCACCGCCTCGCTCGGCACGGACGGAGCCGGGTCGGTCCGCATCCCGGCGGCGTTCTGCGGTGTGGTCGGGTTCAAGCCCTCCTTCGGGCGGATCCCCTATGTGCCGCCCTGTGCCGAGCGGCTGTCCCATGTCGGGCCGCTCGCGCGGAGCGTCGCGGACGTCGCCGAACTCATGCCGGTGCTGGCGGGCCCCGACCACCGCGACCCCGACTCGCTGACCGCGCCGTCGGTGCCCGCGCCGCCGCCCGCCCCGCTGCGCGTCGGCTGGATCGAGTTCCCGGGCACCGCCGGCCCGGTCCGCGAGGTCACCGAGGGCGTCCTGCCGGTGCTGACCGCGCTGGGACACCGCGTCGAGCGCGTCGAGGTCCCGTTCCCGGACCCGTACGACGCCCTGGTGGACGTCCTCGCCGCGGCCGACGCGCACGGCACCGCGCCCGCGGACGAGCCGTGGTGCGACGCGGGCCGGCTCGCGATCGTGCGGTACGGGCGCTCACTGAGCGGCGCCGCCGTGGCCCGCGCCGAGGAGACCCGGCTCGCTCTGCGGGCGCGGCTCGCCTCGGTGATGGAGGCCTACGACCTGCTGGCCATGGCGACCGTCCCGGTGGAGCCGTTCGCCGTCGACGCGATCGCCCCGCCGTGGGCCGCCGATCCCGGGGACCTGCGCTGGCTGGCGTGGTCCCCCGCGACGTACCCCTTCAACCTCACCGGCCAGCCCGCGCTGTCGCTCCCCGTCGGTCTCACGCCGGCCGGGCTCCCGGTCGGGCTCCAGCTCGTGGGCCGGGTCGGCGACGACGACCTCGTGCTCTCGGCCGCCGGGCTCCTCGAGACGGCGCTCGGCCTCTCCCTGACACCCCCCGGCCCCACCACGAAAGGAAAGTGATCATGCTCACCAGGTCGCGGTTCCTGCACGACGAAGCGAGCGGCACCGTAAGCCCCTCGGTCACCGCCGAGCCGGTGGGCCGGGTCGGCGACGACGACCTCGCCCTCTCGGCCGCCGGACTCCTCGGGACCACCCTCGGCCTCGACCTGCCCGCGCCCCGACTCCCCTCGTCCGCCGAGGGGTTCGCGAGCCGGGCCGGCGACGACCTCGTGCTCTCGGCCGCCGGGCTCCTCGGGACGGCGCTCGGCCTCTCCCTGACACCCCCCGGCCTCACCGTGAAAGGAAAGTGATCACTTTGTCCAGGTCGTGGTCCCTGCAGGGCGACGGGAGCGGCGTCGGACGTCCCTCGTTCGTCGCCGAGTTCGGGCTCTGGGACGACCGGCAGGCCGCCGCGGCCGAGCAGGTCGAACTGCAGCTGGACGAGGTCGATCTCGTCCGGGTCGTCTTCTGTGACCCGCACGGGCTCGCCCGGTCCAAGACGGTGCCCGCGCACGTGTTCCGCTCGGTGCTGCGCAACGGCATGGACTTCAGCGCGGGGCCGTTCCTCTTCGACACCGGCCACGCCGTCGCCGTCGACTTCCTCGCCGACGCCGGTGTGGGGGTCGGCGAACTGCTGGGCGCGGGCGACTTCGTGCTCGTCCCCGACCCGCGCACGTTCCAGGTACTGCCGAGGACCGGGCCGAGGACCGCCTGGGTGCTCGGGAACGAGTACCTCCGCAACGGCACCCCGCACCCGCTCTCCGCCCGTGACGTGCTGCGCCGGGTCTGCACCGAGTACGCCCGGCACGATCTGTCCCCGGTCGTCGGTCTCGAGGTCGAGTGGTACCTCACCCGGCTGACCGGCGGTCCGGTGGGCAACGAGGGCAACGGTTTCGGTCTGCAGGGTCCCGCCCCCGAGGTGGCGGCCGTGAACCCCGGCTACCAGTTCAACCTCGACAGCCACTACGACTCGGTGGCCGATGTCACCGACCCGCTGGCCGCGATGCTCATGAAACTCGGCCTGCCCCTGCGCTCGTTCGAGCACGAGTCGGGTCCCGGACAGCTCGAGACCACCTTCGATCCGATGCTGGCGCTGGACGCCGCCGACGCGATGCTGCTGCTGCGCACCCAGCTCAAGCAGGAGTGCCGGCGGCGCGGCTACCACGCCTCGTTCATGACCCTGCCGCGGCTCGCGAGCTTCGACCCCAGCGGCTGGCACCTGCACCAGTCCGTCACCAGCACGAAGACCGGCCGCAACCTGTTCGCCGACGGCGACGGCCTGCAGGACACCATCTCCGCCGAGGGCGAGGCCTACATCGGGGGCCTGCTCTCCCGTGCGCGGGAGCTCTGCCTGCTGTCCGTGCCGACCGTGAACGGCTACCGGCGCCTGGCCCCGGAGTTCTCGCTCGCGCCGACCTCCGTCGACTGGCGGTTCGAGGACCGCAGCGCCCTGGTCCGGGTGCTCAGCGGCGGCAGTTCGACCCACGTCGAGAACCGGATCGGGGAGCCGTGCGCCAACCCCTATCTCGCCGTCGCCGCCCAACTGCACGCGGGCCTCGAAGGGCTGCTCTCCGGCGTGCCGGCCGGCGACGGCCCCCGTCCGCCCCTGCCGAGGACGCTGCGCGAGGCGCTGGAGGCGTTCCGCACCAGCGACAGCGCCGAATCGCTGCTCGGCACACCGCTCAAGGCCTGCCTGGCGAAGCTGAAGGAGAGCGAGGCCGCCAGGTTCGACGCCTGGTGCGCCGCCGAGCACCCCGAGAGCGTCCCGGCCGGCGTCACCGAATGGGAGCACCGCGAGTACTTCGGCGCCTTCTGATCGTCCCTGCCCGTCAACACCAGCCCGAATCAAGGAGATTAGACATGTCCCGCTACGAATGGGATGGCACCCACCCGGCCATCGAGACGCTCAAGGACGCCATCGAGCCGTCCCGGCAGAAGGTCCTCAGCCACCCGGTCTACCACCAGCTGACCTCCGTGGACGCGGTCGTCACGTTCATGGAGCACCACGTGTTCGCGGTGTGGGACTTCATGTCCCTGCTCAAGTCCCTGCAGCGGCAGCTGACCTGCGTCGAGGTGCCGTGGGTGCCGTCCGCCGCCACCGGAAGCCGCCGGCTCATCAACGACATCGTCCTCGTCGAGGAGAGCGACGAGCTCGGCGACGGTTTCATCAGCCACTTCGAGCTGTACCTCGACGGCATGCGCCAGGCGGGCGCCGACACCTCGCGCATCGACGCCTTCATCGCCCTGATCCGCGAGGGGCGTTCCGTCCCCGCCGCGCTGCGGGAGGCGGGCGTGGCGCAGCCGGTGGCCGAGTTCGTGGGCACGACCTGGGACTTCATCGACCACTCCCCCGTGCACTGCCAGGCCGCGGCGTTCGCCTTCGGCCGCGAGGACCTGATCCCCGACATGTTCGACCAGGTCGCCACGCTCAACGCCGGCCTCGGCTCGCTGTCCACCTTCGTCGACTACCTCAGGCGGCACATCCAGGTGGACGCCGAGGAGCACACGCCGATGGCGATGCAGATGCTCGCCGACCTGTGCGGCGACGACGAGGCCAAGTGGGCCGAGTGCCGGGAGACCATCGACCGCGCCATGGCGGCCAGGGCGCGGCTCTGGGACGGCATCTCGAAGGCGATCACCGAGCACGCCCGCTGACGGGTCATCTTTTGTGAGGAGGGCACACCTTGTCGAGGGTCAAAGACACTCCGTCCGTAGCCGCCGCCGGACGCACCGAGCGGATCGCGCGGCGGGACCGCGACGAGAACTGGAAGAAGCCACCGCGTCGCATCGAGACGTCGGAGTGCATCACGTGTGACACGTGTCTGCGCAACTGCCCGCCCGAGTTCGGGGCGATCTTCGACGACGGGCTCAACGTCGTGATCGTGCCCGAACTCTGCTCCGGCTGCCCGATGTGCGTGATGGTCTGCCCGGTCGACTGCATCTACGTGGACGAGGAGTGGAGCGCCACCGAGGCCCGTATGTGGGACCACATCGATCTGACAGTCAGGGGAACCGCATGACCTTCCCCACCGAGCGGGACACCTCGCTCCCGCGCCGGGCCGCCCTGGCGAAGGCACGGCAGAGCCGCAGGCCCAGCAGGCTCGGCCGGCCTGCCGGTGCCGCGGGCGAGCCCGACTACCTGATGGCGGCGGACGCCGGGTTCCCGAGCCTGCTCAGGGAGACCTGGCGGCAGGCGGCCGCCGCCCCGGACCTGGCCACCGCCGTGGACACGCTGCTCACGCTCGCCGGGCACGTCCCGGCGGACATCCAGCTGCGGGCCCTGCCCGTCGAGGACGAGACCGCGCTGAAGGTCCTGGTCGGCAGGTCCTGGCGGGACGACGGCCGGGGTACCGCCCCGGCCGTCGGCACCACCACCGCGTTTCTCGGCGAGATCGGGCTGGACACGAGCGGCCGGGTCCTCGTCCGGGTCCCGTCGAAGGGCCCGCTCGGCGGCGCGGCCGACCTGGCCGACGGCGTCCTGCGGGTGCCGTGGTCGGCCGGTGACCTCGCGGACTACCAGGTCGAACTCGCCCTGGCCGCCGAGCGGTTGCGGGAGTCGACCGAGGACTGCCGCCGGTGGCTGCTGGAGGCCGGCGCCGACGGCCGCCGTGAGCTGCTCGCGGAGCTGACGGAGGCGGCGATCAGGACCGCGCCGTTCGTCCTCTACGCCGGTGACCGCCAGTACACCAACTTCCGCGACCGGAACACCCTGGCGGGCAAGACGCTGCGGCCGGGGCACCCCGACTGCGCGCTGAGCAGCCTGGCGGCGGTGCCTCTTGAGCTGTGGTCGGACAGCGACGTGCTCCTGGTGGTCTGCCTCACGCTGCTCGTGCGGTCGGCCGGGTACGCCCGGATCGAGGAGGCCAACGGCACCCAGCTCACGCCCGACCATGTGGCGCTCCTGCTCGAGCGGACGCGGACGGCCTACAACGCGGCCTCCGGCGCCCTGCCCCCGGTGCCGGCCCCGGCCTCGCACCGGGTGGCCGCGCTGGTCGAGCTGGCCGAGGCGCTGGCCGTCCGGCGCCGGGAGCTGATGGGGAGCGTTCAGCTGTACCGGGAGATCTACGGCCCGCTGATGCACAAGATCGAGCGGGTCGCCGGTCCGGTCAAGGAGGACGCCGAGCGGCTGGAGGCCGCGCTCTGCGCGCGCCTGCGCGAGCGGCTCCCGGTCACCGGCGGCACCCTCGCCGAGCTGACGGCGTGCCTCGATGCATCGCCGGGCTGGCTGGCCGAGCCGCACGGCGAGTTCGGCTCGGGCCTGGAGTCCCTGGTGTACGAGACCGTGCGGGCGGCGACGGTGGTGTTCGACGCCGACTTCGCGATGAGCCGCGGGATGCGGTCGCTGCCCGCGCTGATCGAGGCGCTGCGCGCGGAGGCGTACGACACGATCGCCGGCTGGGAGATCCCGCACTTCTTCTGCTGTGTCGTACCGTCGCCGGAGTCCAGCCGGCTGTTCGGCGGCTCCGCCGGGCGGCTGGCCGACACCTCGTGGGCCATCTCCTCGCGGATGCAGTACAACTCGTGGCACTTCCTGGTCGGGAACCTGCCGAAGGTTCCCGAGATCGCGGCACGGGACCACTTCGTCCCACCGGTGATCCCGGACCTCGCGTACTACTCCGACCAGCACCACAACGGCCATGTCGCGGCCCGGGTCCGCTTCACCGTGCGCAGTCCGCAGGCGGTGGAGGTGCTGGGCCGGCGGTTCAACGGGTTCATGGACCTGCGGCTGTTGCGCTGCGAGGGGCTGCCGTTCGACGAGCAGGACCTGCTGGCGGCGCACCGGGCCTCCGCGTTCGTCGCGAGGGCGACGAGTCTGGCCGCCACGCTGGTCGCCGGCGGCGTGCACATCGAGGTCACCTCGTTCGACTCCGGGTGGCACTGGGACAAGATCGCCGGCTAGCACCGGGCCATGACTTGGGGCCCCTGGCATCCAGCCAGGGGCCCCTAGTCGTGTGCGCGGTAAGGGAGGTCAGGCCGCCGCGGGCTGTGTGGCGGACCGGGTGTGGACGGGGCGGTAGCTGTTCCAGTCGGCGCTCGTGATCAGCGCGTTCCGCTTGTCCTGGAAGGCGCGGCGGGCGGACGGCCACTCGGCCTCGGCCTGCGTGCGGAAGGCGTCGTAGGACTCCTTGCCGTCCCACTGGGAGTAGACCACGACGAAGTCGCGGTCCGCGCCCACGGTCGCCAGGGTTCCGGCGCCGCCCTCCAGGTTGCGGGAGCGGATGCCGCGCAGCACGGTCTGCGAACGGTAACCGGGCACATCCACCAGCCAGTTGTGCGCGGTGCCCTGCGTGGCGACCAGGGCGCCCTGCTCGGCGGGGTCCACACCGAGGACCTCGATGACCGTGTAGTCGTCGCGGTCCGGCGAGACCTCCGTGACGTCACCCAGCGCGGGGTGCCGCAGGCTGGACTCCACCTCGGTCTGCATCAGGCGGACATAGGTCGTGATCTCCCGGAACACCGGAACGGTGTGGTGCTTGAACTCGCTGTCGTTGTAGCGCGACTCCAGGTCCTGCATGCCCCGCCACTGGATGAAGTTCAAGGTGCCCGGCTTCTCCTGCCCGCGGTGCACGGTGCTGGAGATCCAGCCGGGGAACGCCGCGGTGTCGACGATCTTCGACATCTCCTGGACGAGCGTGTCCACGCGCGCCCAGGCATTGGTCTTGAACAGGTTGAGAACGGTCAGGTGCCCGTCTTCGGGGTTGATGAACGGCATGGTTCCTCCTTGGTGTGGGTCGGGGTTCTAGTGGGTGGCGCGGGGAGCCCCGAACCAGCGGCTCAGGGCGTCCGTCAGGCCGGCCGCCCCGGATCCGCCCGAGCCGGTCCAGGCGATGTAGCCGTCCGGCCGGACCAGCAGAGCCTCGACGTCCGCGAGCGCGCCCTCGGGCCGGGACGCCGTGGTGACGACGTCGATCCGGTCGCTCCACGGCCCGGCGGCGGTGCCCAGCTCGGCGTCGCCGCGCAGGTCGAGGACGAAGCCGCGCCCGCCGTGCAGGAGTCCGTAGGCGGTCGCCGGGCCGGCCGGTCCGCCGGTGAGCTCGAAGTCCGGCAGCCGGCGGCCGAGCAGCGGGTGGTCGCCGGGTCCGGCGTCGTAGGTGATGTCGAAGCCGGTGACCATGCCGACCAGGTGCTTCTGGACGTCCTCGTGGGCCAGCAGTTCGGCGAACACCGCCCGCATCGGCTCCATCTCGGGGCCGCCGAGGTACAGGGTGCGCTGGGACAGGGTGTTGGCCACGATGCGCGCCGCCACGGGGTGCCGCTCGGTGTGGTAGGTGTCGAGCAGCCCCTGAGGGGCGTGGCCGCGGATCTCGGCGGCGAGCTTCCAGCCGAGGTTGACGGCGTCGCCCAGGCCCGCGCTGATGCCCTGCGCACCGATCGGCATGTGGATGTGCGCCGCGTCTCCCGCCAGGAAGACCCGCCCCTTGCGGTACTGGGCGGCCTGGCGGCTGGCGTCGGTGAAGTAGCTGAGCCACACCGGGGTGCCGCCGCTGATGTCGTCACCGGTCACCCGCTTGAAGGCCTCGGCCACCTCCGGGAACGTGGGCGGCTCCGACGTCGGCCGCACCCCGGCGCCCCGCTCGAAGACGACGACGCGCGTGGTGTTCGGACCGACGGGGAGGACGACGACCATGCCGGCGTCGCCGAGCTCGCCGGTGGGGCGGAGCCGCACCTGGACGTCGGTGACGTCGGCCATCAGCATCTCGAGGGTGGCCTCGTAGCCGGGGAAGTCGATGCCGGACAGCCTGCGCACGGCACTGCGCGCGCCGTCGCAGCCCACCACATAGGCGGCGCGCAGGGTGCGCGGGCCGTCGGGGGTGTCCGCGCTCACCTCGACGCCGTCGTCCCCGGCGGTCAGCCCGGTCAGCTCCCAGCCCCGGCGGATCTCGGCGCCGAGCCCGGTGGCCCAGCCGGCCAGGATCGCCTCGGTGAACGCCTGCGGCACCCCGCGCACGCCGAAGTTGCCGCCCGGCACGATGGTGTAGTCGAGGGGCATGCCGCCGAAATGGCCGATCGGGATGACGCCCATGTCGCCGAACCGCTCCAGCAGCCCGCGCTGACCGAACTCCTCCATGGTCCTGGCCGAGAAGCCGAGTGCGCGCGACTGCCGCATCGGCTCGGTGAGCCGTTCCAGTACGACGGCCTCGATGCCCGCCAGGCGTAGTTCGCCCGCGAGCATCAGGCCGGTGGGACCGGCCCCCACGATGATCACGTCCGTGTCGAAGTGCTGCACTGTCTGCCCGCCGTCCATAGGTGTGGGTGTGTCAGAAACGGTGTTCGAGATTGCTCGCCATCGCCGTCAGATGGGCGCGCACCCGGTCGAGGCCGATCAGCTCGGAGAAGAGCGCGCGCAGCGGCTCGCTCTCGGGGCCGCCGTACATCAGCTCTTCCTGGGCCGCGACGTGGTGGAGCACCCGGGCCGCGACGGGATGCCGTACGTCGTGGTAGGTGTCGAGGAGTCCGGGCGCGGCGCGGCCGTGCACGGTCTCGGCGAGTTTCCGGCCGAGGTCGACCGCGTCCTGCAGCCCGGTGTTGAGCGCCTGGCCGCCGACCGGCGGGTGCCAGTGGGCGGCGTCGCCGGCCAGCAGGATCCGTCCGCGCCGATAGGAGTCGGCCTGCCCCTTGGCGTTGTCGAAGGCGTCCAGCCAGACGGGGGTTCCCAAGGAGATGTCCTCTCCGGTCACCCGGTCCCAGGCGTGGACCACCTCCGCGAACGCGGGCGGCCCGGGGCGTGCGGCCGGCGCCGTACCGAACGCGTGCACCATCACCCGGGTGACGCCGTCGCGGGTCGCCGCCACCGCGAAGCCGCCGGCGAGCCGTTCGAACCGGCGGTCGCGGATCCGGAGCCCCGTCAGGTCGGCCCGCAGCAGTTCCTTCGTCGCCGCCGTGGCCGTCACGGGGAACCCGGCCAGCCGTCGTACCGTGCTGTGGGCGCCGTCGCAGCCCACCACGTACTCCGCCCGTATCTGCAGCGGGCCGTCGGGGCCCCGGACCCCGCAGACGACGTGGTCCGGCCGCTCGGTGAGCGCGGTCAGGTCGTGCGCGCGCAGCAGGGTCGCGCCCAGCTCCACGGCGCGCTCGCCGAGGACGGCCTCGGTGCGGTACTGCGGCACCTTCCAGTTGCCCCAGTACGCGCTGTCCGCTCCGGGCAGCCGGGACAGCTCGAACCCCAGCCCGCCGAAGTGCGTCCGGGGCTCGTGGGCGGCCTCGGCGAGCAGCGCGTCGAACCCGCGCTCGTGCAGCAGCTCGGCGGTCCGCGTGGTGAGCTGGCTGGCCCGGGACTCGGTCATCGGTACGGCGAGACGCTCCACGACGATCACCGGGACCCGGGCCCGCCGCAGCTCGCAGGCCAGCAGGAGCCCGACGGGGCCCGCGCCGACGATGACGACCCGTGCCGCCGCCCCGGGCGGGTTCACGGCCGCGTGCGCCCGCCGGCCACGCCCTCGGCGTGGGCCTTCGCCAGGCCCAGGGTGGCCAGGCTGTTGCCGCTCAGGGCGGTGCGGACGAACTCCCGCGCGCTGTGGACCGTCGCGTCCGCGCCGAGCACCTCGGCGATGTTCTCGGTGTTGATCCGCACGGTGTGCCGCGAGGTCACCGACACCCCGCCGCCGTCCCGCTCCTCGATGAGCCAGCGCCCGGTGTGCAGCGTCATCAGCGCGGGCAGGACGATCTGCTTGTACACGATGGCCGTCGAGGGCCGGCACACGCGCACGGACCGCGTGGTGTGGGTGCTGCCGTCCTTGGTGCGGGTGTCCATCTCCAGGATCTGGAGTCCGGGCTCGTCCTCCTCCAGCGACACCCGGGCGACGTGCGGCAGCCGCTCCTGCCAGAGCTGCGCCTCGTTGAGGAAGTCGTAGACGTCCTTGCCGTGTCCGTCGACCGTCACGGTGTCGTCGAAGGTGATGAGCTCGTCGGGGCCGCTCGCTTCGGCGCTCTCCTTCAGCGCCGCCAGCTCCGAGGCGCTGTTGCGGTCGACCGCCTCGCTGATCCAGTCGAGGTCGGCGGGGTCGTCGGTCGCCGCGTGGAAGTCGTGCAGCAGGCGCACCCGGCACGAGGTCGCGGAGACGGGCTCCACCACCCACGCCCCGCCCATGCCGCCGACCGGGTGCTGCGAACGCTCCTGGCGGAACGTCACCGTCAGCAGCTCCGGGGTGTGCACGCGCCGGGAGGTCCAGGTCTTGGCGGCGCCGTTCGCCGTCGCCCAGAGCCGGATCAGCTCCGTGTCGCCGTCCCTCTCGACGACTTCGGCATGCACGGTCGGGGGAAAGACCTCCGGCCATCTGCCTACGTCCGCGATCAGCGCGTACACCAGTTCGGCGGGGGCGGAGACGTCGATCTCGTGTTCCGTTTCACGGACCGCGTTCTCGGTCACGTTTCTCTTCCTTTCGGTGAAGGAGCGCCCCGAACGGGGCGCGGGGCTCTCGCGCGCGCCCGGCCGGGGGATATGACACAGGCTCTTATCGGGGCTCGCCGAACCAGCGCCCCAGCGCGGCCGCGAGATCGCCTCCGCCCGGCGCCGTCCACGCCACGTAGCCGTCGGGACGGAGCAGCACCGACTCGGTCGTGGCGCCGCCCTCCTCCGGTCCGGCGGGGAAGCCGTTCACCCGGACCACGTCGACACGGCCGGCCCAGCCGGAGGCGACTGCGCTCGTGTCTCCCGAGGCGTCGGAGGTGATCAGGACGCCCCGGGCCGGGTGCAGCAGCCGGGCGATCCGGTCGTGGCCGCCGTCGGCGAGCTCCAGCCCGCGGTCGGGCATCCGGGTGCCGAGCAGGGGGTGCGCCGGCCCGTCGAGGTCGCCTCCGCCCAGGTCGTAGCGGATGTCGAAGCCGCTCACCATGCCGGACAGATGCCGGGCCGCCGCAGGGATCGCGACGAGCTCCGCCATGACGGCGCGCAGCGGCTCGACCGACCTGCCGGTGAGGTTCAGCGTCCCCTGCGCGAGCGTGTTGCGCAGGACACGCGCCCCCACCGGGTGCCGTTCGGCGTGGTAGGTGTCGAGCAGGCCCTCGGGGGCCCAGCCCCTGACCGTCGCCGCGAGCTTCCAGCCGAGGTTGAAGGCGTCCTGCACGCCGACGCTCAGCCCCTGTCCGCCGGCGGGGAGGTGGATGTGGGCGGCGTCGCCCGCCAGCAGCACCCGGCCGCGCCGGTACTCGGTGGCCTGGCGGGTGGCGTCCGTGAAGCGGCTCACCCACCGCGCCTCACCGTCGTGGATCGAGTCGCCGGTCAACCGCTGCCAGGCGTCCGCGACCTGGGTGAACGTCACCTCACGGCTCCGGTCCGGTGAGGTGCCGTTCTCGCAGACGATGATGCGGGTGTAGCCCTGCTCCAGCGGCGCCGCCATCACCATGCCGTTCGGCCGCAGCTCGCCGATCGGCCGGGGCTTGATGTCGCAGCCCCGGACGTCCGCCAGGTACATCTCGCGGGTGGCGTCGGCGCCGGCGAACTCGAAGCCCGCCAGGGAGCGGACGGTGCTCCGCCCGCCGTCGCAGCCCACCAGGTAGCGGGCGGAGCACTCCTCGGGTCCTGCCGGGCCCCGCACGGTCACGGTGACGCCGTCCCCGGTGTCGGTCAGGCCGGTGAACTCGTAGCCGCGGCGCAGGGACGCTCCCAGCTCCAGCGCCCGCTTCTCGAGCATCTCCTCGATCTTGTACTGGGGCGCACCCCGCACGCCGAAGTGCGACCCCTCCAGCACCCCGTAGTCGATCGGGATGCCGCCGAAGTGCCCCTGCCGGGTGATCTCGATGTTCTCCAGGCGTTCGAGGATCCCGCGCTGGTGGAACATCTCGGTGGCGCGCGCGGTGAAGCCGATGCCGCGCGACTCCCAGCTCCGCTCGGCCCGCTGCTCGAAGACGACGACATCGGCGCCGCCGAGGCGGAGTTCGGCCGCGAGCGTCAGTCCCGCGGGACCCGCCCCGACGACTATGACATCGGTGTCCATCTCTTTTTCCCGTCCTGAGTGTCCTGAGCTGTCCTGAACCTCGACTTCGGTGGGTGTGGGGGGTTGCCGGGAATCAGACCGGGATCGCCTCGATGATCGAGATCGGCGCGCCGGTGGGGACCGCCCGGGTGACCTTGAAGCCGGCCTTGGCGAACAGCTCGGTGTACTCGGCCAGCGTGCGGTCCTGGGCGCCGAGCATGAGCATCAGCCAGAGGTCGATGGTGTGGCCGAGGTGGCGCTCGTTCTTCTCGGGGAGCGCGTACTCGATGACGAGCAGCTTGCCGTCGGGGTTGATGGCCTCGCGCGCGTTGCGCAGGGCCGTCACGGCGTCCTCCTCGGAGAAGTCGTGGATGATGTGCTTGAACAGGTAGGCGTCACCGCCCGACGGCAGCTTGTCGAGGTAACCGCCGTGCTCGATCGTGAGCCGGTCCGCCACCCCGGCCGACTCGAAGAGCGCGGGCGAGTCCACGGTCGCGACCTCGGAGTCGTACAGCACGCCCTTGACGTCCGGGGCCTGCTTGAGGATGCCCGCCAGCAGGTTGCCGCGGCCGGCGATGACGTCCACGACCGTCTCGAACTGGGAGAAGTCGTAGGCCGCCAGGATCGGGTCGGTCTCCGACTCCGAGAGCTGGCCGAAGGCCTGGAAGAAGACGCCGGCGTACTCCGGGGTCGCGTGGAAGAAGTCCAGGGCGCCCATGCCGCGCAGCTTCGGCAGGTTGGGCTCGCCGGTCTCCACGGTGGTGAGCAGGTGGCCCCACTCCTCCCACAGCAGGGGGTGGCCCATCAGCAGGCCGAAGCCGCGCATCGAGTCCTGCGCGTCGTCGCGGAGCTTGTCGGACAGCGGCGTGTTCTCGTACCGGCCGTCCGCACCGACGGCGAACACCCCGTGTCCGGACAGGGCGCGCAGAATGCGGTGGATCGCCCGGGCGTCGGCTCCGACCCGCTGGGCGATGTCCTCGGCGGACAGCGGTCCGTCGGCGAGCACGTCCGCGATGCCGAGCTTGGCCACGACGAATATCGCCTGGGTGATCACGGCACCCTGGATCAGATCGAGCAGCGCATACGACTCCGACTGGTCGCGAACCTCGGGCAATGCAGACATGGCTTTCCTTTCGCAGCGCCTTTTTCGTGGATTCCAGACGATAGGTCGGCACTTCTCGGACCCGCAACCGCGGAATTCTCAGAATTCCCTCTTCGAACGTTCAACTGGAGAATTCATGCGGTCGAACAGAGCTTTCTCCACCGGCCCTCGACCGGCATTCCGGCCCTTCTTGCCAGGTTGTTTCGGCCCCGCATACACCCGGAGAAGGAGCAAGCGGAATGGCGGACAACGGACAGCAGGTGGCGCTGATCACCGGCGGCACAAGCGGAATCGGCCTGGCGATCGCCGAGCAGCTCGCGAGCCAGGGACTCAGGGTCTTCCTGTGCGCACGCAGCCCCGAAGCCGTCCAGGAGACGGTCGGCAAGCTGCGGGCGAACGGTCACGACGCCGACGGCCTGGCCGCCGACGTCCGCAAGCCGGCGGACGTCGCCCGCCTCGTCGACGCGGCCGTCGAGCGGTACGGGCGGATCGACGTCCTGGTCAACAACGCCGGGCGCAGCGGCGGCGGCACGACCGCGGAGATCGCCGACGAGCTCTGGTACGACGTGATCGACACCAATCTCAACAGCGTCTTCCTGATGACTCGCGCGGTGCTCAAGGCGGGCGGCCTGGTCGAACGCGGCTGGGGCCGGATCATCAACATCGCCTCGACCGGCGGCAAGCAGGGCGTGGTGCTCGGCGCCCCCTACTCGGCGTCCAAGCACGGTGTCGTCGGCTTCACCAAGGCGCTCGGGCTGGAGCTGGCGAAGACGGGGGTCACGGTCAACGCCGTCTGCCCCGGCTATGTGGAGACCCCGATGGCACAGCGGGTGCGGCAGGGGTATGCCGTGCACTTCGACACGAGCGAGGCGGAGATCCTGGAGCGTTTCGAGGCGAAGATCCCGCTCGGCCGCTACTCCACCCCCGAGGAGGTGGCCGGCCTCGTCTCCTACCTGGTCTCCGACGCGGCCGCGCCCGTGACCGCGCAGGCGATCAACGTCTGCGGCGGCCTCGGAAACTACTGATCGCGACCCCACGACAAGGGCAAGGAGGCCGACGTTGCCGCACGACACGCCGATCCCGGTGGACTTCTGGTTCGACCCGACCTGCCCCTGGGCGTGGCTGACCTCCCGCTGGACTCTCGAGGTCGCGCGGCTACGGCCCCTCGAGCTGCGGTGGCACCTCATGAGCCTGACCGTCCTGAACGAGGGGCGCACCGACCTGCCCGAGCGCTGGCACCGGGACCTGGCCCTGCGTCTGGAGCCGGTGCGGGTCTGCGCCGCCGCCGAGCAGCGTTACGGCTCCGAGGTGCTGGGCCGGCTCTACTCCGAACTCGGCACCCGGTTCCATCTCCAGAAGGCGCCCAAGGAGCGGGCCACCTACGAGGCGGCCCTGGCCGCCTCGGGCCTCGACCCCGCCCTGGCCGACGCGGCCGCGTCCGACGCGTTCGACGGCGCGGTGCGCGCCTCGCACAACGACGGCATCGGCCGCGTCGGCACCGAGGTGGGCACCCCGGTCATCGCGGTCGGTGACGTGGCGTTCTTCGGCCCCGTGGTGACACCGACCCCGCGCGGCGAGGCCGCGGTGAAACTCTGGGACGGTTTTCTCGCCCTGGCCGGGACCGACGGGTTCTTCGAACTCAAGCGCACCCGTACCCGCGATCCGCTCTTCACCTAGACACCCGGATGCGGAGTCAGCGTCGCGAGCCGGCCAGAGGGGCGGTCCAGTTGGTGCTCAGCCAGGTCTCCAGGGAGACGAGGTCCGGCCTGCTCCGGCGCAGTTCGGGCAGGTCGGCGTGGTAGCCGTCGCGTTCGAACCAGTCGAACATGTTGGCCAGGTCCGGGCGGGCCGCGCGCAGCGGCTCGATGGGCAGCTGCTGGAAGCGGGTCGGGACGCCGGACACGGCCTCGAACGCCGCGGCCATCTGCGGTCCGGTCAGCTCCTCACCGGCGATCTCGACCACCCGGCCCATCCAGGCGTCGGGGTTCTCGAACGCGTCGGCGGCGAACAGGCCGATGTCGCCGGTCGCGATGAGCTGGACCGGGGTCTCGGGGTCCAGCCACAGGGACAGCACGAGCTCGCCGTCCACCGGCCGCGGGGCGATGTCGAGGAGTATGTCGTGGAACATGACCGGCCGCAGCACCGTCGTCGGCAGGTCGAGCGTCCGCAGGTACTCCTCGATCCGCAGCTTGCTCTCGAAGTGCGGGACCCGGGTGTCCCGGTCCGCGCCGCCGACCGAGCTGTAGACGAAGTGCCGTACGCCGGCCCGTACCGCCGCGTCGGCCACCGCCCTGCCCTGCCGCTCCTCGGCCTCGACCCCGCCCGGGCCGCGGAACGTCTGGACGCTGAACACTCCGTGGACGTCCGTCATCGCCGCCGCCAGCGACGCCTCGTCGTCCAGGTCACCGCGGACGAGTACCGCGCCCGCCTCCTGAAGCGCCCGCGCCTCGGCCTTCAACGGGTCGCGGACCAGGGCGTGCACGGTATGCCCGCGTCGCAGCAGTTCGCGGGCCACCGCCCCGCCCTGCCGGCCGGTACCGCCCAGCACCAGGATCGTTCCTTCAACCGCCACTGTCTGCCTCCGGATCTCTCACGTCTGTCGCGTCTCTTACGTCTCTTGCGATCCCGCGCGGGATCAGGCCGCCGACATCACCTTCAGCTGCAGCAGCGAATTGACGAACTCGACGAGTTCCCGGGCGGTGTTCATCGCCCCGACCTCGTCCTCGCACAGCTCCACGCCGTAGTCCCGCTCGATCCGGCTGTGCGTCTCGAGCAGCGCGAGGGAGTCGTATCCCAGCTCGTCGAACGGCTGGTCGGGCGCCTCCTCGAGCGGCAGCGTGTCCTCGTCCTCGCCGGCGCACTCGCGCATGATGCTCTGGAGGTCGCTGATCGATATCTGCAACAAAGCCAATCACCTCTCTGTGTTCGTGCTGTCGGCGACTTTGTTCCTCATGCGCGCCACCACGTTCTTCGTGCGCGCTACCACGGAACGGGTCCGTCGTCCGCCAGGCACCGGCCCGTGGGTCCGGCCTCGTCCAGCAGGGCGAGCCGGACCGCGATCACCGCTCCCTCGGCGGGTGTCCGGTGACCGCGGTGGTGGTTGATGTCCGTGGCCACCACTCCGGGGAGGGCGGCGTTGACCTTGATCGGGGTCCCGCGCAGCTCTTTCGCGTAGGCGACCGTGATCGCGTTCAGCGCGGTCTTCGAGGACTGGTAGGCGATCATGTCGACCCCGGCCAGCGGGGAATCCGGATGCGCGGTCAGGGTCAGCGACCCGACGTGACTGGACAGGTTGACGACGCGTCCGGCCGGGGACCGGCGCAGCAGCGGCAGCATCGCGTGGGTCACGGTGACCACGCCGAAGACGTTGGTCTCGTAGACCTCCCGCAGGTCGGCGGCGGTCGCCTCACCGGGTGTTCCGGTGAAGCCGCCCGCGACGCCGGCGTTGTTCACCAGGATGTCCAGGCGGCCGTACCGCCGTTCGATCTCGGCGGCGGCCTCGGCCACGCAGGCCGGGTCCGTCACGTCGAGCCGGAGCGGCACCGCCGTGAGACCGTCGCCCGTCAGCGCGTCGGCGGCCTCCTTGCCGCGCACCTCGTCCCGCGCGCCGACGAGGACGACGATCCCCTGCTCAGCGAGCTGCCGTGCGACGGCGAAGCCGATGCCCTTGTTGGCGCCCGTGATGAGCGCGACCTTCTCGACCGGCACGTCTCTCCCTTTCCGCTGCTTTCGAGGGCCGAATTACTCGCACATTCACCGTAGTAAGACCCGAACCCCGGGGACACCTCCTACATTGCCGTGCGAACTCGGCGTTCAACCGTTCGGCGTGTTCAACCGTTCCATATCCGTGTTCAAGCAACGCTGAATCCGCGGTTGAACGCCCGACCGCGCGCTTTATCCGTTCATTGCGGTTGAACACGGCGCTGCGTAGCTTCACGACCGACTATTGCCAAAAACACAGAGGGCCTGAATATGAGAAATACTGACGTGATAGTGGTCGGTGCCGGGCCTGTCGGCCTGATGCTCGCCGGCGAGCTCCGCCTGGGCGGGGTGGACGTGGTCGTCTACGACAAGCTGCCCGCCCCGGCCGGCGAGTCCCGCGCCCTCGGTTTCAACCGGCGGGCCGCCGAGTCCCTGGGACAGCGCGGGCTGCTGCCCCGGCTGGGCGGGTTCCGCTGGGGCCCGATGGGACACTTCGGCGGGGTCCGCTTCGACCTCGGCATGCTCGACGAGGATCACAGCGGAGTGCTGGGCCTGTCCCAGGCCAGGACCGAGGAGGCGCTGACCGGCTGGCTGGCCGAGCTGGGCGTCCCGGTGCGGCGCGGCTACGCGGTGACCGGCCTCAGCGAGACCGCCGACGGCGTCGTGGTGAGCGTCGAAGGACCCGAAGGACCCGGTGAGGAGAGCGCCTCGTATCTGGTCGGCTGCGACGGCGCGGGCAGCACCGTCCGCGCGCTGGCCGGCATCCCCGCGCCCGGCTGGGCGGCCACCCGCGGGATGTACACCGCGGAGATCACCGGCATCGCCCTGCGCCCCCGGCCCATCGGCGAGCGTCTTCCCGGCGGCAGCATGGTGGTGTGCACCCCGCTGGGCGAGGGCCGCCTCCGTATCGTCATCCACGACCCGTCCCTGCCCGCCGACCAGGACCCGGGCGCGCTGACGTTCGCTCAGGTCGCCGACGCGTGGCGGCGGCTCACCGGTGAGTCCATCGACGACGCGCAGCCCCAGTGGCTGTGGGCCTGCGGCAACTCCGCCGCGCTGGCCCAGGAGTACCGGCGCGGGCGGGTGCTCCTGGCGGGCGACGCCGCGCACGAGATCCCGCCGCTGGCCGCGTGGGGGCTCAGCGCCGGACTGCAGGACGCGGTGAACCTCGGCTGGAAGCTGGCGGCGACCGTCCAGGGGTGGGCGCCCGAGGGCCTGCTCGACACCTACCACGCCGAACGCCACCCGGTGGGGCGGGAGTTGATCCGCAACGCCCGGGCGGCGCAGAAGCTCTATCTCGGCGATGCCGCGATGGACCCGGTCCGCGAGGTCGTGGGCGAGCTGCTCGCCCACAAGGACGCGGCGGAGCGGATCGCGGGAATCGTGAGCGGCCTCGGCGTCCGCTACGAGGTGGGCAAGGGCGACCACCCCCTGCTCGGCCTGCGCATGCCGCCCGAGCACGAACTCACCCTGCCCGACGGCACCCGCACCCGCATCGCCGACCTCCTGCACACCGGACACGGCCTCCTCATCACCACCGACACCGAAGCCGCACGCCACGCCCAGGGCCGCACCGACCGCCTCGACATCATCAACGCCACCTGGACCACCACCCCCCAACCCGCCCTCGACACCGTCCTCATACGCCCCGACGGCTACGTCGCCTGGACCTCCCCAGGGACCACCGACGACCTCGCCGAGGCACTCGACCGCTGGTTCGGCACCACCCGCGTCCCCGAGAACGCCGGCCGCTGACCGGCGGCATCGACCGTAGAGGAGCACATGCAATGGCCAGGGATGTGATCGTCGTCGGCGCGGGCCCCGTCGGGCTGATGACGGCGGGTGAACTCAAGCTCCGCGGCGTGGACGTCGTCGTCTACGAGAGGCTTCCCGTCCCGCCGCGCGAGTCGCGCGGCGCGAGCTTCACCAAGCGCACCGCCGAATGCTTCGACCAGCGCGGACTGCTCGGCCGGCTCGGCGCGACCGAGCGCGCCGACAGCCACTTCGGCGGGGTCCCGATCGACCTCGGCATGCTGGCGGAGGACCACTACGGGCACCGGGGCGTCTCCCAGTTCCGCACCGAGCGGATGCTGGAGGACTGGGTGACCGAACTCGGTGTGCCGGTGCTGCGCGGCTACGAGGTGACCGGCCTCCACGAGACCGGCGACGGCGTCGTGGTGAGCGTCGAAGGACACGAAGGACCGGGTGAGGAGAGCGCCTCGTATCTGGTCGGCTGCGACGGCGGACGCAGCTCCGTGCGCAAGCTGGCCGGGATCGGCTTCCCCGGCACCGAGGGCACCCGCGGTTTCCTCACCGCCGACGTCACCGGGATCGAGACCCGTAAGCGGCGCATCGGCGAGAACCTGCCGGGCGGCAGCATGGTCATGGCGATGGACCTGGAGAACGGCGTCACCCGGGTCGTCGTGCACGAGGCCGGAACGCCGCCCCGTGACCGCGACTCCCTCACCTACGCCGATCTCGCCGACGCCTGGCAGCGGCTCACCGGCGAGTCCATCCACCACGGGGAGTGCCGCTGGATCAGCTGCTTCACCGACGCCTCACGGGCCGCCGCCGAGTACCGGCGCGGCCGGGTGTTCCTGGCGGGCGACGCCGCGCACGTGCAGCCCCCGGCCATGGCGCAGGGGCTGAGCGTGGGCGTCCAGGACGCGGTGAACCTCGGCTGGAAGCTGGCGGCGACCGTCAAGGGGTGGGCGCCCGAGGGCCTGCTCGACACTTACCACGGCGAACGCCACCCGATCGGGGAGCAGTTGGCGCGCAACGCCCGCGCGGCGATCGAACTGCGGCTCACCGGCGAGGACATGGACCCGGTCCGCGGCATCATGGCCGAGCTGGTCTCCCACCGGGAGGCCGCCGGGTACCTGGCCGGCCTGCTGAGCAACCTCGGCGTCCGCTACGAGGTGGGCAAGGGCGACCACCCCCTGCTCGGCCTGCGCATGCCGCCCGAGCACGAACTCACCCTGCCCGACGGCACCCGCACCCGCATCGCCGACCTCCTGCACACCGGACACGGCCTCCTCATCACCACCGACGCCACGGCCACGCAGCTCGCCCAAGGCCGCACCGACCGCCTCGACATCGTCAACGCCACCTGGACCACCACCCCCCAACCCGCCCTCGACACCGTCCTCATCCGTCCCGACGGCTACGTCGCCTGGACCTCCCCAGGGACCACCGACGACCTCGCCGAGGCCCTCGACCGCTGGTTCGGCATCGCCCGCCCCTAGAGTCCAGCCGCTCTCGACCGGGGTTCCGGGGCCCCCGGCGACACTGCCAGAGCCCGTCGTGGCGCCGTACACCGGCGCGGCGGCGGGCTCTACGACACCGTAACCATGAAGGAGCTGGTGGAATGGCTGGCAGCGAACGGGAGCAAGCGAGCACGAAGCCCCATGTGGTCATCGTCGGAGGCGGTATCGCGGGACTGGCGGCTGCGTTCTGTCTGCGGAACCAGCCGGTCCGGGTGACGGTCCTGGAGGGATCGTCCCGGATCGGCGGGAAACTGTCGGTCTCCGAGGTGGCCGGTGTCGCGGTCGACGAGGGCGCCGAGTCGCTGTACGCCAACCGTCGCAAGACCACCGGGCTGATCAAGGACGCCGGGCTCGGCGACCGGATCATGTCGGCGGGCGTCACCGCGTCGGCGATCTGGACCCGGGGCGAGATCCGGCACCAGCCCGACCGTCAGTTCATGGGCGTGCCCTGCGACATGGACGACCTCGCCAGGTCCGGCGTGCTGTCCGCCGAGGGGGTCGAGCGGGCACGGCAGGACCTCGTGCTGCCCTCGTTCGACCGGGGCGGCGACGTCTCGGTCGCGGCGTACGTCGGGGGCCGGCTCGGCCAGGAGGTCGTCGACCGCCTCGTCGACCCGTTCCTCGCCGGCGTGTTCTCCGGCCGGGCCGAGGACCTGTCGTTCGAGGCCACGCTGACCCCGCTGGCCATGGCGTCCCGGGACCACAACTCGCTCGCGGACGCGGCGGGTTCGCTGACGCCTCAGCTGCGGGAGGGCGAGAAGCCGCCGCCGGTGAGCGTCGCCACCCTGGAGGGCGGCTTCGGTTCGCTGCCGCCCGTCCTCGTGCGGCAGGTGCTGGCCGCCGCCCCGGACGCGTCCGTGCGCACCGACGCCCCCGTCACGAAGCTCGAGCGTACCGGGGACGGCTGGCGGCTGACCGTGGGACCGGTCACGGGCCCGGAGTACATCGACGCGGACGCCGTCGTCGTCGCCGTCCCGGCCGGCCCTGCGAGCAGCCTGCTCGCCGGGGTGACCGGCACCGGCTCCGCCGTCTCGGCGCTCGCCGAAGTCCCGTACTCCAGCGTGGCGATGGTGACGCTCGCCTACCCCCGCACGGCGTTCCCCGGCGGCGGGCTCTCCGGCCGGGGACACGCCGCCTACCGGGTGCCCGCGGTGGAGGGGAAGGCGGTCAAGGAGGTCACCTTCACGACCGTGAAGTGGCCCCATCTGGCAGGCGAGGTGGAGATCGTCCGCTGCTCGCTGGGGCGGTTCGGCGAGGACCGTCTGCTGGGGCGCGACGACGCCGATCTCGTCGCGCTGGCGACGGCCGAGCTGGCCGAGGCCACGGGGGTGACCGGCGCGCCGGTGGCGACCCGGGTGAGCCGCTGGCACGACGCCCTGCCGCAGTACACGGTCGGGCACCTGGAGCGGGTGCGGCGCATCCGGGAGGCGGTGGCCGCCCAGCCCGGACTCGCGGTGTGCGGCGCGCTGTACGACGGTGTGGGCGTCGGTGTCTGCATGGCCACCGCGCGCAAGGCCGCCGACCAGGTCCTGGCCTGGCTGAAGAAGGACGCCGCGGCGCGCTCGGGAGCGGTCGCTGCCTGAGAGCACACGAAGAAGGGGCCGTGCCCGGTGATCGGGCACGGCCCCTCTTTCGTGCTGTGCAGATTTCCTGTTGTGCGGATTTCCTATTGTGCAGATTTCTTGCTGTGCGGAATCAGCGGTCCAGGATCGCGGCGAACACCTCCGCGAGGACCTGCTCCGCGTCCTCGCGGCCGTCCGTGCTGCGCCAGGCGACATGCTGGTCGGGACGGACCAGGATCGCGCCGGCGTCGCCGATCTCCCGTACGGCCGCCCAGCCCCCGTCCTCGTCGGCGTACTCGGCGCCGATGCGGGCCGTGACGATCCGGACCGAGAACTTCTCCGCCACCCGCGCGGCCGCCTCGCACCACGCCGTCCCCTCCGGACCGGTGAGGAGCGTGAAGTCGGTCCGGCCGGCGAGGTCGAGCGTGGACAGGCGCTGACCGTTCCGGCTGATCCAGGCGTGCGGCAGCCGGTGCCCGGGGCGGGACGTCGGCTGGTGCTCGTTCCGCATCGGGACACGGGCCGGCGGCTCGCTGCCGTCGGGGACGAGTGCGCCGTCCTCGTAGTGGAAGCCGATCTCCATGTCGAACGACTGGCAGCCGCCCCGGTGGGTGTGGAAGATCTCCAGAGCGCGCGCCCGCACGGTGTCGCCGAGCGGGGACGGGTCGAAGTACGCCTCGAGCCGCTGCTTCCGGCGCCCCGCCGGGATGTTGTGGCCGGCGCCGACGGCGTCGATGACGGCCTGGTGGTGGATGGCGGCGGACACCGCCCAGTCGACGTTCTCCCGGCCCACGGGCCGGCGCTCGGCCTCGTAGCTGTCGAGCAGGCTGTCGGGCGCGCGGCCGCCGAGCACCGCGGCCAGCTTCCAGGCGAGGTTGTGCGCGTCCTGGATACCGGTGTTGAGGCCGAGTCCGACGGCGGGCGGCTGGCGGTGTGCGGCGTCACCGGCGATGAGCACGCGGCCGACCCGGTAGCGGTCGGCGAGGTGCGCGTGCACGATCCAGTCCGTCACCTTGTGCACGGTGACCTCCAGGTCGGGTATGCGCAGCAGCTCGCGGATCCTCGGGACGACCGTCTCCGTGTCCCAGCGGCCGGGCGGGCCGGGAGCGAAGTGCAGACCCCACTGCTCGCACCTCTTGCCCCAACTCGGACCCATCTCGATGAGGTTGCTGGAGAGATCGGGGTCCTCCGGGCTGAGGAAGTGGGTGATGAGCGTGCCCTCCTCCCACCACTCGGACAGGTCGGCGGAGAAGTACACGGTCGTGGTGTTGACCAGTCCGGGCGGGCCCTGCATCTCGATGCCGGCCGCGGGCCCGACCATACGGCCGCCGTCCGCACCGATGAGGTACTGCGCCGTGACCGTGGTGATCTCACCGGTCTCGGTGTTCCGTATCTCGGCGACGACGTGGTCGCCCTCGTCGGAGAAGGTGGTCACCTCGTGGTGGAAGAGGATCCGCCCGGGATTGCGGTCCTCCGCGTGGCGGCGCAGGATCGGCTCCAGCCACATCTGCGGCAGCTTGGCGGGCAGGACGGGCCCGGCCGCCGCGTACGTCTCCCGCAGCTCACCGCCGCCGAAGGCGTCCATCTCATGGATCAGGCGCCGGTCCAGCGGCCCGTCGCCCGCGAGCGTGGTCTGCCAGCGCACCTTGCCGAACATCTCCAGCGGCGCCGCCTCCGCGAGCACGTCCTCGGCGATGCCGTGCTGGCGGAAGATCTCCATCGTGCGCTGGTTGAGATAGTGCGCCTTCGGAATCCTGGACGTGTCCGGGTGCCGCTCCACCAGCAGATGATCGACGCCCTGGTCGGACAGGAAGACGGAGGCGGACAGACCGCATCCGCCGCCGCCCACGATCAGGACCGGAACCTCGATTGCTCCCATGTTCGCCCTTCCCACATTGACGGATGCCGTGCCTTCGCAGCCTGGCAAGGGCCCCTGCAGCTCCGGTCAAGAACGAGTGGACCGCGCCCTCACCCGGCAGGTCCCCCCCCTGGCCAGCCGTGGAAGGGGGGGGGAGAGACGTGGGA